>NZ_CP049783.1:3867500-4467500 GCF_015710975.1 Paenibacillus polymyxa | reverse complement strand
CCTTTGGTTCATAAAATTTACGCTGCGTACAAGTATTTTTGATTCTTGCTATTTCATCTAAGTATGGAGTGATATAGATATATTTGTCATCATCAATTTTATTCATCATTTGAATTGCTGATGTCGTTTTCCCTGAACCCATAATTGAATCAACAACTTTAATCTTTGTTATGGCTTATCAACCTTTCTTAACTTAATCAATCCTGTAGTAAGTGAATACAATCCCACAAATGAAACAATGCTTATTGACCACCAATTAGGCATGAATGACGCAAGCACAAACATGAGAATAGCAATAGATAGCCTTGTGGCTGCTTCAGATTTCATATTTTATTGTCCTCCTTCTTTTGTTTATTGACTATAGGCAACACATTATAATAAAATGTAAGGGATAAGAGTAGGACGGTGTTAGTTTCCGTCCTTGGATTGTCTTCAAGTTTAGCGACTTGGTTTAGCGCTTACGTCTGTTGCGAGACGTGGGTGCTTTTTTCTTTTTCCGTTTCTTCTTTCTTGATGCTATGTATTCGGTAATGTCCTTATACACAAGTCGTAAGAAAGTTAGAATGGATATGATGACTGCTGTTTTCTGCCAGTTGTCCAAGTAGTTTCACCTCCCTCCCTTACTTATATAATTATATCATACTTCATACTCTATGTACATTATTTCATTATATTTATTTATTTAGGCAATATAAAATATATCCCTATTGGACGGTTTGGTTATGTTTTGTAATGTGCAAGTGGTATTTATTACCTTTTGTTTCACGTGGAACATTTCATTATATTCATGTGTTAGTATTTAATCTTTATTATCACAATTAGCCAAAACAATATGCTAGTTAGAATAGTTACCTTGTCTTTAATCTTCCACGAGTTCATAATATTCATCCTTTCAGGTGAATGTAGACATACTTGCCGTGATAATCTACCCTATCCATTTGGAAAGCTGTAGATAGTTCAAGAATATCCATATCAGTACCTAGTGTATGTATGATTGTTGAACCGTTTTGTTTGACTACTCTTATGTGCTTCATGTGTATACTCCTCCTTTTTGGTTACTTAGAAAATTAATATAGGCTCTTTTTTAATAGAAGTAGTTGTACTTTGATAACTAACATATTCACCCATATCATTTATTCCTGTGTCAATCCAACCGTCGTAAATTCTCAATTCGGAATCTTTTTCATAGGTATGCTTGTATAATGTTCTTGAACGTTTAGGTTTATGGATAACGATTAATTTATTATTTTCTTCTTTTGTTTCCCTTATAGTTGTCTGCATTTCATAAGGAAATCCCATACTATTGAAAGCTGTGATTGTTGCTTTAGTGTTTTCTAATACCTTTGTCTTTTCGTCGCTTTGATTAATTATTTTGTAATATGTCTCTCTTGAAATGTAATAAGTGACTTCTTTATTGACATATTGTAATGTTAATTCAATTAGTACGTTGCTAGTGTTGTAGCAGTCTGTATTCATCACTTTTATCCAAAACGATATACCTTCTATTGATAAGTCTAATAAATCATTATAAGAAATTTCTTCTTTGTCCTTAATTGATTGATACGTTGATAAATGTTTGTTGATGTCTCTTTGCCATTCATTGTTTGACAATTCGCCCTGCTGAGAATCAGTATTCACATAAATCATTTGGTATCCATCACGGTTAATACATTTATCGGTTATGTTTATCATTATGTATCGTCTCCTTTTGTGTTCCTTTTGATATCTTCATTATACAGTATTGTATATTCATTAGTCAATAGTATATCAATAATTTATTCAATATTGTATACTATAATAACCACGTTAAAGGAGATATTATAATGCTCAAATACAAAGGTAAGCTAAGAGAAATAATCAAAGAGAAAGACATAAAACAATCTCAATTAGCAGTAGATGCAGGAGTTCCACAGCCTTATATATCGCGGTTCGATAAGTCAGAGCAGCATAATATAAATAATTTGTTTGCAGTGGCTAAAGCATTAGGAATAAGCGTAGAAGAGTTATTTACAGCTGAGGAATCAGATGAAGATGGCGAATAAGTAGATCGCTTGTATGATCCTAAATAGCACAAAAAGAGCCTAGACATAAATCATCTAGGCTCGTATAAATCTATTAGTTTCTATTAGTTACTTTCTCATTGAAGCTACAAAGGTAATTACACTTATGAAAATGAACGCATAAGGAATAAAGCTGGGTAATGATGTATTGTTAATACCTAATAAGACACATCCAATTATAAATACAATGACCGATAATGTACGCGTCAACATTGCTTTAGAGTTGGTCATACATAAGTCTCCTTTCATACTTGATGCCGTATCATAACAAACTTAATGTTATTGTAGCCTAGTGATTAAAAGGAGTCAATCGACCCCTTTAACCTAGACAGGATATGTATTATGCCTGATTGTCACGTTCTAGCTTGTCATTTTCTAGTTTAAGTCTTCTTGTCTCCTCCTTTATTTTTTCTGTTTCAGCTTTAACCTTTTCAGTGTCAGCAATTTTTCTAGCCTTATCAGGGAAGAAGTTCATCGCCAATATTGTTGTGGTTAAAGCAGCTCCAACCGTTGCAAGTATTTTACTTATTGTTTCTATCATTGTTATCACCTCCTTACATATATTATTATAACACATTTCATTATTTTTGTGTATATAAATTTGATAAATAGAGGAAAAATATTGAGGGAAAATGATGAGATGAGTTATAGATATAGATATAGATATAGGCTATGAGGTGAGATGAATATATAGATATAATAGATTGATTAAAGTTGATTGATAGTTTGTATATATGAGTCTTATCTTGCGCTAATTCCGTTACAACTCGATTAAGGTGTTGTGTAGGTGCTATCCCCTATTGGTTATAGAGTTTGAAAATTCAAATTTAAAATCAGAATCCAAGTGTTTTTTGAAAATAATTTCCATATTTATAAACTGGTAGAGTATGGATATAGTTAGTCAATGCTTGATTGATGGATACTTCTAAATGCGCTACAACTATGGTTTTACCTCATTTAGAATAGAGTAGTGGGGGGTAGTTTACATCCAGAGAGCACCTATTTTTTACAAATATGCCCCTAGCACTTCAACTCTCACGCTCAGTTTATTTTTTTAACTGATCATTTTCATTTATTACATCTTTGTAACTATTACATCATATTTTCAACTCATCTCAATCGTAACTTGAATCGTCAAACTCCTTATCTCTCCTATATTTTATCTCTCATTACAACTTTGTAACTACGCCCTTTTTGATCATTTTTATCTCTCCTGCATCAAATTATCCTTTTACTGTCTATACTTTTACGATTCAATAGCCCCAAAACCAATCCAATATCCCCCACAACCCCTTATAACATATATGTTTTTCATCCATTTACTCTCAATTTACGATTCAACTTTTTTTCATCGCGATTGAGATCTCCTCGGGGGTAATTTAACATCAAACGACAGTAAGATCCAACCATCCATATGATCATATATTTAATAGCACATACATTATCAACTTTTACTTACACATACATACCCTATTAAACTGTTTGAATCTATTGTTCTAATATTTTTAAATTTTCAATTTTAACAGAACACAAAAAAAGACAGCCACAATCGACTGTCCTATAATTCAACTTATTTAATAAAATTATTGTCAAGCTAACCACAACAAAAAACAACGACAGAGAGTTGGATGCGCGTTAGCGAAGACATACTCTAAATACTGTATATACATATCTAATATCTATATATCTATTACTAACTTACTAGCCCCCAATTTCTCCAGGACATTTTGGGAGTGGTTCTTGGATTATTTGGGAGTGGATGTTGGATAAATTGGGAGTGGTTCTTGGATAAATTGGGACTAGGTGTATTTATAAGGTTTCTAGCCTATCGTAATTCAAATAGTAATGGTTGTTATACTTATTGAATAATAGCTTACCCTCATCATCATATTGGTAACTGGTATGTATTGCATTCTTTTCAATGCTAAGTATCCCTTTTTCCTCTAGTTGCTTTGTATACTTAGGAATTGTGTTCTTGCTCATATTCAATTCTCTAGTCATGGTTGTTTCAATCCCCGGATAACAATACATCTTCTTACTATTCGTATGATTTATATAACTTTTTAAATAATATAATATTCTTACTTCTTTTCTGTCTAACTTTCGATCTCTCATGGCATATAAAACATTTATGGGTAATTGAGTAAAGTATTCCGTCTCTTCTTTGCTGATAGAGGTCAAAAACTTATCCTTGTTCAAGGTAAGTAAGATGGGCTTATTTTGTTTTAACTCTTCAACTTCTTTCAGTAAATACCTCAGATTGTACAGTTCTTTGAATATAGTCTTTATCGTTTTATTATCTGAGATACAAAGATAATCTTTTACTTCTGTAGTAAATACTTCGAACTCAAACTTGTTCCCTGTCTTCCAATATAAATACTTCAGGTAAAATACAAATGCAAATCCATTTACGCTCAAGTTAGGATCTCTTACTACATCATTTCTAATGAGAATGGTTTGTTTAACCGCTTTTTTGTTTTCATTCATATTTGTCTTCCATCATTTACACAGATAAGTATTTTAATCTTATCTGCCTACCTTTCCTCCTTTTTATTAATTAATTTTTTAGCTTCTCTTTGCAGTATAATTTTAATGGATTCACTTTGCTTATTAATGATTTGCAGCAATTCTTCTTTATTTAGTTTTTCTAAGATATTTTCATCAATATCTTCTAACATCCGAATGCCTGCCATATTGGCATAGTCTTTATCGTCAGACATATAGTGTTTTAGTGAAGCATAGTTTGAATGTCCAAGTTGACTTCTAATCTCCTCAATGTCTCCACCAGTCTCTTTTATGTAGTTTGCCGCTACATTTCTAAAACTGTGGAAAACTATGTTTCTATCCTCAGAGATATTCATTTCAGCTCTTAAATTTTTCATCATCGCTAAGATTGTATTATCTGACAAATGGAATACATAGTTGTCATTATATTTTTTATAGTACGCCTGCTCCTTTATTTTTAACATCTCATTGTATAAGTCAGGAGATAGTGGACGAGAATGCTTTTTATTTCCTTTGCCAATAATCTTTACAATATAGTTTTGACTATTTGGATCTATACTTATGTCTGACCATTTAATATGTAGCAAACTTGATTTTCTGAAGCTCGTTGTATACGCTACCCTTATTAGTGTTGCTTTTTCCTGCCCCTTTTTTTGTTTCATTGCCAATTTTGCCATTGTCTCAGCTTCTTTTACGGTTAGTTTGCCATAGCTCTCTCCATCGTCTGGGAGTTTGTCTAAGCGGACATCTTCTGCCTTTACGTTATATCTGTTTCGAGACAAATGTTCATACAGCTTAACGATTGGAGCTGCCAGTGCATTTACATAGTTATGACCATAATCATAATCATCCAATAAATGAGCCTGATACCTAATCATTTGTTCGTTTAAAATATCGAGATCTTCTTCTTTTAGCTCTTCTAAATTCTTATTTCTATACCACATAAAGAATCTGCGAATCGCAACTTCATAGTTATAACGCGTATGTGTACTTCTTCTTTCAACCTTCATTAGATATGCTGAAATACTTTCAAATACTCTGTTAGTATGCAACCCAACTACATTATTATTTAATGCTGCGTTCATGTTACGACCTCCATTCATCTTTATATCTATTATACATCATATCTTTATACAAGTAAATATAATGAAAATATTTATATTGTTGACGAGTTCGAATATGTCATGCTATATTGTTTGTACAGAGATTAATTGTCTCTGAAAATATAACTTGAGAGGAAAATATCATACATAATGAAAAAACAGAATAAAGGAAATCATTCAATTATTACTTGGGAGGATTTGTACTATGACGGATATGAGTTAGATTACTACGATGAGAGAGATGTATCACTAGATAGAGATATTGAAGAAGAAGACTATACATATATGGATGTCGAAGTAATTTGGTTAAAAAATGAAGCTGCTAAAAAATATCCTAGAGGTAATAAACAACCCATACATAGCAATGTATAGATTTAGAAAGTAAATATATTTTGTTGGAGGACTAAGTAATTGATGTATGACAATATCAAATTGTGGTTTGCTAGAAATCAGACAGGAAATACAATATGTATAGATGAAATAAACAATGGCAATCTTAATGAAAAATATTATTGTCCAATATGTGGCTCAGAATTAAAACCGAAAGCAACACATTCAGAAAAAGTATCTGCCCACTTTGCTCATTTCGACATTAGTAAATGCAATTCAGAGTCAATGGTTCATTGGTGGTTTAAGCATGAATTCATTAAACCCGGAGACACTTTTTATATAGTCACTGACAAAGAAACAAAATATGTTTGCGAAGAGATTTTCACAGAAGAAACACACAAAGTAGACAGCAGAAAATACAGACCAGATGTGACAATTAAAACAGAGTGTGGAAATACCATATTTTTCGAGATTTACTGCACCAATAAAAAGAGTATTAGAGATTATTTCGATCTATGGACATCACTTTCATCAATAGTTGTGGAAATTGACACAAAAAACTTGTTACAAAGAGATATGAAATTTAAAGCATTGTTCTATAGTGGAAAGTGTTTTAATGTTAAGAGAAATGATACATACTATCATACAATAGGTAGTTACAAAGAAGAATTGATGCTATCACAGAATAATAATACTCACCTAAAAGAAAGAGTGCGTAAACTTGATTGGTTCTGGGATGATGTAATCAAGTACAAAAATAATAAAATTGATATCGAACAGATAGCGAATACTATTGACTCTATTGAAAATACTGATAAACATATTGTTATGAAAGTTTTGAAAAAATCAATGTGTGCGAATTTGTACCAAGACTATAAAAATTTTATGAGTCTAAATGAGTCAGCCATCTTTACAGAGAGACTTGGTGGTTCTCATTCACTCAATCATTTAACGAACAGAATTCAACTTATTCTAGAACCTTTGATAGAAAACATCGAAGTTAAATTAATAAGTAAAAATCATTATTCACATCGTAGTTATTATAATGGCTCAAGAAAGCATCCTTATAAATACAGAAAAGAATTCTCGCATTACACATATTGTTTAATTATTAGACGTACAAATAAGACACTGCGTAAGATTGAAATAACAAATAAAATTTTGAACATGGCAGAAGCCCAATTAAAAATATTTTGCGAAGATATTAGGGCTTCGTTAAAAGATAGAAAGGTTAAACATGTCTGTATTAACTGTAAAAAGGGATATTTATTATCCTATTCTGAAATGCAAAGCTACCTAAGAAAAGAATTAAATATCCCTAAAAGATGTAAGACATGTAGATTGAAAAGGAGGAAAACTATTGTTGACTAATCGACAGTTTTATACAATGAAGTTTAAGTCATCTAGACTCAAAGAGTTCGACTATGATATTAACTTATCATTTGAAGAAGCAAAGTCGTTTGGGGAAATCATTGCTTTAGCCGATAATCAATTTTTAAGAAGCATTAGAGACATCAAAAGCAAAAAAGTCGATATAAAAAAACTAGAAGAACTATACGATGAACGAAATGCGTTGCGAAAATCAAATTCCCAGAGCAATTTAAAAAAAATTAAACAAATACAGTCTAAAATATACGATATGATGTTTATTCCTGAATACATAACCATTGAAATTGAACATACTAGTCATTATGACTACTTATTCCAAAATGGACTGCTTTTGAACGGTAAAAAATATGTGCGCCTATCAAGCTCGGCTGGGCAAGCAAGAGCATCAACTGTTGTTTTCTGTGAAGAAAAAATGAAGATAAAATTATGTGAAGTGCTAAATAATGGTCGTAACCCAGATGTGAAACTTGCCCCTTCTAAATTCAATGCCTACTTTGGTCTAGCTGGTTCAGCCACTAAGATAGTATCTACACCAAGATTTTGTGTCGTACCAGACTATCATAGCGAGACAAATATGTTTTACAACTATGCGACTGAAACAGCTTTAGATAAGGATGATACTATTGAAGTCAAAGAATTAGCACAGTTATTTAATCGTTTTGATGGTCAGGGATTAATTAGTTATGAAATGGCTGCGAAATGGGCTGGTGATTTAGGATTAGATTATGTACCTGCCCAATGGTGTATACGACAAAACTATATTAAGGGTATGCTCTGTACTTTTGACATTCATAAATTCTGTGAATCTGAGAATAATGGGAATTATATCGTTAAATCTTTATATAAGGATGTGAGCGGAAACGATATTTTTATAGATGTTAAAAATATCGATGTCATACTTTCAGAAAGTCAGTTTAAACTGTGGGACTCATTTCCGAGCTTAGAGTATTATCAGAACAATTGTGAAAAAAACAATTTAAAATGGGGAGTTTCCCTGTATACTCCAAAAGAAACAAAAGATATTCTGAGAATGAATTATCAGTTTCTACAAACTTTAAACTTGTCCAAACAAGATATTGAAGATATTTGCGAAAAATTTGTCAACTGGGTATCTGGTATAAGTTCTGATAATATATACTATACTCTTCTGTTTTTGTTGGGAATGAATCCAACAGAAAGCAAAATAAATAAATTTCTGGTAGGAAGCGACAAGTATTGGATTAAAAGTTTAATCCTTAACCATTCTTTGATTAATGATGATTTTATTAAAAAGAAAATTCATGAAATGATCAAAACTAAGATTAAAAACGCTTGTCTTGGTGAAATTATTGTTGATGGCAACTTTCAGACCCTAGTAAGTGATCCGTATGCGATGATGCAGCATGTTTGTGGACTAGAAGTAACAGGATTACTAAAGAAAAATGAATATTATTCGAATTATTGGAATGAAAAAAGAGTAAAAACTGTTGATTCCATGAGAGCGCCGCTCACATATCGCAGCGAACATCTTAAGCTGAAGTTAGTCGACAACAATAATCTTAATGATTGGTACAAACATTGCTATACGGGAGTTATCGTGAATGTCTTTGGCAAAGAAACGGTAAACTGGGCAGGTAGCGATTGGGACTACGATCAAATTGCAACAACAAGCAATGAAACCATTTTGAACAGTGTATATGAAGATGAATTGCCAATTACATATGATCCACCCAAACCAACCAAGATAAATTTCATCGACTTTGATTTGTATCAGTCTGACAAATTTTCTTTTGGTTCTCAGATTGGTTCCATTACAAATAAGAGTACTTCTGCCTACGCTCTTCTTCCTATGTTCGATGTAGGCTCTGCTGAATATGAATTGACTATGAATAGACTAAAAATGTGTACAAAATTACAGTCTGCACAGATTGATAAAGCTAAAATAGGTCGAAATGTAAAGGGAATCCCAAAAAATTGGACTACTTATCAAAAGATAGATAATGAAGATTCTCCAGAACTAAAAGAAGAAAAAGAACTCTTGAATCGCTCATTACTTGATAAACATCCATATTTCTTTATTTACCTATATAGAGACACAAAAAAGAAATATAAAAAATACGTTGAAGGCAAAAATCTTGAGTGCCAACATAAACTCGATTTAACATTAAAGGATCTAATTAATAAACCCAGAAAAAACACTGATGAGCGTAATTTCCTCAAAGAGTACTATAAACAATCACCAGTGATTGAATCTGATTGCGTAATGAACAACGTTTGCAAATACATAGAGTCTATTGATTTTTCTATCAAAGAAAAAATACATACTTATGATTTAGAAGTGAAAAACCATCTTAAATCAGATAAGGTGCATTGGAACGAACTAACATTTAAAAAGGTTGCTCGTAATATTAAGAGATATAACAGAAAAGTCAGCGACTCCGGTAATTTGAATATGCATTCAGTTGGAATGAATAATAAATATGACTCTTATACAGATAATCAAAGAAGCATTCAATTAGATTATCTAAAAGACATAATGGACGATATTTGCACTAATCATGAAGAGTTGGTTAACTATCTGATAGAACTTGCATATTCAGATAAACCGAAAATGAAAAAAAATTTACTATGGGAGCTATACGGCAATATTTTATTTAATAACGTCAAAAGAAAATCAAAAAACATAGTGTATTTCCCCTTCCCTTCTGCACATGGGAATATTGAGTATTTGAATAAAAAATATGAATTACGGGAGGTTAATCTTGATTAATTATAGATACAATGAGACAAAATATGCTTTAAAGCTATTAGAAAATGGATTTATTACAAAATATCATGTGTATGAATTGAAGATCTTAGCGAAGTTTTTTAAAGCGAAAGGATTTAAACCTAAACAGAGAAAAGAATTGATTTATGAGTTTTGTCAGAAATATATTGAAGGCTTCAATCAGGTACTCTACTTTAGGGCTATAAACTCAGTATTGAACTATGCAGTGAAAAAAGAAAATAAGTTAATCGATATTGACAGAATTAGCGTATCAAGATCAGAGATTGATTACATTATCGGTGCAGAGCTTACTTTGAATGAAAAGAAAGTACTGTTTACCTTATTGACGATGAATAAGATTAATAAACAGATCAGTAACACTATGTTCGGTAAAGAGTCAAGTCACAATAAGTTTGGTGGTAGTAGAACTCAATTTAGAGAATTATATAAGGCGGCGAAAATTAATGGCAAGTCCAATATCAATGAGATAATTCATGACCTTTATAAAAAAAATCATTTAAATATTGAAACTGGATATCGAAAAGATAACGGCAAAGTACAACTGAGTTTTATCGATAAGATAGAGCGTGATGATCAGGTAGCAATTATTATTAATACATATGATAATATTGGTTATTACTTTGACCAGTTTATTGGGGATAGTAAGGTCATAAATTGTAAATGCTGTGGTACGTTGATACATATTACATCAAACAGAAAAAAATATTGTGTTGATTGCTTTAGTAAAATCAGAGAAACACAAAACAGAAATAAGTCTTTGAGATACTATTATAAAAATAAAAGTTAATACTTTACCATTTAGAAAACATCAAAAAATCCATGGTACATAAGGGTTTTCTGTATAAATTAAATTTTTTATATAGTGATAGAATAGACAGAAAATATCTTTCTATCACAAAAAACAAAACTAAGGGAGATTATATATTATGAATAAAACAGATTTGGTAAAAGCGACGACAGAAACTACGGGTTACACAAAGAAAGATGTTGAAGCGGTAGTAGACGCAGCTCTAGAAACAATTGTAACTGCTCTAAAAAATGGAGATAAAGTTAAATTGGCTGGCTTTGGTAACTTCGAGGTTCGTGAACGTTCCGCACGTAAAGGACGTAACCCGCAAACAGGAGAAGAAATCGATATCCCTGCTACAAAAGTTCCAGCATTCAAACCAGCTCCAGCGTTCAAAGAGCAAGTAAAGCAGTAATTTTATAAAGTTTACATACATATTAGAACCATTTGTGGTTCGCACAAGTTAGATATAAGCCAATGAAGTGGGAAAGGTTCCCGGCGCGCTTGCTTATAGCAAGTTACCAGAAATCAGGATACGCCGCCCTGCATTGACTCAATTCTTAACTAAGCCCTGAACAAGGGAACCTGCAAGATGAAACATGGCAGACTAACGACTGAAGAAGTTAAACAGTAAATACTTGAGGGGTTAATCTCCCCTCCATCTTACCCTAATCGGGTAAGCTACAAAAAAGCAGATAGATTAGATCAAAAAAACACATAATATAGGGAGCATATATATATGGAATCGAATAAAGAGAAATTGGTTGGCTTGAATGGAATTCGAGAAGCAGCCTTTGGACTATACCCTAATGCCTCTAAGATCACCATTACAATTGATGGTGAAAAAATCAAAGTTGCTCCGATTGAGGACTATGAAATTCCAGTTGGACTAGAAATTGAAGAGGAGTAAATGAATGACTTCTCTTCAATCATTAGATAACGAGACATACGAGGAATACCTTATACGGATTGGCTCCAGCAAAGAAGAGTTGGGTTTATCTTGGAGTAAAATTGCGACACTTATGAATGAATATCTCAATGAGGACTTCACGGAGTCTAAATATCGCAAAGAGTTCCACTTGCTTACTCGTGGCATCTCAATTGGCGTGAAAAAGTCGTCAACTGATGAGTACAGGCGCGAAATTGAAGATAAAACTATTGAATTACAAAAGCAAAAATATCAGTTTCAAGATCAAAAACGCGAATTCAATAATAAAATCAAAATGATTGCTAAGTTTGAACACTTAAAAGATGAAATTTCAACTAGCATTAAGCAACTTGAAAAAGTTAAGCCTCTCCCCTACTCTCCTGCCAAGGAAAGTCCCTCTTATATTCGCGCAAACGTCCTTTTTTCAGACTTTCACTACGGACAAGAATCGGACAACTCTTTAAACAAATACAATCCACGTGTGTTTGATAAAAGATTTAATCATCTTGTATCCAAAACGATTTATTATTGTCAGAAACACAATGTTGACGAATTAACAATAGCTTCAATTGGAGATCAAATCGCAGGATTTATCCATCTTACTTCAAGAATTGAACAGAGTGAAGATGTCATCTCTCAAACTCAATACATATCAGAGCGATTGTCTGAAGCCGTTGCAGAGATTGCTAAGTTTGTACCAAAGGTAAGAGTCATAAACCTAATTGGCAATCATAGTCGGACTTTTCAAAGTAAAAACGAAGCTATATTAAAAGAAAACTTTGAAAATATCATTCCTTGGTATATGGAAACTCGCCTTAGAGAATTCGATAATATTGAACTATTAAAAGGCGAAGATGGTTATTTTATCGATGAATCATTTAAAAAGCCTCACATATATGTGCATGGCGATTTAGACCATGTAACGACCTCAGCCCGACAATTACCTCAATTCCTTGGCGTAATACCTCAATACATCTTCCAAGGCCATATTCATCATGATACTGTTAAAGATTTCGGTAGAACAACGGTAGTTTCTAATGGCAGTCTTTGCGGCGTAGATTCTTATGCCGTCAGTAAACGTATGTATTCGGATGCAATGCAAAAGATGCATATTTTTGATGTGGACGGACGAATTGAATACAAAATAGATATCAATTTACAAGAAGTAAAATAAAATTTATACATATTATTGGAGGAAATAATGTACGCATATTTAGATAAATATCAAATTTTGCATGTAGTTAATGAGAAAGAGCTAGCTGAACAATACGCACTAAACAAGAAAATTGTTGAAGTAGATATCGAAGAAGAACACGGATACCCAGTGATTAATAAACAAGCGGTTGTTTACTACGCTGAAGATGGAGCAGCATTTATTTATGGCAACCGAACTGACAAACGAGCAAAACAGATTATTACACCTGAAGAAATTACGAAGATTGTGAACAAATTGAAATAACTAAGAGCTGAGGAATACATAAATCAAATGCCTGAGTACTATCAGGCTTTTTATTATTTGTTTCTCATTGGGAGACCTTCCGTCTTTAAACAGGCTGCTCCCTCCTACCCCATGCTTTTTATTATCAAATGGGAATTTTATTGTTTTTTCTATGTAAAGAAGGTGAAATATTGGCTGATACAAAAAAAGAATCGCCATCTTCTAAAAAAATAACTTGTCTAACATGCCGTAAGACAAAAGTTGCAACATCTTTTTATGTGAATTCTAATCCATTGTTCATTACTGAAAAATTTGAAATATGTAAGTCATGTATGAATGAATACATAGGCGAAAAAGATGCTAATTACCTGAACAGAGTTGTTAGTGTTTTGGCAATGATGGATAAGCCTTTTATTGAAGATTTATGGATTTCTCGTGGAGAGGAATGGTCAAGGTATATTCCACAACTCTCGTCTTTTCCCAAGTACAAAGATATGAAATTTTCCGACAGCGACAATTATTTTATCCAGAGTAATACAGATGCAAACGAAGCTGAATATATAGATGAAGCACGTCATTACAATAAGAAGTGGATGGGAGAATACACCGCTTCCGACATTGACTATCTTGAGGAATACTATACTGGATTAGATAGAGATTTTAAAATAGTTACAACTAATCACAAGGACTACGCTAAGAAGATATGCAAAGCAAGCTTACATATGGATAAGTGCTTTCAAGATGTATTGAATGGCGTTTCTGGAGCCGATTCTAAGTACAAATCTGCAAGAGAGACATTTGATACTTTATCAAAATCAGCCCAGTTCTCTGAATCGCAAAGAGGACAAAATGATGTAGGTCTAGGGTGCTTTGGAGTAACGTTTGATCAGGTTGAGCAGAGAAAATGGGTACCAAAACACATTCCTATGGATAAAGATAGTATTGATAAGATGATAGATCAATTTGCATCTATCAAAGAATCGGTTTAGGTGAAATAAATGGCATTCAAAAATTATAGTAAGAAAAGTAGAAATAAAAATGATGGAAATTCAGATAACTTTGAGAACTCAATAAGTTATGATCCAATAAAGAGAGAATCTATTGATTATGAGAATTGGGAAACATACATAGCATATTATCGACATCATATAGATGAGTTTGCTGTAAACGTATTAGGACTAAAGCTATATCCGTTTCAAAGGTTAATACTTAGAGCAATGGCTAGATATCAATACTCTATGCTGATTTGTTGTCGCGGTATCGGTAAAAGTTGGTTAAGTGCTGTATTTTTTATATGTGCTGCCATTCTGTATCCGGGTATTAAACTAGGGATAGCTTCAGGCAAAGGACAGCAAGCTAGAAATGTAATTATTCAAAAAATCAAAGGTGAACTAGCAAAACACGAAGATATTGCAAGAGAAATAAACTTCCCGATTAAAACAGGTTCTGACGACTGCGTTGTTAATTTTAAAAATGGCAGTGAAATTCGAGCCATTGTTTTGGGTAATGGACAAAGCGGTGATTCTGCTCGTTCATGGCGTTTTCATTATTTGCTTTGTGATGAAGCTAGAATTATCCCCGATGATATTATAGAAACAATTTTGATCCCGATGACTAAAACTAAACGACCTATCGCTATCACTCACAGTGAATATGAAAAAGGTAAAGTTATCTTTATTTCATCTGCATATTTAAAAACGTCCAGTCTATACAAAAGATTTATGCATCATTATAAAAAAATGGTCAGTGGAGATCCAAACTATTTTGTATGTACTCTCCCCTATCAGGTTGGTGTAGATGCAGGAATATTCGATGAAGATGATATTCTTAGCGAACTAGAAAAACCAACGATGAATAAAGAAAAATTTGATTATGAATACAGGGGAGTTTTTGTTGGCTCAAGTGGCGAAAGTTATTATCCTTATGAATTAACACAAGAAGTTAGAACTTTAGAAAAATGTGAACTTGAACAACCGAAAAAATCAAAAAGTGAGTATATCATCGTCCATGACGTAGCAACAAGCACAGCATTAGATGCGGATCAGGCTGTTACAACAGTAATTAAACTAAAGCCAAAAGTAAATGGAACATTTACCAAAGAAGTTGTATATATGAAAGCTAATAAGGGTCTGACACTGCAAAAGCAAAGAGATTTTTTAAGGTATTTAGTACATATTAGATTCCCAAACACTATTAAGCTGGTGATTGACTCTAGAGGTAACGGTGAAAACCTGCCTCATTTGTTTTATGAAACTTGGGAATATGTAGATGAAAAAAATGGACAAAGATTTGAGTTTCCCCCACTCATTAAAGATGACGATCAAGACGCTTTTACACTTAAGAACTCAAATCCTCTCATAAGAGCTGTTACAGCTACAAATCAATACAATAATATTATGTACCCATATATGAAGAGTTGCTTTGAAGATGGTACGTTGAGACTATTGGTTCCGTCAGAACAAATGGACATTTTGTTTAAAACCGATGCAATGACTGCTGAAGAATTTGCTGTATATATTGAAACAGATCTATTACTACAGGAATTGAGTAATATTAAACAAATGGAAAGTAACGCTAAGAATATTATTTATGAAAGAATCGTAAATACCACGAAAAGGGATAGAGTTACAAGCTTAGGATATGGACTTCACTTTATTTATGAAATGGAAATGGATAATAAACTTAGAGCAAACCAAAATGACGAGTTTAATTATTTAGATTACCTATACATATCGCAATAAATCTATATAGAAAGGATGTGAACAATGACCAGAAAAAACAACAAGGATACGCCTAATGTAAATACAACTCCTCCCAAAATAGAAAATAGTGAAGATTATGCACTGCAATTTGCAAAAGCTCTCTCTAGTAGCTATCAAAGTGGTTCGCTATTTAGTCCACTATGGCAAAATGAATTGTTAAAGTCGTTAAATATGTCCCCTACTACATTTGATCGAAAAAAGATTGAAGAAATGATTAAAAATCCAAAAGCAAACGAAGATGCCTTAAAGGATTTAAGTCAGTATCTTTTTAATGTAGTAATGCAGTTTAATCGATTGGTTAACTACTATTCTACTATACCTACCTTCGACTCATTTATAGTTGCAACTAATGCCGATGAAGAAGATATGAAATCTACAGCTTTTAAAAAATCCAGACGTAAAGCAGTAGATATCGTAGAAAAACTATCGCCCAAGTCAACCTTTCCAAATATATTAAAAGGTGTAATCTTGGAAGATGCAAAATTCTATTATGTTCGTGAGTTTGGTGATTCAGTTGCTTTGCAAGAGATGCCATCAAAATACTGTAAGATCATCAATAAAACCGAATACGGATATCAATATGCTTTTAACATGTATTACTTTTTACAATCAGGTGTGAATATAAACGATTTCGCTCCTGAATTTAGTGAATATTACAGTGACTTTGCCAATGCTGGGAGCAGTAAAGATCGTTATGTCTATTGGCAACCTCTCGATCCTATAAAAGCTCCAGTGTTTAAATTTGATGAAACCAGAGCCGGACTAACCCCTCCTCTAATGGGGTTATTCTTAGATAGCGCTGAAATAGAACATTACAAAGGTTTGCTGAAAACAAAAACTGAGCTTGAAACTTGGAAGATAATTGTTGGGCAAATTCCAATGAAGAGTGACACTAAGGGAGCTTCGGTAGCTAATAACTTTGCTATTGATCCTAATGTTGCAGGTCAATATACTGCAATCCTCCAAGCTGGTGTTCCGAATGGAGTAAAAGTTGCTACAACCCCGTTTGAGTTAAAAACGGTTGATTTTAATCAATCACAAACTCAAAATAACATAGTTGGTTTTAGTCAGGATAATTTTTATCAAGCTGCTGGTTCAACTCCTATATTATTTGGTTCGGGGACTGTTAATGCTTCTGGTCTTCAAGCATCAATCAAAGTCGATGAAGGTTATGTAATTCATATGTATCGCCAGTTTGAGCGTTTTATCAACAGTTATCTAAAAAGCAAAACGGGAAAATATCGCCATAAAGTAGTCTTCCCTGATATAACAGTGTTCAACAGAGACGAAAAGTTCGAAAAGTACCTTAAAGCTGGACAGTTTGGATTTTCTAAAACATTGGTCTCTTTGGCTATGGGCATAAACCCTGAAGATATGCAAAGTCTGTTGGCTTATGAGAACAGTATTAGCCTTGTTGAAAAATACCTTGTTCCCCTTTCCAGTTCCCATGTGCAGAACGGTAATAAGGATAGCGGTCGCCCAAAAGTATCTGATAACGATCTTAGTGATGATGGTGCAAAGACAAGAGACTTAGATTTGAATAATCGTTAGACTCTTTTGAGGAGGTGATAATTATAAAAAATAAGGATAAAAAAGCTACTCTTTTCGTCGAGAATTATGAAATCGAACCTCTTAACGATTCTAGATTTTCAAGACTTAGAATGTGGATATCTCATGATGGTGTAAACAACAATAAAAGTAACATCGATTTCGATGTTCTTAAAAATGCTGAATCATCTGTCGTTAATATTCCTATTTTGGCCCATATAGAAGGCGATGATTTTGGTGAGCATGAAATGGAATATAATGAAGACGAAGATAAAATTACATATATAGAAAAGCCCATCGGAGTAATTTCTGCCGTTAATAACAACTATCATTATGAAGAAATTGATGGGAGAAATTATGCAGTTGTAGATGGATACATATGGAATGTCTATGCACAAGATGAGATGAAAATCATCAACAACCAAGAAGAAACTAAGCTGTCAATCGAAATTGTAATTGATGAATCTGAGTACAACAAAGAGACAAAAATATTGAATATTAAATCATTTAGGTATACTGGCGTTACTTTATTGGGCAATAAATACGGCACTGGTATGATTAATGCTCACGCAAAAATTGAGCATTTTTCTTTGGATGATGATTTTACCAAAAAAATGAAAGAGTTAAATTCATTTCTACATCATTTTAATGATGTTAATAAACAAACAAAGGACAGTAAGGAGGATAATGTTCAATTGCAAAAAAACAAAAAAGAAATTGCAGCTCTTTTCAAATTGACTACTAACCAATTATACGAAGAGATTGACAATGCCCTTAGTAAACAAAAATACATAGGTACTAATTGGTATGGAGAGTCGGTAGAAAGATGCTCTTATTATCTTAGTGACTTTGATGAAAATTATATCTATCTTTGCGATGTCCAAGATGGATATAGGCACAAGAAAGCATCTTACAGTATGCAAGGAGATAATGTTGTAATTGATTTCGACACTCTTACGAGAATTAAATATTCTCCTGTAGATTGGGTAGATGGTGATGAAGCCGATGACGCGATCAACACCTTTAAGTCCACTATCGATTCAATTAGCAGCGAAGCAACAGAAGCCATAAACAAGGAAAAAAACGAAAAAGAAACACTGGTTGCTGAGTTTACCGAAAAAATCGCGGGTAAAGATGAAGCCATTCTTTCTTTGAATCAAACATTGACAGAAATTCAAGAGAAATTTACTGAAGTAGAGTCTCAAATTACAAATAAAGACGAGAAAATCATCGAGCTTCAAGAAGAAATTATAAAATTTAAAGAAGCTGAAGATGTAGAAAGAATCGATGAGCTATTTAATTCTTACCCTACTCTTCTTACCGAAGATGAAAAAGCTAAGTTTACAGAAAAGCGTTCTTCATTTGCTACTTTTTCTGAATTTGAAAAAGAAGTTAAATCTTACGTATGTGATCGTATTATCGAAACTACCAAATCGAAGAACTTTAACTTTATTTCAATGGGACTTCCAGATGATGGCGAACAAAATAAAGAAACACCTAAAACAGTTTGGGATAGACTTTCCCAACAAAACAATTAATAGGAGGAAATATATTTAATGAGTACAATTGTAAATCTTAATCTGATGGCTGGTACTAAAGTAGACAGCTTTATTCAGTCTGTTCAATTGCCTGAGGCGGTTGATAACGGTAGCTTAGTAGTTCTAAAGGGGGTGTTGGCTGGTAACCCAGAAGTTCGTATCGCTGCAACTCCAACTGATGTAGCGGCTCAAGAAGTACTGTTGGTTGCAAGCCCAGAGATTCCAGAGGTCAATGGCTTCCGAATTGACGTAAGTGACCCTGCTCTATTCACTAATAAAGCTAATACCCCTGCTCGTGCATTTCGCCTTAAAAATGGTGACACATTCACTATCACGGATGACGGCATCGATGGCGCAACAGTTGTGGATCAATACGTTATTCCACAGGATGGTAAATATAAAGGCATTGCTAGCGCAACCCTTGGAACAACTAAAGTAGCGCTGTTGGTTCTTGAAAAAACAACTATTTCCGTTGGGCGCTCTCGTGTTCCAGCAACTAAACTGCAAGTAATTAAAGAAGCCTAATACATAATAATCGGAGGAACTAATTTAGTATGAAAAACTATGGTAGCCTTAAGTTTTTTAATATGTCGCAAAATGAAAAAGATGTTGTACAAGCTGGTGTAGAAGCTTGGTACCACTATTGTTATCAAAACCGCAACAAAGATGGTCGTTTTAATAAGTATGCTCAATATGCGAATGATGGCGTAACCCTTGATGCAAAACAAGAACTGTTCACCAAAGGCTTGAAAAAAGAAGCTTACCGTCTAGCAGGCATTCCGTCTGATACCAATTTTACTGAAGGTATGATGGCTTCTAACCCTAATATCCAGTGGGCAACATTTGCTCTGGTAGCTCAAACTTTGGATATCGTAATCCCTGAAACAGTTTTGGATAGTTTTTACCAGTTCGCAGAAGTTAAAAATGTAAACTGGGGCGATCAACTGGTGTTTCACGTAGATAGTCCAGATTTGTTTGTCGTTAGTACTAAAGCTAATGGTCAACGAGGTAATCAACGGCAACGTTTGTTCGGAAAAGATGTAACACTTACTCCTCAACGCCGTACTGTAGAAATTTATGAAGAACTTTATCGTGTGCTTGCAGGAAAAACAAATTGGGGCGCATGGGTTGCACGTGTAGCTCAAGCAATTGAAACTGATATCACTACTCGCATTTACTCTTCGATTTATGACTCTTTTACTACTCTGGGCGCTAAATATAAAGAAAATGCTGCCTTTACTTCTACAGCTTTTAACAATCTGGTTCAACGTGTTTCTGCTGCAAACAATACGGACAAGAGTGTGGTATTCGGCACTAAAACTGCACTTGCTCGTATCTTGCCAGAGAATCAGTACCTTCAATTTGGTCTTGGACAAGAATTTAATAAGACCGGACATTTGGGTAACTTCCAAGGCACTGAGCTTTTTGAAATTGGTCAACGTTTGAAGCCAAATAGCGATGAATTTGCTATCGATGGTGACTTCGCTGTTGTACTCTCTTCTGGCTCTGATAAGCTAGTCAAAATTGGTTTTGAGGGTAACACAATTATTACTCAATCTAAACCTGAAGATAATGCAGATCAAACAATGGGATATTCTGTATCGCAGAATTATGATGTGCAGTTGATTACAGCAGCAGCTTATGGATTGTATAAATTCTCATAATTCCATTGGTCGGTAAGTACATTCTTATCGACCTTTTTATTAAATAATAGGGAGGCATATAGATGGCAGCACCAAAGAAAATGGAGATAGCTAATACTGAAAATACAAACAATGAATCTACTCAAAAAACAGTAAGAGAAATCGCATTAGAAGATCAAGTTGCTAAACTCACTTCTTTAGTTGAAGACTTACTGGAGAAAAATAAAAAAATTGAAACTTCTCATGAGGAAATCAAAACAGAAACTAAAAAAGTAAACTCTCTGTTCGAATCTGTTGAGGATAAATTAGATATTGATCCCCGTGAATACATTAGAGTTATTTCTTTAACTAATGGTGGGTTAAATCTAACAGGCACTACATCTACCATTAGATTCAATGATTTTGGCAGCTCTAAAACGATTACTTTCGAAGATGTGCGAGCAATTGTAGACAACCATACTAAGTTTGCTCATGAAGGGGCGTTCTTGATTCAAAGTGAAAAAGCGGTTAAAGCCTTGTATCTGGATGATGTTTACCAAAAATTTGTGAGTCGTGAAACAATTGATAATATTATCTCTCTTGATATTGATGAAATTGTTGATACATTAAATTCTGTTTCTCCAACGTTAAAAGAAAATATCATTGAAAGAATTGTGGTTGGCATTGCGGCTAATGATAGTAGATTCCAAGATAGATACAAAATAGACTCTATTGGTAAATTGATCAAACAAGATCTGTATGAACTGGCTAAAGTAAAGAATAGCGTGTAAAGGGGATTAATCATGACCCCATATTCAAAAATATTTGAGAGATTTCAAGGTAAAATTCAGGATTATACAATCGATGAAATGTTTCTAAATTCGATTGAAGATTATGAAGACTATCTTATGGGATTTCTTAAATCAGGCTTGGTTAAGTTCAGCTACTGTAAAAATGATCTGTCTGACAGAGACGAGGAAAACAGAAGCTTTACTGCCGATTTAACGGAGTTAGAACAAGAAATACTCTCACAGCTAATGCTTGGCGAATGGTTTGAAAAAGAGGTAAATAATATTCTTGATATGAGATTGGCGATTTCTTCATCTGACTGGAAAAGATATAGCGAATCTCAGAACTTTAAAGAAAAAGCTGTACTACGTGATAAGGCTATTGAACGTGCTGATTCGTTAATGATGCAATACTATTTGAAAAATATGAGCGTGAATTAGTATGAGTTACAAGGCATACAAGTCATATCTGTCTAACTGTAAAACAACTGTTAGAGACAGAAATATTGCCCACACAAAGCAAGTTATGAATTCAACTTTCTCGCAATCTCCTAGTTATTATCAAGTGAGTATCAATGGAGACGATAATCAAGAAGTTTGGATTACTGATGATGGAGATATTCGTGAACAAAAGAATATTGTTGCAATGAATCATCCGTTAAAAATGGGTGATTTGGTTGTATGGAAAGATAGGACTTGGCTATGTAATCATGTTGATGATATGGAATTATATCATCGTGGCGTGATTCTAATTTGTTACTCAACTCTTAAATGGTTAGACGATCAAGGAGAAATTAAAGAAGCTCCCTTCTCCTTTAAATCTGATACATCATCTAATTTTGGCATCCAAGAAGGAAGAATCCTGATGATGCCTAATGAAAGACGACAAATAACAATCCAAAAGAATAATGAGACTGAGAAAATAAAGAAAAATAGGCGTTTTATTATTGATGGTCGTGCTTGGAAAACCGTGGGGATCAATCGTCTAATTGATGGATTAATAAATTTGACATTAGAAGAGCAAGATTTAATCCCTGCTGACAATTTAGAACTTGAGATTGCCGATTACAATGGCAACATTGCTGACTACCAACTGAGGGTTTTGAATGTTAAGGACACTGTTGCTATAGAAGAAAATCAGACTCTTCAGTTGAACATTGAACTAACCAATAATTCAAAGGTAATGGAAGTTGATGATCAAATTACATACTCTGTCGCTGATGAAACAGTTTTAAGGGTCTCTCCAACTGGTTTAGTAACCCCTTTAAAAAAAGGAACAAGTAAAATAACCATTTCATTCAGAAATATTTCTCAAACTATTCAAGTTAATGTTACGTCCTCCACTACAAATAATTATTCAGCTCACATCACTGGCGACGACTTTATTAAATATAACATGACTAAATCCTTCACTTGTTCGTTTAAGGATAATGGGGTTGCTCGACAAGACAAAGCTTGTTTTTGGTTAACCGAGTCTGATGGTTCAACACCCACCACTTTAGCCAGTATAATCGAACAAGATGGACAAGCCTGTAAAATTAAAGCCAACAACAAGAAAGGCAGAGTTATTTTGCATGTCGAAAACTCTACCAGATTAGCTTATGCAACAAAAGAAATTGAAATAAAATCATTACTATAAGGAGTGTATCCATGCAAGCCATCATCCGTTTTGGAGAACTTAAGCTTGAGCAATTTATTCAAGGAGCTACAAATAATTGGCTTATTTTTTCTCCCCTCCCCTACTCTATGCAGCACTCATCTGGGATTGATAACTCTGTAATTATTAGTGCTACACCTACAATTGAAATCATTGATGCTGATCTAGACGTAGCTATTAATCCACAATATAAATATGCTTATTCGATTGCTACAGATAATAAACTTAAATTAGCATTTTCCAAGGAAACACACGCCGACAAAGGATCTGCACTTGAAGCTCTAAAATGCATTGCCCTTACATATGAACTTGGTAATCTACAACCTAATGGTAATTATTATAAGGTTAAGGTTCGTAATAGTCTTGGCGAGGAAATTCACCGAACTACTCCACTTACTCTGGATCAGGTAGATAAGGTCGTCGCTACATTTGATGATACAAGGGATATGAACACTAGTGGTTTTCTGGAATATGTACTGACCAGAGATTTTATTGTGAACTAACATGTCTCGATTTAGAGAATTAGGATCTCTCAGAACAAAAGTCTTAGAAAAGCTAATTAGCTCACAAGAATTATGTAAGGCTTTACAGTACGATAATAGCAACTATTTAAATCGAGAGACAATAGATGATCCATCTTCTCTATTGTTCAATAAAATATACCCCTACAATCATGTTCCTGAGTTATCTAGTGACGCTTCCTCGTATGTTACTTTTTCCTTTAAAGAATACAGACCGACAGATAATTTGAAATTCAAGTCTGCCCTGCTACACTTTCAAGTTTTGGTGCATAAAGATTTAATAAGAACCGATTATGAAAATCTGAGATACGACGATATTATTGCTGCCATTGATGAACTATTTAACGATGAACGAATCTTAGGAATTGGAAAATTAGAGTTTTACCGTATGGATGAGATGTTCGTAAATACAAATTATGTGGGTTACTACTTACAATACAAGTTATATGAATTTAAGTAGGTGGTCATTTGGATGAATTAGATATCCATTTCAAGTTACTTGGCGGTAGACCAATTTACATCGAGCAAGCTGGCTACCTAACAATCCCCTCTCTTGAAAAAATCGTTGATATAAACATGTCTCTGTATAATTCTTTCCTGGCATCTCTCCTTATAGATAAAACTATGATAAAAAGCGACTTAGACAATAATGTTACGAATTTTGATATCTTTTATGCAAACTGCTATCACAATGAAGAGTTTAAGGCTAATGCATTTGCAGCAATATACTTGTTTTTTAGTGAGAGTCCAACCCTAAAAGAATCGGAAAATAATGTTTATATTGAGATTGGTAAGGGGCAAATAAATCATAGTAATTTTAATATAATCCAAAAGATTATAAGGCTTGGTAATAATGTAGAGATACAGAATGAGCCTGAATTTAAACCTGCTAACTCACGTGCTAAGAAGATGATAGAGATGATTTTAAAGAATCGAGCCAAACAACCAAAAGTAAAAGAAAAAATTGACTTACATAGTATAGTTGCAGGTTTAGCTTGGAAAGACAACGGGTTAAGCCTTTTTGATTTGTATAAAATGAATATTTATCAAATCTACAACGGTCTGTATGTCAGTAACAATATCGATAACTATCACCACACAATAACAGCTCTTTATGCTGGAACACTTGATGGTAAGAGTATAAAGATGGCTGACATACATTGGGCAAACAAATTAAAATAAGAAAGATGTGTGATCATATTGACACCTAATACTTGGGCAATCCGTGAGGTTGCACTTGCTACGTTTTATGATAAGAAAACTGGTAAAGCAAAGATTCAACTCCAAAATCTTAAAACATCGGGAATTGAGAACACTGCAACCACTGTATATGCAATGGGTGGCCGTGGTAATAACCGTATTGTTGGTTTTTCTGGAGATCGTGGCGGTAAGGTATCGTTGCAAGACGCTATTTTTACAAACGAAGTTATTGCAATGATGACTGGTAATGATATTAAGAGTGGACAAGTTCCTATCAAATATCGCGATATTATTAAAGTAATTGACGATAAGGCAACATTGAAATACACTCCTGCTACTCCTGTTAATGGACTAAATAGTGTTTACACGCTCTCTGAGGATCAAGTTCATCTTGAAGAAATTACATTTGCGACTGGTACTCTTGGAGATAAGCAATACAAGATTGAAGGTAAAGAATTAACATTTAAAACAGGTGAGTTTACTAATGGCACAGAATTGGTTGCTTATTATACGACTCAAACAGGTGCTTCAGCAAAACAAATAACAGTTAGCTCTGATAAGTTCGCTGGTACATATGAATTGATTCTAGATTGCTTGATCCGGGATACAGTCACTAAACAAGATTTTGCGGCACAAATTCAAATTTTCGATGCCAAGATGGAAGATAACTGGAACCTTACTATGGCTGCCGAAGGAGACCCTTCTGTATTTGACATTCCAATTGAGATTTTGAAACCAGTAAATCGTAAAGAAACCTATATCATGACAATCTATGATGAAGATGAACTTGTATAATTAAAAACTAATTTTGAGTGGGTAGACAATCATGTCTAGCCACTCTTTATTTTAGGGAGGATGAAACTTTATTTGTACAGAAACTATTACAATAGCATCTCCAATTAGAAATAGAGCTTGGATACTTCCTTTATATCTTGAACACATCAGAAATATTGAATATCCCAAAAATAAAATTGAGTTACTGTTTGTTGTAAATGATTCTCAAGATGAGTCACTTAACATATTGACTGAATTCAAGAAAACTCATCACGAATATAAAAAAATACGAATTGAGAAATATAACCGCAATGTCCCAGAAGACAAACGAGATTTAAGCACTAGGAATAACTATGTATACACTCATTTGAGTATTTTAAAGAATTATGTCATGACCAAAGCCAGAACAGATAGATTGTTATTTGTCGACAGTGATATCCTTGTTCAACCTGATATTATTAATAATCTACTCAAATCAAACAAAGATATTATTTCAGGATTGATTTGGAACGGATATATAGCTAATATCGATAAGCCTTACCTTTATCCCAACATCATGAAGATAACTGAACAGGGATTGTACAAACACATCGTAAACAGTTATGTCAAAAAAGCCCCCTCTCTCTCCTCTTCATTTCTTATAAAAGTTGATCTTACAGGGGCAGTTATTATGTTAAGCCGTAAAGTCTACAAGTCAGTAAAATACGGATTTCATCCGCAAGGCGAGGATGCATACTTTTGTAAAATGGCTCAGGACAAAGGGTTTGAGCTTTTTTGTGATTTAAGTGTGTTTTCGAATCATATTATGAGTCCAGAATATTTAAGGGAGTTCTTAAATGAAACAAAAAATAATACTTTATCCACCCACCCTTAACTGGGATTTCCTCACGCAACGTCCTCAACAGATTGTTAAGCAATTTGCTCGAAGAGGTTGGACAGTGGTTTTCTGCAATAACACTCAATCAGACAAGCCGCCCGAAGAAGTAGAGCCTAATTTATTTGTCTATCACAGTTTCGAAGAAGTACTTAAATTAATTAAGCATAGAAGCATTAAAGTAGATATATTTTATTACACTTGGGCAAAATCGGCTCAATATGTCGAAGATATAAAAGCAAAGATTAATATTTATGATTCAGTTGATAGTTTTAGCGATTGGTATGAGTATGAAGATGATGCCATTAAGAAAGCCGACATTGTGTTAACGTCTAGTCAGTTTCTGTATGACCTTAGAAGCAAAAGCAGTGAAAGTACATATCTAGTCAGAAATGCTTGTCCAGAATCGTATATAAATAAACCCTCACAAATTCCTGAAGAATATAAAACATTAAATGGCCCAATTGCCCTCTTTTCAGGTGCTATTGGCTCTTGGGTAGATACTCGTCTGATTCGTAAAGTTGCAGAGAAATATACTACTGTACTTGTGGGACAAGAGTTTGGCAAGGAATGTCCATCAAATGTTATTAAATTGGGAACCAAGGATCACGACGACCTTTACAACTATTATGCTCATGCTGATGTATGTCTCCTTCCCTTCAATACGAAATTGGAAATCACACAAGCAGCATGTGCTATTAAAATGTTCGAACATATGGCTGCGGGTAAAATCACTGTAGCTACCAAATGGATGGAAACAGAGATTTATGATGAAGCTGTTCTAGTTGCTGATAATGACGATGAATTTTTAGCCCAAGTCGACAAAGCAATCGAACTTGGAAAAATGGATACCTATAAGGATATATGCCTTAAACACGCTAAAGAAAATACATGGGAGAAACGTTCTGAACAGATACTTAAAGCCATTAATGATTACTGTTTAAAGAGTGGTGTTATACTTGACTGAAAAATTGAAAGTGCTTTTTACAAATAATGCAGCGTTAATCAAGTATGGTATTGCGTCAGGCTTTAAAAACCTTGGATGTGACACTTATATTATGGATGGTAGATACCAACTGTGGGATAAGTCTAAGGAAATCCAGAGTGAGTTATTCAAAGAGGTAGTTGAAAATTATAAACCCGACATTGTATTCTCAGAATGCTTTGCGAACTTTGCTGAAGATATATTTGAACACACTAAAGAAAAAGGCATTTTCCATGCTTATTGGGCAATCGAAGATACTCCTCATGACCACTGGATAGGCGACTACTGGTCAGACTATGCTGATCACATCTTTACTACCACCGCCGAATGTTTACAAAATTACTGGAGCAAAGGGAAAAAAGCAGAGTTAATGCTATTTGGGTGTAACCCCTCCTTCCACAAGACAGTATCCGCTAAGGCAAGTTATGATATTTCACTAGTAGCTAATAACTACGAACGAAGATCTAAACAAACGAAAGGCTTTATTTTGCCCTTGGTTGAACAAGGATTTGATATATCTATTTACGGTAATGATTGGTGGATGGATGGAAACCGTGAAATAAATTTGGTGAGTCATCCTCATGTATATAAGGGATATAAGGCATATGAAGAACTCCCTCTACTCTACTCTTCTTCAAAAATTATCATTGGACAAAACTTAGACGATCATTCTATCACACAAACTTCAATGAGGCCGTTTGAAGCTATTGCAATTGGTGGAGGTGTATTTGTATCCCCTTGGACTAAAGCTCAAGAGTATCTATTCCATGACTTAATCTATCTCCCCAATACGACTGAAGAAATGATTCAAATGGTAAACGAAGTTCTTAATATGACGGACAGACAGCGAAAAATCAAAGCAAAAAAAGCACAAAGATTTGTATATAAATATCACAATTACGACATTAGAGCATCACAAGTTGTTGATGCTTATTTTTGTCGTTAAGGGAGAGTGTAATTATTGGCTAAGAAGTTAACAGCAACTGAACTCAATAAGTTAAAGACTAGTCTAAATAAAAAGAAAAATGAGTACATCAAAACTAATGATGGAGAAGAATACGAAGTTGCTGTAAGCGTTGAATTTCGCGACTCTCTAATCGAGAACGTTGCTATGTCTTATATTGGATACCTTCAAGAGTTACGTGAAACATCAAAAAATGATCAACTGGACAATGAATTGATTAAAGGGACATTGAAACTAGTTCCTGTTTTAGCATTTAGAGAGTTTACCAATATTCCCGTTCCAAAAAAGGCTACACTGAAAGAAATCATTGGGCTATCTGAATTGCTTGCAGATAAAGGTATTACAGAGGCGCTTTTGAGTAAGTTTCCTGCAGGTGAATATCAAAAGATTGTCAATAAGATTAAACAGGCTGCGAAAAGTGCTAAGGCAACCGTAGGAGAAATTATGTTAGCCAATGCTTTAAATCAGGATGGTGATGATAATGGATTTCAACAATCTGACGGATCTAATGAAACAACTGGATGAACAAATTGCTGAGACATTAAAGGTTGATGTAGGCAATACCGCAAAAGAAATAATGAAAGATAAGATTCAGGAAGAAGTGTATTCCGTATATTCCCCTACTGTTTATCAGCGACAAGGCGAACATGGTGGATTAACCGATGACGAAAACATCGAAGTAAGAATGATAGCTAAGGACACTGTATCTATCGAAAGTAAACGTATGGATGATGGTAGGAATGTGAGTGAAATTGTTGAGACGGGTCAAGGATACCAATATTCGTTTCCTTACGCTGGAGTAGCAAGACCATTCACCGAAGCAACTAGAGAAGAATTGGAGAATAGCGGCGTAGTCGAAGCTATTTTATATAAGGGATTACGTAAAAAAGGATTGGACGTACAGAAATAAAGTAAAACTAAAAAATATTAAACAATATAAGGAGAATATATGAAAATCAATAAACACATGATTGCATTTTTTATTTATGGTTTAAACACATTAATTGATAATGGGGAAAACATAAACAAAACTGATATGCTAAAACTTATAGAATCAAAAGATATTATTTCATACCTAAACAGAACTTTCAAATTAAAATATTGGGATTTTACAGTACTGATAAAATATGAAGACGACTTGTCTGATCGATTAATGGAATATTATCCTTACCTCAGTAACGATAGTTATAGTAAATTTGGTGTTGAAAACAATGGCTATATTATATTAAATTCTATTGCGACAGGTTTGCTATTGGATTTTAATGACTAAGAAATTAGGCCATGAATATAAATTCTTGGTTGTGATGTAATTTATGAAAATACATGGGAGTGTTTCTTAATGAATCCAAAACAACGTGATGAGTTCACCTAAATACTCATTAATAATACATAAGGATTTGATGTGAATGAGCAAAAAAGAAGTAAAAAAGAATACTTTGCGCGAACCAGCTAAAAAGCAAGCCGAAGTCACAGATGATATGTGGCAGCAAGTCAATGAAGATTATAGATTTAATGCTGAAGAGTTTGTTTCTGTGCAGGATCTTTCCCCTCAATCTCGCAAACAATACACGAGTGTAATTAGGCAGTTTGGCTGGTACATGGTTAACTCTATGAACAACAAGCCATTTTACAAAATTACAAAGAGAGACTTTCTTCGTTACCTAAGCTATATACGCGACAATAGAAAAATGTCCTCGTCAGCAATCAGTTTTAGAAAGTCTGTCATTTCAAGTTTTTGTAATCATATAGAAAACATCATCGCAGAAGAAGATGAAAACTATAAGAGCTTCCGAAATTTCACTCGTGGCCTCCCTTCTATCGCCAAGAATCGCGTTTATGAAAAAATTAAGGTTACTAAAGATGAATATGACATGATGATGAGCGTTTTAGAAGAAGACGAAAACTGGCTTGGAATGGCTTGGTTGGCTACCGCTTTTAGAGTTGGTGCTCGACGATCAGAGATCATTCAGTTTAAGACTGAAATATTGGATTATGAAGTGTCGGATGACAAAAATTATATTATGACCCACAATGTAAGAGGTAAAGGAAAATCAATCGACGGAAAGCCAATTCAATATATGATTCCATTAGACGTTATTCCCCATCTGAGAAAATGGGTTGATTCTCGTGGCTATGATAGCGAATATATTTTTACTACTAAATACGGAAATGAAATTAAAGCGATGTCTCCTGCTTGGGCAGATGACTTTTGTTCTAATACCCTCTCTGATATTTTAGAGCGTAGGGTTAATGTTCATATTTTCAAAAATTCATGTATCACATATCTCCTTGAAAGTGGGAAAGATATTAAGATAGTCTCCAAGTTTGTGGCGCATCACAATGATATTTCCACTACCTCTATTTATGACCTGCGTGATTTTGAAGATGAGAAAAATAAGATTTTTTAATTAGCTTGACCCAGTAAAACTATCCTTTTATCACAATTACATATCTTAATTTAAAGGGAGTCAAAATGAAACTATACAAATTTGAACTTGAAAATTTTATAGCTTATCTAGATAAACTAAAAACAGACCGAACTGACACTAGACATAGAGTTAAATTTAAAGGTTTACTTACCGACCATTACACAGAACTTTTAAATGATGCAAATGATATCAATCTTGATTATGTGATTAAAGATAAAGAAGGAAATCCCATTGTTGAAAACGGAAAATATACCTTCGAGAATGATAATGAACGGCTCTCTGAGTTAAACAAGCTTTATAATGAAGAAATTGTAATTGATGAAACAGATGAACGAAAAGCAATGCTCCTATCTGTTAAGGAATCGGTGATCAATCGTGGTCCAACCGAGTTTACTGGTACCGAAGGAGACTGGTATGTTCGCTTCTGTGAAATTGTAGAACAAATTGAATATAAGGATGAACAATAAGAAGAGATATTAAGTCTCTTCTTTTTTCTATTTTTCTAAAGTAAAAAAAGGAAGTGACTTAAACGTAATGGCAGATATGCGTATATTAATAAGTGCTGGCTTAAATGTAGGTAAATCAATTGGGGATGTAAATGCTTCAATTAAAGCGTTGAGCAAGCACCCTTCTCTTCAGAAGTTAGATTTAAAAATTAATGTAGACCAAAGTTTTGTAAAATCGATTCAAGGATTTGTTGATGCTACAAAGAAGCTTAATGTAGCAATGGAACAGCAAAATAGAGTTGTAAAAGAAACACAAGATGTGTACAAAAACTTAGATGGTACTGTTAAACAAGTTACTCAGCAAGTTTTAAAGAACGGTGAAGTAATTGAAAAGACAAAGACAGTTCATGATGCAAATAAAAAGGCTGTAAATGATGAATCTAAATCTCTACAAGATCAGATTCGTACGCTAAAACAACTAGAAAAAGAGCTTGAAGGTTATACACTAGCTAAAACAAGAGCTAATAAAAATAAGCTTGGTGAAACAAATAGTACTACAAATACATATAAGAATGACTCTGGGCAACAGATTTCCGTTAAACTGGATCAACAAGGAAACGTAAAAAACTATAGCGAGATTAATGAAATATTAAAGCAGCAACAAGCTGTACTTAAGTCGGCTGAAACTATGGATAGAGCACACTATGATGCATTAAAGTCCAACAAGCAACGCATTGAAGTTATGGATAAGTTGCACTATCAAGCATTACAAAGAAATAGAGAGATCGACAGACGTAACCAAGAGCAATCATTAAAAGCTGCTGAGTCATTGGATCGTGCTCACTATCAAGCTTTGAAGTCGAATAGTGAAAGACAAATTGCACAAGAAAAGCAACATGCCTTAGCTTTACAACAAAATGCTAAAAGAGATCAGCAATATGCTCAATCTGTGGCAAATACACAACAAAAGATTAATGATGCCAGAAGTAAATTTAGTGGTAACACTCAAGCTCAAAATAGTTTAGCTGAATTAGAAAATAGACTAAAAGGTATACGTAATATTGGTGATTTTAAGTCACCTCTAGGGAATTTAAATAACGATTTAAAAAGAACAGTACAAGGTTTTAATGAAGCCAGTAAAAGTTCTGAAACTTTCGGTAGTTCAATACAGGGCATACTTAAAAGTATGATCATGTGGTCGGCAGTTACCGCCGCGATCTATGCTCCAATCAACGCTTTTAAAGAGGGCATTCAGCATATCTACGAACTTGATAAAGCAATGACTGATCTCAAGAAAGTTACAGATGAAACAAATGAAATGTATCAACAAGTCATTTTGAACTCATCTAAAACAGCAAATGAAATTGGTGGCTTGACTCTAGATGTAATTAACTCCACTACTGAATGGGCTAGATTAGGTTACACAATCCAACAGGCGCAGCAATTAGCAAAGCAAACATTGGTTTATCAAAATGTAGGTGATATATCTAATGCCCAAGAAGCATCTAAGCAGCTTATTTCTTCTATAAAAGGCTTTGGCATTGAAGTAGACAACGAAGGCAAAAACATTCAACATGTCGTAGATGTTTATAATGAGGTTGGTAATAAATTTGCCATCTCCACCGAAGGGATTGGTCAAGCGGTACAAAGATCGGCATCCTCCCTCTCCTCTGCTGGTAATACAATAGAACAATCTGTAGCACTAATTACAGCAGCAAATAGTACAGTGCAAGATCCAGCTAAAGTAGGTAATGCACTCAAAACACTGTCAATGCGTTTGCGTGGTGTGGGAGAAGATGGAGAAGCAATTGATGGACTCGTTCCCAAGCTTGAGAAAAAGTTTCAATCGCTTGGATTAACCTTAAAAAAAGATGATAAAACTTTTAAGAGTACATATGAAATATTCGATGACTTATCAAAGATTTGGAAGAATCTTAGCGATATTCAACAAGCAGATGTTCTAGAATTAGTAGCTGGTAAAATGCAAGGTAATATTGCTGCTTCCATGATTAGTAACTGGAAAGATGCTCAAGCTTCTTTAGAAGCAGGTATTAACTCATTCGGCTCGGCTTCTAAGGAAAATGAAACCTATCTAGCATCATTAGAAGGAAGAATTCATACCTTTACCAATGCAGTCAGTGCCTTTTGGGAGCACTCAATTAGTGCCAGTTTCCTAAAGGGTGTTGTTGATATAGGAACTACTCTTATTAACGTATTAGGTAAAGTATCTAGCACAATTGGGTTTCTCCCTACAGTTGTAGGAGCTGCTACACTAGCCTTTATGCTTTTTTCAAAAACTGGGCTTACTCCACTTTACACACTCTTGACTACTATTCCTTTGAAATTAAACCTGTTTAAACTTGAATTGCGATCCCTTATAGCTACTAATGGACTCGCCTCTGCTTCACTTAAAATACTCGGTACCTCCTTTGCTGCCTTGGGTAGAACTATTGCACCATTAGCCATTATTACTGGAGTTACTTGGGCTTTGACAGAACTGTTTTCTTGGATTTCAAAATCCAACGAAGCCGCCAGAGAAGCTAGGACAATTAACTATGACACTGTAAACTCTTATAGAGAGCAAAAAAAGTCTATAGAAGATTTGTCTCAGGAAATGAATACACTCCAAGAAGCTGAAAGCAATCAAACAATTAACACTGATCAGAAAAAGAGATTGTTAGAAATTCAAGTAATGCTGGTTGAACAGTATGGTGTTGCTGCTAACAAGATTAATGCCGAAGGTAAAGCCTATACTGATTCAGTTGAGGCTATAAATGCACGTACCGAAGCATTACAAAAGCAGATTGAAGCGGAAAATTCACTTAATCGCTCTAAATTGGCTGGTCAAGACAATGAAAGCACAACAAAAATAAAAGATAGTAAAGATGAAGTTGAAGAGTACCAAAAGAAAATAGATCAAACCAAGAAACAAATAGAGTTATTAAAGAAAGATATGGAATCAGGAAAGCTATCACCTGATACAAAAATAAATACATCTGATATTTTGAAAAGATATGGTGATTTAGCTACCTCTGATTCTATTTTTGGAAAAGATTTAGATCAACTCCAGTATTCTGCTAAAGGATTGTTAGAGCAATATAATCGGACTGACGCTGAATTACAAGGAAAAATGTCTGAGTCGAATGGTAAATTACATGAAGCATTAAGCGAACGAGTAAAAGTTCTTCAAGATTCTACGACTCAATACATATTCGAGCTGACTGACAAAGGTAAAACGGTTTCTGATTCACAACGCGCTTTTGTTCAAGAGATGGTTAAATCTATAGCTGGTAACTCTTCTAGTCTTACTGACCAAGAAAAACAAATACGCCAAGTAGTTGATAGTCTCAACAACAGTAATATTGAAAGTTTAATTCAAAAATATCAAAAACTAAGCGATGCGTTTAAACTTGACCCTTCAACTCAAAATAATAATGAGATATTGAAAGTCCGCAACGATATTTCTGAGCTATTGGAAACCATAACTAAAGGGGTTCCAATGTTTGGAGACTATAAAGAATCTGTAATGGCAATGTTTCCGGCGTTTAGTATGGCTGATGTTGCTGCCCAACAATTCGCTAAAACTTCTGGACAAATTGAGTCATTACAAAAATCTCTCCAATCAGCATATAAGGACACTACCTCGGAGATTAAAGATTTAAACAAGGTAATGGCAGATATCAGCAAAGGTAACGCCTTAAATGCAGATCAAGTAGCTGAGTTAATTATTAAGTACCCTTCTCTTGCTGGGCACATCAAAAAAGTTGCTGACGGTTGGACAATTGAAGAATCAGCGATTCAAGCTTTACAGAAAGCAAAGATAACTGAAACCAAATACACTTTAGAACAAGAGAAGACAAAGACTACTCAACTCCTTCAAGCCACATTAAATCGATTAAAGATTTATGATATCGAAGTCAATGCCTTAGATCAGATAGCAAATAAGCAGAAGGCCATAGATGAGCTGAATTCCAAAAAGATTCCAACGTCTGATGGAATGAATGTAAAAGCTCCAAGTATTCTGCCGGGTTTGAATCCCATTATGGATAACTATCTCCCAAAACTAGCTCAAGAACATAATAAATTAATCGATGACACCAAGAGTCAAGTTGAAACGGTTTCTGATTTGTATAAGCAGCTAAATGATTTAGGGAAATTGTTTGACGATCCGAATTATGGTGTTAGCACAGAATCAAAAAAGAAGAACGACCAATACAATGATTCTATGTCTCAGACGAATGAGATTTTAACTGAAACTCAGAAGAAGTTAAAGGCTGTTGAAGCAGCTCAAGATGCTTTAAACAGTAAGAAGAGTCGATTAAAAAAAGGTTCTGAGGAATACGGTAAAGCTCTTAAAGAGGAAATTAAACTCCTTGAAAAGCAAGCTGCATTGCTAACCGAAGGTATTAAAGATCCATCTAAGTTAGTGTCTACGAAAGTTACCACTACTACAAAAGGTGGAACTGGTTTAGATTCAATGATTTCCGAAGCCTTGTCCTTGTCTTCGTCCAAAACGTTCAAATATAGCCAAGCCGCCAAATCGAATGTTAGTTATGACCAGTTTACGGCAACTGCTGTATCCGACTGCTCTTTGTTCGTACAACAGATGTTTAAGGAATTCCTTGATATTAAGCTTCCCCGAACTACGCAAGAGCAAGTAAAACAAGGTCAAGCTGTAACCAATAAAAAGGATTTGCAAAAGGGCGATCTGGTATTCTTTAACACTGTCAAAGGTAAAGCTAATTCACATGTTGGTGTGTATATGGGTGACGGAAACTTTATGCAGATGGGCAATTCTGGCTTAAAGCAAGGGAGCCTGAACGACAAGTATTGGGCAGATAAATACAGTGGTGCTAGACGTATTCCCGGTGCTAATGCTATTCCAGAAATTCAACCTCCCTCCACTTCTACATCAACAAAAGTAACTGGCAAAAATGCTGACTTGATTAATAAATATGCTGGAGCGAATGGTGTAGATCCTGCATTAATCAAAGCTATTATCCAACAGGAGTCTTCCAATGGTGCCAATGGTATTAAAAACGTCATGCAAGTTAGCAGCCTTGGTAAAAACACTAGCGTTGAAAGCAGTATTAAAACTGGTACCTCAATGTTTGCAAAATATCTCAATCAAACGGGCAACGTTGAAATTGCTTTGGCTATGTATAATATGGGGCCAGGAATATTGGATTATTTCAATAAAAATGGTGGATACAGCGTTGAGAATATGAAAAAATTCTCTGCTCTGCAAAAGAGCAAGACGGGAAGCAAGGTTTATGGTGACGTAAATTATGTTGGCAACGTATTGAGATACTATGATGGCGACACTTCTTCAGTTTCAGGTGGGAAATCTAAAAATAAATACACCCTCCCTTCTGCTTCTGATATGGATAAAGCTCAAGCTGATGCACGTGGACAAAGAACAACTACATACGACAACATTTATAAAGCACGAATTGATTACATTGATAACTATGTAACAATCGGTCAGAACAAGATAGATGCTTTAGATGCGGAAATAGCGAAGTCGCAAGGTAGACAAGCAAAATATGATCAAGTATCGAAAAACTGGAGAAAAGAAGAATCTGCTCAAATTAAGTCGCTGACAGCGCAGCAAAAGGAATTGGTTTCTCAGAATATTAATCTTGATAATCTAGTTAAGCTAAACAAAATTACGTCTGGTGAATTCGATAAACAAAAAGCATCCAACAGTACAAAGTGGTGGGAGCTTGAGCAGCAGAAACAAGAAAAATACTATGCTGTCATTGTGAGTAATCTCGATGAATACGAGAAAAAGATCGATGCTGCTGCTGATAAGATATCGCTGTCCAAGGCTCGTATGGAATCGTTGGACGAAAACTCAAAGGCATATCAACAAGAGCTTATAACTCAGATTGGGTTGATAAATGAGCAACGTGTAGCTACAGAGAAAGAGATTTTAGCTGTAGAGAGACAATTGAAAAATGAAAAGTTGAATTTACAGAATAAAGAGGAATTGTCTAAACGTCTTCAAGATCTAACGTTGAAGAACCTTGAGTATAACAATGCTATCTACTCTATCAAATCTGCGGCTGCTGATAAGATTATTGAAGCATACAAAAAACAGATTGAGAAACAGAAGGATTTAGCTTTAAAGGCTATCGATAAACAAAAAGAAGCTGAAGATAAGAGACATGAAGCTCGATTAAAAAATCTCGAAGAAGAGTCTGATCGATTTGAAGAGATTATTAAACGCCAGCTTCAGGAGTTAGATCGAACAAGCGAATCTGATGACTATGACAAGGAACTCAAAAAGAAACTAGATGAGCGCCAAAAGATACAGGATAAAATTAATGAGCTTGCTCTTAATAATTCCTATGAAGCTAAGGCTAAAAGGAAAGATTTAACCGATCAACTAGATGCAAAGAATGAAGAGATCGATAAGTTTAAACTTGACCGTGAGCGTGAATTACGTAAAGAAGGCTTGAATGACCAGTTAGAAGACCGCAAAAAGTACCTTGATAAAACCAAAGATGCTGAAGATCGAACTCATGACGCAATTACAGATAACATCGATAGAGAAAAAGAACTTACTGAGCAGAAGTATGATGACATTCTTGAAGACGAACAACGATTCTATAGAATGAAGCAAGACCTCATGTCCAATGACAAGACTAAGGTGAAATCTGTAATTGACGAATTAAAAGGCGAGTATTCGAAGTTCTTCACTTTCCTCCAAGAACAATCATTAGAAACAAGCAAGCAAATGCAGAACATGTTAGATAGTCTTTCTATGGATCAGGGTAAGTTGGACGATTTCTTGAACTTAGATAGTGGAATCGGCAATAACACGGGCATTGGAACTGGCGATGGAAACGGAAATGGTTCAAGTAATGGCAGCAATAAGGAAAAAGAAAAAGGAGATTGGCAAAAATACCTTTCCAACAAGCAAAAGGCTGAAAATATTTCTAAACAAGTCGTTCAGTTACAACGTGAAAAGAAACCAGACACTAATAAAATTAAAAGTCTTCAAGCACAATTTCAGTCTCTTAAAGCGGACAATGATGCAATGCGCTCAAAATGGGGGTTTCCAGATGGAAGCTACGACTATCTGGTTAAACAGAAAGTGTTTAGTGCTGATACAGGAGGTATGACCCCTACTTTCTCTGGAGGTAAATTTCTGTTAGCTCATGAAAAGGAATTGGTTCTTAATAAGAGCGATACGGGAAATTTGTTGAAAATCATTGATGTAACACGTGGCATTGTTGATTCAGTTAAGAGTACTTTCAACCCCAATATTGTTAAAAACAATAATACGTCTACTGCTTCTAATGTTAACAGTTTTCATTTTGAAAAGGTTGAAATTCATGCAAATGATAAGGAGTCAGGATCGACTATCTTAACCAAATTAATTGATGCCGCTAAAGCACAATCAAAGAGAGGCGTTCTAGGAAATAATTATGGCTTCAATCTATAATCGGTGGGGATCACCTCTCCCCCACCACTATTCTAAAGAGGTGATACATTGCTCGGAGAAATTGATTACAATTTAAAACCTATTCAACCTCAATATTTCTTATGTAGACCAGATAGAACAGAGATAAGCAAAATAAGTGAGGCGTTTAATGATAAAATTTCTACTACATGGCACGATATTAATGAATTAGAGTTATCAATCCCCTTTTACATAGATGTCAATCATCGTTTAATTCCGAATAAAAACATTGACCTAATTCGAGAAAGATATCTGATTAAGGTGGTAAGTGGAAACAATGTTGACTGGTATTATATTAAAAGCATTGAAGATTCTAGTTCAGATGAATCTGACATTCGTACATTGAATTGTATTTCTACGGCTGGTCTTCTAGTTGGTTTTGCTATTCGTGGATTAACTGTAGAATCGTATCATGCCGAACAAATATTGAATGAAATTCTTGCACCAACAACTTGGAAGATCGACTACATTGATGCTGATTTCAAATTAACTTATAGGGCGTTTGACTTCTCAAGTACAAATGTATTGGATGCGATTTTGACTGTTGGCGAAACATATAATGCTATAACAATTTTCAATACTGATAAAAACACCATTTCATTACAAAAGCCTGAACTCACTGGAACAAATAAAGGATTGACCTTCAGTTGGAATAAGTATTTAAAATCGATGACTAGACATTCAACCTCTGAACCTATAGTCACGAGGTTAAAGGGATTTGGTCAAGATGATATGACATTTGAAAAAGTAAATCCTACTGGGCAAAACTATGTAGAAAGCTTTCAATATTTCATGTATCCATTTGAAAGGGATGCTAATCGGAATGTCATTAGACACAGTGATTACATGAGTGATTCGTTGTGTCATGCCCTACTCGACTTTGAAGCACTAATCGAATCAAAGAAAACAGAGTTTAATACTTATCTCAAAGAACAACAAGGCTATGAAAAACAACTAGCTCTGCTTGAAGTTGATATGGATAAGCTAGTAAAAAATGAAGTTGTAGTTGCAGATACGAAAATATCTCAGCAATTTGATACGAAAATGTTCTTTGAGAAGTACCAACATTCTGGTAGCAGTTCACGTAGTTTCAAGCTGTCTTCTGATTTTGGCTATGCTGTTATGATTAAGGTTGATGACACGGCTGGGGTTACAGTTAGTTTAGATGGATCAGGTAAAGCTGTTTCTTCTAATCAATGGAGACTTCTGGGTAAAGTTCGATATCAGGATCATGCCAATGTCTCTATTAGCGGTGGTAATACAGGCGTATACATTCAGGTATGTAACATTAGCATTGATGAATATGATTCAGGTATAGATTCAAAAATTATTGAGCGATACAGTTTAGATAATAAGGAAATGCAGATTAAACAGAAACAAGCTGAAATTGATACTGTTAAAGCTAATCTGACTACCGTTTCCAACAAGATAAGTAACCTGAGAAGTACATTTGCATATGATAAGAACTTTACACATGAGCAAATGATGGAGTTAAGCGATTCTTATATTATTACGCAGGACTACTCAGACAGTAAATACATAGATGAGCAAGATTTGTACGATGAAACAATGAAGAAATTCAAAGAATTGCTACGTCCACAACTAAGCATGGAAATTGATATTGTTAACTTCTTAGAGATAATTGAAGCACAATATGATTGGAAGAAGATGAATCTTGGCGATTTCGTTAACATCAAATATGAACCGACTGGTGTAGATGTTACGGCAAGAATAATTAAGATTGAATATGATTATGAACAGTCGAATATTAGTCTGACGATATCCAATGTTAAAGACGTAAGCAGAATGGGAAATGAATTTGATAAGTTGTTCCAAGATGTAAGGACTCATGGAGTTACGTTGGATTTGAATAAGTTCAAGTATGACAAAGCAGTATTTGATTCATCTGAAATGAATAAGCTGTTTGAGAATGTATGGAATAGAGAAAAAGAACGTTTAGAGATGGCGATTAATGAGACAGTTACCATAGACCACACTGGAATAACAATTACTGACGACAAAGATAGTATGAGATACCTCAAGCTAACACACGGGGTACTAGGATTAACTCGATCAAATGGAAATAAATGGGAAACTGCGATCTCCGCGGATGGGGTCATTGCAGAAATGGTGCTAGGGAAGCTTATTCTTGGAGAACGCATAGTAATTGGTGATACAACTGGTGTATTCACTATAGAAGGTTCTAAACTAACTATTCAAGACAGATGTAAACGTGAAGTCGTTAAGCTTGGGTTATTGGAAGAAAATCCAGATAAGTTTGGATTGAGATTCAATCGATTTGAAGAACCAAACACATGCGGAAATGATAAAGTTTTAAATAAGTTTACGTTCGACAATGCAGATGGATTCAAGTTAGAACGTAACCAAAATGGCTCATTCGAAAAGACATTGTATACCTCACCCGATGGCGACTTGTTTATGAAGGGTAATTTCCAATCTGGCGAAGGTGAAAGAGTTTTCAGAATAGATAAAGACGGTTTAGCCTTAGGCTCCTCAAATTGGTCTTCAGCTCCATTTCACGCGGATTACTACGGTAAAGTTTGGATGACTGGTGCTGAATTGTCAGATTCGCTGGTTGTTGATAGTAAATTCCAGGTTGGTAGTGGTAATAGAGTGGTCGTTATTGATCGTAACGGTATTCGTGTAGGTGCAACAGATGATAGTGCTCCGGCTGCTATTTACATGGACGGTCGTGCCAGATTCAAAAACCTACAACTAACTGATCCAAATGGTCGCTTCCTGTTAGACACAGCTACACGCGATTTAAACATGGATGGGTGGAATATTTTGGGTGCGGGACGCGTTGATGCCCAATTAATTGCTGCAAATATGGTTACATCTGATATGGGATATATTTCTGCATTGGTAGCAGGACGCCTGTCGACTTTGACTAATGCAGCTCTCTCAGATTGGTCAAACTATATCCGCATTGAAGGCAATACTGCCAAATGGATAACTGGTAAAGTTAAAGGCGCTGGAAAACAGAAAACCTTGGATGATGGCAAACCGTTGTACTGGAAAAATTCAACTCAAGCAGGACAAATGACTACCGACGAAACCGAATGGCCTGTGCTCGAATACGAGATGGATGAAAAAGCCAAAATGGAAGGTGGATTCGAAGGTTCAGGCGACAGTAGCACTCCATTTTGGAGAATGGGTATTGGTGACGGGGGTAGTGGTGGTTCGGGTATCGGTTGGATTAAGAAGCCCAACGGAAGCATGGATTTTATCTACAATGCCAGCAACAGTGCCAAAGAACGAAGTGTTAAACTAAAAGATGACGGTATATACGTCAATTCAGATTCGGCTAAACTTATTTTCATGGGTAAGCAGATTGATATCATCGGTGATCAAGGAGACATCAAAATATCAAACGGTAAAGCCTCTATCGTCCTCTCTGCTGATGGCAAAATAACCTTCAACGGAACTCGCTACGACTTCATGTAAGCTGTAGACTATTGATAACAAAAATATAGGAGTTAGAAAAGAGATTAATTTTATTGTTGACTCTGCAAAATGAGTGATTTATAATAAATATATTAGTAATCCGGTGACTAAAGAAAAAATGTAGAGTAAGAGGATTACCAAACTTTGGTCGGTGGGGTAATCCTCTTACTATTTTTTAATCAAACAGATATACGTTAACAGCGCCAATAGAGAATTGAAGCCTGTGAATAAATTGAATAGGTTTAATTAATGAGACCCTTTACAGGGTCTTTTTGTTTTAATATTTCCTATAAACTTCCACTCCCTCCTATCCGATATATATTGTAAGTATGTGTAAAATCATATGCTAATCGAATAATTGGAGGATATACAATGAAGAAGCGAATTCCAACGTTCCTCGCTGGTGCAATATTTGGTGTTGCAGTGGCAGTTAGTGGCGTAGCAGGAGCAAGTACATATTTAAAAGCAACATTGACACCTACAAAGATTGTGGTCAATGGACAAGAAGCTAAGTTAAACGATAGTCCTGTCAATGTGAATGGTAAAGCTTATCTTCCTCTAAGAGATACAGCAAGTGCAATGGGCTATAATGTAGCAAGTGCCTCTGGCGCAAAAATTGAGCTAGTGAAAAGCAATAGAGCTATACCTGCTCCCTCCTCTACCCCATCAGCTACAACCACCACAAAAAGTGAGCCAGCAACAACAGCGGTTAAGCAAGGAGGTAAAACCTTTAACGTGGATCAATACACAAAAGGAGATAAACTGGATAGCGAGAAGATTGCAGCAGCCATTGCTAGTGGTGAGCTGACGATTAATAGTCAGGATGCAAATGGAGATTCAATCCTTCACTGGGTAATTCGTAAGAATGATTATGCGACATATTTAGTGATCAAGAAAAATGCCTTGAACGTGAATATTCAAAATGCTCTTGGAAACACGCCGCTTCACGAGAGTGTAATCGATAAAAACAACTTTTATTTTGGTGAATTAACAGGCATAACTTACAAAGCTAACGCCAACATTAAAAACAAAGATGGACTTAAACCAATTGATTTAGTGGAAAAAGGTAGTTCCGATTATATTGGGCTAAAAGCTTATATGATGTAATAAAAATGAATATACAGATAAACAAAAAGAGCCTTTAATTAGGCTCTTTTCTTATATACCCCTAACAGCAATATCTATTACCTTCACCTCTCTCATAATACTATAGACCCATTACCCAAGACATGGTAAACTAATGGTATAATTTGAGAGGTGGATTAAAAATGAATAACAATCAGACAAGTATTGTAATTAAGTGGATTGGACTGGTTTGTACTATCATTTCGGTGCTATTGATTATCTTTAGCACATTAAAAGATGGGGTAACTTGGGATGTTAGTCTAAGCATGTATAGTGGTATGTTTTTTGGTGGACTGTCTCTAATGGGAATTTCAGAAATTATCAGATTAATTCAGAGTATTAAAGACAAGTATGTTGGCTTAGATGAGAATCACCCTGATTCTAAACAGAGTGCTGATTTGAATAACAAGCAAGTATAGTTTGTATTGTTTCTTTCTCTCTACCACATCAATATGGTATAATATCCCTACAACAGAATGGCTTAGATGGGCGGTCGGCTAGTCTCCTGCAAAGGAGGTGATGCCAGTGGAGGTATATCAAGCATTGACGCTTATGATTTCATTTGCGACTTTGGTTGTGTTAATACTTTCTTTCCACAATAAGAAATAGACCGCCCTCGACTAAGGTAGCGATCTATTTCTGTGCCTAGTTTACAGCCACCGCCCTTATAAGCGGCTGTTGTTGTAGAGTAGAGATGCCTCAACATCTCTGCTCTTTTTTAGTATATACTTCTTGGCAATATTTTATCACCCTTTTGGAGTATTTACAATACGAGATAAAGTGGAAATAAAATCTATGCCCATCCCAAAGACTCAAACTGGATTGAGTAAAAAAACAAAGGAAGTCGTAAAAAGTTTTCTAGGTAAGATGCTTATTGGATATGGGAAACATGTTTCCGAATACTTTGCAGTGAGAATTAGATAGGCTTATTTCAAATTGAAATATCCCTCAATAACTCATCATTTTTAGACGAGGATAGTCCGTAAAATCCCAATTTTATAGTGTTTCTCCCCTATTAAAAGCCTCATAAACAAAGGCTTTTTTATTATGCCCAATTTAATTATGGAGGTGATCAATATTACAATTCGTGACTCCCTCTTCTTTTCTTATGCTGGCATCCAATCTGATTTCTATGGAATCGTAAACGTGAATATGTCGTCTGGAATGCAAGAAGAAATATTCGCAGCTTCACGATCCATTAATGAAGTGTCCATTAAAGGTCGAGATAAACCATACTTTCAAAGCACAAAAAAAGAACCACTTAAGTTTAACGTATCCTTTGCTTTTGAGGATACTTGGGACGATGTAAAAATTAGAGAAGTTGCTAAGTGGCTAACTGAACAATCTTATTACCAACCTCTCTTCTTCTCTGATGATCCAGAAAAAATATATTATGCTCTTTGTGTGGACGATATAAATCTGGTTCATAATTGTGCGCGACAAGGATATGTCACTCTTACTTTTAGATGCGATGCTCCCTACGCTTACTCTTCTATTTATAATCCACCAGTATACAAGTGGCGTTATCAACCTTTTGATGTGTTGGTAAACGATACAAGTGGAGATAAACACAAGGTTAACATTGAGAACGGCAAACTTACTTTAAACCCTAATAAAACAATGTGGATTGAATTTCGTGGGAAGAAGTGGTATGAAATTTCAAACTAAATAGGAAAGGAGAATGTCCATGTCGACAACGACAACAAAATTAGGACTTAAAAAACCTAACTTTGCTACAGATGATATCGAGAATACTTTAAACGAATTAGCTGACAACTTTCAAAAATTAGATGATGATAGCGATGATTATGTTGATTCCCTTCCCTTATCTGGGGCATATCCAATTGCAAAGCGATTCTACAAGAAAACGCCTAAATCTGGCGACTATATCGGATGGGTAAATACTCGAACTGGTACGAGCGCCCCAACGTGGCAAAAACTCAAACAATATACCAATGGCGATTTAATTGTCCCTACTGTAGATAACGGACATATTTATAAATGTATTCAAACAGGATACTCAGGCTTAGCTGAGCCAGTCTTTCCAGTGTCAGTAGAAATAGAATTTGGCGATGTTCGTGGCAGTAATACTTGGCAAGCAACCACTCAATATAAAAAAGATGATATCGTTCTTCCTGTCATTGACAATGGTCGATTTTATGTATGTCTCCAAGCTGGTGAATCAGGTGACGTTGAACCTACGTGGGGATTAGCAGATGGTCAAACAATATACGATAAAAATGCTTCTTGGGTAAGCTATAAGAGGCTGAAGTGGAAAGAAGCTGGAGTAGCATCTAACTTTAGACCCTACGGGAAGATTGAATAACTATGGCTACTTGGAATTCACTCACAAATAAAAATGGCATTTATACATATCCTACCGTCACTATTCCTGTTGTTACAGACGGTGCCTTAAGCAAAATTAGCTGGAACCAAGTCATGCCAGAAGGCTCAATAATAGTTGTTCAGTCTCGCAAATCAGATGATGGATACAATTGGTCTGAATGGCGCAACTGTGTTAACGGTGGAGAGATACCAGAAATAAATGAAGACACTCCTCTCTACAATACGAAATTAAGTATTCGTGTAATTATTCAAACCACAGATTATTCTATTCGCCCCTTCTTTGATCCAAATATAACCTTACATTTTCAACCAGTACTTGTGTTTCACAACAAAGGTGACCTCCCCTGCCAACCTGAAATATGGATCACAAAAGTTGGTAGCGGTGATTTTACCATGACTAATACATCTCATCATAACGAACAATTCAAGTTTACTGGGCTTGTCGATGGGGAAACAGTGTATGTAAACAATGAACGCCAAGATATTGAAACCACACTTGCTGTTACGTATAGATACAAAGATTTCAACGACAACTATTTAAACCTGCCTGTTGGGAAAAATGTATTCAAAGTCGATGGAGACGCAGATATTAAATGGAGATATCAATATAAACGCATTTAGGAGTGTGATATATGGCTGGAGTAGCATTGAATGGTTCAACAATAAAATTATCTACCAAAAATGATTATGTAAAATTCTCCTATGAATGGAGTGAAAGACATAGCGATGGTGATGGCGGTAAAGAAACAAGGTGGTATACAGGTCATGGTTCAACCGATGCAGATGTCGAAGGCGTAGTTTCCTCTGACAATAAAATTTTTATAAATAATGTACCCATAGCTACTGTTGGTGATAAAACATCTGAACATTGGGTTGCCAACCCTACTCCATCAGCTCCCAGAGGTAGCATTAAATCAGTTTCTCCCGGTAAAAGCGGCTCTGGTGAAGGTGAAGTTTCAGGAGGTAGCGCTAAGGTTTTCTATAATGGTAAAGCTGTTGCAATGATTGGTTCACCTGTGAAAACTATGCTGGACACAGATACCACTATCGAAACTGGAAATGAAAAGATAAATATATCAAGTTAGGAGGTGAAATATTGCCAGAACTACATACATATTTAGAGTTAAATGACCCCGTAATAATGATTACACGCAAAGGGACACCCGAAGATCCGTATAAATCTCGTGCTGATTCACTTGTAGTATTGAATGGTTTAATAACTTTGCTTGAACTCCCTTCTTCTGCTCACGGTGTATCAATTGCAGGTATGACTGAAATTAGTCAACAAGTATTTGAAAATCGACCCTATCTAAACGAAAATGAGTTTCTTGTCCAATATCAAACTGGAGCTATCCAAGTCCATCCCTCCCTAGAAGGTACAACTAAACTTTGTCGCTATATGGGTAAAGGCTTAGTCATGCAACCTGCATCACGTATCTATGCAATGGTACAACGTCATCCCGACATCGTAAAAACCCTGCAAGATATAGTAGATGAAGCATATCAACGGCTAAACGACACTCAATTGGCAATTGGCAGGCTTGAAGAGATTATTAGACAATCTCAAGTTGCTACAAGTACAGCAGAAAAAGCAGCAGATAATGCCAATCAAGCAGCAGATTTAGCTAATAGTGCAGCTAACAATGCACTAGAGGCATATAAAACAACAAAGCTTGCTTTCAAGCCTTACGTGAGGGATATGCAAGAATTGACTGCCACCTATCCTCATCCCGAACTTGGCTGGACAGTTCAAACTACAAAAGATGGTATTCGATATCGTTATGATGGTAATCGCTGGATTCCAATTGATTTGTTTGGGGACAATCTCCAGCCAGTTAGCAAGGATAAAGATGGGCTAATGACGGTAGCGTTGCTTGAAAAAGTAAATGATATTCCATTAGAAGTACAAGATCGAGTTATTGTGTTATGCAAAGACTCTTATGTGTTTGTAGAACCATTTGGATTAGCAGCCTTTCCTTTCAATGGTGAGATCGTAGAAATCAAGGCTTACTTAGGTACATATGGAGATACAGAAACAGAATTGGACATAGAAAAATCAAGAGATTTAAATACATGGACTAGCATCTTGAATAAAAAGATTCACTTTGAAGCACTAAAGCATTTCGATGACAAGACATTAGAAATCAAAACAAAGACCGTTAACGCAGGAGATATTTTTAGAGTTAACACAATTAAGAATGGAATTAATATCCAGAATTTAACAGTAACAATAACAGTTAGAACTTAGGAGTGATACATATGGGTCTTCAACCAATAATTGAATGGCGAAATTCTACGCATGCAACTGAAATAATTACACAAGATTTCGGTGTTATTGATGCGGATACTAAATCTTCACCTTTTACTTTTAATATTTGGAACAACAGATATGATGCCACAAAAGGCACAGGCAAAACAGACGTAGCAAAAATGGAAGACTGCACAATAACCACTCGTGACATGACAGGCGGTACAGGTGATACAGTAGGCAATGTTGTGGAAGTGGTAAAAAACAGTTGGTTTCATGCTCAAGTAGATACTCTACAGGAGACTGACCTTGATCAAGACAGCTCTAAGATTGGTAAAATTGCTTCTAAGCCAATCGGTACAACTGGAAGCACAACAAAAAATTGGGATGGTACAGTTTATGAGACACCATTCAAGCCGGGAGCCAAAGAAATTCTAGGTGTAGCTAATAACGGCACACCAGTGGATGCAGCAGGTAACTATGTAACAGTTACGTTACAATGTGCAGTGCCATTGGATGCCTCAAGCGGCAAACAGAATTTTAAGCTGCGTGTCTCATACAGATATGTGTAAAATACTGTAAATTAATATCAGTTATCGAGACAGGGAGATTATCCCTGTCTATTTCTATTTTTAGGGAGGTTACAAATGATTCTAGGTAATATGCAATATAGTCGTTCACCCATTCCCTATCAAAATTTTATCTGGGTTGCAGACTACTGGGATTCTACATCTCTTTTTGAATTTGATACACGCAACAACAAACATAATGAATTTGCCTCTATCGAGAAAGATAAATTACTTGCCTTTGGTTACATTGGCGAAGGATCACAAATCTACTTCGATGTAGCTAATGGCATTTTTAATGTTAACGGACATCGCTTTATGATTTCTTACAAGACAGAAGAAAATGAATATCCGTTAACAGGGCGAACATTCCTGTATAACGACATCATTCAATACAAACACGCTTCAAGCGATGCTAATTTACATACGAGAGAAGAATACGGAAGATTCAATAGTCGAGTGGAGCAATATAACATCGGCTACAAAAAGCAAATGCAATTAGAAGGCGTAAACATAAATTTTCAATGCATCTGCTCCATTCCTTTTCGAGATGCTATATATTTTCAAATCAAGGTCACTTCTGATAAGGATTTAGCTGGGAAATTAATTATCCGTAACAATGGACTCATATCGGAAGAATTACATGCTCCCCTACTTGCAAATATGAGCAATAATTTGAATTGGGAGCTGAGATAATGACTATAAGTGAGATTGGCATACCTATAGATTTATCCAAAGGTAAATACGAAAACATAATCTATAAGGACGGTAAGCTTCAGCTAATAGAACTACAGAAAAGTGATACGGGCAAGATAGTTTATGCTTCAAGTGGTTCTTGGCAATCTGAAATGATTTACATTGCCGACAAAATCAAAGCCTTTGAAAAGGTTGTAAAGAATACAATTGTTAACGGAACAACTTCAACATTTAAAATTTCTACTCAATCATCTGCTGATGGTATCGAATGGTCTCCCTATGTTGAAGTTGGTACTGATGGTTCTATCCAATCGCCTACAAATACATATGCACGAATAAAAATTGAGCTATTCAGTTCGCCTACCGAAAACCTAAACTTCACCGTCGATGAGTTTAATGATGATTGCTATACCAATGACTATCTAAATACATCTGATGATTACTTAGAAATGAAACGTAATTACACGCTAGATTATTTCACAGACCCAACTTGGACTGAAGATGGGAATCTATATAAAACAACAATTGATAAGTCTATTTGGAGGAAAGTTGACTCTCTATCAAGTGTCCAAAGTTAGGAGGATTTTACGTAATGCAAAAACATTTAATTAATGACAACGGAACATATAAGACCTATTTAAATGGAGCGTGGCAAACAGTAACTACATCCTCTCCTTCTAAAGATAACTTTGTAACAAAAGGGATGGATGATTTAAGTGTATTAAATCGGACTGTTAAAACAATTGATCAGCCTATGACGGACAATGGAATTTTGGGTTCGGGTAAAGTTTTTAAGTCGACTTTAGACCTGAAGAAATATTTCGACATTACAGGCATCATTATAAAATAACGATTTTATTGAAAGGATGGTGAATAAATATGGCTAGTTTTGGTGGATTTATTGATTCATTCGCAAAAGTTCTGTATGTCGATGGCACATCGGGTTTGGATACAAATACTGGATCTGCTACTTCCCCAATTAAAACAATATCTAAAGCAGTTGCTTCAGTTACTACTGATAAAACGTTAATCTATATTGTTAAAGAAGGAACATATACAGAGCCAAGACTTACATCAGTGCTTAATGCTAATTACGAGATCACTATAGCGACAATTACACTTAGAGATAAGACTAAACGTGTCATCCTCAGTTTGACAAATGTCACTGCTGGGGGGTTCATAATGAATAAGACTAATACATTTATCGGACTTATCATACAGAGACCTTCTCCGGGTAATGATGGCAGACCATATGAGTATTTCTTTGATGGCTCAGTCATTAATCTCTCGTTTAGAAATTGCGTATGGGATAACAAGCCTCACTCTCCTACAACGTACCCTATTTTTGCTGGTAATTCTGCTGGTGCAACAGTAAAAAAACTGGAGTATATTAATTGTTCTTTTCTGCCCATTTTTTTAAGTAAAGATACAGCTGTTAGGGACTTTATTAATTGTGCAATAGCCAATAATTTTACGTCTGATGATGGAAACATAGTCACAACTTTTGATGCTGATTATTACACGACTACTCAAACAACCACAAACGGTGTATACAATGGCGATTATGCATGGGGAAGTCTCAAATATATTAAGGTAATACTCAAAACGAATAATAAGTTTATCTCTACTATTCCTAAAAAAGTTTCAAACGAAACAGTCGTTCCTAAAATGACAAACAACGCTGCACCGTCTGGATTGGCTTTTTCAAAAGGTGCGATGGGGGTCAATGAAGCTTATCTTGCTTTCAATCAAACAGATGAAAATGAAGGCTACTGTTCTACAAGTAGTTCTGGTGGGGTAGGTTGGTTGGGATATAAGTTTACATCACCAAAGGTTATTGGCAAGTATGCCATTCGAAATGGAACACTGGATAACTACTATAAGCGTCTGCCTAAAAATTGGACATTTGAAGGTTCCAATGATAGCACAAATGGATTTGATGGGAAGTGGGAAGTATTAGACAGACAATCTAAACAAATTTGGAGTACTCCCACAACTGATAAGGTATTTGAAATTGATAATATCAAATCTTTTAGTATGTATAGATTGAATTGGACAGCAAATGGTGGGGCTACCGACTACACAAGTGTTGGAGAATTAAAGATGTATGAATTATTAAACATCCCTACCCTAATTGAAATGACGCATAACAATGAATTCTCATTCCAAAAATACGGAATAAATTTTGACAGTGCATTAAACCTTAGTAGTCGTTTAAATAGATTCACGGATATTCAGAGTCCGAGTGCAGTTTTGGGGTTGGGTAAAGTCTTTAAACATAAAGTCGATTTAAGGGAAAAAAGGGTAGGTAAGATTATATTCAACTAGAAAGGATGCTATCATGGCAATCAATTCAATGATAACTTGGGATTCAATTAATAAAGGTTTCAGTACAGTTTTGTCCAATGGAAATTTATCTGCAATTACGCCAAGTTCTTCAGCTAAGGCAAGGTGCTCTGTAGGTAAAACCAGTGGAAAATGGTATTGGGAGATAAGTTTCTCGGGCACATTTGGTAATCCTAATTTGGGAATTGTAAATTCTTCCGCCATCCTAAGTGCGAGCGATGCCAACAGTGCAAATGTGAGGAGTTATTATGTTGATGGAAGAAAATTCCCGGAAATAAGTTCATATGCCAGCAATTATACAATAAATGACACCATATCTGTTCTTTTGGATTTAGATAGTGGTACATTGGAATTTTGGAAGAATGGTATTTCCCAAGGTTTTTCTCATACTAACATATTGAGCATGGGAACAGTTTATCCATTCGTTTCATCGGGGCAAAGTGCTTCTGATGCGACTGTGATGACCGCTAATTTTGGAGCATCAACTTTTAAATTTACGCCACCTGCTGGATTTCTCCCATATGCTTGGGAAACAGTTGATAAGTTTTTGGTATTAAAAGATGAGATTGCTTATGGGGCAGTTCCTTCGCAGCCCTTAGTTCCAAAACTTACATCAGCCGTTGGTGAAAATGGATCTGTCATTAGCTCGGGTGCATATACATCTAATTGGTTTGCATTTGATGGAGATAAGAGCACAGCTTACACCACAAATTTCGTTCCCTCTACTGGTGCTCCTGCTTATATAGGTTACAAGTTTAACACACCCGTAACAGTAAAAAGATATGAGTTTTTAGTTGGATTAATAGATTTTAAATTGATGGCATCAAATGATGGGGTTTCGTGGGTCACACTAGACACAAGGAGTAACATTCCTGTCAATATGACTACAGTACAATCTTACATCGTTCCGAAAGCATCACCCTATTACTACTACAAGCTGGAGACGACAAAAGCGACTAGTGTTCGCGATTGGATTCAATTTAATGCAGTACAATTCTACGATTACACTCCAGTAATCATTGCTCCGACCCTTGAAGAAAACGATTATTCGACTTATGGTTTCGTCAAGGAAGATGAGATTGACTTAGAAAAAAAGCATAGTCACATCCTTATAAAAACAACGAATAATAGTTCAGTTGGCTCAGGAAAGGTTTTTAAGCATTCCATTAGCGAAAAAAATCCTATTAAAAATGTGTCCATCACGTAACAGAAAGGAGGAAACCTATGTACTTAAAGAATATGATTCCAGCTATGACCTCAAATACCGCTCCAAGCGGAAAAGTGAGTGCCACTTCTGTTGAGAACACTTCTACAGATGGGTGGTGTGCATTTGATGGAAAAGCCAATACCTACTGGTCTACTTCTAGAGGTGTAATTAGTGCAAGAATATATTATGAATTTCCATCTTCGCAGATAATAAAAAAGTATACTATTAAAGCTGGGGGCGAAGACGGTAGATTGGCTCCAAAAACTTGGACGTTCGAAGGATCAAATGATGGTACTAATTGGACTGTGCTAGATACACAAATCAATCAGACTGATTGGGCTTCGGCTGGATGGGGATCAGTCACAACGAGGGAGTATTTAATCTCCAATGATAAACGATTTACAAGTTACCGAGTAAATGTAACTCAAAACAATGGGCATGCTTATTATTTGTTTATTTATGAGATTGAAATGTTTGGTGTTGTATTTGATAAGCGATGCATAATTTACAATGACAGCAAATATAAAATCTATGATGGTGCTAACTTTATTGAAGCTGGTATTTCTGGAACATCTCCATCGGAAAGTGATTATATATCCAAAGGCATGATTGATTTATCAATTATTCCTGAATCAGCTTGGCAACAACTACAAGGAGATGTTGAACTATGCTATTACTCTGACGATCCTTCTACAACATCTACTCAATTCATTGTTGAGACTACTCCATTTACTTTTGCTGAGGAATGGCAAGATAAAGAGATTAATGTTGTTGAATACACAGATGACTCACAACAGACCGAATCGTCCATCTCACTAGAAACTGAATCTTTCATTCTATGTGATGAACTTGGTGATAACGTTGATGTTCTCTACTACACCGATGAATTAACTAAAACAGCAGCCACTTTAGAGTATGATATTAATTATTCCCCATTAGATGATATCCAAAATAATTTTGAAGTTGTAACGTGGACAGATGAATCAAATAACCCACCTAATCTTTCGCTTAGTGCTTTACCAGTCAATCAGTTCGTGAAGCAATCTAACGATTTCACTCTGCCCGGATCTCTTCAGGCGATTACTGTAATCAAGACTGCTAGTAACAATGCAAAGTTTTTGCTGTCATTTGATTCTGGTTTGACATGGAAAGTGTATCGTTATGGAAAATGGATAGAAGTAATTGTTGATGATCTGAACACAATTAGAAAGCAAGCAATGTCCTACAAAGAGATATCTAAGCTGAATGAAAGCAATTTTAAGAATCAAGGTGACAAAGTTAGATTTGGATATTACATAGAAGACAGAAAGCAAGAGTCATTAAATGCCACTAAAATTGATGCCACTCAACTAGTTATTAAATCAAATGTAGATAACACCAAATTTCAGAACCTATCTTTTTATGTACTTAATACTGAAGCTACAATTCAAATTTCGTTTAACAGCGGTAAGATTCTTGGACAAATTAATGACGAAGATAAGGGTAAAGTACAATACCGTGTATTACTGAACGATCTCCCCTACTTCCCGAATGATGGTTCATTTACTCGTTTAGCTCCTTCCCCTGTTGATATCAATCTCAATATATCTGAACGAGATATGCATTTTGATAAAGACAATAAACTACGTGTGGAGTTTAAAGATTATTGGGGCAATACAGACTACTGGCAAACGACCTTTGCTGGAACGTATACAGGGCTGATGTTTATGGATGAGTCTGGTGAATATCTATCTGACACATTTGGTGGAATCCTTAAGTACTTAGATTTTGGCATGATCTTTGCTGGTCAGACTACATTAGATCAGAAAGTTGTAATCAAAAATCAATTAGGATACCCAATTGATAATCTATTGTTGGAAGTAAACAAAGAGAAATTGCCCGAAGGTGTAACCATAGAATTGTCTCGTACTCAGGCTCCATTTTTGGCAACGGATTATATTACATATGGACTCACCAAATCATTAGAAACACAGGAATTCTACGTTAGGATTGTTGCGGACATAGAAGCCAAACCAGTACCCAACGGTATATTTGAACTCAAGATCAATTCAAACAAAGCAACAGTTTAAAATCACAATACAATGTGATGTTAGGAAGTGAGCAATTGGATGTATACAATGATTTAGGCGGTGAAATTTTAATAAAATCGCCCTCCAATCGTATGGAGGGTAAATTTGTACTCTATCGGCAAGAAACAAATGAAGTAAATTCTGAAATGTTGGTTGCTTATCGCAGAGAAACAACTGTAGATACAACGATTACCATACGTGTTCAGAGATCAGCAGACGTTAGTAGCCAATTAGATATCAAATATAGAGGTAATGCTGAAATCAATTCAGTATTAGAATCAACCTCTGTCAACTATCTAGCTGGAACACTAGAAGTCAGACCTCACAATCGACTACTAGGTAAGTTTGAATTAATGGAAGCTCCTAGAGTCACCAAAGATCTGCATCCTATCGAAGATGCTACAACACGTAGTCGTTTAGACTTGCAAACAGTCAACTATGGCGATACACAGTCTATGATGATCGGACAGTCGGACACAGAACAGTTCGAGTCATTTGTAAACTTTGGTGATTTGAAAGTTGTTGTACCAGATCTAAACAAACTCGAAGAAGCTAAATTACGTCTCTACTATAGCGGAAGTTTTACGGATGATACAAATATTAAAGTGTATCAGCCGAATACGCTTTGGCGTGAGTATGGTATAACATATGCCAACAAGCCTTATGGAACTGAGCTATTATTGGATTCCTACACAGTCAACAGAACGAGTAAGTACATTGAATTCGATGTGTTTGACTTGGTTAAGCGTTGGCAGGATGAATCGCTAATCAACTATGGATTGATTATTAAATCGGAAAGTTCACACCCAACTTATTTTAATACAAGAGAATCGCTTAAGCCCCCTGTTCTTCAGCTTAAATATATTACGTCACAGAACTACAGTTTTGGACGAGGAGATCTAAATTCTACTCTATTCGTTTATGGTGCTGGTAGAAAAGAAGTAACAGGTAGTCTTACGGTTAAAAGTAATTTTGGATTTAATTATCTCCCTGCTTCTTTGTATGTCCATAAGTATAAAGACTTTATGCAGCATGATACGAATTCAACCTTGGCAATCTCCAGACCAGACATAAACAGCTCCTTGAAGGTTGTGTATCGTAAAGACGATGACCTATCTGCATCTATTAGTGTTGCTAACTTTGGAACATCTGCACCCGACTCATCGGTGATGATATCCAGACCTGATTTGGGAGCAAGATTAACAACTGATCCTAAGATGAGCCTTAAAAGTGAGCTAACAGTAACATACAGGCGAGAATCTACAATTGATAGCTTAATTTATGTATCACGACCAGAAATGAATGCAAGTTTAACTGTATCTAAATATAAGCATGTTAACAGCGATTTAGAATCTACTGTATTGATTCAAGGCGTAAGATTTTCAGATATTGAAAGTAGCTTGATTGTAAATAAACCAGACTTGGGTAGTAGTGTTGTTATCAGAGCTATTGGAGATAGTGACTTAGATTCATTTGTTCAAGTACCTTTCTTTGATTATCGTGATGCTAATGTAATTGTTTCACGTCCAGACTTGGGATCATGGATTGAGGTTAAGAACTTCTACGATATTGACGGTACTCTATATGTAAAGAACCGTGAATATTTAGATGCGACAATTGATATTCGTCAGAAAAGTGACTTGGATTCAATTGTAGATATCAAAAATGTTCACAACGTTGAGTCTGAAGTAATGATTAGTAGACCAGACTTAGGCGGCTTCTTATATCCTAGATTGACGAGAGACAATGATTTAAATGCTGTAGCACAAATCAGAAAAAGAGACGTAAGCGACTTAAGCAGCTTTATTATAGTCAAGGGACGTTCATCTGGTGTGTATTGGTACATTTTATAAAAGAGACATTTTACGAAGACTCTTCTAATGAGGAGTCTTTTTATATTACAAGAATTGAGGAAAACTATGTGCTTGAATCTGTTGGTAAGTTTTTATTTTATACGTTAGGTGGCTCTATTCTAACATTTTTATTTGGTGGCTGGAGCGAAGCTTTGACTGTACTTACGTTTCTAGTATTTTTGGATTATTTGTCTGGTTTAGCAGCAGCGTATGTTGAAGGTAGGAGAAATCCAAATGATAAGGATAAAGGATGGAATTCTAGTAAAGGATTCTGGGGAATCTTCAAAAAGGTTTTTATGTTTCTCACTATTGCCCTACTCTACCGCGTAGATATAATGCTCGGCTTAACAGGTGCATTAAGCTTAATGACCAGTGTGACATATTTCTATATAGGTAACGAATTAATTAGCTTAGTTGAAAATTACGGAAGAATGGGATGGTATCTACCACCGCAGATTAAGCAAGCTATTCGTATTCTAAAAGGAAAAGAAAATGAAGCATTAAAAGACGACAAGGAGGATTGATCCAAAATGATTCAACAAGGCAATTTCTTGCTTATGGAACGAAATGAGTTCCGTGAGTGGCTAAAGAAACAAGTCGTTACTCGCCCTATTCAATTTTTACAAGTTCATCACACTGCTTCACCCAATTATTCTACAAGGAAAATGGTAAATGGAATTGCTCAACAAGACACTTTTAAATGTTTAGAGGGAATGAGAAATTATCATCTGTCCGAAGGTTGGGCTGCTACTGGACAAAATATCACTACTTTAGAAAATGGACAAATTGCAATTAGTCTTGATAGACCCTTAAATAGAATTCCTGCTGGAATCAGGGGGTTTAATAATAAATGTATCTGCATCGAACATGTTGGAAACTTCGATTCTGGTGGAGATAAAATCACAGACGAACAGAAAAAGACGATTATTCACCTCTACGCCTGTTTAGCTGAGAGATTTAACCTTCCTATTAATACTGATCATATTATTTACCATAGTTGGTTTACTAGGACAGGTATACGTTTGAGGGATTTCACTCCCGGCAAATCAAGTAAGACATGCCCGGGTACGGATTTCTGGGGAGATGGGAATACAGTAGCAGCAGCTAAAAAGAACTTTCTACCTCAGATACAGGAAGAACTGAATAGATTGAAGGGTCAAAATAAAAATATTAGCAAGGGAGATCAACCTATGACAATCCAAGAACAAGCAGACTTTCAAGCATTGCAAGAACAAGTAAAACAATTGACCTCCAAGTTGTCTATGGATAAGATTCCAGAATGGGCAATGGAGGCATGTGTAGCTGCAAAGAATGCTGGCGCTGTAGATACAACTTCTGGCGGTAGTTATGACTTTTATCGGCTAATTACTGTGATGTATCGCAAAGGATTCTTTAAATAATCTACATTTCGACATTAATCGACATAAAATATCTTAATTTGTCGTTTACAGTCGGAAAATTCTGGTCTATACTATATATGGAGTTAGCAAGATGTTTGTCATCTAAATATAGTATGGAGAGTGATTGAAACTGAAGAATTTTACAAATAGGAACCGTATTGTAATTAAGTATGATCCTAAGATGGAGAATTCGACCCCCAGTCCCCTAATTGTAAGAAACATGCTAGAAGAATGTTCTGTTAACAATTTTGATGAAGCAAAAAAAGAGTTCGATATTATTGATGTTATAGACGCAACTTCGGATAACTTCAGTAATAGATGTCAATTATGTCATACCCCCAATTTAAAACACAACTTTGTATTACATAATAGGATAACTGGAAGAACACTACATGTTGGTTCGAGATGTATTATTAGATTCAATGTTCTTAAAGGGGCGGTTGATGTCAGTTCTGGCATTGCGTTGCTACAAAATAAAGCTGACGAACATACACTAAAGCATGAGATTAGATCAATGGTTGGATTAATAATATTCCCACCTATGCCAGAAGCAACAGATTATAATAAATTTCTTAAAAAGTTGCACAAGTATTTCGAAGTCAGAGGAATTGGCAATCCAACCATTGAACAACTAGCTCTTTTAATACTAGGAGATGAATGGGCCAATAAAAGTGAAGAACTACTAATGAAAATAAAAAATATGTGGTATGATCCCGGTAAGATAGAAACACTAAAAACAAAGAAGATAGCTCCTCTTAAAAATCCAAAAGAAGGAACGACTTGGAGTAAGAAAAGAACGCTTCGTACAGAGAATGTTTCAGCAGGAAGATCACGAGCATATAATACTGAACAGTATGTCGCAGATTATAAATAATAGCTTTAAACAGAGAGGGATAAAGGTTCCTCTCTTTTTATTCTTATAACAAGGAGAAATTTAAAGTGAATGATATCTATATTATTGGTGGAACAGTGTTGTTTGTGCTATTAGGCGTATTGGTTATTGCTTGGTTTAAAAAAAGAGGTGTTAATCTGAGTGATACGGATAGTATTCTTGGGAGTGTCGATGTAGGCAATTTGATTTTAGAGGTTCTTCCAATTGCTGAACAGCATAAAGGCAAAGCTAATTTTGTTTTAGATGTGGCAAGTGAAGTAATTGAATATGTACATAATTATTCCAATGATACTTTAACTTTTGAACAAAAGGAAAAGGTAGCCGTTGAAACAGTTGATGGATTGTTGAATAGGCTGGAAGTTACACCAACCGATAAAGAATTGAAGTTAATCGAAATTCTAGTCCATAAAGGTATCCGATTATTGGATACGTCAGTAGCAGCAACACCAGTAAAACAGTAAAATCAAAGGGGAACTCTCAAGATTAATGAGGGTTTCCCTTTTTTTATCACTAAACCTCTACACCGTGATTAAGTGTAATTAATTTAGCACTAATCAAAAAGTTAGAAATATAGTTGGAACATTTAGATTTATTGCTATGCTCCTCCATGTGTTGCAAAGACTTGAAATCCTCCAATATGACCATCCACATAAATAGGGACAGCTAAGGTAAACAAAAAACTACTCGCAATGATCAACATTACCGTTTTCTTCAACATTGTTTAACCACACCTTTTCAATAAGTTTTATTAAGCTCCCCCATGTTGATCATAAAGCACGATATTCTGGTGTTGACCATCAGTCTGAACAGGTAACGTCACGATAAACAGAAAACTAGTTGCGACGATCAATAGCGCCATTTTTCTTAACATCAGCTATCCACACCCTTTCAATAAATTCTAAATATGCTGCCTTGGTTTCGGATACTGCATAAACTCGATAACGCTCAAACAACACCAAACATTTTATGAAATAAGTCTCATTGTTTAGTCTATGATAACTTACCAGTGAATACATCAAGTATTTAAAGCCATCGTCGTATGTACCTTGATGCAAATAATAATAAGCCAATTCGTATCCCAAACGTGCAAATTGTTCTGGAATCACATGTTGAGTATATACATCATTAAATTGAGGCAATTGCAAAAGTGAATTAACATCCGTTTCAAAACGCTGAAGTATATCATTTACGTCTATCTGGTATCGGTTTGCCGTCATCATAATGTTCAGCAGTTGGGTAACCCTATCTTGGTCAGTTGTATCTGACGATGCAGCAATATATTCTACATAATCATTTAAGACCTTCATATCCCCAGATAAAAGCTTGTTCACAATAACGTTAGCTTGCGCCCAATGTTGAAACAAGCTGATCCAGTGTTTGGTATCTTCGTCTGTCTCTTTAACCCAATCTAAATCAGCATAGGCGTATGTATATTGTAGGGCTTGGTTGTAATCGCCTTGGGCTTCGTAGACACCTGCACACAGCAGGTCAGCATAGGAAATGTATACAAACAAAGGGCGACTCAACTTCTTATACTCGTCACACTCTCGATTCTTATGTTGATGTTTTAACAAATATTGAGTTTTTGCTTTCTGCTTCATTTTTCTCGCTATTTCATCAACCTTATCCCATTTACGCAAAGACCTATACACGTTGGCTAAATCCTTCAATGCGTCAAGTTGATCTATTTCATCAAGGCGCTCAACAAAAGCCTCAAACACTGCTGCTGCCCTGATATTACGGCTTTGATCGTCTCCGATTTGAATCGTGAATATGCGATATTGACAGACTGCCAAACGTTCCGAATGTTGATATCTCTCCGCTTCAGCTACCCCCTCATAGAGTATCAATGCAGCCTCATGTCGCCCCTGCGACAATAATTCTTCTGCAATTTCAAATAGCTTGGGTGAATACAGCAGATTGTCCATGATGGCTCCCACCACTCGACGGATTGCATCTAACTTGTCCAACTCCGCACAGCGAAATAAAAATGGCTCGATCCGTCTCATATTCGGGGGAGTGTCTATGATGTAGTTTTCTATAAACAAGTCGTAAAAGTGGCCTTCTGGTAAACCCATAGCTTCAGTAATTCGGTCGAGCTGGTTAATAGACATGGATTTATTACCTGTTACAATGCTACTTATTATTCCCCTATTCATCCCTGTAATTTGTCCAAATTGCGATAATGTTAAGTTTTCTTGTTGTAGAAAATGTTCCAATTCTGCTCTAATCGTGGGTGTAATTTTCATCGATAAACCACCCTTTCAACGTGAACTCATAATGCGATGCACAGTTAAAATTATTATGTAGTTGTGAAACAAGTAGTAAAATGTTCTAACGTTCTTGATTGTACCATCTTTTGGCATAAAATCATATACCTTTCATATATGTGCTTGAGATACCTTTTGGGGTAGTTTGCGATGATTTTTGATTAGCGGTATCATCGCCTGATTCACATATGTAGTTAACTAGGATACAAATCTAACTGTTTTAAATTAGCAGACTCTTAATTTCATTGTTAGAGCCATAGGTCAATGTGTGATATTTATTTAGATTCATAGACTAAACTACATTTTAATCTATCATTCAACTTTCTTATACTATAAATAGAAAACAAAAAAGACGTGGTTGCCCACGCCCTTACAATTAATTAATTTTGACGAATGTGTCAAAGAACTTTTGCCGATTGGATTTATCATAGATGTATGGATCAGAGAATTGGTCGTTCCAGGATCTGTCCTCGGTGCTCAAACTTTCGATTTTATACCCTAAGAAATTATTCAGGCTACTTCTATCTAAGTTGATTGAATATGTCCTGCCATCAAAAGGCAAAACTATTGAGATGGCGTTTAAATCAGGAAATTGACGTAGTAATCTAGCACTTTCACCAACTAGTATTTTCTGAATTTCCTTTGTGCTGAAATAATCTTCATATTCTTCCTTTTTGATAAGACTAGATGGATTCCCTTTTTTATAATCAGAGTAAGTACCATAAAAATCAATCGAGCCTTTATTATCTTTTATAAAAATATTTTTTATAAAAGTACGTCCAGTTATATTGGATGCATACTGTTTAAACGTTACTTGATCAACAGATTTTGTAGATACCGTTTCCTTTACCTTTTCAGTTTGTGGAATTGCTTCGGCTTTAACAGGTGCTTCTTCGGTCTCTTCCTTTGATGTTTCCTTTGGCTCCTGCTTTACAACTTCCTTGGATTCTTCCTTTGCATCTTGCTTTGACACAGATTGCGATTGTTGAGTTGCAGTGGGTTCGTCTTTCTTCACAGCGGCAGCAAGCCCAGCAACAATAAAAAAGATAATTAATAAAACCCACCATTTGTTATACCACTTCTTTGTATCAATTTGTGGACTACTCATACACTTAGCTCCTTTTTATAATATTTTATATAAGATAAAATCATGGTTTTACTAACAACACATTATCAATGTACAAGCAGAAAAGTATCACAGATTTATGTAACTTTCTAAAACCTGTGATACTTTAATTGGTGTATTAGGTTGATTAAAAAACTTCTCTAGCTCATTTACATGGCTCTAATATGTTATTTTCAGAGAGTTATTAATGCTGTCTAATTCAATCCCTGCACCTAATCCCCTAGCAAAAACCTGAGCAGGAACATAGGTAACTCCTTTTATTACTTTAGGTGCTGCACTCACTGTTTCAGATGATCCATTGTAAAACACTATTTTGCTTCCAATGGTAAGTGTCATTTTACTATTTCCTTTAGTTACGCCAATTGTGCCACTATTATTATCATAGTTCAGGGTAGCACCCAAACCTTCAGCAATCTCACGAAGTGGAACCAAATTGGTATTCTGATAAATCAATGGCTCACTACTAAAACTTAATTTATTTCCGTTTACATAAACTCTTAATCCAGATTCTTTATAAGCTGGCTTCGCTGCTTTAGGCTTTGCAGCGCTCTTTTTAGGAGTTGATTTACTTGAACTCGAAGATGAGGAACTACGTGAAGAAGATCCTCCACCATTATGATAGTGATATTCCCCGTCTTGAAGTCCCCACTTAGCACAGTTAGTACGACAATAATGCCCACCATTTGAATCAGTTCTACCCGGATGAGCATATGCTGTAGCACTGGAAAGAATCAACACTAAGGCAAATGAACTAGCTAATACTTTCTTTTTCACTCTTACACAACCCCTTTTTAGTATTATATACCTAGTATATTAGCACAATGTACCAACATTAAGGAAGAATTTTGTTTCATATTTAAATAAATCCAACAATAAGATATATGTTTAGTATTTAGACTCACTCACATTACTTCAATTAATTATGATAAATCTAATGCTTCTCTCCTACTGTAATTATATATGGACTATTTTTCCTTTTATAGGTTGACTTTAACATAAAATGATAGATATACTATACTCATATTTAAAAAAGGAGGAAAAAAATGAAGAAATTAGCTGCTAGATTCTCAAGTCTACTTCTGGTTGGATTAATGTTACTCCCTACTGGTGTGTACGCCTCATCTAGTAATGATGATTCCATTTCAGCAAAACCAGCCGTCGAAGGTGAGATTGTTCAGGCTTACCGTGTAACTGACAATGGGTTAGTTGAACTCAGCCAAGATGAATTACAGGCTTACAAAGCTCAGGAAGAAGAGGCAAATAAGAGCGCACAATTAGAATTAGATAAAGATTCTAGCAAAAAAAATTCACAAAATAACGGCGCTATTACACCAAATGCAATTAACGAATACTATTGGCGATATGAACAATCTACATTCAAATCTGCTGTACCTATGGATTCTCTTAGAAAACGTGTTTCCCCATATGTATATAATCGAACTCAAGATAATGCTACAAGAGCAATTTCCTCTTCTACAAGTCAGACATGGCAAGCAAATATTAGTCTTTCCTATGAGCACAAAAATGCTGTTACAGGAACTTTAGGAGGTGGCTGGTCTAAAACCACTACTTTCTCTGATACAACAACCACTACTATAAGACCTAATTATATGAGTTGGGCTGAATTTACGCCTATTATGGATAAATCTTTCGGTTATTTGAAAGAATATTATTCATTGAATGGTTCAGTGAGAACAAATAAATACACTGAAATATACATCGCAAGAGAGGTTAGTGGTCGTACTGACGGTATCTTAACCGTTAAAACTGCCCCTATCAATTAATTCAAAGGAGGTTATCCCGAGAAAGGGTAGCCTCCTTATTCTGTATATGCTCATATAGTTAATACTCCGCAATAAAAATTCAATTCAAACAATCTAATTTACTTTCCTTTTCTAATTTCCTCTATGATGATATAAGTTACTCCTATAATTAAAGCGATTATACTGAGTATAAGTAGAACGTCATGTCCTTTTAACCTATTCAATGCTATATCCAATGGTGAATCAGCATAGTTTACTACACCGTTTGTTACAATAAAATATCTCGACACATATAGTATAGTTGCTATAAAACAAAATGAGACTCCAGCCGCTCTTCTATTCATTTATTCATCTCCTTCTAAAGTATTGTAAAAATATCTATTTATGTTTAATCATACATTATATTTTTTTTAACAGCAATGAAGCTATAATAAGGCTAATAAAAAAACGCCTACTTCTAGCCGCTTACATATCAAAGGAGAGCTAAGTTTAACCCTCCTTGACTCCTATATATATATTCTCTCTTGTTTCAGCTTCCTTTTCATACGCCTACCTGTTGGCTTGAGCCAGCACTTTCAGACTGATTAATTGACCATCCCAAGTCTGTAAGAAGAGTTTCCCCTTTATGAGTCGTCCACATCTATACATTATTGTTGCTCCTTATTTGATAGGAGTATTGTTAATATTATTGTGTCTATTCCAGTGTAGTGTGTCTTTTACACTAGGTTGTCACGATAAAATGATAATTTTACAAAGTTTAAAAAATACTCAGCCTCTACAAGAATGTTCCCGTAGAGGCTTTTTTACTTACATAAGAGATAGTGATACTTCTACCGCTGTACAGTATTTCCCTTTTTCCTGACGAGCACTATAAATTTCATAAGGACCTTTTGTCTCAAGTTGGCTCAATTTGAATTGATTCATCGGTTCTTGAAACAATTTTTCTAAAGCTAGTCTCTTGTTGCGATAAAAATCATAAAGAAAACTGTTCACATTAATATAACTGCAAGTGTCTATCCTTTCTCTTCTGATTTTAGAAAGCAAAGACTGTTCAGGTAGGTCGGCTGTTTCCAAAGGCAATCTCTCAACAAATTCATATAACTGGTCAACTGTTTTAAGAAAAAATCTCATCTTACTGATTAGAATAGTGCGATTAGGCCCAATCCCGAATTTTTCTAAAACTTCTTCAAAAGTAATTTCATTATTATGAAGTGTTTTTCCTGTGCTGTATGTATATGAGATGTTTTGCTTTTGAAAAGTTTTTGTCTCTTTTCTTAAAATAATGGTCATTGCTCTTTCTCCTTTTCGCATCTGCGAAGAATAATTTGTTTGCATGTGGTACCCATGCGTCAAAGGTTATATATGGATATACGACGATACACCTACGTGGTTTCAAATATTTGGGACTAGATGATGTTTTGATGAAGATATATTTTTAAATTCAAATGTTTCTGTTAATAGTTTCTCTTTTATCGCCTCGCTTGCTTGGATTCAAATTTTTCTAAAGTGCTGGTTACTTTCTCCTTGGTACAATGATTTTATTTAAGCATTATAGCGAAGTACAAAGTTTTGTACCTAACGCAAGAATACTCCCAACATTTAATATTGTCAAGAAGATTAAGTACAAAACTTTGTACTAAAAAAGTATACAAATATCAGAATATCGTTATAATGATATTGTACATACTTAAAAGTCTTGCCATTGGAGAGATAAAGCATGTTAGAAACAATTGGAAGTAGAGCGAGATTTCTAAGAATTAGAAAAGGACTTACTGTAGAAACGATGATTGAGGATTTAAAAATTCCTGTATTCGACGAAAATAATAACTTATCAGGATACAAAAAAGTAACAAAAGGAACTATTGGCAATCTTGAAAATGATAGAAATAAACCTAACATTGACTTAATCATTGCTCTTTCAGATTATTTTGAGGTATCTACTGACTGGATCTTAAAAGGAAGAGAGTATGAAGGGGTTAAAATGAGAAGTCAAACTGAAGAAGAATTACAATTTTTCTACGATACTACCAAAGAAGAATTTATACAGAAACTTGAGGAAACTATAAATAAGTTTAAAAATAACAATTAAAAAACAGACCCTATAAGGGTCTATTTATGTTGTTCTAAAAAACTACTTATTGTCATAGATACTATTGGATCGGGAGGAGTAATATGAACACCACCATGCTTCATGAGTTCAAGATGTATTTCTGCCCCTATCATATCATCTTTAACAAAACCGCCTTCTGCTGCTGTGAACCAAATTGGTGAACCTTGGGCAAAATTCATTAGTGCTTGTCTGTTGGCATGTGCATTAAAATTCACAGTAAATACTCTTTCTTCTTTTTCGTTGTCAAATTTGACAGTTACAGTAATAATAATAAACTCTTCTTCATGATATGTCATTAACCCGTAGTGTGTTTCATAGGGAACGGCACTATGAGCACCTTTCATTTCTTCTACTCCAGATACTAGAATTAATGGTAGCCCTCCTGTACTAAACACCCCTATTCTTCTTGCCATCAAAAGACCTCCTATTATGTAATGGGTATATTATACCATGAATATAGTTCTATGTAACTATATCAATTATCACAAAAAGAGAATTGCTATAGTTACATAGAATCCTCTTTTTGTTCTTAGTATTGTTGATCAAAAATATCATTACTTGCTTTTTTATATTGTATAAGCCATTATTTATTTCCTTAGGGACTTGATTGGTTACATATGTAGCCAAAGCACCTGTCTTTTGTTTTAAGCCTCCAACTGCACTTCCCAATAAGAATTCCCTAAACAATAAAATTCTACGTTAATTTAGCCCTTCTCAGGTCTTATAGATACAATGTTGCTCCACGTCTATGCTAACACATGACCTTCTCTAAGTACTTGTCTTATATATGGAGGACTATACTTATATTTAGCATAGATTTGATTTAGTGTTAGTCCTTGATTGTAGTGTAAGTCATATAGTAATGGATAGTCTTTGGCTCGCTTGATTTTTGATCTCTCTTTATGGCTTATCAACTTAACACCTTTTGCTTTAAAGAGCGTTTTGATCGTCCACCAGTTTACTCCAGCCTTTTCAGCAATTTGTTCAAAACTTAATAGATCAACTTGGTATAACTTTAATAGTTCTTCGAATTGATCCTCATATTCCTCCCATTTGTTCTTTCTGTCTTCACCTCCCCACTTCGGCCTAACTAAATCAATTGAATCATATGCATAGATTGTCAAACCATGGCCTTTACCAGGGTATCAATCGCTTCTTTTCCGAAATCCTTTTCCCCTCCGCGTGCTAAACTGTAAGCCTCATCAATGAACAACACGCCGCCAAGAGATTTCTTTACCAGGTCCCGCGTTTTTTGTGCGGTGTGGCCGATATACTCACCTACCAGATCAGCTCTCTCCACCTCAATCAGATGGCCCTTGCTCAGTACCCCCATTTTTTGCAACATTTTAGCGATAATGCGGGCTACTGTCGTTTTCCCCGTACCTGGATTTCCTTTAAAAATCATGTGATATACGTGTGCGTTGCTCAACAGACCCGCATCAGTGCGCATATGAGCAATTTGCAAAAAGGCATATACCTCAAATACCAGTTCTTTGATGTTATCCAAGCCGACGAGATGATCGAGTTCTTTCTGAATTTCCTGATAAAGACTGAGATACTGCGGTAGCGCCTGCGACTTGGTCGAAGCCACTGCTTCCGTCTCGTCCACAGTCACCGAAGCGATCGGCTCCGGGCTACGCAGCACGACATTGATTTGTCTGGAAGGTCTCTCCTCCGACCGCTTGCCCGCGGCGATTCCCCGTCCGTTCATGCATCCATCACCTCAACATTTCTTCAGGCACAGCTTACCCTATTAATGTATTCGGTCCAGCATGTCCTTATTAGCATAAAAGCAACGAGAACGCGTACAAAGCCTTCCCTCAATTCAGGCAATCCAAATTTGAGCACTGATCCACCACCGTTGTAGCGTCCATTTAGCGTAAGCCAATACTTCTCTTGATTGGTGAATTGGCATATTCAGCACTTTGGATTCGGTCAGAGCCAGCTGGGGATGATCGAAATTCAAAAATTGAGCAATCTCCAACGCGCGAGGACCGTGATAGCTATGTGTGATGATTACGGTGGAGTTCCAGCCATATTCCTTCATGATACGCTGGCTGTAGAGCAAATTTTCGTAAGTACTGGTTGCCTGGTTTTCTAACACAATATGCTGTACAGGGACTCCTCTATCTACCAAGTAGCGTTGCATCCCCTCGGCCTCCGTATACGGAAAATCAGGTTGATCCAGTCCTCCACTTACAATTAGTCGCTGCACCATCCCGTTACGATATAACCGCAAGGCTTCTTCTAATCTTTCTTTTAAACCAGGACTGGGCTCAGCTCCCCACATAGAGGCACCTAGTACGATACCAATTTGTGCATGCTGAAGCGGAGTGGTAGAGGCAGCTGTATTCATATTCCATACTCGGATACCTGCCCATACCAATCCGACCAAAATGAAAATCATCAAACCAAGTATGAGACGCTTCGATACCATAAATATTTTCCCATTGCGACTTTGCCTGTTTTTTGGCTCATGGCGTTGGGTCCCAGTACTTTTAATCCACTGCAAAAATTTCACCGTTCTCTCTTGAAATCACCGTTATGAAACCATTCTGCCCGGTGTTTCAGCGACATTTTAAAATAGGGGAACATGTGAGCATCGATCTGATGTAACAGGTCAGCCGCTGTTCGGTTAGCCAATTCTGCTTCTTGCGTAGAAATATGCCCCCGTTGTAGCGCCTCCTCCAGTTCATCCTCATCCACCAGAAAGATTTCACCGTTTTTAAGCACGACCACATCCAAATACAAATCATCAAACCAAGGAACTCCTTGATCGGTTACTCCTTGATTTCGGCAGGTATCAATGTACCATTCGACGATTTGCTCTCGATTGTCAAACATAGCAGTCACCACATAATGCTTACCTTTTGGATAATATTGCAACCAGGAATAACCTTTATCGGCTATGCAAAACGTATGACCACCATAACTTTTCCATAATGGCTCCTTGAGACTCAAAATAGTATACAGGGTCACATATCCTGTAAACGCATCACTTTCTACATACCGGCAAGCAAACTTGCGATTGGTGATTCTTCGCCAGTTGGCCCGGTCTCCGAATTTGCGCTTCATAAATGATGTTCCTCTCCAACATTGGTAAAACCAGCTTACCATATTTAAACTATACACTCAAAAATAACCCCTGTATTACAGCAAAAAAGGTATTTCCAGACTGTCAAAACAGTCCGAAAATACCTTTGATTTAAAGCCAATATCATCTTATTTAAAACATATTTGCTAATCCCGGTTGTGACGTCCCCGATTGGAGTTGGAATGACCGTTGGATTTGCCTTCCTGACTTCCATCCATTATAGCACCTGTGGTAGATGCATCTGTATTTTCTGGATTGGTCATAGTATTTTCATCAGTTATACCTGAATCCGGTGTAGTCGTCTGACCATTCCCCTGATTTGTATCGTTTCCGTTACCAAAATTGTCATTACTGTTTCCTGTGCCTCCAGTACCATTTCCATTGTTACCTCCAGGAGACGTTGGAGCTTGTTCAGAACCAGTACCGTTATCGGTTCCTCCAGGAAGTGTATTCCCCTGGTCCGTGCCATTCTGACCGTCTATATTCTCGCCATTATCCGGTACGGTTCCATCCTGATTAGGATCGTTTCCTGGCTGCTGATCTATCGGAGTAGTTTCTGCTGGAATTTCTACGCTAATCGTGTTGGAAGCTGCGGATTCTTTACCATCCGCTCCATAAGCTACGACATAGTATTGATACGTCTTTCCAGCTACAGGAGACGTATCTTCACCACTCGTGCCTCTCATCGCCTCCATAATCGTCCGGAAACTTCCTTCGGAAGATTCTTTACGATACACACGGTATTGCACATTATCTCCCTCAGCCGCATTCCAAGACAACGATACAATTTGGGTATCCTGACTATACGACCCGCTCAGTCCGCTTGGAGCGGTGGCCTGAACTGGCTCTTCTGGCTTCTCCTCAACGGGTGGTTCATATCCCTTCGGCTCGCTAAATTGCGTCACTGGGTGTCCCTTGAGTGCTTCACCCATAACCCTTCCGAAGAAGGCCGCTGACTGGCCGCTGTAGTTTCTCAACATATGCCTGCTATCTGGCTTGTCATACCCCATCCATACCGCTCCGGTATATTCCGGCGTATAACCGACAAACCAAATGTCCCGGTTACCACTGTTACCACTGATTCCACTTTGGGTCGTACCCGTTTTACCAGCTACAGGCCAGTCGATACGTGCTTTGCGACCTGTACCGCTATTGACCACATTTTGCATCATTTTTGTCATTTCATAAGCCGTTTTCTCACTCATAACAGATTTGGATTCCTCATTATGAGTATAAACCACTTGATCATCACTATTGTTAATTTGCTTAATGGAGTAAGCTTTTTGGAATTGTCCTTTATTGGCAAAAGCGCTGTAAGCCTGCGCCATTTCAAGGGTATTTGTTCCTTTGCTTAATCCTCCCAATGCGATAGCAAGCGAGTGATCATTTTTGTCCATCGGTATGCCTACGCTCTCGGCGAATTGAACCCCTTTTTCCACACCGATTTGGTTCAACAACCATACAGGTGGTATATTTTCAGACTTCGTAATGGCATCCATCATGCTGATGGTGGAAGAGTAACCATGCAAGTTTTTCGGACTGTATCCGTTAAAACTTTGCCGTTCGTTACTCAAAGGAGTATCTATCGTAAATTTACCGGATTCAAGAGCTGGCGCATAGGCTACAATCGGCTTAAAGGCCGACCCTGGCTGTCTGCGGCTCTGCGTCGCACGATTAAAGGTTCCCTTTTTGTAATCCCGTCCGGGTGCCATCGCGGCAATACCACCTGTCTGGTTATTGATAATAACCATTGAGGCTTGGACAGGCTGATCGTCGGGACTTTTTTCGAACATATCATCATCCGCCATCGCTTGATCCAGCGCATTTTGAGCCTGAGCATCCATTGTCGTATGAATTTTATAACCGCCAATAATCAGATCATTACCGCTGACTCCTGGCAAGGCATCCTCTGCCTCATCCATGACATATTCCATAAAATTTTGATACTTTTGTACTTTTTCCGGTTGTTTGTAATCGTAATTTATAGCTTTGGCTTCTTCCATTTCCTGCTTTCCAATCATTCCCTGCTCAAACATCAGCTGGAGAACCACAGCACGCCGGGCCTTTGAGTTTTCAGGGTTACTGATCGGGTTATACTTGGATGGCCCTTTCGGAATAGCCGCCAGTGTAGCGACTTGCCACAACTTTAATTCGTTTAGGTTTGACACTCCAAAATAGCCTTCCGACGCTGCCTTTATTCCAGAATATGAGCGTCCAAACCAAATCCGATTCAGATATAGCGTAATAATTTCATCTTTAGTCAAATTCCGCTCCAGCGCCATTGCGATGGATACCTCTGTCGCTTTACGGAAAAAGGTTTTGTCACGTGTCAAAAACAAGTTTTTGGCCAACTGCTGAGTCAGCGTACTACCGCCCTCCACCGCAGAACGAGCAACGATATCCTTCACTGCCGCCCGACCGATAGACCAAATATCAACTCCTTGATGCTCCATAAAACGCTTATCCTCGGTTGCAATAAAAGCTTTTTTGAGCAACGGTGGAATTTCTTCACTTTTCACAGGATCACTTTTTTGCACAGACAGCTCACCCATAAGCACACCGTTGCGGTCATAAACCTTTGATGTCTCGTTCACAGTAATTTTGTCCTTGTTGGCTTTGTAGATTTTTTCGCCATTAACCATGACAAATAAATAACCACCAAGTGCACAAAATATGGCTAATGCTGCTGTAATAAACAGCGTCCACCCAACTCGCTTACCTGTTATTTTCTTTTTCTTGCCCTTCGGCTTCTCTTTAGATGTGTTTCTATTGCGATTGCCGGATCTGGACAATGAATCGTTTGGCATTCCCCTGACTCCCTTTCGCGAATAATCATAATGTCGCCGAGCGTAAGCTTAAAGCTAGCTGTCGGCAGCATGAAAGTAAACGGAATGAAAAGAACAACCCTGATCAGGTTGCTCCCGGTCACATTCCTATACAGTTAGACGAGACGGACGCCTGAAAAGTTTCATCACCCGGGCGGCCGTCCTGCCGTAATCAGTTATCGCTGGCGTTATCTTGTTGTACAAGCGATACGTTGCGTTGCGGTGTAAAGGTGGAGATGGCATGCTTGTAGATCAGCTGTTGCTTTCCATCCGAATCAATAACGATTGTAAAATTGTCAAATGCTTTAATCGTTCCTCGCACCTGAAATCCATTGATGAGGTATACCGTCACAGGTATAGAATCCTTGCGCAATTGGTTCAGAAACGTATCTTGGATATTAATAGACTTGTTCATTTTAGCCGTACCCCCAATAATCATTTGGATTGTTTTGAAGTATATTCAAGGTCTGTCCGGAACTTTCCTGCTATAATTTCGTGTATTCGGGCTGCATGAGCAGAAAAATTTTCGAAATCAGTGACATCTACCCACTGGATATCCTTCATATGGCGAAACCACGAGAGCTGTCGCTTCGCAAAATGACGCGTATCCCGTTTTAGCCAAGTCACCGCCTCCTCCAAAGACACCTCTCCCCGCAGGTAGGAGGATATCTCTTTATAGCCTAGACCTTGCATGGAGATGGCATCGCTTCGCACTCCCCGTTCCATTAAGGAGGTTACCTCAGCAACAAGCCCTTGATCGAGCATCCCGTCAATTCGGTCTTCAATACGTTTATATAGCATTTGCCTATCCATTGTCAAACCTACGATGCAGAGTTGGTAGGGAGATTCCTTTTTTTGACTGGCAAGTTGAGAGCTAAGTGTTGTTCCGCTAACATGGTAAATTTCCAGCGCTCTCACGACTCGACGACGATCATTTGGGTGCAGACGAAGTGCACTTTCGGGATCAACTGCCTGTAGTCGCGCATGAAGCGCGTCGGCTCCATACTGATCGGCATAGTCAAGCTGTTCCTGACGAAAAGCTTCATCTGCCCCTACCTCAGAAAACTGGTATTCATAGCAAACCGATTCTACATACAAACCTGTCCCGCCTACGATGAAAGGTAGCTTTCCTCTAGATTGAATATCAGGTATGAGACGACGACAGTCTTCCTGAAATTGGGCTACTGAATATGGGTATTCAGGCTCATGAATATCGATTAAATGGTGCTTGATTCCTTTCATTTCCTGTTCGGAAATTTTGGCAGTTCCAATGTCCATATGACGGTATACCTGCATGGAATCCCCGGAAATAATTTCCGCGTCAAATTGTCGAGCCATTTCGATGCTTAGTTTCGTCTTGCCAACCGCAGTCGGGCCAACAAGAACAAGTAGTTTAGGCTTAGATGCCACTGTCAATATCAATCACTCCGTACACTGTTTTCGTTGTGCCCCGTTGCTCCACACGGAAGCCGAGGCGGGCAAACTCTCCGCTACCCCTTTTTTCTTTCAATACAATTGTTTTTCTTGCAACCCTTTTCGCATGAGCAATACTTTCTTCATTCAATGCATCTGGATTGGCCAATCCTCTCAATGGACCGATTGCACTGGAATCAAGCAACGGATCACGGAACATCGGGTCAAAATAAATAATATCTACACTGCGGTTCGGCAAGCTACGCAAATAGTCCAGATGATGACCAAAACGAACGTCAATGTCGGAAAAGGCTCTATCTACTGCAGCATTACCGGAACGGTAATGTCTCATCCCATCCTTGATTAATGCATAGACAGGGAAGGAACTCTCCACAGCTGTGACTTGTCCAGAACTTCCCGTTCCAATGGAAAATAAAAGTGAATCCGTACCTAGCCCGGCCGTGCAATCCAGCACGGTATCACCCGGGGTAAGTCGGGCAGCCGTCAACATCGGATCAGCCTCGCCCTTTAATACCCTTTTGGCTCGAATGAATCCCATACTTGGATGAAAAACCATCGGTGGTTGTTCCGGACTAATCAGCCTCACCCCGCCCTGCACCAGCACCAGAGCCTGACGGACTCTGTGAGCAGCGATTAGCTTAGCTACTGATATGCCACGACGTGGGGCGTACAGCACCCCAAGCTCGGCTGCAAGCAGCTTCGCACGCTCCACAACCTCGTCCGAGGGAGAATCTCCTGTCGTGACCAGTAATTCAGCTTGTTTCTCACGAAGCATCATCTGCTTTTCTTCTTCACGTTTTTCCCAATCCTGCAACATATTTATACTCCCTTACATTACTCTTTTAAACAGCTTCTCCAAATCATATGTGGAAAAGGAAACAACGATGGGGCGCCCATGGGGGCAGGTATAGGGTTGTTTGCAGGCTGCCAAACGTTCTAACAGCACGACGGCCTGTCGGTCAGTCAGCTTCTGATTTGCTTTAATCGAAGCCCGGCAGGAGCACATGATTGAGGCTGCCTCCCGCAGTTTAGCTAGATCAATGGCTTTTTCCTCCAGCACCCATCCAGCCATTTCCTCAATGACATCCGCTTCTTCTCCTTTGGGGAGCCAGTACGGATATGAGCTGACACGGAAGGTTTGCCCGCCAAAATGTTCCAAATACACCCCCGCCTGTTCAAACCAATGCAACCTTGTTTTCAATTTTTCCGTTTCGGAAGGCGTAAATTCCAATGTAATTGGCAGTAACAACTCCTGTGATACTGATTCAGGATTGCCAAATTTTTCGTAATAAAATTCGTAATTGACCCGTTCATGGGCGGCATGCTGATCAATTAAATACAAGCCCTGGTCGTTCTGTGCAATCAGATAGGTTCCATGGTGCTGACCGATTAAATTCAGCTCAGGAAAAGTAGGCACCTCAGGAGCTGCCCCCGACAACGCTGCCAATTGCTCTGTCTTCAGACGTTCCTGGTGCGTCTTCTGATCCGTGAATTTAGTAGTGTTGTCTGCAAGGGGGGAAACAGAAGAACGGTAAGCGGCAGAAGCAGCCGTTTCCTGTATCCCTTCGCTGTACGAGGAAGAGACATCTGTTTCGGCATGATCTCCTGTGGATATCCGTGTAGTCATCCCATCAGGAAGTGACACGCTCCCTCTATCATCACTCCCGTTGTTTTCTTCCACAAAATCTGCATCCAGTTCGTCATCACTGATACTTTGACGAGCGAGAGTGTTTGCCTGTCCATTGACTGAATGGCTCCTCTCCCTACTCGGATGTTGCTCACGCTCCTGGCTAATCTTCTTCTTCTCTTCATTACTGGTCAAGTGATTGGATTGTGTCGATTCCTGGACCTGCGGCGAAGCCATAGAAAGAGGTAGCGTTCGATTATGACCATTATCCGAAGAAGCATCTACTTCTGCACCATTTCCTTTCGAGAAATGAAACTGCTCCTGCACAAACGAGCCACTATCCTTACCGCCAATTTCGCGTTTAACTGCCTTCGGAATCAGCACTTGCTGCCCTAAAACAGCTTTTACCGAATCTTCAACCAACTGAAACAGTTCAGCTTCTTTACTGAACCTCACCTCCAGCTTGGCTGGATGGACGTTAACATCCACCAAAGAAGGATGCATGTTTAGTTGGATCACAGCCAGCGGATAACGATTGATCGGCAACAAAGTATGATACGCCTTGAGCAGTGCCTGATTGAGCCCATAGCTTCGCACAAATCGTCCATTCACTACTGTCGAAATTGCATTGCGATTCGATCGGGTCCACTCTGGGCGACTGACATAGCCGCTTATTCGGTAATCAAGGCTTTCTCCTTCCACCATCAACATTGATTTTGCTGCAGAAGTTCCGTAAATAGCAGCAATCACTTGGAGCAAATCACCATTACCTAGCGTTTGTAACAATGTATTACCATTATGCCGCAATGTGAAGGCCACTTCCGGGTGCGAAAGCGCCATTCGGTACAATACATCCGAAATGTGCCCCAACTCCGTCTGGATTGTTTTCATATATTTTAGCCGTGCAGGTGTATTATAAAACAGATCGCGTACGGTAAAATCCGTCCCCTGCCTACCAGCAGCATCCTCGTGAAGTACCAGTTTACCGCCCTCAATCACCAGTTTACGGGCACGGCCGTCATCTCCTGCTGCTGTAAGCAGCTCTACTTTCGATACAGCCGCTATACTGGGCAATGCCTCTCCCCGGAAGCCGAGACTTGTGATTTGGAATAGGTCGCGGCCATGTCCGATTTTGCTTGTCGCGTGCCGATAAAATGCCGTTTCCACGTCTTCGGGCTCTATCCCACTGCCATTATCCGTCACCCGAATACTTTGCAGGCCGCCCTCTTCTACCCATACGTCCACTCGTGTACCGCCCGCATCAATCGCATTTTCCACCAGTTCCTTCACGACGGAGGCTGGACGTTCCACGACCTCACCGGCAGCAATCTGGTTCGCAATATGCTCATCTAGCACTCGAATTTTAGACATCCTTTTAACCTCCTCCTGACTTCAAAGTGTGATGAAAAATAAGCAAAATAATAATGCCTAATATTTTTAATTACAGACCATTGGCTTTATTTTTTAATTCATTTAACAATTGCATTGCCTGTAAGGGTGTCATGTTCATGACATCAGCATTTTTCACCTTCCGCAAAATTTGGCGCACGATCGGATTAGCTTCTACCGTCTCTGGGTGTGGCTTGGAGGGAGCAAGATCCTGCTCTCCGAAAATGGACAGCTGTACCACGTCAGAAGCTGATCGCTCCAACTCACCTGAATCTTCCACAATCTGTAAAGCATCTTCTTTTACCAGGGTGGCTTGGTGTGATCCAGACTGGACTTGTGGTGCTGTATCTCCGTTCGCTGACAATGTCTGGCCTACATATTTTGCGGACATTGGAGAAATTTCTTCTGTCTCTGACACTGTACGAAGATCAGTCCCTTCCTTCGCTCCTCCTACAGCCTCGGTGCCCGCCGTTACTTGAGCTGCCGCCTGTTCAAAACCATACAGCAGACCATTCGCTCGCTCAATAATGTTATTAGGCAAACCTGCAAGCCGGGCACAATAAATACCATAGCTACTGCTAGCCGCGCCTGGTATGAGCTTGCGCAGGAAATTCACCTTATCGCCGCTTTCCTGCACAGCCATGGAGTAATTTCGCAGCGAAGACAGACCTTGCTCCAAATGGGCCAGCTCATGGAAATGCGTAGATACCAGCGCCTTACAACCAATCGTATCATGCACAAATTCGATGACCGCTTGTGCAATTGCCATCCCTTCGCTGGTGGACGTCCCTCGTCCCAGTTCATCAATAATAATCAAGCTTCGCGGAGTTGCCTTGTCCGTCATGACTTGAATATCCGCCATTTCGACCATAAACGTACTCTGCCCGCCGATGAGATCATCCGCAGCGCCGATCCGTGTGAAAATGCGATCCAGCATCGGCACTTTAGCACGTGCAGCCGGGACAAAGCAGCCAATTTGAGCCATAATCGCAATGAGGGCAACCTGACGCATATACGTACTTTTCCCAGCCATATTCGGACCGGTGATGAGTAGAATATGCGCATCGGCTTCTTCCAACACTGTGTTGTTGGCGATAAAGCCACCATCTTTCATTACGGCCTCCACAACCGGGTGCCGTCCCTGTTCCACTACAAAATCATATCCTGTTGTCAGCTCAGGTTTCACGAATCCACGTTCCGCGCTAACCGTTGCCAGCGACTGATACACGTCGATTTCAGCAACTTGCTCTGCCAGCTTTTGCAAACGGGGAATTTCAGCGTTCAGTTTACCGCGAAGCTCGGAGAAAAGCGTGTACTCCAGATCCACCATTTTATCCTCAGCTTCCAGAATCAGCGATTCCTTTTCCTTCAATTCCGGTGTGATATACCGTTCTGCATTCGCCAACGTCTGTTTGCGTTCATATCGACCTTCCGGTAATGAAGCCAAATTGGATTTGGTCACCTCGATGTAATAACCAAACACTTTGTTGTATCCGATTTTGAGCGACCGAATGCCGGTTGCTACACGTTCCTTGGCCTCCAACTCAGCAATCCAACGCTTACCATTCACACTTGCCTCACGCAGTTCGTCCAGATGCTGATGGTAGCCTTCCTTTATAAGCCCTCCATCTCTTACGGAAATCGGGGGTTCATCGGCCACTGCTTCCTCAATTAGCGTACACAGGTCTGTACAGCTGTCCAATGTTTGTGCAATCCGTCTCAGCGTATCCGACGGAGATTCAGCGCACAGCTCACGTAAAGACGGAATTTGGGCCAAAGACAGCTTGAGGGCGATCAAATCTCGTGCATTAGCACTACCAAAAGCGATCCGTCCTACCAAACGCTCTAGGTCGTAAATCTCTTTAAGCTGAGCACGTACATCCTCGCGGAAAATAAACTGGTGGTATAGCTTGTCTACCGCTTCTAACCGTTCCTCAATTAAATTGCTACTCAACAGCGGCTTGTCGATCCAACGACGCAACAAACGTGCGCCCATGGATGTCTCTGTCCGATCCAACAGCCACAGCAGCGAGCCTTTCTTGGAGCGTTCACGCACCGTCTCCACCAGTTCCAGATTCCGGCGGGTAAATGGATCCAGAATCATAAAATGATTAGGCTCATAGACCGAGATTTGGGTCAGTTGACCTAACGATCTTTTTTGCGTTTCATTTAAATAGGAAATCAGGCGCGATACGCACCGTCTGCGTTCCTCCGTAAGCCTTGCCCACGTGGCTTCACCAAATTGATCCCGTACCAGATCATCTTTGGATTTGTCCCACGCCGTATACACAACCCGCCTTCCAACAGGGGACATACGGGAGGTCACGAAATCGAGCAAATGACCATCTCCCAACATTTCGGACGGCTCATAAATGTTAATTTCATCTAATAGCCATTCTTTCGAATCAGGTACGGAAGTCACATAGAGTTCACCTGTCGACAAGTCGCATGCCGCCAGCGCCAGCATCCCGTCCGTCTCTGTGACACATACCATGTAGTTGTTGGATTTATCACCCAGCACTTTGCCCTCCATGACCGTACCCGGGGTCACAACACGGACGATATCCCGCCGCACCATTCCCTTCGTAGCTGAGGCTTCCTCCATTTGCTCACAGATAGCCACCTTATAACCCTTCTCAATAAGGCGTTGTATGTAATTTTCTGCTGAATGATAAGGCACGCCGCACATTGGAATTTTCTCCGCGACGCCACCCTCACGACCAGTCAGTGTAATTTCCAGCTCCTTGGATGCAAGAATCGCATCATCAAAAAACATCTCGTAAAAATCCCCTAGGCGGAAAAACAAAAATGCATCTTTAGCCTGCTCTTTTATAGATAAATATTGCTCGATCATCGGTGTATATTTAGACATACCGTTACCTAACCTCCACACTTTGTTCCGTTAATCTTATAATTATCTTTCATTATATCAAAAATGACAGTCGATAACATGAAACCCTCTCGGGTGTTGACACCTGATTTTACGAAAGCTTCCAGTACGGGCGCAAATCCCGTGTTTCATCCCATTGTTTTCCTCGGCGAAGGCTATCCAGCAGCGGCGCTATATAAGCTTCATATTGAGAATAGATCTCTAGTGAAACCATATCTAAAATAACTGGCTCCATATACTCTCTAAGTACAACCTGGTTTCCTTCATAAAAAGCTCTGTGAGCCTCTTCTTCTCCCAGCGGCCTACGCTGCAAACGTGAATATTGGGAAGCGATCAGAAACGCCATCCCAATCACACCTTTCGCCAGCTGTGGCGAGATTAGAAAACTAGGCAGTGTACGATATTCAAAGCCTCCGTAAGACTGACGGCGAAAATCGCCCAAATTGCCATAATGCGGTCTGCGCCGAGCCGAGCGCTTATCTTCTAGCAGCGCCAGAGGCAACGCCAAATAGTTATCTAGTGCCCTAAGTAGGGCACCATTTAGCGGAACACCGCTGAAATGCAGGTGTCCGCCCAGGGGAAAACCTGGCTGCGGCATTCCGCCCGCCTGCCAGATAAGCGTGCGGTCGTCAATACGCCGAGCTGCTGTTGCAAAAGCTTGGCGCAGATGCCTCAGCAGACGAGCCGGATCTTCGCTCGGGGCAGGACGAAGCTCAGCAACCGGATACAGCGTTCGCCCTCGGCGGGTAACGGCATCGCAGCCAGCTATGCCTAGTCGGCCCAAATATCTAGAAGCCGGAACAACCCTCCCCTCTGGCATACGAACCAGCACAAATTCGGGGTCCATTCCGATTAATAGTCGCGCGCTCCCCCGTTCTGCTGAAAGTTCTTCTCCCGGAGCATCCTCTTCACGAGCAGCAACTTCGTATAGCGTGGCCAAACGTCTATCGTTCAGCCAGGGCTGTGCCAAGACTTGGCGAATCTGACAATTACGCTCTCCCAGCGGCGTCAGCACTACCTCACCACTGTCCAAACCGAGTGTATACAACGCACGTACAGCCAGCCGCTCCATCCGGACATAGAGCGGGGATTGAGAATCTAGTTCAGACAAATCATATGTGCTAACTTTGGTAGAACCTTCGAGGGCACGTCTACGGATTTCCAGTCCCCGCAGTTGATGGATTTGCACCGCGTAGCCGATCGTAAAATCTGCTGCACTCTCATTCAGCCAACGAACCGATATACCTGAACGCTCCAGTCTGCGCATTTTTTCATCATCCGTCATCTCTCTGAAGCGTTTGAGCGCCTGTCCCGGTTGCCGCATCATACTCCCCCTTCGTTCTACGTACGGACTTCAACGATCCAAAACGACAAAAAAGGAGGGCCTTTGCCCCCTGCGCAATATCAGCCGGCGCAAAGAGTAAAGTGGCCCTCTTTTTGGTCACTCCTGTCAGAGCTCGTCGTCAATGAGGTCGGGGTCGAGCTCCTCATAGTCCCCCTCTTCCGCTCCAAAATCAAAGTCCTTGTCAAAATCGTCACTGCTGCCATACGGGAATACTTCTACAACAATCTTCGTTTCCGCCACCAGCTCCACCGCAAATTCCCGCTCGACCCGGATCATTACGCTGCCACCTCCAGAAGACACACTGGCCTCAACGCAACTTGGCTCCTGTGTAGCTTCGGCGGATACTTCCACTGTAGACGCCCGGTGCTTCGGATCAAGATACGAGAGCGGCACATTTTCTACGTACGACACCGTTTCCTTAGCCACATCGGTCTGCGAGTTTTTATCGTATGAGTACCAAATATTGATATCATACGTCCCGATGACCTCAATGCCGTCTCCAGCCGCCACAGCTTCATACTGGTGGTTGATAATCCATGCCCCCAAAATACTGGTCGGATTATTCGGCGGAGTTACGGTATGGGTTACGGTAGAGAATCTGCGACCTTTACCACAGATCGCTTTGGTAATAATCTCTCTACGATTTTTATGACTTAATGCCATTCTTGAACCTCCTCCATACAATCAATCATTCCATACATATGTATGCAGGTTGTGGGCGAATGTTGAGTGAATAGGCGAAAAGGAAAAAATATTATTTGTATAAGCATATGCCGCCATGGCTTGAACTCATGCACGCCAATGTGTTACATGCTGCTCAACGATCTGTAAAAATTCGCTGAGAGCTGGCGATTTCCACTTTTTCGTATGATAAGCGACCTGAGTAGCCACCTGCTGTTCACTGTCATCCCAGGCTAGACGTGCCATTTTCCCTTCTCGCAACTCATTTTGTACCGTAACTAGCGGAAGCAGCGCAATACCCAGTCCAGCCATGACGCATTGCTTGATGGCTTCAATGCTCCAAAATTCCAGACTAGGGTCTGCAAAAATACCGTGTTTGTTCAAATACTGCTCAAAAAGGATTCGGTACGTACATCCAGCCTCCGTATGCAAAATGGTTTCGTCCTTCAAGTCGGCAGGCTCTACCTGTGTACAGGCAACCAGTGAATGCTTCAGAGGCGCAACCAGCGCCATCGGCTCATGAATAAGCGTGGTGATATTCAGTTCTCTATCCTCCGTCTCAGGTTGAAGCAAAAAAGCCAAATCCAGTTCACCGGAACGGATCAAATCACGTAATTCCCAGCATTCGCCGGGCTTAAGTACAATTTTGACCTTTGGGTACCGCTCTCTGTACTCACGGATCAAACTCGGCAAACGAAAAGCAGCCAGAGACTCTGGTGCTCCTATTTTTAGCGTCCCTGTTAATTCTGTTTCTGAACGAAGCGCATCCTTAGCCATAGCATGCATCTTGGAAATTTCCTGCGCATAGGGCAGCAGGCGTCGCCCGGCATCGGTCAGCATGATTTTCTTGCCAATGCGATCAAACAGCGGCGTACCCAATTCCGTCTCCAGTGTTTGAATTTGAGCAGTAATACTTGACTGTGCATAATCCAGTATACGCGCTGCTCGCGTAAAACTGCCTGCCTCCACCACATTTATAAAGGTAAACAAATGCCGCGATTCCATAATCCGCTCCTTCAATCGATTTTTCCGATGCAAGCAATCGTAATATTCCGTTTTTCCGATAGATTGATTATCTGATAAGCTGGAGAAAATAACAAGAGAAAGAAGGCTTTTCTGCATGACGAATGAAAATAAGCTTCAATCCACTATTGGTCTTCCACAGGCCATTGCGCTCTATATCGGAGCTGTATTGGGTTCGGGGGTATTGATTGTGCCGGGTCTTGCCGCCCAAATGGCGGGTCCAGCATCGTTGCTGGCATGGGGATTCATGACCCTGCTCATTCTGCCAATGGCGCTTTCCATGGGACTTCTATCCGCGAAATTCCCAAATGCGGGAGGGGTATCGCATTTTGTGACGTTGGCCTTTTCCCCACGTGCTGGTGCTTATATCGGGTGGTTTTTTCTCATGTCGGTTCCAATTGGGGCCCCTGTTGCCGCACTTACCGGAGCCGGCTATATGACCGCAGCTATGGGCTGGGGAGAGGAAAGCCGCATACTGTTGGCCGCTGCCATGCTGGCGGTGGGCCTGGTCATCAACTGGATTGGTATGAAGGTTGCCGGACGTATTCAGATTGCCGTCGTTATAGCCATCGTTGCCGTCCTGATATTCGCTATTGCCGCAGCACTCCCTCAGATGAAAACTGTTCACTTCACGCCGTTTGTTCCACATGGCTGGCTTTCTGTCGGCCAAGCAGCTGCGATTCTGTTCTGGTGCTTTATCGGCTGGGAGGCTGTGTCCCATATGTCAGAGGAATTTACCAATCCCGAGCGGTCTGCCGTTAGAGGTGTGACCATTGCAGCCGTCATTGTGGGTTTGCTTTATTTCCTTACTGCGCTTGCTACGGTAGGCACACAAAGTTACCTTGCAGGAGGTTCGGATGCTTCGCTCATATGGGTGATTAGTCGGGCTATCGGGCCATGGGGTGCGATCATTGCGGGCTTGACGGGGATCTTTATTTGCACCGCTACTATTATTGCTTACGTGGGTGCCGCTTCACGAGTCGCTTATGCTTTATCTCGACAAGGACAGGCCTTTCGCTGGATGGGCGTGTTATCCCAACGCTTCCATACCCCCATCGGGGGCATCGCTTTTCTTAGCGTCTGCTTCGTGATCATTATGGTGTTGTACAGTAGCGGTGCTGTTTCACTCACCAACCTGATCCAATTGCCGAACGCTACCTTCATTCTGACCTATCTAGGGGGTTGTGCAGCAGGAATCAAGCTCCTACGCGGGAGTCGTTGGGGAGTTTCCATTAGTTGGATTTCCTTCATCTCCACGGCAGTTGTTTTCCCCTTTGTCGGGTGGGCCATGCTTTACCCTTGCCTGATCACCGCTGTCTTATGGATCACAGATCGAATTCGGCATAAACGAACTTTCACTCACCCAGGTTCTGCCATTACCGAACAAGAAAAGGCTACTGTCCGTCATGGATAGTAGCCGCTCAGGTCCTTACTCTAATTTTTCACTGGAGTAGGGGCCTTGTCCTTTTTAGCGATTTTCAAATACTGATGAAGCTCATGTGTAAGCTGCAATAATGCCGAACGGATCTCAAATTCCTCCCGTGTGGCAGGAAGCTCCATCGCTTTAAATTCTTCACGAACCTGCTCTAACAGCTTCTCAGTCTGCCCCGTATAATGTCCAGCCAAAACGTCGTTGCTAAGCTGGTCGAACAGCTCGGCCAGAAGCTTGGCCTGCGGCATGTGCTGATACATTTGTGCGATCAACTGCATCATGTTTTGAATCGAATCCAGCTGTTCTTTGCGCATATAAAAATACACATTCCAGCCCTCTTGGGGACGAAGCATTTGATTTTCCAATGAACGCCCCGCCTCAGTGACCCCTTTGGTGATTACGCTGTCCGCTTCAATAACTTCCTTACCATCCCATATGTATGCCGGACTACGCAGCGTGTTGGCCATATTTCTGAAAATAACAGAAAATGTCCGATCCACCTCCTGCCGGATTTGTTGCATTGTATTATCAGAACGCGGCATATAAGCTAAATTGACAACCATCGCAGAACCCAGTCCAATCACCAGCAGAGCCAGCTGGGTCAGCAGAACCTCCATATCAATCACACCGCCGCTGAATACTCGGAAAACGACGACTGAACCCGTGACAATGCCTTCCTTAAAGCCTACCCGTACAATGACCGGAAACGCCGTTAAAATATATAATGCAAGTACCCAATCATGGAATCCGAATACCACAAACAAAACACAAGCAAAAAGAAGTCCCACGACGGATGCAAAAAATCTAGCCGAAATGGTACGGAGACTTCTCTTGCGTGTGACATCCACCCCCAAAATTGCTAAAAGCCCTGCCGAGGTGGCTCCGTGAATGCCTACTCCCTCCGCAATAAGTACGGCCATTAATGCGGCAATAGCCGTTTTAATCGTACGAAAGCCCATGAAAAAATTCTGTCCCCTCTAGATGAAATCTGTTTTCTAATTTTCATAAATATTAAGTATTTCATTTTCATGGTACTTTATTTTCACGTTTTACACAAATATTCAGAAATTTAATAATTACCGATGAGGGCGACCCGAAAGCAGGCGGTGCTCCACATACACGACTGCCTGATACATCAGTGTAGCTACGACAGCAATGATCAACAAACTGGACATGACCAGCGTGAAATTGAATACCTGAAAACCATAAATAATCAAATAGCCTAAGCCGTTTTTAGCTACCAAAAATTCACCCACAATCACTCCAACCCACGCCATGCCGACATTCACTTTTAGCGTAGAGACAATTGCGGGAAAGGATGCGGGCAAAATTACCTTTTGAAACGTATCACGGCGTGATCCCCCAAACGTGCGAACCACTTTGATCAAATTCGAATCGACTTCCTGAAAGCTGTTGTACACCACTAGTGTCGTAATGATAACCGTAATGGAGAGGGTCGTCATCAGAATTGCGGTAAAACCTGCCCCAAACATGACGATAAAAATCGGACCCAGCGCTACCTTGGGCATACTGTTAAACACGACCATATACGGGTCAAGCACCCTCGACAAAAACGGCGACCACCAAATAAGTACCGCCAGCAGTGTACCGAGCAGTGTGCCTAGCAAAAAACCAGCCATTGTCTCTCCAACAGTGACACCTACATGCCCCCATAATTCACCGCTGACCGCATCCTTGCCAATTTGAGTGAAAATTTTGCTAGGGTAGCTAAACAACAGTACATCAATCCACTTCAAACGACCTGCAATTTCCCACAATACAAATAAAAGCAGCAAAATAGCTGTCTGCACACCTGTTACTAACCACTTTTGCAAACGCCTATTACGCAAATACGTCTGATGCAGTCCTTGAATCCATCGTTGCTCAAGCTGTTCAGCTTCGTTCTTCATACGTTAACTCACTCCTTTGCTCCCGAAGCCTCCAGTTCCCCCCATATCTCATGAAAAAGCTCATTAAAGCCCGGCTGCTCGCGTGCATAAAAAGGCTGGGCTTCCCGGATGGAATCCGGAATTTCAAAGGTACGCCGAATATGACCAGGATTTCGCCCCATCACTATAACCCGGTCGCTGACTGCAATCGCCTCGGCCAAATCGTGCGTGACTAAAATCGCCGTTTTCTCTCGCTCCCGCAAGGTTTGCACAACAAGGTCCTCCAGCTGTAGCTTGGTTTGATAATCCAGCGCGGAGAACGGCTCATCCAGCAGCAGCAGTCCCGGATTAGTCGCCAGCGTCCGTACCAGCGCCACACGCTGGCGCATTCCTCCAGACAACTGGGATGGATGCAAATGCTCCTTTCCTCCCAGACCCATGCCTTCCAGCAATAACCGTGTACGCTCACGCGCAGCTTCATCTACTCTGTTGCTTAGTTCCAGACCTAACAATGCGTTATCCATGATCGTCCGCCACGGGAAGAGATAATCCTGCTGCAACATGTAACCGACCTCAGGGCTCGGGCCACTTACCGGCTGACCTTGCAGCATAACTTGACCTGCCGCTGGACGCAGCAGCCCGGCGATCATAGACAGGATCGTCGTTTTGCCACAGCCGCTTGGACCGACTAAACTGACAAACTCCCCTGTATTTACGGAAAAATCGATATTCTCAACCGCAAGTGAAGCTTCCCGATCTGTTACATACACATGGGTCACTTGCTCCATTCTCACCATCGGGATCGTCACATCCGCAGTGAGACCACTCTGTTCTTCCATCATGGTGAACCTCCAGCATCGACAGCTGTATCCGTAGCTTCAGTTGCGCTCTTTTTCACATCTGTCTCAGTATTCCCGATAGAGTTGGAGGAGATCGCCTGTTTTGCAAAGCTTGAGTTGACCAGCTTATCTAGTGCAACAGGGCTTTTCAGCTCACCTGCCGAGGCCATGACATCCTGTAAATTCTTCCATTCCTTTTCCTCAATCATCGGGTTCATAGCATAGGTACTCTGTTCCTTGTAGCGCTTGATACTACTCGTCAAGACGGCTAATTCTGTATCTTTAAAATAGGGTGTAATCGCTTCGGCGATCTGTTCAGGTGAATGCGCAGCAATCCACTCTTGTGCCCGATATATGGCATTTGTAAATTTCTGAGCGGCCTCGCTATTGGTGTTTAGATAGCTTTGCTTCGCCATATATACCGTATATGGCAACTCGCCACTCTCTACGCCGATGGAGGCAACTACCCTCCCCCGACCTTCCTTTTCAAAAATAGATGCCTGTGGCTCAAACAGCTGTACGTAATCCCCTGTACCTGAGCCAAAAGCAGAGGCGACATTGGCAAAATCAATATTTTGAATCAGCTTCAGATCCTTATGAGGATCAATGCCGTGTTTGCGAAGCGTAAATTCAAGTGACATTTGTGGCATTCCGCCCTTGCGTTGTCCCAGAAAATTTTGTTGTTTCAGCTTTTCCCAGTCAAAGCTATCCTGCGTTTGCCGAGCAAACAAAAAGGTTCCGTCCTTCTGTGTCAGCTGGGCGAAATTAATGATAGGGTCCTCTGCTCCTTGCTGATACACATAAATAGATGTTTCTGCGCCGATCAGCGCGATATCCGCCTGATTGGACAACAACGCCGTCATCGCCTTGTCTCCCCCAGGGATCGTAGCCAGCTGAACATCCAGTCCCTCCTGAGCAAACATCCCCTGGCTCAAGGCTACATACTGCGGCGCATAAAAGACCGTACGGGCTACCTCGCCAAGTCTGATCTCAATCGTTTGCTCCCCTTTGGGGGCACACCCACTGAGCAACAGTAATCCGAGTAGTGCCGCAGCCACCACTGCTTTGAAACGAGTGCCGTTTTTCATCCTTGTTCCCTCCCCACCTTTTTGCATCGTTGACTTCATATATTGTTATGCGGCTGTCGATATAATGGTTAATCGCATACAAAAACCCCGCATTTGCCTAAGAACGCGGGGTTTTTGTGTGTGATTATATAACAACTTCTAAATCACAGCTTGTATATGGATGTATATTTCTCTTCCAGATAGTCGGCGAGATAATCGGGATTCAGATCCTCACCTGTAATGGCTACAATCAACTCAGACGGCGTCCGACTCTTGCCGTAACGGTAAATCCGTTCAGTCAGCCATTGCTTAATCGGCTCCAGCTCACCAGCAGCAATCAGCTCATCCAGGTTCGGCAGCTCTTTGCGCAGAGTCGCCAAAATTTGCGCTGCATACATATTGCCAAGCGAGTAAGAAGCAAAATAGCCAAAGTCACCACCGGACCAGTGAACGTCTTGAAGTACGCCCAGTCCATCGCTCGGGGAAGAAGTCCCAGGTATTCTTTATATTTTGCATTCCATACCTCAGGGAGACGCTTTACATCCAGCTTTTCATTAAACAGCATTTTCTCAATTTCATAGCGGACAATAATATGTAAATTATATGTCAGCTCATCCGCTTCAATACGAATCAATGAATTTTCCACGCGGTTGACTGCCCGGTAAAATTGCTCAGCCGTGACCTTCGCCAAACGATCAGGAAAATGCTTTTGCAGATCATCGTAATACCGATCCCAGAAAGCACGACTGCGTCCGATTTTATTTTCCCACAAGCGGGACTGGGATTCATGTATCCCCATAGAGGTTCCTCCGGACAGTAGTGATCCTGCTAGCTCAGGAGCAATATTTTGTTCGTACAGTGCATGCCCTCCTTCATGCAGGGAGCTGAAAATAGCACTGGTTACATCATCTTGCAAATAATGTGTTGTTATACGCACATCACCTGGATTTAACCCTGTCGCAAATGGATGCACACTCTCATCCAAACGACCTGCGTCAAAGTCATAACCCATCTGACCTAAAATGAACAGACTGAACTTTTCCTGCTGCTTTACATCAAATACACCGTCTAAAAAGCTTTTATCCGGCTGATTGGGTGAAGCCTGAATTTTAGACAATAGGGGTACAAGGCGCTTTTTGAGACGATCAAAAACCGCATCCAGCTTTTCAACCGTCATCCCTGGCTCATATTGATCCAAAAGTGTGTCGTACTCTGTATCCTTAACCCCCCAGTAACCGATAAACTCGCGCTTCATGTCTACGATTTTAGACAAGTACGGTTCGAATCCGGCAAAGTCGCTATGTTCCTTTGCTTCCTCCCACTTGCTTTCCGCCTGAGCCGCTAAAATGCTATACTCCCGGTAGCGGTCTGCCGGAACCGAACGATTCAGGTCATAATTTTTGCGACATTCCTCTACCAGTCTGCGATCATTGTCTTCCAGTTGCTCCAGCCTATCTTCTGCGGCAAAAAATTGCAGCAACTGTCCCATCTCATCCGAGATCATTAGCTTGAACATTTCCGTGGACAGCATGCCCAACGTCTCCGACCGGATGTCAACGCCCTTGCGTGGAGCGCCTGTCCGTAAATCCCAGTGCAGCAAGCCGACTGCTTCGCCGTAACCACTGACTTTGTGTGCAATTTCCTTTAAAGCCGTCCATTGATCCAACGTTTGTTGCTCCATAATTAGAGACACCTCTTTAACTTAAAATGGTTAAAATTTTTAGATACCTATACTTGATGATAATTATATTAAAAAGTATAATCAACACACAACATGTACGACCAGCTCCTAATACCTGGATCAAACGTTGGGCGGTACATATTAAACTTTATTAGAATCTGGAGGGAACAATCGTGGATCACATCCAAGAAATTTTAGAGTACAATCGTGTTTTCGTAGAAAACAAAGAATACGAGGCCTATAGAACAGGCAAGTTCCCTAATAAAAAAATGGTTATCATAACCTGTATGGATACGCGGCTAACGGAGTTGCTCCCCAAAGCCATGAACCTGCGTAACGGTGATGTCAAAATCATCAAAAATGCGGGTGCAATTATTTCACAGCCTTTTGGAAGCGTAATGCGCAGTGTGCTAGTCGCTCTATACGAGCTGGGAGCAGACGAAGTGCTCGTTGTAGGTCATTATGAATGCGGTATGGCTGCATTAAACGCTGATCACATGGTTAATGAAATGCTTGATCGCGGAATTTCGCAGGAAGTGCTGAGTACATTGGAGAATTCAGGTATTAAGCTGAATAAATGGTTAAAAGGTTTTGACAACATTGAAGAAGGGGTACAGACTACAGTGAAGCTTATTAAAAACCATCCCCTTCTCCCTCCGAATACGCCCGTTCATGGCATGGTAATACATCCAGATACAGGAGCGTTAACACTTGTTGTTGATGGGAATAACCAGTAAACACTATATCTAGTTACCGGGGTAGTTCAGGCGCGTACATACGTGCTTAAACTACCCTGTTTCTATGAAAAAAAGCACATATACATACAGAATGCCCCCAGCTAATTTTGGCTAACCTGTGAACGACCAGTGTGAAAGTTGTCAAACCATACAGTTTCAGTGTACACTTTTTATGAAGCCGCAGATGATCTGCCGCAGAGCTGTTACAACCGTCACTAAGATGGATGAAGGAGATAAGATATATGAATTTACTATCGTATGGTCTGTTGGGGCTACTCGCCAGAGAGGAATCCTCCGGCTATGATCTGATGCTGCGTATACAGCCTTTTTGGCAGGCCAAGCACAGTCAGATCTATCCGCTACTGGCCCGTATGGAGAGCAAGGAACTGCTAGCCTCCCGATGGATTCAGCAATCCGACAAGCCTGATAAAAAAATGTATACCATTACCGACAAGGGAATCCATATGCTTCAGCAATGGTCTCAGGAAACGTTAGCTGCTCCGGTTACACGGGACGAATTAAGCCTTCGATTATTCTGTCTCTGGTTGACGGACAAAACGAGCGCCAATCGTATGCTGGAAGAACGTAAACGTTATTTTATTCAGAAAATCCAGCATCTAGAGGATATACTGAACGACATTCCCGCAGAAAATTTACACTTTGGCAGTAAGAATTTCGGTGACTATATTTTAGTGCAAAAAGGGCTTTTAAATGCTAGAGCAGGCCTGGAATGGTGCCAAATGGTGCTGCGCATGCTGCTTGCCGGTGATGTCAGAGCAGACACGAATCCGTTTTTACTTAAACCCTAAAGCTGAACGTTTTTATCAATCCGTGTATGGGATTTATGTACGTTATCGTTTATTTTTTTAAAATTTAAAATTCTTTGAAACCCTTTTCCATGCTATATCGTATTACGGGTAAGCGGTTGTTTGACCTATAACACAAATTACTAAGGGGGATTATATTTACATGAAAAAGACATTCACTTTGAAAAATATGATGATGCTGATGATGGCTTTCACCCTACTCATTGCTATGATCGCACCATCTACAGCTGATGCAAGGCGTGGTGGCGGATTTAAATCCGGACCAAAATCATACCAATCTACACCAAGCAAAGCGAATGACAGCAGCGGCATCAATAAGTCTGATAGTGGAACTAAATCTAGTGCTACTACGGGCAACACAAGCAGAACCGGTGGGTTCCTTGGTGGCGGTGGCGGGTTCCTCAAAGGTATGATGCTGGGCGGCTTGGCAGGTATGCTCTTTGGCGGATTGTTCGGCAACATGGGTGCATTGGGTAGCTTGCTTGGTCTGGTCGTTAACGTTCTAGCTATTTATGTTCTGATTATGGTTGGTGTAGGTATCTACCGAGCTATCAAAAATCGCCGTAGACCAGATGATTCTCGTGGAGGACGTTACTAAGTTATGATTTTAAGCATGGATGAGATTGTCAATGCCATTTGCCTGCATATGGCTGAACGCAAGGGCGTACAACCAACCGATGTGGTTGTGGAGCTAAGCTGGGATGAAGATACAGGCTATACAGCCGAAGTTCATGTCCAGGGACGCAGTCAATATCTAGTGGAAGCTAATATGATAGAAGCTATTCTGAGATATCTTCATTCCGAATACAATATTCGTGCCTATCGCGAGCAGGTCAGATTGGATCTGGATGAAGAAATTACTGCTATTGTCCAAACTTAATTAAATTGCATAGGCAATCGTACAAACTTATTTCCAAACAGAAGAACCGCTCTTTGCCTGATGGCAAGGGCGGTTCTTTTTTTTCTCTTTTTTGTCTAATGGATCATCATGGTTGTATGCGGCACCCTTTCGAGCAAGCCGTTACCGTACATTTCCCGAAATGGCTGCTCTTCCATATGGATATAACCGATATAACAACCGCATTCTTTCATCCGGCACGGACGCTGGGCGCTCAGCTCCTCCAGACCGTCTCTGTACAGGTGTCCAATCACACGGCGATCCTGATAGCAGTGTTTTACTCGTCCGTCACCTTGAACGTAAAATACATCTTCTCCCGCGCGACATGCTCGCCCCTGGCTACTATAATCCTTTAAATTCCATTGAAAATAGGGATCTATTGCAGTTAATTCGGCAACCTCGGCATCCGTATAATAATGGGGTCGGTCCTTGTAGGCGTTGACCCACATATACACTTCTTTTGGAAGTTGCGCCCGCAAAGAACGAATAGCCGGGAACGCCTGTTTCAATCCAACTGTACCGACACTATAGGAAATGCCAAGTTCAAATAGCTTCATAGCCTGCGATATAAAAGCTTGCTCTTTGGTTTCTCCAGGATGATATGTAGCCCACAGCGCAGCCGTCTCTGGATTTAGTTCTTTTGTCCAATCCAGCTTAGCCGAAAGGTTCGTCTGTACGGCCACTTTTTCCACATGCGCCATATGGGAGAACTCAATCATGGTCTTACGATACCAGGAATGAATCAAGGCTTCTCCATATGGATTAAAAAAAATGGAGAGCTGGTGCCCCAAAGCGCCCTGCTCTCGTACCCAATCAGCAAAACGTTCCAACTGCGCCCGATCCTTGTTCAACGTTTCCCGACTATCGACGTTTTTACTGAATGGGCAGTAAGGGCAAGCATAGTTGCATGAGGTCAACGAACCACGATAATATAAGGTCGCTCTCATGCGCCTACATATCCTTCCATACGCTCACGTACTGATGTGGAAATCATCCAGTCCCCAATCGCATCGGAATAGGCCATTCCTTCCTCCGTAAGTCGAAGCGTGCCCTCCTCGACCACAGCCATACCCGTTTCTAGCAGCAGTGACATTCCTGTAAAATCGTCTTCCAGGGATACACCGAAGCGCTCTGCATAGGCGCATAGTTCCAATCCTTCCCGATGAAGAAGTGCCTTCAGGATAAAGCGCCGCTTACGCTCATCCGCATTTAAAATAAAGCCGTAGTCAGCCAGATCATGACGCTCCGCCGCCACATAATCCGCGATAATACTACGTGTGGCTGCTGTACTGACACCATACCGGCTGGCATAGTGTACATCGCGTGTATAAGAGCGTGCTCCGCACCCCAATCCAGCCATGCCCTCCTCCTGGCAACTGTAGGGCAAAAGCTCTTTGCTGGATGTACCCTCATTTTTAGCAAAACGGCGCATGGAATATTGTACATATCCTGCCTGTTTGAGCCGTTCACGCGCTACTTCATACAAGCTAAGGCGAATATCGTGATCCAGCCCGGTATAGCCGGGCTTTAAAATCGTATTTTCACGAATATATAACGGGTAAAGAAAAATCTCTCCTGGCGAATAAGACAGAGCTTCCTCCAGAGAATACAGCCAGGTTTCCACCGTTTGACCAGGCAGACCATAGATCAGATCCACGTTGAGCAAAGGAAAATTGTATTCTACCAGCCGCTCAAGTGCTTCTCTAACAAGCTTTGGCTTCTGAGGTCGGTATATGGCGGCACTTTCTGATTCTACAAAGCTCTGGATTCCCATGCTGACACGATCTGTACCGCGGCGCTTGAGCACTTCCAGCCTATCCTCAGTTACAGTGTCTGGAGAGGTTTCAACTGAAATAGAAGCTCGCTTGGGGTCCAATCCCATAATATTTTCCGCAATGTCAAATAAACGCTCCACCAAAGGAGCCTCCAATAAGGTCGGTGTACCACCGCCAATCGCAAAACGCGAAAAAGGCCGCCCCCCCATAATTGGAGCCCATTGCCGAGCTTGTCTTTCTAGCGCATCCACATACTCCTTATGCACATCCTGACGCTTGTCCGGCAAAGTGAACAGGTTACAAAATCCACAGCGAGCTGCGCAAAACGGTATATGCATATACAAAAAATAGCTTTCCAACTCTTCTTTCTCCCACAATTCCTGCAATGGGAGCGGTGTATCGAACGAACGATAGGCCGTTTTATGCGGGTAAGAATACAGATAGGAGCGATAGGGAGCTTCTCGGATCGTACGTGCCCATTCTACAGGAGTATCCGGCCACTGAAATCTAGACGTTACTAAATTAGTGTCCATTCCCGGAGAAGTCTGGGTTGCTGGGCCCATTGGATGCAGGTGATTCAGATTCATGGCTTTCATTTCTGCTCCTTCCTCGCGCTGGATTGGATTCTTGATCATTTACCAGTGCAAACTACGTTTCTTTTTGTCCTACAGTATAAATTCGCGGTAAGGCACATTCCACACTACCTCATGCGCCAGGCGATGCCCTTCGTAGCCGTCTTCCCCATAAGCTGTACCATGATCGGAAAAAGCCATGCAAAACGTCTTGCCACGCTTCCGCAAAGCATCAAACAAGCGTCCAAGTTCACCATCCACATACCGCAAAGCTGCTCGTTGAGACTCTACTGAATCTTTTGAAGAGCCCTTTACAAAATAATGATTAGGCCCATGGATGGCTGATACATTCATAAACAAAAACAAACGCTGTGCAGGGTCTGCCTTTTCCAACAGCTTCAAGGCATGATTCACCTGATGCTCTGTTGAACGAGGGTTGGTAACGCCAAAGTTCATACGCCAGTAGCTCTCTTGAAAATATCCGGGCAGCACCTTGGCCAGCTTGTTCTTCTTCGTAAAAAAAATAACGCCGCCGATACAGATGGTCCGATAGCCCTCGTTCTCCAGCCCGGACACAATGTCCGGAGCATCGAACAGCCAGGTATGTGGATGCGTACGCAGTCCCGTATCTTTTGTGTGAAACAGCCTGACATGTGAAGCCTTATCCGTATTGGCCGGAGTCGGTAAAAATCCGCCAAAAAAAGCATGGTGTGCAGCATATGTAAAGCTCCCTGGTGTATGGCGCTTTTCCCACGACCCGGAGCCGCATAAATTCGGACAGTTTTCTTCCTCCAGCTTGGCTACATCATAACGCAGGGTATCCAGCGTAATCATGACAATATCATGAGAGCCAACAATTTGATTCATATCAGTCATTATCTGTCTTTCCTTTCCAAAACTACGCTCCTATTAGCAAGGTGCAACATTTCCCATTCATATGGATTCCAACCCTGATGTTCAACCCGGTACAGTAAATCACCGAACGGATTAACATCCAATACGTAGGGACGACCACCGTGAGCCGGAACAAGCACATCCAGTCCAGCAACCATGGACGCCGGAAAGACCCTCATGGCGGCTTTTGCAGTATGCTGAACCGATTCCACCGTACTTTGTGGTAGTTCGGCTTCCTCCAGCAAGAGCCGCTCATTACGCAAATGTAGATTTGTGATGGGGCTGTGGCTCAAACGTAAAACCGCATGACAAGCTTCTGATTCACACACGAGTTGACGCACATCATAAACACGTCCGTTCAAGGTCGCTTTGGGAATCCAGCGTTCCACATGTACCCCTTCCGAACATAGCCAGTTAAGGATGGCATGAATATCCTGCTTGTCTGTATAACGACGCAATCGTCCGGCATTATAATACACACGCTGTCCGTGTATGATCTCTGTTCCAATCGTAGTTACCGCCAGTTCTGCATGCGTTTTGGGATGTACTTGATAAGCCATGACACCAGAAGCGCCTGACCCGCAAAATATTTTCACAAATACGCGGTGAAACCCACTCTCTTTCATAGCTGCATGCAGATCAACAGCATTACGAAAAGCACCGCCTGAAGCTGTAAGCACAGGCGGGACCCTGATGTCTGCCTGGTCTAATACGGCGCTACAACGCCGTTTGTCAAACATGACGGCTACTTCCGCAGGATCGTTCATCCAGCGCGACGAAGGCCAGAGCCGATCTACTTCATGCCGCAGCCAAGCCAGCAGACGGCAATAGCCCCGGAACCATTGTGCCGGGTGCCAAATGCGACCACGCTGTTCCTGCAAACGGCGCGCTTCTGCCGCTAGTATACCTGTGCCATGTGCCCATTCCGGCCATGGCAACAGAGAATCGTCTCCCTCGGCATCCGGGGCGCCCAGAGCAATCAACTCCCGCTCTACCTCAAAGTTTTCGCCCGGTGCATCCAGACGTAGCAGCGGGCCTCTGTCCACCCGACCTTTCAGTAATTGATCAATGCTCTCTTGCAATTGGACACTGCCATTCACGCTATCTTGCGCAGCTTGTGCAGCTATCCTGACCATCAGTTCGTTCAGACTGTGTTTCTCTCGAATGGCCCCCAACACATCTGTATAGGAGACCTCCAGAGCTGACGGAAGCATTAATCTGCTTCGTGCTTCCTGCAGCCCCGTAGTTCGACGATTCCCCGAATTACCGAACAAGATAAACGGCTCGTTGACATTACTATCCCACATCTTCATCATAGAGCCGCCTCACTTTTATTCTTTTTAATTTTAAAGTCAATCCGTTTTAGAAATCCATTGGAGCAAATTACTCTGTCAGTGATGGATAGCGCCAATCATCTTCTTCATCTGCTTCTTGTTGATCTTCTACGTTCACAGATAAACCAGAGTTCTTCCAGCGCCCCATCATTTCACTAGACATATAATGATAGCTCAAATCCAGATGTTTCAGTCCTTTTATACTTTCACTAGCCAGCAACGCTTCTGCACCTTGATCAGACAAAGTACCTTGTGAGAGATCCAGTACTTCCAGTTGTCCAATCACAGGGGCATTAGCAGCAGCAATGGCAATTTCATCCTGTATCTCACTATCTTTGAGTCCCAAGTATGTAAGTTTGGGAAAAGGATTGCTGTCCAAAAACGGTAAAATATCTTCCAGTTTACCGTCAAAACCATAATCCTCGACACCCAAATACAGCTCCAGCTTGCGCAGTTCAGGCAGTTCGGCATTACGGATTTGTCGAAGGACGCTCACAGGTAGACCGCCACAAATAATAACCAATTCTTGAAGATGATTATGGCGAAGGGGTTCCAAGCTCAGATCCTGGCTTCCTTTAATATGTAAGGATTCAAGCTTTGGAAACGCTTCTAACAGCGGGGACAGATTCGTTTGGTTAATCCATGATACCTCACACTCATCATATTCCATATCACCAATAAACAGCTTGCGCACCTTAGGAAATTGATCTTTTAGCTTCACTAACACGGGTATAAAATCATCTGGTGAATTTTCATAGGCGCCGCCCCAATCTCCAATGATCAGATCCGTAACTTGGGCACTCTCCGGCTTGGCTGCCAGTTCCTCAATAGATTTAGCCATCGTTTGGCCATTCTCATAAGCTTCATAATCTACAACCAATTTCACTTCCATCTCACAATTCCTCCGATCGCTTGTCTGAGATCTCGTAAACTATCTATTTCCAATTTAGTCTATCCTATTCTACCAATGTTCGTCAAAAAAAGTCCCAGATCGACATTAACCCTATGTAAAATGTGCAAATGAAATAAAAACAAGACAGCCCAATTGCGGGCTGCCTTGGAATGTATCCATAATAAATTTCTACTATTATAAAGAACGCAAGTTTAGAACCAAGTTATTGGGTAATTGTAATCGGTGAGTTATCGGACAGCAATGCCAGATTATTCACGATCACATTCTCTTCCTTGCTCAAGCCACTGGTAATGAGTGTTTGTGAGCCTGTCGTTTGAACAGTTTTCACTTCCTTGCGTTTCGCATGGTCGCCGCTTACTACATATACATATTCTTTACCTTGATCCTTTTGAACTGCCGCAGTAGGAACAACAATGCCTTCTTGCGCATTGGCAGCGACAAAGCTGATATCAGCCAACATGCCGGATTTCAGTTTCATGTCTGGATTGGCTACTGAGATTTTTACAGGATAACCTTTTCCGCTTGCATCCAACGGGCTTACATTTTTTACTGTACCTGTTGTTACAATGTTGGAGGCTGCAACACGAACCTGTACCTTGTCACCTGCTTTTACATTGTTGATCTGTTCCGCAGGGACATAAATCAATGTATTGACCGTACTCAGGTTAGCAATGACTAGCGCAGGAGACTGAGCGGATACCATTTCGCCCACTTCTGCATTTTTCGTACCCACAATACCATTGATCGGTGATGTAACAACGGTGTCATCCAATGCATCCTGAGCAATGTTTACATTCAGTTGTGCCTGCTTAAGAGATTGTTGGCTAGACTCGATGCCAGCCGTATTTTGAGATACTTTAAGCTGATTCTGCGCATTGCTGTAGCCGCTGTTAGCATTACTGTAGCTATTTTTTGCTGTATCATAGCTGTTACGGGCTGTAGTTAGAGCCTTTTGAGCAGCTATCAATTGGTCTTTTGCATTAGCCTGCGCATTTTGTGCATTATTATAAGCCGCTTCCGCATTCACAACTGCGGTTTTTGCTTGTTCTAATTGTGCTTGGGTGCTCGCACCAGCATCAAACAGACTTTGTGTACGTGTTACATTCTTTTGTGCATCTGCCAAAGCTTGCTGTGTTTGTTTCACCGTATTGGCTGCCGAGGAAACACCATGTGTCGCTTGTTCTACGGCTGTAGTTGCTTGATTAATAGCCCCCTGAGCCTGATTGATTGCGCTTTGGGATTGAATCACACCGCTCTTGGACTGCACTAAGCCCGAAGTTGCTTGAACCATCGTTGATTCATGGGATGCTTGAGCGGTACTTACGCCAGCTGCTGCGGCTGCTGCTGCTGCGCGAGCTTTTGCAACATTGTTACGCATATCCTTATCGTCAAGCTTGAACAGGACCTGGCCCTTTTTAACCTCAGAACCAATATCAACAGGCAGCTCAACCACTTTACCGCCTACTTTAGGCACAATATTGACGGTTTCCGAAGGTGTTACCGTACCTGTATAAATATTTCCCTGTCCGATAATCCCCTGCTGTGCTTGACTAATTTTAACTGGAACGACCATGTCCTGAGCCGCTCCGCTATTACTGGAGCAGCCTGCCAGCACTGCGCCGCCGAGGACTAAAGCCGCTAATGTACTTTCTACTCTCAATATTTTCATGATAATTCCCTTTCTTTCTGTCCGTGGAAATAATGTAAGCCATCCAGTCGATATTTTTGTATTTCTCTTTATTAAGCTTCCGGCTGTGTCTTTGCTTTCTTCCTCTGAATAAACAAAAAGATGAGTGGAATCGTGCAAAACAGCGGTATAGATGAAATGAGGAACGTATCCCCAATTCCTCTCGATGTAGCATCCAGTGTGATTAAACTACTTATGGATGACATCCATGAACTACCCAATGTCGCCTGTAGCGTATGAGCTGAGTCCTGTGTAATGGACTCCGAAATTTGCTGGGCATGAGCAGCTGAACGGCTTTGCATAATGGCGGTCAGTACTGCAATCGCCATAGATGCAGCCACGGTACGTACCAGATTGGACGCTGTAGACGCATTGGCTACCTTGCTCGGATGAACGGCATTCATACCGACCGTGGACAATGGCATCATGCAAATACCAATTCCCAGACCCCGCAATGCCATTACGGTTTCCAACCAGGCATGCGAAGTATCTGGCGTAAGCTGATGAAGATGATAGGTCATAAAGCTGGTTAGTGTCAGGCCTACAAGTCCCAAAGGCACAATGCCGAACTTATCAAACAGCTTCCCGGCGATAGGCATCATGGCCGCCATGGCAATGGCCTGTGGAATGAGGATAATACCAGTATCAATCGGTGACACGCGCTGAATATTTTGCAAAAACAACGGTGTAAGGAACGTTCCTCCGTACATCCCCATCATGACCAGACTGGAGGCGATAACACTAATCGTATATTTTGAATTTTTGAATAATGAAATTTCAATTACAGCATTATCCTTGCCGCTTTCTACATAGATGAGAAAGACAAGTGCCCAGAAAGAAATAAACAGCAGAGATACAATCCCAAAAGAAGTCCAGCCATCACGCTGGCCGTTTGTCAGTGCGTACAAGAGTGTTCCTGCACAGGTTGCCGCTAGTAAAAATCCTGGCAGATCAAACGGTTTCGGCGTTACCTTAGGCGGCTCCTTGATAAGAAGGATGACCATTAAAATGGCAAATAAAGCAACTGGCAGACTGACAATAAACAAGAAACGCCAGTTAAACCATTCAATTAAGTAGCCACTCAGCGTAGGCCCTACAGCTGGTGCGGCCATTGCGGCGATCCCCCATATACCAAGGGACATCCCGATTTGTTCACGCGGCATGATTTTGTAAATAATCGTCATACTCAGCGGCATAATGACACCGCCGCCCAGACCAGCCAGTACACGCGCTGCAATCAGGGAAGAATCACTCCATGCAAAAATACATATTCCTGTTCCCAGCGAGAACACGCTGAGCGCAAGAATCAAAAACTTTTTGTACCCGATACGCTGCTCCATATATCCGGTAATCGGGACGATTACGCCGGATGCAAGCGTGTAACCTGTAATAACCCACTGAATACGTGTCGTCGTTGACCCTAAATCCGTCGTCAATCGTGGAATGGCGACGTTGATCAGACTGTTGTTCAGAATGGCGACAAAGGCGCCTAAAACGATAGCAAAAAAGGCAAGCCAGCGTTCTTTGGAAGAATCTGTCGAAGGAGCAGCAGCAGTTTCATTGGCAGCCACATGGACCCCTCCTTTTTAAGATGTATGAATTTTTACTTCCACGTTCGTCCCAGGGATAAGCTTCATGTCCTTCGGCTTGTTCACAGCAATTTCTACAGGTACACGTTGAGTCACCTTATTAAAGTTACCACTTGTGTTCACAGCAGGAACGAGCGAAAACACTGCATTGGAAGCTTCGCCCACTTTACGAACCTTACCCTGAATGACCTGATCGCCTGCCGCATCAAGCGTAATGTCAACAAGCTGTCCTGGTTTAATACGGTTAATATCGGTTTCTTCAATATTCGTGGATACATACAGGTTGTTCATATCAACCATAGTCGCTACAGCACTACCCGGTGTTCCAATTTCATGCTCCTTCGAATAAATCTTAATAACAGTTCCGTTAATCGGCGCACGCAGTACAGACTTGCTGATCATGCTTGCATCCAGTCCTGATACATCTTGCTCGGCAATCGGTTCATTGCGTTGCAGCACATCGCCTTCTTCAACATCAATGTGGCTAATCTCACCGGAGATTTGCGGCATTACCTTATACTGATCGGCTTGAATGCGCGCATCGTCACTTTTGACAAAATGTGTTGCCTGATACCAATAATAGTAGCCAATAGCTCCACCACTCAGAATGAGCAGCACGATGAGAATCGGCAATACAGTTTTCTTACTCACTTGTTCCACCCCTGTTGTCCAAAAAATTTTATTATTCAACGCTAATATTTTAAAATTGAAATATTAGGCCATTAAACCAAATGTAGAGCATAAATAAACACATGGCAGCGAGCCATGCACAAGACAGGACTTGTTTATGTACGTAAGACAAGCTGATCCATAGTCCACAAACCGTCTTCATTATATTTAAATATTTTCATATAACTATTGTACATTGAAATATTATAGATATATTTATCTATTCAGGCAATATAAATTTTCAGTTTTTTCAGAATTTTTTTTCACAAAAAAGAACCTTGTTTCCAAGGCTCTTTCATGAAAAGGGATAGTTTACATTTAAAGGTTCACACAATAATCCTAAGAGAAAAGCGTAGATCCAACTGACCGATCCCTACAGTTTTTCGCCTCCCGCTCATCCTTTTTGTCCTTATTCGCTCTGTTCTGCTGAGAAGCTTGCTGCCCCATACATCCCCTGCAACGACAGCGTTCTGCCGTACCATGCATATCCTCTCTGGAGTCTTTTAGTAGTCGTACGTAATCCAAAGATTGTTGTAAAGAAGCCGAACCAGGAAGAAAACGAACCTTCTTCCCTTCTAGCAGACAGTACACTTCGATAAGCTGAGGAAGATCTCCAAATGCATAATAACAAAATACATTTGTTAAATGATGAAATGTACTAATAACGTTAGGGTTGTAGTCCACCATATACTTTTGAATCAGCAATGAATCCGCTTGTTCTGATTGTTGCCAGGCTGCCTGAATAATCAGCGAAATATCGACCTCCAACTCAGGTACAGCTGTACAAAATTGTTCATACAACATCACAGGCACCAATAAGTCATTATTTAAGGCACATATTTTTGACAACTCGCCTGACACTTTATTTTTGACATCCCAGTAATGGAACAAAGATTCAAAACTGTTCGACTGCTTAGGCCACCACTTCTCCAGCACATACTGAACAGGGACTTCTCGCCGTACCTCTATTTCCATTCCAAAGTATTCGTTCAGCGCATGCCCTATCGCATATTGAACCCTTTGCCGCCAATTCCAACCCTCACGCCCTCGTTTTCTCTGTGATTGATGGATTGACTGCGGAGTTCTCCACATCTCTTCAAGCTGATAGTCGTGCAGAAGAGGAAAGCCGCTTAAGCTATCGCTATTGTGCATACCTATCCCTCACTCTCTTCTCAGGACACTCCAATGCCAGCCTGCGCAAATTGTCTTCCGTAAGCTCGGCAATTCTCCTTCTCATCATCGAGTGGATTGAATTCAATCTTCAAACTCTCCTGAATGACTGATGCGCCGCGTTCTTTGACTTTTTCCTCTACCAAGTCCACTGCGCCACAGAATTGTGTATAAGATGTATCTCCACTGCCAAATACAGCAGTCTTTTTACCAGACAGATCAAGCTCGTCTAGTTCCTCGTAAAAATCTAAAAATTCATCAGGAAGCTCACCATCTCCCCATGTATATACACCCAACAGGAATCCGTCATATGCGAGCAATTCTTGCGCGCTGCAATCATACGAAGCCTTCAACTCTGCCTCATGCCCTGCCTGACGAACACCCTCGGCGATCAATTCCGCGATTTCCTCTGTATTACCGGTCATGCTAGCATAAGCAATCATGATTTTACCCAAGTTCATCCCTCACCTTTATTTGAAATATGGGATGCTTTCATTCCCTATTACTCAAATAATATTTGATAATGATTCTCATTGTCAAATAAAAATTTTAAGCATGAAGTGTATTTTGGTAAACATATACGCAAAAAAGTCGCATTATATGCGACTGTTCACTATTAAAAACTATGGATTGTTGTAAAAATATTATGTACGTACAACCAAATCTCCTTTTCATAAATAGAATGAAAATCGGGATAGTTGTACGTACAAGTGGGATTGATTTCATTTTAATATGGAAGCGCTCTAATTACAAGTGTATTCGAAAAAATATTTTCGCTCCTTCTAACTACTTACTTATTCATGGAATCATTCGATTGTTGCTAAGGTTTGTTGTACAATAGACTCCATGTGGGGATTTGCGTAGCTTGCTGCCTAAATCCCGAATTGACTGCTGAAGGATGGATTGTACATGTATGTAGCACAAGAGTGGAAAGACTATGAAGTAATGGATACAGGCGGTGGTGAAAAGCTGGAACGTTGGGGTAATATTGTCCTGCGTCGTCCCGATCCGCAAATCATATGGCCTTTGACCCAGGAAACAGCCGAATGGCGTAATGTTCATGGGCATTATCACCGCAGCTCTTCCGGGGGGGCCAATGGGATATGAAAAAGCCTATCCCCGAGCGTTGGACGATTAGCTATGGACCGCTTAAATTCCACATTAAACCGACCAGCTTTAAGCATACTGGTCTTTTCCCAGAGCAAGCCGCCAACTGGAGCTGGATGATGGATAAAATTAAAGGCGCAGGTAGACCTATTTCCGTATTGAACCTGTTTGCATACACGGGAGGAGCCACTACTGCCGCAGCGTATGCCGGAGCCAGTGTAGTTCACGTGGATGCAGCCAAAGGTATGGTGCAGTGGGCAAAGGAAAACGTTCAATTGTCCGGTCTGGCTGACCGACCGGTACGCTTCATTACAGACGACGTGTTCAAGTTCGTGCAACGGGAACAACGTCGGGGCAACCGTTATGATGCCATTATTATGGACCCTCCTTCTTATGGACGTGGACCTAACGGAGAAACCTGGAAGCTGGAAGAAAGCTTGTATCCGTTTCTCGAATCCTGCATGAGCATCATTTCGGACCAACCCTTGTTTATGCTGATCAACTCCTACACGACAGGTATTTCACCTACTGTATTGCGTAACATGCTGAGCATGACGATGCAACAAAAGTATGGCGGACAAATTAGCGCCGGTGAAATCGGATTGCCGATCACACGCTCTGGATTGAATTTGCCTTGTGGTATTCTCGGACGCTGGGAGGCTTAATTCCTCTTATGAATCAAAATGAACTTACTCGGCAAGAGCATGCACAGCCGAATATTCCCGTCCTATATGAGGACAATCATGTCCTGGCGGTTGTAAAGCCTGTCAATGTTCCGACACAGGAGGATGCCAGCGGCGATCCCGATCTGCTGTCTTTACTCAAGGAAGATCTGAAAATCAGACACAATAAGCCTGGTAACGTCTTTTTGGGTTTAGTGCACAGGCTGGATCGACCTGTAGGTGGAGCCATGATTTTTGCTAAAACGTCCAAAGCGGCTTCTCGTTTGTCAGAATCGGTTCGAAGCCGTCATTTTCACAAGCTGTATACAGCCGTTCTGAATGGCGTTCCTGAGGCCCTCCAAGGCCGTCTAACCCATTACCTGCTTAAGGACAGCCGTACCAACACGGTCAAAACGGTTCGACCCGGCACGGCTGGTGCCAAGGAAGCCATTTTGGAATACCAGGTTGTCGGACAAGCTGCTGGACTCAGTCTTGTGAAAATTAAACTGCTCACCGGACGCCCGCACCAAATTCGTGTACAGATGCAGGCAAACGGCTGTCCCCTCTATGGGGACCAAAAATATGGCGGTAATCTGAGCCGCCCCGGTCAACAACTGGCCCTCTGGTCCTTGCTCGCTGGAGCACCGCATCCGGTCAGCAAGGAAGCAATGAGCTTCCACTCACTGCCTCCTGTCCAATTTCCTTGGAGTGAGTGGCCCTTGTCGCTTTATGATACAATGATTGCTTCGGATAATTGAGTAGACTTACCACTAAGAACCCGCACTGCATGTAAACAAACATGCAATGCGGGTTCTCTTTTTGCACAGAAATCAAATGAAAATGTATCCATGCTTATGATGAGGAAGCCATGGTCTTCCCCTTCTCGCTGTTCACCAGCTGTTGACGGGCACGAGCGTTTTGTGCATTCGTATTTTTGATAAAAAACGCCAATACCAAAGCTGTCACGCTCAATAGTGTTGCAATGATAAATGCCGAGTTAATACCGTAGATCGTAGCTTGATTGCTAGCAGCCAGCATTCCCGCTTTGTCCGTAACGCTTAGTCCTTCGGATGCAACCATCGTGGTCAAACGATTGCTGGTTTGAGTAGACATCACCGTCACTAGAATTGCTGTCCCAATCGAGCCCGAAATCATACGCAGCGTATTGCCCATCGCTGTACCATGGGCATTTAATCGTTGCGGAAGCTGATTCAGTCCGGCCGTTTGGATCGGCATCATCAGCAATGACATCCCGAACATTCGTACCGTATAATTGATTAACAGTGTCATATAGGTGGTTGATTCGGTTAAACGTGTAAATTCCCAAGTCGTTACAGTCATAATCAACAATCCAATTACAGACAGCCAGCGCGCTCCAATTCGGTCAAAAATAGCCCCCGTCACAGGAGACATGACCCCCATCAGAATCGCTCCTGGTAACATTAGCATACCAGACTGGAGTGGTGTAAATCCGCGAATATTTTGCAAATAAATTGGAAGCAATATCATACCGGCGTACAGAGCCATCGTCACAATAACATTAATGATTGTCGTCAAGCTGTACACATCGTATTTAAAGATACGAAACTCCAGCATAGGCTCATCTACCTTCAGTTGTCGGACAATAAATAAAATAAGCGCAATCGTCCCGACGATGAGTGTAGACAGGACTGGAATACTCCCCCAACCCGATGTTCCAGCATCACTAAAGCCGTATAACAGCCCGCCGAAACCGAGTGTAGACAAAATAACACTGAGAATGTCCAGCTTAGGCTTGGACTGCTCGGTTACATTTTTCAGAAAAATAAATCCGATCACAATCGAAATCACAGAAATCGGCAGGATGATCCAGAACAATACTCGCCAGTCATAGTGCTGGACTATATAACCAGATAAGGTTGGTCCAATGGCTGGAGCAAACCCCATCGCAAGTCCCAGCGTTCCCATTGCACGGCCACGACGCTCTATTGGGTAGATGTTCAAGATAACGACCATCATTAATGGCATCATAATCCCTGCACCCGCAGCCTGAATAAGCCGACCGATCAGCAATATACTAAAACTCGGCGCTATTGCACATAACAGCGTGCCGATTGAAAAAATAGTCATTGCACTAATAAACAATTTACGAGTAGAGAAACGGGCAATCAGGAATGCGGTCACCGGGATCAATACCCCGTTCACGAGCATAAAGCCTGTGCTAAGCCACTGAGCTATATTGGCATCTACATTCAGATCACTCATCATTTTCGGTAAAGCTACACTTATCAATGTCTGGTTTAAAATTGCAACAATTGCGCCAATCAACAGAGCGGCCACAATGGGTGCTCTGCGGACATTACCTGGTAGTGTCATTTGAGGACTGCTCAAGTTGATTCATTCCCTTCGGTGTTAATTTCATGATCATTTGTTTATGAACATCCAAGAGCAACTCTAGCTGCTCCTTCGGGATATCCAGAATTGGCAAGACGCGCTCCATCCACATGGCGTCTACCTTTTGCATTATATCTTTTCCTTCTGTCGTAAGCGTCAGTACTAAAGATCTGCGATCATGCTCATGCCGTCCGCGAGCGATATATCCCGCCTTGTTCAAACGATCAACCACCCCGCTCATAGAGCTGCTTCCCACATGAGCTATCTCTGCCAGCTCGGATAACCCAATATTGGGGCGTTTATTCAGAATGGCCAAAGCCATGTGCTGAATGGCCGTTAGATCCAAATGCTGCTCCTCGTTCCAGAAAGCATAAAATATCGTCTTGTTAACCTCCCTTACCGATTGAATAATCCGATACACCTCTAGTCTGTCTTCCTCTCTGTCGCTCACTAGAACCATCCTTCTTCCCCATACATATTCATTACCCATATACATAAACTAGTAACTATTTGTATACGAATTGTTATTTATTTATAACTATTATTTTATCATCTCTTATGTAAATGTCAACATTCCCCCAAACACTACCTATACTTGGGACACAAAAAAGCGCGGAAATGATACCAGGATCGGCATCTATCCGCGCATTTCTATTCCCTTAGAAAGCTAATCTGCTGTGTACAGCTACATTCCATGTATCCACTAATTAGCTATTCTGCTCGCTCTATTTGTTCCTTTATTCCCTCATCTTCACTGGCTGATACAGCCGCTTTCGTCTTCGTTGTAATTTTCCCCAACAAATAAACCAGCAAATTCTGATTGTGCTGAGATATTCGGTTAAGCGCAGAACCCAGAAAATCGTCGCGAATTTGCAATCCGCGCTCCACTTCTTCTCTGCCTTGATCTGAAATAACAATCCATACAATTCTACGGTCCTTTACGTCTCTGAACCGGGTGACCAGTCGATTCCGCTCCATCCGGTCCAATAGCATCGTAACTGCCGCCGGTGTGGTGGCGAGATATGGGATTAGTTGAGACGGCTTCATGCGTCCGTATTCGTTCAGAACCTCCAGCACCGTGAGTTGAGCCTCCGTTAGTGATGGAGCTAGTTGCTGCTCCATATGAACCTTGTAATCCTTAGCCATTCTGGACCAGATTTTTGCAAATTCGGTCGTTTGCATTTTGCCTCACTCCTTTGAATAACAGGGTCAGTAAAAGCATCAAAGTTACCATATGGGCCACCGTCCGGATTGTATTTCATCACATTAAATTTTCGCCATTTCCCCTCAGTTTCCTGCCGTTTTTGGAGCATCAAATGAAAAGGGGAAGGAAGTCTCACTTCGGATTTGGAGACAGGTCAAGGTTCGACAGCATGACGGCAAAAAGGTCCTCATTCGTGCTGGAATGGCACGTGAGGACCCCTCTTTTTCGAGCTAAAAAATGCTTGACTTTACAATTATTCTACTGTCTGCGAACTCTGAGGCTCACTACGCGGCAGCACATTTACAATTTCGTCCTTCTTCTCCACCGGAGCCAGCAGTTTGCCTGTATCCTTGCGATCGGTTAAAGGAGCTTTTTCCGAAAGGAAGGACATCGTCTGTCCTTCTGATGTGATGACAAATAATTGAACAGCTTCACGACAGTAGAAGGCAGCCACAATTCGAGTTCCGTTCGAACGCACCCGCTTGCCTTCCTTGAATTCGAAGGTGCTGATTCCTTTACCGCCTCTTCCCTGAGAAGGATAATCCAGCAGAAGCGTACGCTTACCATAACCGGATTCGGTTAGTACCAGCACCTCTCCTTCGTCTTCTTCTACCCATAGTGCTGCGACAATTTCATCGCCTTCCGCCAGTTGTATACCTTTGACCCCCGCTGAAACGCGGCCCATGGCATTAACCTCTTGCTCCTTGAAGCGTATGCTCATCCCCGCACGGGTAATCAACATAATATCTTTGCTATTGTCGCTTAATGTTACTGATAATATCTCATCGTCGCCAGCCACCTTGCAGGCTGCTACAGCACTGGAACGCTTTGTGGCATATTCTGTAAGTTCCGTTCGTTTGACTTGCCCTTTCTTTGTTACAAACACCAGGCTTTTGCCGATTTCCTCTATATTTTTGATCGGAATAACACTTACGATTCGATCTTCCTTCGATAGCGAAATGACATTGACGATTGGAGTGCCCGGCTCTTTCCACTTATACTCCGGTATCTGATGCACAGGCAGCAAAAAGTATTGTCCACGCTGGGTGAAGACGAGCAGCACATCGAGTGTATTCACGTCAAGGAACTGAGTAATGTAGTCCCCTTCTTTAACTCCGGAATTTGAACGATCCCCGCCAGAACGAGTGAACGACAGCATACTCGTACGTTTCACATAGCCATCTTTCGAGAGAGTTAGCAATACATCCTCTGCCGCAACCATGACCTCCAGATTTACCTTAATCTCTTCTACTTCACCCTGTATTTCCGAACGACGGTCAATGCCGTACTTTTCACGAATTTCCAGCAACTCTTTGCGGATCAGACTGATCAGCTTGCGGTCACTTTCCAGAATAGAACGGTATTGAGTAATTTTCTTCTGAATGTCAGCAAGTTCTTTTTCGAGGGTGGTAATTTCAAGATTCGTAAGACGGTACAATTGCAGAGTCAAAATGGAATCCGCCTGCCGTTCACTAAAGCCAAACATCCATTGCAAATTATTTTGTGCATCCTGACGATTTTTGGAAGCTTTAATAGCCGCGATGACTTCATCCAGAATGTTCAGCGCCTTGACCAAACCTTCCAGTACATGTGCGCGGTCCTCCGCCTTTTCCAGCTCAAACTTAATGCGATTTGTGACAACTTCACGCTGGTGAGCAATATACGCTTCTAAAATGGATTTTAGTCCAAGCTGGTGCGGCGCTTTGTTTACGATGGCTACCATATTGAAGTTATAAGCCACCTGGAGATCGGTTTTTTTCAGCAGATATGCCAAAATACCTTCCGCATCCGCTTCCTTCTTCAGCTCGACAACAATACGCAGGCCATTTCGTCCACTCTCGTCACGAACTTCGGCAATCCCTTCTACCTTTTTCTCCAGACGGATGTTCTCCATAGCGGTTACGAGCCTGGATTTAACAACCTGGTATGGAATCTCTGTAATAACCAGTTGCTGCTTGCCTCCACGCAAAGACTGAATTTCCGTTTTGGAACGGATATAAATGCGTCCTTTGCCTGTTCTGTATGCATCCTTGATGCCTTCGCCACCCATAATGAGTCCGCCAGTCGGAAAATCTGGGCCTTTTATAAAGGTCATAATCTCTTCCAGTTCGATCTGCGGCTTTTCCATCACTGCGATGGTGGCGTCAATCACCTCACGCAAGCTATGAGTTGGAATTTCCGTTGCAAACCCCGCTGAAATCCCGCTAGATCCGTTTACCAACAGATTAGGATAACGGGAGGGCAGCACGACGGGTTCCTTTGCCGAGTTATCAAAGTTATCCTTGAACAAAACCGTACGTTTTTCGATATCACGTAGCATTTCCATTGCAATCGGAGACAAACGTGCCTCCGTGTAACGCATAGCTGCCGCAGGATCGTCGTCCTGAGAACCCCAGTTGCCGTGGCCATCCACCAGTACGTGGCTCATTTTCCAAGGCTGCGCCATCCGTACCATCCCATCGTAAATAGATGAATCACCGTGAGGATGGTAATTACCCATAACGTCCCCAACGGTTTTGGCGGATTTGCGATACGCTTTTTCCGGGGTATTACCCGAATCGTACATCGCGTACAGAATCCGGCGTTGTACGGGCTTTAATCCATCCCGTACATCAGGGATCGCCCGATCCTGAATTATATATTTGGAATATCGGCCAAAGCGGTCACCGACCATTTCCTCCAGATAAGCTGGCAAAAATTGCTCCGATAAGCTCATGTCTACACCTCATTTAATAGCACTACTCTACGTATTCCGTGAAATCCACGTTTTCCACGATCCAGCGCTTACGCGGATCCACCTTATCACCCATCAATGTGGACACACGGCGTTCAGCTTTGGCAGCATCCTCAATCTGAACGCGCAACAGGGTGCGTGACTCGGGATTCATTGTCGTTTCCCATAACTGATCAGGGTTCATCTCCCCGAGTCCTTTATAACGTTGAAGCTCGAAATTCCGTCCAAACTCTTTTAAGTAATTATCAAGCTGCTCGTCAGTCCAGGCATAACGAACTGTTTCGAGCTTACCCGACTTGCGGGTTATTTTATACAATGGCGGCTGAGCAATAAATATGCGTCCTGCATCAATGAGTTCTTTCATATACCGATAAAAGAACGTCAACAACAGTACTTGAATGTGCGCGCCATCCGTATCTGCATCGGTCATAATGATGATTTTGGAATAATTGCTGTCTTCCAGCGTGAACTCTGTTCCTACCCCCGCGCCAATCGCTGCCGTAATAGCACGGTACTCATCATTTTTCATAATATCCGCCAACTTTGATTTTTCCGGATTCATCGGCTTGCCCTTTAGTGGCAAAATCGCCTGAATTTTGGAATCCCGTCCCTGTTTGGCCGATCCTCCAGCCGAATCGCCTTCCACGATAAATAACTCATTACGTGTAAAATCCTTAGACTGCGCAGGCGACAGTTTGCCATTCAAATTAGAACTTTCACTACGTTTCTTGCCAGAACGCATTTCGTCCCGAGCCTTACGTGCAGCTTCACGCGCTTTGGATGCTTGAACTGCCTTTCTGATCAAGGTTTGCGCTATCTGTGGATTTTCCTCCAAAAAGCGCTGCATTTGTTCAGACACGATAGCATCCACTGTACTCCGCGCCGAAGCACTACCCAGCTGATCTTTTGTCTGACCGACAAATTCAACCTCGGCCATCTTGACACTGATTACAGCCATCATACCTTCACGTAGATCGTTGCCCTCCAGGTTTTTATCCTTTTCCTTCAACATCGCTGTTTTGCGTGCATAGTCGTTCATGATACGAGTGTAAGCGGTTTTGAAGCCTGTTTCATGCGTACCCCCGCCACGTGTCGGAATGGAGTTAACGAACGAAGCAATCGTCTCTGTGTAGCCGGCATTGTATTGGATGGCAATCTCCACTTCAATGTCTTCTTTCTCGGCATTAAAATGAATGACATCATGCAGTACATCCTTGCCCTCATTCAAAAAAGAAACAAACTGACTTGCTCCACCCTCATAAAAATATTCATCTGACTTTCCGCTGCGTTCGTCTTTAAGCTGAATACGAAGGCCGGAATTCAGAAAAGCAATTTCCTGAAGACGCTCAGCCAGCGTATCATAGTTAAAATGAATTCCTGACTGAAAAACGCGAATATCCGGTTTAAATGTAATTTTCGAACCCGTCTTGTTAGTATTGCCCAGCACTTCAAGGCCTGTGGTCGGTTCACCGACATGCTCCACGCCCTTCTTGTCCTGCCAATATTCAAACCGCTGACGGTGAATCTTGCCGTCCCGGTAGATTTCCACTTCAAGCCATTCCGAAAGAGCGTTCGTTACAGACGCACCTACCCCATGCAGACCCCCGGACTTTTTATATCCCGAACCGCCAAACTTACCTCCGGCGTGCAAAATGGTGAATACAACTTGAGGCGTAGGGATTCCCATTTTGTGCATTCCCGTAGGAATACCGCGCCCGTTGTCTGATACTGTTACAGAACCGTCCTTATGCATTGTGATATCAATGCGAGAGCAAAACTTGGCAAGATGTTCATCCACCGCGTTGTCTACAATTTCCCATACCAAATGATGCAGTCCCGAAGAACTGGTGCTCCCGATGTACATGCCCGGCCGTTTGCGAACTGCCACAAGCCCTTCGAGCACTTGAATGTCGTCCGCGCCATATTCTGAAGCTCCGTTCTGTGTACTGGAAGCTCCCGCAGACAAGTCGATTTTGTCGACCATTCATGCTCCCCCTTTGTCTAATCATAACCGTGTTTTGCCTTATTCTTGATGGTTTTCACCAAAAATGCAAACAGATGTTTTCTTTTACCTTGTCCATTTTAATTCAATATATCCCGTTTCGTAAAGACGGCGAATGAAACAATCAACGCCGCAGCCCCCCAAATGCCCAGTACAACTAAAGAAAATGGCAGGGTCATTCCCTCAATCGGGGCAGGGCTTCCAGATAAATAATCGGTTAATCCGAGGTTAACCATAAATAAATATTTGGCGCTTTGCCATGATGAAGCCATGTTGGTCAGTATAGTGCCCGAAATGAGCGCAGCCATCATGACCACAATACTTGCTGCTGTACTACGTACCAGAACAGATACCATAAAGGCTAATGAAGCAACCACAAGACTGACAAACCAAATCAATCCGGCTTGCAGCATCAGATAATGCCATTGTGGAATGGCATGTACAGCAGACAAATCCACCGTCGATCCAACAATTTGAAAGCCGGTAAATACCGGAACATTAAAACCACGAAAACCAAAAAACAAGCCTGATATGAGATAACTTATGACAAATACGGCCAAAATGATGAGCGAAACGAACATATACAGTGTCAGCAGCTTGCTCAGCAGTATTTTCCACCGCCTGACCGGCCGAGTTAGCAACATTTTTATCGTGCCTGTTGTCCGTTCTCCTGAAACCAGGTCCGAAGCAATAGCCATGATCAACAACGGAACGAACAGATTTATGGAATTATCCATAAACTCTCTGGTAAAAGTGACGCCACTCGGCTCATTAGGATTCACGTCATTTTCCAGATAATATTGCATCTGTTGCACAAAGACCCGGCGGTAGGTCTTCCATTCCTCGGGAACCCTATCGCTGCCGAGCGAGTTTTGGTTATCAGTAATGGCCTGACGCAGTTCCAGACGCCAATCGTTACCGAATTTTTCGCGATTGTTTTCTGCCACTTTCATCTGAGCGTACGTAAAAATCGGCACAAGCACAAGCAAAACAAGTAAAATGACATAAAATCGTTTCTTCTTGATAATTTTCAGGGTTTCATTTTGTACGAGCGGTAAAATATTATTCAAGTATCTCACCTTCCGTCATTTTCAGGAATAGTTGCTCCAGTGTAGGATTGATTTTGGTTACACCTTTAACGGAAATACCGGAAGCTGTCAAGTGTGCGACCAACTCCGCAATATGCTCTTCGTCCATTTCTGTAAAAATAGCATCGACTCCGCTACCTGCAACAATGCTGTCATCAATTAATTCATCGGCGTTCGTAATGAGTTGCACATACGGAGAATTTTGCAATAGGGCAAGGCCCTGATCGCGGGGCTCCAGCTGCCAGACAGCCATGTGCGAGTGAGTCTCAACCAGTTCCCGTACCCCACCAACAGCTAGCACCTTGCCCCGACTTATAATTGCCACACGATCACATAACAGCTGGATCTCGCTAAGCAAATGGCTGGAAACAAATACAGCCATGCCTTCGGACGCTAACAAACGGATAAAAGCTCTCATCTCTTTGATTCCCTTGGGGTCTAGCCCGTTCGTCGGCTCATCCAAAATGAGTAGCTTCGGTCTGCCGAGCAAGGCTTGAGCTATACCAAGACGCTGACGCATCCCCAGTGAATATGTACTTACCTTATCATGGATGCGACGATCGAGCCGAACCAACTCAACCACCTCGCGAATGCGCTGTTCATCTACACCAGGCTGCATCCGGGCAAAATGCTCTAAATTTTCCCATCCTGTCAGGTAGCTGTACACCTCTGGATTTTCCACAATAGAACCAACATGCCGTAAAGCCTGCTCAGGGTCACGATTTACATTATGACCGCATACGGTTATTGTCCCTTCAGTAGGCTTAATTAAATCGACCAGCATACGAATAGTCGTCGTTTTTCCAGCTCCATTGGGGCCGAGAAATCCGAAAATTTCACCTGCGCGAACGTCGAATGTTACATCATGAATGATCATTTTGCGTTTAATACGTTTCTTAACATGCTGAACAGAGAGCACGATTTCATTATTGCTGCTGTCTCTGTCTGCGCTACCAACCTGATTGGAGGAGTGAAGGCTGGACACTTCATCTGTGGATGTCGAATCTTGGGTCACGCCAGCCTCGGTCTTGTCAGCAGATTGGATGCTCATTACTTGTTCCCTCCCTTTTTCGCTTCTGCAGGTTGGCTACTTGTAGACTGCTGTTTAGGATTTACATGATCGGTATCCTTCGTCGTGGTAACAGCAAATCCTTGTGCGATACGTTCAGCAATTGCCTGATAGCCCTGTCCGTTGGGATGAAAATGATCGGATGATAAATAGACGGGCAAATTTTGCTCGAATAAATCGAAAGTTGGAACCAGCGTCATATTACTGTTTTGATTGGTAATTGCCATGGCAGCCATATTCCATTCAGTTACCACAAGATTACCGGGAATTTTCATTTCCCGCAGATCACTGAATGGATTATATAATCCTACATAGACAATTTTAGCATTCGGATTGATTTTCCCTACCTTTGTCAGTACCTTTTGCAGACGTTTGGCTGCATCAGGCAGAGCTTTGCGCAAACCGCTGAGTGTAGGTGGCTCTTTGCCGGTTTGGGCCGCCTGTGCGCCCTGAAATAAATCATTTCCGCCAATCGAAACTATAATCACATTAGCCTTCTTCAGTACATAAGACACACCAGGCTCATCCAGCTTGGTTAATAGTCCTTGAGTCGTCAGTCCATTAATCCCTAGATTATTTATGAGCTGAGCTTTATGTCCTTCCTGATCATTTAACAAAGTCACCGACCGACGCACAAAACCACTTCCGGAGTCATCCCCCGTTCCTTTGGCTAGCGAATCGCCAATGGCAGCTACGCGCAATTCTCCCGTCTGAGCAGTAGCCGATGGTGCAGTTTGTGTCTGCGATGAACCGGATTGTACAGGTTGAGTACTTACCAATGGCTCTGGAGCCGTGATACTTCGTACTGCTGCAATAAATCCGTACAATAATAGCAGTGTGGCGGCAATGGAAACGGAACCGACAGACCGCCAAATCCATTTTGATGAATTCACTCGTGTTCCCTCCTGATAGCTTGGTGAAATAAACATAAAGCTTCTCCTGTCATTTTGCAAATAAACCGTTCTGGTTCAAGCGAAAATCAATGATTACAATCCCATATAATTTTCCATGAACATACTAAAAAAGGATGGCAAATTCCCATCCTTTTATTATACTTTTTGTGCGAATAGCCCTTCCTCTCATCAGCGGGATTAGACGGAAAGAAACTATTTGCTATCAGGGATGAAACTTCTAATCCATTGTCCAAAACTACCCGGATTTCGGCTTTGAATCAGTACTGTGCCTTCACCGCGAAAACGACATACAAGGGCTTCCCCACTCGTTACGCTGGACAACCAGCCTTTAGATGCTTTTTCAATTCTATAATCCATATAATCCGGCCATGCCACTAGATGAGCATTATCAATAATACGCTCCTCTCCTGGCGCGATATAAATGGGGTGAATGGCTCCATACGAGGATAGGAATACTGTGCCGCGGCCACTGATTTCTACAATAAAAAAACCTTCACCGGAGAATAAACCTTTCATCAGGTTTTGCATTTTGGTACTAACCTCAATCCCTTCCGTACAGGCCAAAAAACCGTCCTTTTGGACCAACAGCCTGTACGTGCCATCCAGTTCCACTGCTTGTACATCACCTATGCTTGCGGGGGCTAGCAGTACTTCAGCGGGTCCCCGGGCTGCTCTCAGCTCTTGAAAAAAGAATTTTTCTCCGCTCAGCATTCTGCCTAAGCCACGTAACAGCCCACCGTCTACCGTCCCCTTTATATCTACACTGGAAGACATGGAAACCATCGCTCCCATTTCTGCTTTAATGGTTTCTCCGGGGTTCAACTGCACCTTAAGCATAGCAAAAGCACCTTCATGCACGATTTCGTAGCTCATTTGTTCACCTAGCTTTCCAAAAGTAGTCTGTTATCCATTCAGCTTACTGTCATCATACTATAAGCACGTCCCTTATGTCTTTTCTGGTATAGAGCAATGGTTTATGCCTGAAGTGACATGAGCGACATAAAAAGACCCGCTGAACGTTGTCAGCGGGTCTCTACATTACGTACGTCACTATCTTTTTATAAACAGAAATGACGTTTAGAACGTTTTCTCTATCAACTTAGTTACGTGTGAACTCTTGTACCCAATATCCATTGTAGTAAGCCACACCGATTTGTGTATATTCTGCCTTCAAGATATTTTCACGATGTCCCTGGCTATTCATCCAGGCCTTCATCACTTCTTGTGGTGTTTTTTGTCCCATTGCAATATTCTCACCCGCATACGTATAAGTTACACCGAATTTTTTCATCATATCAAAGGGTGAACCGTAAGTCGGAGATGTATGGGAAAAGTAATTGTTCGTGCTCATGTCCTTCGCCTTCGCTAAGGCTACTTCTGTAAGCTTCGCATTAGATGTGAGGGGCTTCAGACCTTTTTGACTGCGCTCGTTGTTTACAAGCTTTACAACCTCAGCTGCAAATTGAGACTTGCTGAGTTGTGCATTAGAATCTGTAGACTGACCTGCACCTGAGTTGGTGTTTTGTGTTTGGGTCTGTTGCTTGGTAACAGACTTTGAAGCCTTTTGGTTACCCTGATTCGTCGTTTGCTTGCCAGAAGAAGGATTTGCTGTTTTTGTTTTAGCCTTGTCCTTTTCAGAATAATCCTTAATGACCGTCTTTGTTATTGTCGTCGTCCCGTTGGACATATTGACTGTGTATCCGTTATTTTGAAACCACTGTTGTAATTGGGCAGATAAATCGTCAGCTGGTGAAGCTGATGCCGGAACGATGAATCCTGCGGATAAAATGGCGCTTAGGCTTCCCATCACCAGTGTTTTTTTCAACATATTCTTCATTTCGTCATCTCCTTGTTGTATAAGTGCCTTGGTGTGAACGTCTCAGGTTACAACTTTGTAATCTTTACTCTAGCAGTATATCATGTTTTATAACATCATCAATGGTATAAAAGTTGGAAAAAAAATAGTCCTGCTCGACAATGGCGAACAGGACGAAGTTAAAAATAGTGAGGCTTTAAGTATTAGATTGTTTGTTGCAAGCTGATTATCTAAGCTTTTTGCTGAAACGGTAGCCTTGCTTCTCAAAGCCGATTCGGTTGTAGAAAGCACGGGCCTCTACTTGTTTGATGCGGTTATTCGCTCCAGTAATGAATAAATGATAGCATCCTTGCGCACGCCCCCACTCCTCACCACAAGCAACCAACCGCTTGCCAATGCCTTCGCCGCGATACTCCCCGCTCACGACCAGCATGGTGATTTGTACAGCAGGATCAGGATAGGCCAGGCTTTGAGCCGTATGCATGCCGATTACTCCGACTACACGACCATCCATTTCTGCAACCATCATATTCGCTTGACTGTCCTCCTGCGCTGTTCCCATAACTTCTTTCATAACACCACAAGTCATCGGGTATCCGACTTCTCTGAGTAGTCCAGTTACGGCTTCACAATCGCCAAGCTCTACGGAACGAATTGTCAGTACTGGAATCATCACACTGTTAGACATGATTTACCTCCACTTTCAGCATATTGGCAGCTTCTTTGGCTGTCTTCCGTGCTGTTTCCACATCTTCTGCAGCGCTAAGCGCTACAGCCATCCGGCGTCCCGGCTTGGTTTCAGGCTTCCCGAACACTCGCACCTGTGTCCGGGGTAGCAATAGTGCATCATGCAGACCGCTTATTGCGAAATCGCGCGTAGCCACTTCTGCCTTTAAGGTAGCTGAAGCTCCTGGTGTAAGCAGCGTGACGGATGGCACCGGGAATCCGAGAATTGCCCGTACATGAAGCGCAAATTCAGACAAATCCTGCGTAATCATGGTCACCATACCTGTATCATGCGGACGCGGGGATACTTCACTGAATATGACGCTATCAGCCGTTAAAAACAGCTCTACGCCAAATAATCCGTAACCACCCAGTTCATCCGTAATCGTACGGGCAATGTCCTGCGCCTCCGAAAGCTGCTTGTCCGTCATGCCATGAGGCTGCCAGGATTCGACATAATCCCCATCTTTTTGAATGTGGCCAATCGGTGGGCAAAAAGTCGTGCCTGATTCCGATCTGACGGTCAATAAGGTGATTTCGCTCTCAAACGGGACAAAAGCTTCAACAATGACACGTGTCGTTTTGGCACGTGCGCCTTCCAGCGCCGTATTCCAGCAGGATTCTGCGTCTTCGAGTGTCCGGCATACAGACTGCCCTTTACCCGACGAACTCATTAAGGGTTTGACCACGCATGGCGTGCCCAGCTCTTGAACCGCCGACCGTAACTGCTCAAAATGATCTGCAAAACGGTAGGCAGCAGTCGGAAGCTGTAATTTCTCGGCAGCCAACCTGCGGATACCCTCACGGTCCATCGTAAGACGAGCGGCCCGTGCCGTTGGTACTACGTGAAATCCCTCTTGCTCTAATTCTTCCAAAGCACCCGTAGCAATAGCTTCGATTTCAGGTACAATTATGTCGGGCTGTTCCTTGCGAATTAGTGCCTTCAACGCCTCAGCATCCTGCATATCCAGACAGTGAGAGCGATGGGCCACCTGCATTGCTGGAGCCAGCTCATAGCGATCTACAGCAATACATTCCACGCCAAGCCGCTGAGCTTCAATAATGACTTCTTTTCCCAATTCGCCGCTACCCAGCAGTAGCATCTTCTTAGCCTTGGCAGAAAAAGGAGCACCCCACATCTTGAACTCTTCCCCCTCTGACGATATTGCTCTGATCTCTTTTCATCTTTATTTTCAGGGTTTAGCTCCAAGAATGCAATAGTGCTCGGCATTTTAATTTACAAAAAACGCGATTTTTTGATCTTTTTTTTACAAAAATCTGAACTGTGCTTCCACCAGCCCCCGATATATTCCATGTTTTTTCATCAATTGTTCATGATTACCACTTTCTTGGATCTCCCCATGGTCCAGTACAACGATATGATCAGCATTCCGGATGGTGGACAAACGGTGAGCGACCATAAAAGAAGTTCTGCCTTCCAATAGAACCTGAAGGGCCTCCTGAATTTTCAACTCCGTTTCCGTATCAATGCTGGCTGTGGCCTCATCCAGAATAAGAATTCGCGGATTAGCCAGTAAGGCACGGGCAAAGGATAAGAGCTGGCGCTGACCCATGGACAGCATCCCCCCACGCTCCTCTACCTCTGTTTCATAGCCAGCTGGCAAATGAACAATAAATTCATGAGCATTGACCGCCTTCGCAGCCGCTTCAATCTCCTCATCCGTTGCATCCAAACGGCCAAATCGGATATTATCACGTATCGTTCCCGAAAAAATAAATGTATCCTGAAGCACGATGCTAATCTGGCTGCGTAAGCTCTCCACTGTGACATCTCGCACATCATAACCGTCAATAGTAAGTCGCCCTGACGTAATGTCATAAAAACGGCTGAGCAAATTAATAATTGTACTTTTACCTGATCCAGTATGACCTACAAGCGCTATAGATTGACCTGCCTTGACAGAGAGATTAATACCTTTAAGCGCCTGACGTCCCTTTTCATATTCAAAAATAACTTTATCAAATTGAATATCACCCCGAATAGGCGGCAAGGCTTTTGCTCCTGGTTTGTTTGCAATATTCGGCTGTTCATCCATGAATTCAAAAATTCTTTCTGACGAAGCCATCGCAACCAGTAGCTGATTATACATTTGACCTAGCCGATTAATCGGCTCCCAAAAGTTCCCTACATAGTTAGCAAATGCAACCAGCAACCCCACCGTCAGCTGATCTGTCTGAATTAAATGCGCTCCAAACCAAAACAGCACAAGCGTACCTAATCCTCCGGTAATATCAATAAGTGGGCCAAAGACCTGATTCATGGCAGAAGCCTTATCCCACGATTTTTTACTGGAGCTGTTCATATCGTCGAAATAAGCCATGTTTTCCTGCTCCTGCGTATACGCTTGTGTCACACGAATTCCCTGAATAGATTCATTCAAATGAGAATTGATACGCGAGTTCTTCATGCGTACTTCTTGCCAGGCGCGACGGATGCGTACTCGCAGCTTGGTCGAAATCAAAAACATGATCGGAACAGTCACAATCACTGCCAAACCGAGCTTCCAGTTAATAAGCAGCAAAATGACAATAATTCCGAAAAGCTGTACGCAGTCAATCAGGACGTTCACTGCACCATTCGTAAATAAATCCTGTAGCGAGTTAATGTCATTCGTTACACGTACTAATACAGAACCTGCTGGTCTTTTATCAAAAAAGTTGAAGGAAAGCTTCTGAATATGCTTGAACAAATCTTCACGCAAATCGTAAATAACCCGCTGACCAATAATATTGGTGAATTTAATACGGTACGTGCTGGCTGCCCATTGGATTAAATATAACAAGAGCACGGCACCCGTGATGAGCAACAATAACTTTACGCTAGGTAGTGCAGGCGATGCAGGAGCAATGGCCTTGTCAATGGCCAGACTGATCAAATATGGAACCGTCAGCTTAGTAATCGTGCCTAGAATCATCATGACCAGAAGAATCGGCAGAATCTGACGGGCATAAGGTTTCATGTATGCTAGCAAACGTTTGAATTCCGCCCAGTTAAACGGTTTATCAATAACCTCATCATCTTGATAGACAAAGCGCTCATTGGTCGGCTTCTTTAACGGTTTGGCTTTTTCTACTGGAATATTCATGGTCTCACCTGTCCTTCGGATACACCGCCTGGAGCCTCCGCTATGTAATCGGCGTATTGAATATGATACACATCTTGGTATGGACCTGGAGTAGCAATGAGCTGTTCATGTGTTCCACGTTGGACGATTCGTCCTTCCTCAAGCACCACAATTTCATTGGCATGACGAAGCGAGGAGATTCGGTGAGCTATAATAAACGTTGTGCGTCCACGCATAACCTCTTGAAAACCGGACTGAATTTCATGCTCCGTCTCCATGTCGACCGCACTGGTAGCATCATCCAGAACCAGAATTTTTGGATTTTTGAGTAGTGCACGCGCAATGGCGATCCGTTGTTTTTGCCCTCCAGACAGTCCCAAACCACGTTCACCAACAACAGTATCGTAGCCCAGCGGTAATTCAGTGATGAATTCATGCGCCTGAGCCAGCTTGGAAACGCGTATGATGTCATCCATACTGACATGACTTAATCCATATGCAATATTGTTGCGTATGGAGGACGAGAACAGAAACGTCTCCTGAAACACGGAAGAAATTTGAGCACGTAAATCACGAATTTTCAAATGACGTATATCCGTACCATCCAGTTTGATGCTGCCTGCATTCACATTATAAGCTCGCATGAGTAGTTGAATTATGGTCGACTTCCCGGACCCTGTTCCTCCTAAAATCCCAATGACCGATCCCGGTGGCGCATCCAGATTGATGTCAACAACAGCAGGTAGCTTATTTCCGTAAGCAAAGGTAACATGTTCAAACGTCACATGTCCCTTCACCTGATCGGCGTTGAGTGTAAGTGCATTAGCTTCATCAGTTACATCTACAGACTGGTTTAGCAACTCCAAAACCCTTTCACCGGAAGCTTTGGACTGCGTATAGTTATTGATATGAAAGCCAATGCTCCAGATGGGACCGATAATATACCAAATTAAGCTAAAGAAGGCGACGAGTTGCCCCAAGGTCATTGACTTCTGTATAACCAGATATCCACCCATGCCCAGGAGAAGAACCACACTGACCGAGGCAATCAGTTCCATCGCGGGGAAAAATCGACTCCATAAGGAAGCAGCCTGAATCTGGTTGCTCTTGTACTGCTCATTACGTACGGAGAATTTTTCAACTTCATAGGATTCGCGAGCAAAAGATTTAACGGTTCGCACACCTGTAATATTTTCTTGTACCGCTGTTGTCAGGGCGCTGAGAGCAATTCGCATTTCCTGAAAGGTGGGATGAATCCGTGATTCAAATTTGAATGTGACGAAGAGTAGCAATGGCATGCTGATCATCGTAAAGAGGGTGAGCTGCCAATTAATATACAGCATCATGATAGAGCCGAATACGACCATCAGTAGCACATTGAGGAGCTGGGCAAAACCAAACCCGATAAAGTTGCGGATCGCCTCCAAATCCCCCGTCAGACGGGACATAAGATCCCCCGTTTTGGCAGTGTCATAATATCTGAAGGACAAAAATTGCAGCTTTTCGTAACAGGCATTGCGAAGTCGATACGCCAAGTAGTTACCTAGCCGTCCACCAAAAAAACCATGTAAAAATTGCATAAACCCTTTGATGATCACGACTCCCAGTACAGTCAGAGCCAGAACCGGAACTTTCTCGAAGTCACCGGGAATGATAGCGTTATCAATGAGCCGTTGGAGCAGGTTCGGATACACCAGTCCAAGGGCCGTCGCTATCGCAAGGCATAGAATGGAAAGAAATAGATAATGTCTCCTCTCTCGAAAAAAAACTTGCAGTTGCCTGAGCACTTCCATGTCAAGTCCCTCCATTAGTTGCACGACGTTGTTATATGGCTTAGTGAAGTTTACCATCCGTGTTCCAAGGCGGCAAAGAGGATAACGGGCCGTTTTCAGGCAGGTTCGCAATTGGTAGGTGATTAGACAAATTAAATCGCTTTCTTATCATTGAATATGGCTATTTCCTCAGTTTTCCTTTCTTTTTGAAGTATGCTTAAAACACCGGATTGTCCCGCAACCCGGTGTCCTGACCTTAAAGCAACCGTGAACATATTTATATGGACTCTAAATTCTCAAGCTGATCAGCAAGCTCTTCCCAAACTTGTGGCTTCTCACCGCCCTTAAGTGCGTGCTCCATGCCACGAATTGTCTCCAGCATTTGCTCTCGTAGCTGTGCTTTCTGCCACGTTTGTTCCTCTTGCATCATAGCAACGTAAAAAGAAGACAATCGTACTCGCTGCTGATCCACAGCTTCCCCGATTAGCTGGCGTAATATGGGCTCCAGTCTAGTTTGTAAATTCGCACGACCCGTCCCTTCGAAAAATAGCTTTGGATTTTTAAAGCTATTCCAATAATCCTTCCACTGAATGGACTCCTGCAAGGAAATACCCATCAGCTCGGGAACAGCCCATTCTCTGAATTCAGGAACTGTACAATCTAATCCATTCAGCTGACGGTTCATGTGATCTACGCACTGTTGTATAGCCTTACGCACTAAAGCTTGCCCGGTTTTTTCCAGTCTGAGTGTGGTTGCTAGCAATTCCTGAGACAGCTCCAGTTCGATCAATCGCAGCAGTTCACGACCACAAGATGCAAAAGCCGAACGAAGATCACCTACTCCTTCACGCAAAACAGATGGATGAAACGCTTCTGCCATAAATTCACCCGTTCGGTAGGCTAACCTTTGACGTACATGATACAGCAGTTCATCGGTTTCGTCCGACAACACAGATCCACCATTGCTACCAGTCGAACCAAGGAGCACCTCCTCCAGCTCCCTACGGATTCGATTTAATTGCTCTATTCGGATCTCTCGCTCTTCAGCGCTGTACCGAGCATCAGCAGCATGTTGTTCTATTCGGTTCCGCAGCCGTCCCAGCTCCTGCATAGCAGCTGCAATGGACAAACCTGCCAGCTCTTCGGCTGCAAATGCCGAAAAATCATTCTCAAACGCATCAAACCGTGAGGCTGAACGCAGCGAGGCTTCTCCCTGTTCGGCTGCTTCCAACGCCAGCATGCTGGAAAGCGGATAAATACGCGGCTTGCGGATTCCATTGGCTTGAAGTTGTTCCTGTACATGCTGAGTCACAGAATGTAGTTCTTCCTCAGAAGAAGCCAAATCGGATGCGTTGACGATAAAAAATGTCTGATCCAGCGCCAATGTCTCTTTGACTCGGCCCAATTGATTCAAGAACTGTCGGTCCCCTTGTGTAAACGCATGATTATAATATGTCACAAATACAAGGGCGTCTGCATGCTTCATATAATTGAAGGTCACGCCCGTGTGCCGCGCATTCACAGAATCGGCACCTGGCGTATCTACTAGCACGATGCCTTGACGAGTCAAAGCACAATCATAGTAAAGGTCTATATGCTCTACGAAGCATGATTTACGCTCGGATGCGACAAAATCCCGATACTGTTCTAAATTCACCTGAAGCTGTTGCCCTAGCAAGCTTTCAGCTTCTTTCCATCCAGCCGCAGCAGCCTTCAAAAAGCTGTAATGAGGCCTTCCCGCAGGATGAATGCCTTCCGGTGATAATGCATTTACGGCTTCTTGCCAGCCCACGGACGCTGGCTCTCCCAATCCTAATAACCGAAAAGAGTATTTAAGATCTTCCCGTAATGCGTCCACTGATTTCATGTGGACGTCAGCCGTGGCATGGCGCTCATGACTTGTAGGCGCCATAATGCGGTTAATCGCTGCTGTCGTCGGATGCGGCGATACGGGCAACACCGCTTCGCCCAACAAAGCGTTGGCAAAGCTGGACTTCCCGGCGCTGAACGCTCCGAATAGCGCCAATGTAAAGCGCCCGTCCTCCAGTGCGGCGGCACGCGCATGCAAATCCCGAACAGCCGCCTGCATGGCAGGGTACGGGCTTATTAATGCAGCGGCGGCCTTCAATCGTGTCGCTGCTGCATCCAGTCGCGTACGGCGGCCCCCGGCGGCAGACCGCGCTGTCGTCGTGCTTGCTTGTGACTGCACCGATCCGTTGCGCGAGCCAGCAATGTCTGGACGCACGGCACCAGTTGATGCCGTATCTGTCGGGGCAGCAGCGGCGGTCTCAGCCGCAGGAGCAGGCGTGCCCACCCGGGGCAACCCGCCAGGCGCGGAAGCCTGCGGCAGCAAGCTACGCAGCAGGTTGGCGTGCGAAGCTGAGGCTTGCACGCGAGTGCTGTAGCGGCTCGCCGCGTCCGCCTGCGCCAGCAACGCTGTGCGCGCATCCGCGAGAGCCTCACGGTGGGAGTTGACCCGAACCGCAAGCTGGGCCAGCAGGCGGTCTACCAGCGCCAACGCCTTACGGCGGCAATCAGCGGTCACAGCAGCGCGTAGGTCCTTGCAATAGTTCAACGTGTACTCAGGAGACAAAGCATTTTCCTTTACTGTCTGCTCTACCAGTTGCCGATCCATTACAGGGCGGATGTCATCCAGCTCCTGCTCCATCGCGGCGGTCCACAAACCTTGACCTTCTCCCCATGACCTCAGTAACTCACGCACATGTGGCAACAGCTGTCCCTCCACCTGATCAGCCAGCATCTCTGCCAGCCGATCCAAACGGCGCTCCTTTTCTCGCTCTGTCTTGCCTCCGGCAAACCATAACCCTGTTTTAAAGCCCGGCTTACGGCTCTCTAAATATTCGCCAGCCGCTTCACGTAGCTCCGCAGGCGTGAGGTGAGCGTGTTCTAATAGATGATCCAGCTCTTGACGCAGCCGTTTATGCTCCTGTTCTGGAAGCATCCTCCAGTGTTCATCTTCTTGCTGCAAGGTTTTCTGCTCTATGTCCAGGCGCAAAATGGCTTCTTCTCCACCTGCTTCTTTGAGCAGTACGTTCAGTTCCTCTTCTTCAGTAGCCTGCACTGTCTCCACATGCTGATCTACCAAATGGTGCATAGAGGACACTAAACTATAAGCCAAAAGCTCTGTTTTGCGCTCCAGCAATTTCGGAATTAAGCACGTCAACTGTTCCCACTGGTTCCAGGGGTGATTTTGCTCCTTCAAGGAAGTAAACAGGATGTCCGTGTAATGTACCTGCCAAGCATGAAAGCTGCTTTCCACCTCATTACGATAACGTGAAAATGATAGCTCCCGCTCTCGGTGCTTATCGATTTGATTGATGATCAAATATAACGGCTTGCCCCAATCCGACAAACTTTTGGCAAAGGACAAATTGTTTTCAGATTGGACATGATTGTAGTCCATCACATAAAAAACAATATCAGCCCAATGTAAAGCTGAATGCGTCGCCATCGCGTGTCCGTGGTCTGTGGAATCTACGCCGGGGGTATCCAGCAGCACTCCTCCGCCAGATAATATCGGGATATCCTCCCATACTTCAACGGATTCATAGGCCCCACCATTTTTACAATACTCAGCAAGCTCAGATAGGGAAGCTTCCACGATTTCCGGCTCCGGGTTTTCTGCCGATCGGGCTGGATGAATAAGCGCTCTCGAACGTCCATGACGGATGGACACTACATTAGCACTCGTAGGTACCGGTCCAGATGGCAGCACGGTTTTACCGCACAGGCTGTTAATCAAGCTCGATTTACCTGCTGAAAAGTGTCCGCAAAAGGCAATGGTCAGCTCTTGTGCATGCGCTTTTTCCAGCAAATCCCCTACTGCCTTCGCTCCCGCTTCATCCCCCGCTTTACGAAAGGTATTCTGTATCTGTTCTATCGTATTCAACCACTTTTCTGCGTCTCCTGTAATCGTTTGCATCATAAGCTACGGTTTCACTCCTTGTCTTATCTGCACCAAATAGCTATATTGTAGCATTCCTAAGCCACTGTGAGAATCATCACATTAAAAAAACTAAAAAAGCGCTCCCTGCCTGTACCTGGCTTTCGGGAACGCTGTTCTTGTAAATGGAAACCATAAGTTTATTAATAATATCCAAAACAGATCATTACAGTAATGCTTCAATATATTCTTCCATATCCAGAGGGTCAGTCGTTGCTTCAAATCGTTTGATCACTTTCCCGTTCCGATCAATCAGGAATTTCGTGAAATTCCATTTGATCGAATCTCCTGGTAAGTACTCAGGATGACGCTCATGAATTAAAGGAATAAGTATTTTGGCAACCGAATGCGTTTCATCAAAGCCCTCAAAGGGCAACGACGAAGCAAGATATGTAAACAACGGGTGAGCCTGCTCATCACGTACATTCACCTTTTGAAACATAGGGAACGCGACACCATAATTCAGAGTACAAAATGTTTGCACACTTTCATTGGAATCCGGCTCTTGATCGGCAAATTGATTGCATGGAAAACCGAGAATCACCAAGCCTCTATCCTTAAATTGATCATATAGACGCTGCAAATCCTGATATTGAAATGTAAATCCGCACTGGCTGGCCGTATTTACAATCAACACTACTTTATCTTTATAATCACTAAGGACAATCTCCTTGCCGTTCATCGCAATGGCTGAATAATCATAAATGCTCATTTAAGAAACTCCTCTGAAAATGTAATTGAAGATTTCATATTTAAACATGTGAAATCGTCCATATCCAGCGTTTTATGACGTTCTTCAAGGTTTGTGTTAATATGCGCCTACAGGCTGGTTAGACCAGCCGAGCCGCCTACACCGGAACATGCAACGCATGTCGTCCGCAAATTGCACTTAATTAGCTGCAGTCTCAAGCACTGGCAGCAAAATTTCAAATACTTGACCATGCTGTAAAATCGTAATCCCACGGGATTTATCCTTCATTACAACCACTTCTGGCTTTTGTGACATACGCTCCAAGTAATGCTCGGGTACATCACCAGAATGACTAACTGTGATTCCCTCTAGCTCGCGCTCTTCGTTTTCAGCAAACTCTGTTGTTACAATTTGCTCAAAAATATCGGAGAACGCCTCAAAATTATCTGTATATACCGAAATGCACTTCATTACTCTTCATCCTTTTCTACACATAAATGGTTAAACCCTCTATTACCTTTATAGGTCTTTCGGGTCTTTAAGCTCTACGTTTCTTATCTTTTCTGATAAGAGACGTTTTCATACGTTTCTTGCCTTCCCTGCACACATCCAGCAATGGACATACCTGACATTGAGGGTTTTGAGCTTTGCAATGGTAACGCCCGAAAAAAATGAGCCGGTGATGGGTCACAGACCATTCATCCCTAGGTACCCTTTTCATCAGCTTTTTTTCCACCTCAAGCACTGAATCATCCCACCCGGCAAATCCGAGCCGTTTGGAAACGCGCTCTACATGCGTATCTACCGCAATAGCTGGTACATCAAAGGCAGTAGATACTACGACATTAGCCGTCTTGCGGCCAACACCGGGTAGCTTGACCAGTTGATCATGCTCCGAAGGTATCTCTCCCCCGTACTGGTCTATTAAAATCCGGCAGAGGTTATGAATATGCTTGGCCTTGTTTCGGTACAAGCCGATTCTACGAATATCCTGCTCCAGTTCCTCAAGAGGAACAGCCAAATAATCCTCAGGTGACTTGTATTTATGAAACAGGTCTGCCGTTACTTTATTGACCATCTGATCGGAGCATTGAGCAGACAATAACACGGCAATCGTTAATTCAAAAGCATTGTCATGGTTCAGCTCACAATGGGCATCCGGAAACATCGTACCGATGGTGTCCAATATATGACGTGCGGTTGCTGCATTCACGGAAATCCTACCTCCTAGCAAAAAAAACGTCTTGATACGGGATAGCCCGCATCAAGACGGTCACTCTAAATAATCATCCGGAAAGAAACGAATACTATTTGTGCATGACTGCCTGCATAGGCGAGAAATACACTCCTATATTATCATTATCTGTCACAGATTGCACGTGAAAAGTGTGTAAATTCTCAAGAAATTTTCATACAGTCTGATCGATTAGCGGCTCATTGGATGCTCCAAATCTACATGTCCCATTAAGGACTCCAGAGATTGACCATCTACGAGCAAATCCAGCGTTTTGACTTCCTTGAATTGGAACATCGTTTTCTTCAAAGCATCGATAGCCAATTCCTCGCCGCCAGCTCCCAATCGAGCCTCATCCGGCAGGGAAATATCAAAGGTTAATGCACCGTTATCCAATTTGATCTTATGCACGGTAATTTTCTCGGACCACAACGGAATCAGAGCAGAATCACCGCTCTTTTGTAGAGCTTCAAACGCTTTTTGGAATTTTTCCAGCTCGCTTGGATAGGTAATTTCCTTTTTCTGTTCTTTTAAGCCGTTCTCTTGTGTATCCGTGTAGTACACCGTGATCTGCTGTGTTTGACGATCTCCTGACTTTTCCGTGTCTGTCTTGGTCTTTGTAGGCTCCGTCGACGGAGATGCAGGTGTTTGACTCGCTCCATTATTTTCAGCAGACTGAGCTGATGGATCAGGGGTCGTCTGTTCGGGTGTACTATTTTGTGCAGCTGAAGTTTGTGTTTCCTGAGATGGAGTCGCAGGAGCCGATGTTTGCTTAGAGGCACACCCTGCACCTGCAATGGCAAACAGTGCCAGCAGACCTGCAATTACGATTTTTTTGTTCATATGTCTGTCCCCCTCCTTACTTGACGTTGACAAGCAATTTGTTGAAGATTTATTTTACGTCAAGATACTCTGTGATTCCATCTGCAATCCCTTGAGCTACCCGGTTTTGAAAATCTTCATCAAACAGTGTTGCTTCCTCTTTTGCATTACTCAGATATCCTACTTCAAGCAAAACAGCTGGCATCGTCGTTTCCCGAATTACATGGAAATTCCCATAACGAATGCCTCGGTCTGTCAGACCCGTCGCAGGAGCAAAGTACTTATGCATAACGTTGGCGAACGCTTTGCTTGCACTACGCTGGTAATACGTCTCTGTGCCGTTGGAAGCTGAGCTACCGCTACTGTTAGCATGAATGGACACAAACACGTTGGCTTTAAGATTTTCAGCCACTTTTACGCGCTGTTTAAGCTCCAAAAATGTATCATCGCTACGTGTTAACACAACCTCAAGTTTGGGGTTTTGTTTTAATATGCTTTCTACTTTCAGGGCCATCGCCAGGTTGAAGGTCTTTTCATAATTTTTTCTCGAAATACCAACTGCCCCGGAATCTTTTGCTCCATGTCCAGCATCAATAACAACGACCTTTTTACCATTGCTGTTAACCGGGGATGTCTGTGTGTCATCAGGCTGTGACCCATCCGGTAACGTTGCATCTGGCGTTGTATTCACTGAATCCTTGGAAGCCAGATCGACAATAACACGATTCGATCCATCATTATATGCGGTATAATTCATGGCATGTTTCAAATCAATAACAACGCGCACCGTTGATGGTTCCTTTTGGAATAAAGCATATCGGATACCGGACACATCCGCTTCATTCTCAATGTCCAACGAACCATTTAAGTTGCTATCCAGCTTCTGCTGATCTCCGAAATTGTCTGCAAACGCAGTTGCTGGCAAATCCACCACTACCCGATCGGGGCCTGTCATCGTAAACGCTTTCGGCTTGACGGCACTCGCTGTTGTGATCGTTAAGCGGTTTTGGCTGAAACTGACTCCCTGCACCTGTGTCACACCTGAACTGGCATTATTGGTTGGCGCAGTTACACTTCCTGTACCTGTACTGTTATTTCCGGACTTGGGAGGTGTAAATTCCCCGTTTCCAGACCCACTACTGCGGGTATATAATTTTACGGACTTGGAGCTGCTGTCCCATTTTACGTCCAGTCCCATTTGCTCGCCGATAAAACGAAGCGGTACAAGGGCATAATTGGAACGCAGCAGAGGCGAAGCATCCAGACTAATGTCGCTTCCATTGACAGTCGCCGTCTTACTTCCGATTATCATTCGGATCGAGGTACTGTCCTTCTCAATCGTTATGGTTCGCGCCTGCTGCTTCCATGTCACGTCATATCCCAAATTTTCAGAAATTACGCGCAGCGGAACCATCGTACTTCCGCCAATTACTTGTGCCTTAGCACCACTAGGGACACTTAACTGTTGATCGTCGAGATAGATTTGTGTTCCACTCGAAGCCGCATGTCCATAACCCGGAACCGCCCACATGAAGACAAATAATAACAACAAAAAACCAAATTTCTTCATTCGTCACCCTTCCATTCATAATTTTTTTGCCACATGCTCCGGTGCGGCGACCTGATATACGCGCTTATGTAATATCAGACAACCTTATAGACGTTATCTCACACCAAAAGTTGCGAATATATTCCATCATAACAGAAATATACGTGCCAAAGAACTATTTTTGTCGAATTTTGACTAAAAATATGGACCATTCGCTTCCCGTCAAAAGTCACAGTCCGAAAAATAAAAAAAGCTACTTTTCACCCTTATGAATTTCCATCAAAAGGTAAAAATAGCTTATATCACAAGCCTTCTTTAGTTGAGTGTTTCAGTTATTCCTGTGCCTGTTCCAAGGTACTCCTTCAGGCCATCGACAATACCTTCGGCAATCTTCTGCTGTGTTTCTTCTGTGAACATGGCCGCTTCATTAGACGGATTACTAAGGTAGCCACATTCCAACAGTACAGCAGGCATTTGTGATTTTCTTGTCACCACATGGTTTGCCACCTTAATGCCGTTATCCTTAAACTCAGTTGCTGCTACAAGATGCTTATGCATGATCGTGGCCAGGCTTAAACTTTCCTGACGTGCATAATAGGTTTCAGACCCATTAGCTTTTCCGTTATTGGAGGTCGGCATACTGTTACCATGAATGGAAACAAACACGCTGGCCTGTTGATTATTAGCGAGCTGTGGACGCTCATCCAGTGTAGGATACGTATCTCCATTGCGAGTCAATACAATTTGAATGTCAGGATCATTTTGGGCAAGCTGCTGGACCTTTAATGCTACCGCCAATGTAAATTCCTTCTCATGTCGTCCAGTCACACTGCCTGCTCCAGGGTCCTTACCACCATGTCCTGGATCAATTACGACGATTCGCCGTCCTTCGACATACGTTGGTGCTACTATCTCTGGATTCACACTACGTTCACGCAACTGAAGGGTGATATCGCCTACGCCATTAGTCGAAAGATCGTAATCACGTGTCTGATTCAAAGCAATGACAATACGTGCTCCTCCTTTTGTTCCATCTGCAGGAGCAAATCTGATTTCCTGTACATCCTCACTGTCACTAATTGTCAACGCCCGCGTGCCATCCTTGCGAACCGGGAACGACTGGAGAAGATCTGCCGACAGTGAAGCCTCCGGTAAATCTACAACTATACGGTCAGGTCCCGTCATTTTGGATACTTTAGGAGTTAGATCTTTGTTCAGAGAAATCTTTAGCGTTTCACTCTCAAAAGAAATGTTTTGTACAAGCACCGCATTTGCAGTGGTCTGTTCTACATTTTGCTCCTTGGATGTTGACGGTACGACTTCCGTATGCTTGTCTGCTTCAACTGGATTTATTGTCGTCGCTGTGGCTGTAGACGTTTTATTTGTGCTTTTTGGACTCTGTGTTGACGTTTGCGACGGTTGTTGGGATTGAGACTGTTTATCCGCTGGTTGAGTTGCAATCTTCTGACTGAGATTTACGGATTTATTTTGATTATTCCAATCCACTTTTAACCCCATTTGCTCCCCGACAAAACGCAATGGAATCATGGTCGAGCTGCCCCGCAGCACAGGTGGTGCATCCAAACTAACTGTTTTTCCATTCACATCAGCCGATGTACGGCCTACATACATAGACATATCGGTACTGTTTTTTTGTATTGAAATTTTATAGGCTTGAGGTTCCCACTTAAACTGATATCCAAGCTGCTCCCCAACCACCCTGAGCGGTACCATGACTTTACCATTGACCATTTCAGGCTTGGCATCTGCAGGCGCTTCCACCCTTTTGCCATCCAAAAACAATTCTGCTCCAGCCGCATTCACATGAGGGGAGGACGGCCACAACCAAATCAAAATAGCCGCTAGTATCACCCAACCATATTTCTTCATCCTCATTCCCCTAACTTATATATGTATTTTTTGTGCTACTTACAGACATAGTCCTTCAACCATTTTACATTTACAATACCATGATGAGTTGAACCGTCAACCCCTTATTTACCAAATTATTTTCTAAACATGATAAAAGCCCGCAGGCAAAAGAGTTGCCAGTACGGGCTGTCTGTCTATCAAATAAATCAACTATATTTCTTCATATTGGAGCTAGGCTGGAAATGAACATTTATGCGCCTTGTTTCGCAGCACGTTTTTGCTCATAAGCCAGAATTTCAGACTCATGCTGGAGGGTCAAGCCAATATCATCCAAGCCTTGCAGCAGGAATTGACGGCGATGTTCATCCAGATCAAATTCAATACTCAGGCCGTAATCGTCAGTGATCGTTTTTTCATTCAGGTCTACGTTTAGTTGGTAGTTATCATGCTTCGCCGTGCGCTGGAACAATTCCTCTACTTGCTCTTCAGACAGTTTGATCGGCAAAATACCGTTTTTAAAACAGTTATTATAGAAGATATCTGCAAAAGACGGTGCGATTACACAACGAAACCCATAGTCCATGATTGCCCACGGCGCATGCTCACGGGAGGAGCCGCAACCAAAGTTGGCGCGAGAGATCAGAACAGATGCCCCTGCATAACGAGGCTTGTTCGGTTCAAATTCAGGATTAATATTGCCCGCTTCATCAAACCGCCACTCGTAGAACAAAAACTGCCCAAAGCCTGTGCGCTCGATTCGTTTCAAAAATTGCTTAGGAATAATAGCATCCGTATCCACGTTCACCCGATCCACAGGCGCTACAATTCCTTTTAAAGTTGTGAAAGCTTCCATCGTTAATTCCTCCTCCGTATCCTAGCGGACAACTTCTTCCTGCTTGAATTTCCAATCCCGTACATCGACAAAATGTCCATGAATCGCCGCAGCGGCTGCCATTGCTGGAGATACAAGGTGAGTACGTCCTCCGCGTCCCTGACGACCTTCAAAGTTGCGATTAGAAGTTGACGCACAACGCTGTCCCGGTTGAAGCACATCTGGATTCATCGCAAGACACATGCTGCAACCCGCTTCGCGCCATTCAAATCCTGCTTCTTGAAAAATGACGTCCAGTCCTTCTTCTTCAGCCTGAATCTTCACACGACCCGAACCTGGTACGACGATTGCCGTGACTTTGTCAGAAACCTTGTAGCCTTTAGCTACCTCGGCCGCAGCGCGCAAATCTTCAATCCGGCCGTTGGTACAGGAGCCGATAAACACGTAGTCAATCGCAATATCCGTGATCGGTGTACCTGGCTTCAAATCCATATATTCAAGCGCTTTTTCAGCTGCTTTACGTTCGTTTTCTGTCGGCAATTCTGCCGGAGTCGGTACGGTTGAGGAAATATCTGTTCCCATACCCGGACTGGTGCCCCAGGTTACTTGTGGTATCAAAGCATCGACGTCAAACTCCAGTACGACATCAAACTCGGCGCCTTCATCGGTGACAAGTGCTTTCCACTCAGCAACTGCTTGCTCAAAAGCAGCTCCTTGCGGCACATGCTCGCGTCCACGCAAGTAGTTGAAGGTCGTTTCGTCCGGTGCAATCATACCTGCTCTGGCTCCGCCTTCAATGGACATGTTACACACTGTCATGCGCTCTTCCATGCTCAACTCGCGGATGGACTCACCTGTGTACTCAATAACATAGCCTGTAGCGAAATCTGTACCGTATTTGGCGATGACACCCAAAATCATGTCCTTTGCCGTCACACCAGGTTTGCGACGCCCTACGAAACGAACTTCCATCGTTTTTGCTTTTGCTTGCTGGAGACATTGCGTTGCCAATACGTGCTCTACCTCACTGGTTCCGATACCAAAAGCGAGCGCTCCGAACGCCCCGTGTGTGGAGGTATGGCTATCACCACAAACAATCGTTTTTCCCGGATGAGTCAGACCCAGTTCAGGCCCCATAACGTGAACGACACCTTGATCCACCGTATCCAGATCATATAGTGTGACACCGAAATCGCGGCAATTTTGAGTTAATGTATCAATCTGCTGCTTGGAAATCGGGTCCGTAATGTTGTAACGATCTTTTGTCGGTACATTATGATCCATTGTGGCAAACGTGAGCTCTGGACGACGCACCTTGCGCCCGCTAAGACGTAGTCCTTCAAACGCCTGCGGCGAAGTTACCTCATGTACGAGGTGAAGATCAATGTACAAAATACTCGGCTTGCCCGCTTCCTGATAGATGACATGGTTATCCCAAATTTTCTCGAACATGGTTTTTTTACTCATCAATATTCACCCCTGTGTTTTTCGAACCTAGTGGAGAGAAGCTGTACGGCTCTCTCTTGGATGTCAACAATATACCACGACGTGTCTGATTGGTCTAAGATATGATATCTATAGAAGTGATAGTCTTGACCTATAAGTGTGCTAGAGAAAATATTGAGGCAGGGAGTGAAGTTGGTAGGATAGAAAAATATATCCCCCTAGTTTTCTAACCAACATTTGCCCCGAGAGCTATGTATCTTGGAAGATTAACACACCAAAGGCCGAGGGTTATTTTTCCTTTCGACCTTTGGTATGACTCTATTTTTATATCATTATAGTTTTCTGTTAAACCTTGAGATTCAGTGTTTCTCCATATCGTACAACGTCAACCTCCGCTGACAGTTTACTTCAAATAGGTTCCCGTTTCTCCAATTCCACCACTGCCATTCAATACATATACCCTTGCATTTCCTTTACCGGAGCAAGTCAAGGTGATTTTGCCATCCGTAACGGTTTTGGAATCACCGGTCACTGCATCCACATAGGTTCCGTTCGGAATCCCGGAAAATGTTGCATTACCTGAAATCGTGACCAACGCAAAACTGTCAATGCCTTTGGCGCTGTCGGTATATCTTCTTTTAAACGCAAGATTGCCCGTTACATTCTCTGTAGAATACTGGCCTTTTTGCAAGGCAGGAACAGCTCTTCTAATTAAATTTAGCTGTCTGATATGTTTCGCCAGAGGATGGTTCAGTGATTCCGCAAGCGTGCCAGTAGCGTTTGTGTATTTGCCATAATCTTGTACCATAACACTGCCTTCTATGTGATCCCCGTAATAAGCCCGTCCCGTTTTGCTTAGCGGTGCGTTTGGACCCGGATCAATGACTGCCCCCTTTTGAAATTCGATTTCGGAGCCATAGAAGATGGCGGGTATTCCGCGGAAGGTGAACATCAGATCGAGATTCTCGGCCCAAGTGTCTTGTGTGCCCGCAAATCTTTGATTTTCCGGAGCCTGATCAGGCGCATAGTCATGCGAGTCGACATAGGTTACATTCCACGTAGCATCATTATAGTATTGGTCGCCACTTCTCATATTAAAGGCTTCATGCGCGGTCTTGAATGCCCAATGCATCGGGAAATCAATCACATCCATGCCCGATTTCCTCGAATAGTCAGGTGTATGATAGGTATTGCCGATTAAGAAAGCATTGTTCGAGGTTGGCTGTCCTGCTGTAGTAGAGTTATCCGCCCACTCTTGTTCAACCGACATTTTATTAGAGGCATAGTCATTTTTCCCATCGCCCGGATACGATTTTGAAGCCTTCCAAGTATAGAATGGTGTTGAGATCGCTGGAATTCCGCTGTTCCAAACATCTCTGTACCGGGTGGCTACTTCTCCAAAAACATAGAAATCCGAGCCTCCTCTTGTCTTCCAGGCAGGAATATAGTATTTATTGAAAATATACCGGCTCACATGCTTCACTGTATCGACACGGAAAGCGTCCACACCCATGTCTATATAGTGATTGTAAGTATCAATTAAATATTTGTTAACTGCAGGGTTTTCTGTATTCAAATCCACGCAATCTCCCGCTATCTGACCAGTCTGAACAGTATAGGATTCCCAGGAAAGACTTTTCTCTGTATGGTAAATGTTATTGTTCGTTTCCGTATTCTTCATTAGAGCGAGCCTTGCCTGATACTGCTGATCGGGTGTCATGGAATCATAGTTTGGCGGCAGCTTATCCGTAGTTTTCACCAAGTTGTTACCGGTATCCGGTTTAGCCGGATCTTTCCTAAACATGGGGTACAGATTCTCTTCACCAAAATTGCCGGTATGATTGACGACGATGTCCTGAATGACCTTCAGCCCTTTGGCATGGGCCGCATTGATCAAATCCTGATAAGAAGCTCCCGCCGATTCATACCTTGGGTCTACTTTGGCAAAATTTATAGCATGGTAACCATGATAATCATAACCGCTGGCATTCTGCACAACAGGTGTAATCCAGATGGCACTAAATCCGAGGGCTTTGATATAATCGAGTTTCTGAATCAGCCCCTTAAAATCTCCTCTCCAAGCAGGGTCTGAATCTGGATTACGCGCCTTGGCATCATCCCATGCGTGCACATTGTTGCTTGGATCACCGTCATAGAACCGGGAAGTAATCACGAAGTAAATAGTGTCTTCCCGAAAATCACCTTTGTCTCCAATATTATAAACAAAGCTCTGTTTGGTTTGATTTCCAGCACCGTCTATAACAAGAAATTTTAATGTCGTGGTCTTGGAGATAAGGATGGATGGTCCGGTCAATCCGGCCAATGCGTTACCGAGGATGTAGACTTTTGAGCTTGTGGTCGGTTCCGTACCATCCTCCGTGTAGTATGCCTTGGTCGTTGCCGCCTTGTTATCTTTCAGGTTGAAGGATACAGTCACAGAGGAACCGGAATGCCCGGCAGGCAAATTCGCTGTGATTGTCGGAGCTTGCAGATCGGCATTCAGGTCAATTACATAATCGAAAGAGGATGCATTTCCGGTTTGACCGATTGAATTGACGGCGATGGCCTTGATAGTCAAAGAGGATGCAACCTGAATTGGAGTGGTATACAAGGTCGAGGAGGTCGTAGGTGTCGAACCGTCTACCGTATAATAAATCTTATCGCTACTGTTGGTGCTGGAAAGCGTTACCGTTTGAGCCGAATCGTATGTTTTCGGCACAGGAGAGATGGAAACCGCCGGAATTTTTGGAGTTTCCGGGTTGGTATCATACCATACGTTATCCGTGTAATACCAACCCTCTTTCACACTGCGAGACAAGTCGGCCGTCTGTTTGCCACTACTGTCATTAAAAATGAGACTTGAGCCTGTCGCCTCGGCAATGGTATAGCTATACCAGTCGTTTCCGTCCGACTTCATCAGAATTCCTGGCCACGCCCCACTAATCGGAACGGTTGACGGATTCAAATTCCAGTAATGGATTCGAATTGTTGAATTCCAGTTTGAAGGCTTCTTAAAGTGAACCGTTAATCCGTTTTGAGTTGCTGTAGGTGTTGCCATAGGTGCATATGTTGCAGTAACGGTAGAAGTAGCCGATGCGGTTGGCAATGGAAGAGCATTCACTGTGGAATTCGTATAGGTTGCTGAATAATCGGTATTACTGGCCGAAGCACCACTAGGTAAACCGAAGAAGTTCAAGCAAAGCGACAATATAATCAACCAAGAAATAAAACTCCCTGTTTTTTTTCTTAGCAAGTTAACACCCTCCTGATAAAATTTAGTGGGTAGATCGTGCAACCGGTTGCATAAAAACAAAAAAAAAAGAAAGACACTTATTTGGATAAAATGAATCCATTGATCGCCTCCTCCGTGTTATGTAAGGAAAATAATCATTGTACGCGCTTACAAAATTAGCACTTAGAAAAGCCCATTTAAATACGGCTCAATAATACCCAATGATTTTTCCTTTTTTGATTATATCATCCATACTTTTCCTCGGTCAATGTATTTGCTAGTGTGTAGATTTCCTCGCTCGCTAAATTCCCAGCACACCTATCTCCAATCTAAACTATGTAAAATTTTGGTTAGGTGTAATGAATTTCACATCTTTCCGGGTCAACCTGTTCTACCATAGAAGAGTGATACGCCGTGCTGGGCAGACCATTTTGGTTGGGACGTCTACTTCCTTTTCTAAATTAGCTACAGAGGCTGTCTGGCATGTGCGGCAAGTACGCCTTTATTTTGATTCGAAGCGGAGTGTCCAGATGTTGAATACCGAATTGGAATACCGTGAGCGCATCAGGAAGCTGGCCGTATGTATTGTCAAGCATTACCGAGGAAAAGGACCGGACAACGTTAAGGTTTCTCTCAACTCACCACTCCGAGTTACAGTAGAGATCCAGGGTACTTTGTCTAATCTGTCCGAAATTCTCGTTCATGAAGGCGCTGTGGAAAAGGTCAGTGATTACTGGAACGTCCTTCGTCCTTATCTGGAAAAGGAGTTTATGAGGGAAGCCGAAAAAACACTTGGCAGTCCCTTCACTTACACTTGGGAGGTCTGCCCCTCCGTCCATGGAGACGGACATATTATCATTACTCTTGAACTACAACACATACCCCGGTTGGATTAGCGGGAAGGAGATTATCTCCTCGCTCGCGGATAAGCCAGTACAGGATGCAGCGTGAAGCGGCATTTTTGTATTGGCTTTTTTTCATGTTACGAGTTTCATCTATTTCATATAAAAAGAGGTGCTGCACTCATGGCAGACAAGGTATTAACAGTATGTCCCTACTGCGGAAGCGGTTGTCAGCTTCATTTGCTAGTGGACAAAGGACAGGTAATTGGCGCAGAGCCGGCTAATGGTCGTACAAATGAAGGAACATTGTGTTTGAAAGGACATTATGGGTGGGATTTTCTGAATGATCCACAGATTCTGACTGCACGCTTGCGCAAGCCCATGATTCGCAAAAATGGAGTCATGGAGGAAGTGGAGTGGAATGAAGCCATTCAGTATACTGCCGAACGACTGTCAGCCATTAAGGAAAAGTATGGTCCTGACTCTATCATGGGGACGGGCTCCGCACGCGGTCCGGGAAATGAAGCCAATTATGTTATGCAAAAATTCATGCGGGCAGTCATTGGCACCAACAATATTGATCATTGCGCTCGTGTATGCCACGGCCCTTCTGTAGCAGGTTTGACTTACTCGCTCGGGGACGGGGCTATGTCCAACTCTATTCCTGAAATTGAACACTCTGATCTCATATTCGTATTTGGATACAACGCGCCCGAAACGCATCCAATCGTCGCAAGACGCATCGTAGCAGCCAAGCAACGAGGTGCCAAAATTATTGTATGTGATCCACGCATGACTGAAACTGGACGCATTTCAGATATGTGGCTACCTCTAAAAGGCGGCTCGAACATGGCTTTGGTGAACGCTTTTGGTCATGTGCTAGTGCATGAAGGGCTGTACGACAAAAGATATGTGGAAGCAAACACAGAAGGCTTTGCCGAATACGTAGATAGCATTAAAAAATATACGCCCGAATATGCAGAAGGCATCACAGGTGTCAAGGCGGCTGACATTCGGGCGGCTATGAGGGAATATGCCAAGGCTCCTACCGCTACAATTCTGTACGGAATGGGCGTATGTCAATTTTCACAGGCTGTTGATGTGGTAAAAGGGCTCGCTTCCCTTGCCCTACTGACCGGAAATCTGGGCAAGCCAAATGTAGGTATTGGACCTGTACGTGGACAAAACAATGTTCAGGGCTCCTGCGACATGGGTGCATTACCTAATGTGTATCCTGGTTACCAGGATGTCATTGACACCGCAGTTCGCAAAAAGTTTGAAAAAGCATGGGGTGTTGAGCTACCGCGTAAAAAAGGATATTCACTTACAGAAGTACCGCATCTCATTCTGAAAGAGAACAAGCTGAAGGCTTATTATATTTTCGGCGAAGACCCTGTACAGAGTGATCCGAACGCTGCCGAGCTGCGTGAAGCGCTAGAACAATTGGAATTTGTCGTGGTGCAGGATATTTTCATGAACAAAACGGCGCTGCATGCGGATGTCATCCTCCCTTCTACCTCTTGGGGCGAGCATGACGGGGTGTATTCTTCGGCAGATCGGGGCTTTCAGCGTATCCGTAAGGCCGTCGAGCCGCAAGGTGATGTAAAGCCTGACTGGGCCATCATTAGTGAGGTTGCTACCGCCATGGGCTACCCTATGTCCTATGCGAACACAGAGGAAATTTGGGATGAAATGCGAAGCCTCAGTCCTTTATTCGCTGGTGCCAGCTACCAGAAAATGGAGGAACAAGGCGGCGTGCAATGGCCCTGCCCTACAGAGGATCATCCAGGTACACCGTATTTGTACAAAGGCAATCAATTTTCCACACCTAGTGGTAAAGGACGATTATTCGCCTGCGAATGGCGTCCGCCGCAAGAGCAGCCGGATGCAAAATTCCCGCTTGTCTTATCTACAGTCCGTGAGGTAGGTCATTATTCGGTGCGTACGATGACTGGGAATTGCCGTGCATTACGCCAGTTGTCTGATGAGCCTGGATTTATTCAGATTAGCCCAGAAGACGGAGCAGATCTGAATATTCTGGATGGCGAAATTGTTGCCATCTCCTCCCGTCGGGGACGCATCATGGCGCGGGCACAAATTAGCGACCGTGTGCAACAAGGTGCGACCTACATGACCTATCACTGGTGGGTCGGAGCATGTAACGAGTTAACCGCCGATTTTCTCGATCCGGTATCCAAAACCCCAGAATTGAAATACTGCGCCATCCGGTTGGAACGGATTGCCGACCAAGCGCAGGCTGAACGGGATGTACATGAATCGTACCAAAAGATTCGCAGACAGATGAACGTCCAGGAAGCCATTCTAGCTGACAAGGTGACAAGATGAGCGGCGTACGAAACACGCTGAACCGTTCGACGAGCAGAATGGGTTCAGCCAATAGAACAAGTGCTGTTGCCTCCTCTTTCGTCGTTGCGGATGGCGGGCAATGTATTGGCTGCAAAGCCTGCGAACTGGCTTGCTTTGCCGTTCACGGTCAGGCGAGCGGCATAGGCGCTTCGATCGGAACAGTCAGCGTGCCTGTGGTGCCCAAGGTGTATGTAGTGCGAGCTGGGGATACGTACGTGCCGGTGCAATGCCGGCATTGTGAGAATGCCCCCTGTGCACATGCCTGTCCGGTGCAGGCCATTCGTCAGGAAGACGGCGTAGTCATGATTGATGAGGAACGATGCATCGGCTGCACCTCCTGTGTTTTGGCCTGCCCCTTCGGGGCAATCGAGGTGTCTCCGGTCTATCGAGCCGGGCACGTTATCACGCAGTCCGGCCTGACTCACCGTGCAAATCGAACCGCGCTTCCCCGAACTGCGGCAAGCAAATGCGATCTGTGCGCGGAAACAGAGAACGGACAGCCTGCTTGTGTAGAAGCCTGTCCAAATCATGTGCTACGGCTGGCCAATGGTATATCCGACTCGCCTCCAGAGCCTCGGCGGGAAGTCTTTTTCCCACGCCTGTAAGGTCAAAATCAGCCGCAGAAAGGTAGAAAAACATGTCAACAACAGACAAGATCTCTTCGCCTCCTTGTATGAGGACGTCTGATTCTACAGACCCCGTCATTCATATTGACCCAACGCTCTGCACTGGATGCAGACGCTGTGCGGGTGTTTGTCCGGTAGATGCCATAGAGGGACTGCCTGGAGAACCTCAAACCGTGAACGCAGACCGCTGTGTTATTTGCGGTCAATGTGTGCAAATATGCAGCGTGTACGCCTCAGATTGGGCAGATTCATCTCCGCAGGCAGCCGCCATCAGACGACAGGAACGTATACGTGAACGCGATATGCCTGCCGACATCGGCGAACCGCTATTTGCTGCCTATTATAGCTATAACCTGATTAAGGTAGCTGACATGATGAAGAAGCCAGGACAGCTTCGAATCGTGCAGTGCGCCCCAGCCATTCGCGTGTCACTCGCGGAGGAATTTGGTATGCCGTTTGGTACCCTGACGCCCGGCAAAATGGCCGCTGCCCTTCGTCGTCTCGGCTTCGATCGAGTATATGATACGAATTTCGGAGCTGACGTAACCATCATGGAAGAAGGCACTGAGCTGATTCGCCGCGTAACCGAGGGTGGACCGTTACCGATGTTCACATCCTGCTGTCCAGCTTGGGTCCGTTTTGCCGAGATTGAATACCCCGATCTGCTAGACCATCTATCCAGTTGCAAATCGCCAATGCAAATGGTGGGAGCACTGATCAAGACCTATGGTGCACAGCTGGATGAGGTGGAACCTGCGAATATTTACAGCGTCGCGATCATGCCATGTACCTGCAAACAATTTGAATGCGACCGTCCCGAAATGGAATCCGACGGTTATCGTGATGTGGATGAGGTGCTGACCACGCGTGAGCTGGCATACTGGATCAAGCAGCGCGGCATTGATTTTATGAACCTGCCTGATGAAGAATTTGATGCACCGCTAGGACAATATTCAGGCGCAGGCACTATTTTTGGGGTAACTGGAGGAGTTATGGAAGCTGCCATCCGCACAGGCTATGAGCTGCTGACGAATGAGAAGCTGCCCAAGCTCCAGCTGGATTTTGTCCGTGGCGAGGAAGGCATTCGAGTAGCAGAGGTACAGGTAGGCGAGCTGCAGCTCAAGGTGGCGGTCGTCGCTGGACTCCAGCATGCCTACCAACTCCTGGATCGTGTGCAGGCGGGTGAATGTGATTACCATTTTATTGAGGTCATGGGCTGTCCAGCCGGCTGTATCAGCGGAGGAGGGCAACCCAAGCTCATGTTGGAGAAACAAAAATCGATGCTTATCGTGCACGTAAATCGTCCATCTATGGACACGATGCTGCATCTCAGGTGCGCAAATCGCATGAGAACCCTTTTATCATCAAGCTGTACGATGAATTTCTGGGTGAGCCGCTAGGTCATGTATCGCACCATCTGCTGCACACGACCTTCCAAAAGCGTGGACCCGGCAAGCAGAGCCGTAGCAATGATATGCCCGTCAAAGGGCATAACGATTATTCCATTCATTAGTGCGCTCAACACATAAGTATGATCATTAGAAATTATATTTTGCTGTTAGTTAGAGAGGAGTCGAGTTGTATGAATCGCTTTGTTTTAGCTGATCCCGATCAGTGTATCGGCTGTCGCACCTGTGAAATCGCCTGTGTTATCGCACATTCGCCGGAGAACCCCTTTATCTCGCCAGATGACGAGTTTCATTTTCACCCTCGCCTTCAGGTGATCAAATCATTCGGAGTCACTGCACCTGTTCAGTGTCGTCACTGTGAGGATGCTCCATGTGCTAATGCCTGTCCGAACGGCTCCATTACGAACGCAGACGGCTGCATTCTTATTAATAGCGAAAGCTGCATTGGCTGTAAAACCTGTATGATCGCCTGCCCTTACGGTGCGATTACCATGGTGCCTCAATACAGAGACGGGCAGCCGGTCGTGCAAGACGGACTGTACACCAATGTGTCGGGTCGTTTGCAACCTAAAGAACGCATGATTGCCAGCAAATGTGATTTGTGCGAAGGTGTGGACGGCGGACCGGCCTGTATTGGAAAATGTCCAACTCAAGCCCTCAAGCTGGTCGAGCCAGATCTGGTTCATGCCCGGGTTGAGGAAAAACGAGCTGCAAGTGCACGTCAGCTGCTGCATATGACACGCATTCCGGCGACGGGTCTATAACATGACCGAACGGGATGCACTAGGAGACATGAAAATTCCTATGGATGCCTTGTACGGTATTCATACCGCACGTGCGATGAACAATTTTGCAGTCAGCGGCAGGCCCGTGAACAGAAATCTGATTCACGCTCTTGTGTTGGTAAAAAAAACCGCCGCTCAAGTGAATGGTGAGCAGACCCGGTTGTCTGCCCACCGGGTCTCTGCCATTGTAAATGCCTGCGATGAATTACTCGCAGGACGGCATCAAGATATGTTTACCGTGGATGCCATGCAAGGCGGCGCAGGCACCAGTACCCATATGAACGTAAATGAGGTCATTGCTAATTTGGCCATTGTACAGCTAGGGGGGCAGCCAGGACAATATGAGCTTGTACATCCGCTGGATGATGTGAACTGCTGCCAATCTACGAATGATGTATATCCGACGGCGCTACGAATTGCAGCGATACGCCTGCTGCGCCCTTTGTGTGACACGATGTCTTCGTTACAAAATGCTTTACAGCAAAAAGAAATAGAATATGCCGACCTGCTCAAGCTAGGCCGCACACAGCTAATGGATGCCCTGCCTATGATGGCCGGGCAAGGCTTTGGCGCCTACGCAAAAGCTATAGGGCGTGACCGTTGGCGCCTCTATAAAGCCGAAGAGCGGCTACGAGAAATCCCTATTGGAGGCACGGCGATTGGCACTGGTATGAATGCGCCTCGGGCTTACAGCTACCGGATGGTCGAAAAGCTGGCGGATGAGACTGGATTAGGGCTATGCCGTAGCGACCACCCCATGGACCCGATTCAAAATATGGATGTCTTCGTCGAGGTGTCAGGTCTACTTAAATCCGCCGCGGTAAATCTGCTCAAAATATCTAGCGATTTTCGTCTGCTAGCCTCTGGTCCTTTCGGTGGTATCGGTGAATACCTGCTGCCCCCAGTCCAAGCTGGTTCCTCCATTATGCCTGGTAAGGTCAATCCGGTAATGGCTGAAATGGCCGGATTGACAGCGATGCGTGTGATGGCCGAAGATGCGGCTATCACGATGGCTGCTGCCTCTGGACAGCTGGAGCTGAACGCGTTCCTGCCGTTGATTGCCGAATCGCTGCTCGAATCGCTGCATATTCTCACCAATGCCGTTCAACTGTTCGAGGAACGGTGTGTGCGCGGTCTGATCGTACAGGAGGAACGCTGCTCTGCTAATCTGCACAGCTCAGCTGTGATGGCCTCCGCGCTGGTCGCTGAGCTTGGCTATGATGAAGCTGCTTCCATTGCATCAGCAGCCATTGCACAGGGTCGCACACCAGAGGATATTGCAGAGGATCGCGGTCAGCTGACCCGTGCGCGGATTGACCAATTGTGCCATCCCTATACCGTAACCAAGCCCGGAATTCCGGGGCAGGAAGAAGGAACTCACCATGGGAATGAATGATACCCCAAGAAGTAACCGACCACATATCGTTCTGCTTGGTCGCCGAAATGCAGGCAAATCCAGCATTCTGAACGCCTTGACCGGCCAGCCCGCCGCTGTGGTATCACCTATAGGAGGAACGACTACGGACCCCGTTTTCAAGCCGATGGAGCTACTTCCTGCGGGTCCCATTGTTCTGGTGGATACCGCCGGACTGGACGATGAGGGTGAGATCGGGGAGCTGCGCCGCAACAAAACGCTAGAAATACTTAATAGTACAGACTTGGCTCTGCTGGTCATCGACGCCACTGTTGGAGTCGGACCATTCGAGTACGAGCTGCTCGAGAAGCTACGCACCAAAAAGATTCCTGTCATTGGTGTACTAAATAAAATAGATACCCTTGCTGAATCAGATCCAATGGCTGCAACGCTGGAGACCGAATTGAATCTCGCACTGATTCCTTTCAGTGCATCTATGCTCCGGGGTGACGCAGAACTGAAAAAGGCCATCACAAATACACTCCCCCAAAACGAAGATCGCTTCCGTATCGTAGGTGACCTGTTGTCACCCGGCGATCTGGTCGTGCTGGTGGTTCCCATCGATAAAGCGGCACCAAAGGGACGATTGATTCTGCCGCAGCAGCAAACGATCCGTGATACGCTAGAGAGCGATGCCATCGCTGTCGTGACCAAAGAGCATGAGCTACGTTTGACGCTGGAGCGACTGGGACGCAAGCCCAGCCTGGTCATTACCGATTCACAGGTCTTTATGAAAGTTGCGGCCGACACGCCCAAGGATATACCACTTACCTCTTTCTCCATTCTGTTCGCCCGTCATAAAGGCGATCTGGACGAACTGGTGCGAGGAGCAAGAGCCATTGAACGCCTCAAGGATGGAGACCGTGTGCTCATTGCGGAAGCCTGCACTCACCAATGCCAATCTGACGATATTGGTCGAGTAAAAATCCCTCGTTGGCTGCGTCAAACGATAGGCAAACGCCTCATTATCGAACATGCATCTGGCTCCAGTTTCCCTGACGATTTGAGTGAATATGCGTTGGTTATTCATTGCGGTGCCTGTATGCTCAATCGGCGTACAATGCTTCACCGAATGTCTGAAACGAAAGCCGCCAGGGTGCCGATTGTGAACTATGGTGTGTTTATCGCTTATGTCCAGGGAGTCTTCCCCCGGGCTATTAAATGCTTTCCATCTGCTATGCTAGCCTGGGAGCAAGCCGCTAAAGCAGGAAGTTATTCTTAAAATCTCGTCATTAATATTCTTCTCTCTAGACATACAAAAGCAGCCGCGCTGATTCCAACGCGACTGCTTTTTATTTTCAAATGCTATTATTATCAATTGCTAAAAATACAAATCGCGCTCGCCTGCTTCTAATCGTTCAAGTCTGTCAAGCGTCAAACGGCGCGTTGATTCACGTGGTATACGCTCCAGATTTTCACGCAGAGCAGCAGCTCCCAATTCACGTGCTTCCTCATCCCCATAATCCAGCAGATATTCTTGGAAGGTCAGCAGCGAATTCGGCTGGCACACATTGTGAATTTGTCCGGATTTGGCAAGTTCCATGAAGCGATCTCCGGTTCGTCCCTCACGGTAGCAAGCTGTACAGTAGCTTGGCATATATCCGCCACGGCACAAACTTTTAATAATTTCCGATGGAGAGCGATGGTCTCCCACCTCAAATTGAGGCTTATCTTCCGTCTCCTGTTTTGCATAGGCGCCTACGCCTGTAGCTGATCCAGCACTAATCTGTGACACGCCTAAACCAATGACACGGTCTCTATATTCCGGCTCCTCGCGCGTAGACAGGATCATCCCAGCATAAGGGACAGCCAGTCGAAGAACGGATACAATTTTCATAAAATCATCGTCGTTGACCAGGTACGGATATCGCTCCAGATCTACATTTTCAGCCGGACGCAATCGTGGAACCGAGACCGTGTGAGGCCCACAACCAAAGGTTTCTTCCAAGTGCTCTGCATGTTTCAGCATGGCTACTGTTTCATACCGGAAATCATACAAGCCATACAACACACCGATCCCCACATCATCTATACCCGCACGCATAGCCCGGTCCATTGCGGTGGTGTGCCAATCATAATCCCGTTTGGGTCCCTGCAGATGAAATTTGCGATAGCTCTCCCGATGATACGTTTCCTGAAATAAAATATACGTACCAATACCCACCTCTGCCAGCTTCCGATAGTCCTCCTCGGTTGTAGATGCAATATTCACATTAATCCGCCGAATGCTGCCGTTATCTACCTTGACCTCATAGATCTGGCGCAGACAATCGACGATATAATCAATGGGACAATGGACTGGGTCTTCCCCCGCTTCTAATACAAGTCGCTTGTGTCCCAGTTCTTGAAGCACTCTAACCTCCTCCACCAATTCCTCCGGGGTCAGGCGGCTACGCGCAAAGCTATCATTGGTATGCTTATACCCACAATATTCGCAGTTATTAACGCAGTGGTTGCTTACATATAAAGGAGCGAACAACACAATCCGGTTGCCATAAATCTGCTCTTTGACGGCCCGCGAAGATTTGAACATCTCTTCCAATAATTCAGGATCATCTACATGCAAAAGAGCCGCCGCTTCACTTGCATTCAGCCCGCGGCAGGCTCTACCCTTTTCTAAAATTTCCAAAATGCGTTGTCGATTTGTTGCCTCTTGTTTCCCCTGCTCCACTGCGGCCATTATCTCTGCTTCATTAATAAAATCTGCCGACACTTTCTCCCGTACTCCACTCACGTATACCCATCTCCTTATTTATGGTTACTGCAATGTTTCCGTCACGTTCTCACACGGTCCCCTGTCTCATAAGCTGTCGTTGCACTCTCAAACTATCGCCGCGCCCCATATCGACTTCAAATCCCGCTCCACGGATTCGCAGCTCCAAGCAATGTCTACATTGGGCAGACTCATCGCCCAAACATATTTTATTCTCATAAATCGCATACTTAGGCCTCACCGCCAGTGGCGACAAATTAGGCATCACCACATTCGCTCCCGCCTGAAGCGCCTTCTCCCTTCCCTGGGGATGAATCGTCCCCATGGCCGTGGATGCCGGAATAAGCGCATCTGGAACGACCAACCGGGATAATGAAATGATATCAAGTGCCTTTTCCATGCTCCCCTGGCTGGCCTCACGAAGCGGCGTATTGCTATGTGGTAAAAAGGGGCCAATTCCGATCATATCTGGCGACAGGCTATGCAAATAGACCAAATCATCTGCTAATTCACTGTTCGTTTGTCCCGGCAATCCCACCATACATCCAGCCCCGATCTGAAAGCCGATCCGTTGCAAAGCCAGCAGCCGGCTACGCCTGCTTTCGATCGTCATCGTCGGATGCAGCTTGGCGTACAAACTGGGTGAAGCTGTCTCATGCCGGAGCAAAAAACGGTCCGCGCCCGCCTCGTATAGTTGCTCATAAGTTTCGTCATCCCGTTCACCGATGGACAATGTAACCGCCACATCTGCAAAACGGCTTTTAATTTCCCGAATTAGTTTCGTCAGCCGGGCAGCCGTAAACCAGTAATCTTCCCCACTTTGCAAAACAAAGGTCCGATAACCCAGTTCATACCCCTCCGCGCAGCAGGCCAGAATTTCTTCCGGCTGCAAACGGTAACGGTCTGCCTGTTTATTCGAAGCACGCAGCCCACAGTACATGCAATCCTGACGACATATACTTGAGAATTCAATTAATCCTCGTAAAAAAACACCTTTGCCATAACGCTCCAATTTGGTGCGAGCTGCCAGTTGGCGCAGTTGTGCTCGTAGCGTCGGCTCACTATCCAGACGTGTCAGCAGCTCCGTCATTTCCGTATGCGTCCATTCCTTGCCATCAGCCAGACGCAGTAATAATTCGTCCGTGACTCATCCCTTCTTCCCTCGTCCATCCGGACTTTACATCATCAGTGGCTTATATCGTACATGTATTATTCTAGCAACATCAGAGAGAATATAACGTGACTAGTTTCACAAAAAATCCCATTTTCTGAGAACCAATTTCATTCTCACCTTAAAAACTACATATTCATCTCTACACACAAAAAAAGCTGTTCCTCCGTTATAGAAGAAACAGCTTCTCTCGATAGGTCTATTTATCACTGAATCAAATCAATCGCCTGCTGGGGTACAAAATAATCAACGCCGTTAAATACGACTACACCGTTGAGCGTAGAATTTTTACCATTCAGTGTAGCAATATTTTTGTATACTGGAAGCTCCAGCTTGTTACTGCCTTTGGTCACCGTAATGACTTTCGTGTCCGCAGTAAACTTGGCTCCTTTAGCTTCAAAAGCGGCTTTTGCAGGAACAAACAGTTGCTTGCTGACTGTATCCAAATCCAGTCCAAGTACACGTGTCATATACTTATTTACATCTGTATTGTCGATGACACCGGATGGACGGTCACCGTTCGGCGCGTACGTGTACAACACGACATCACCCCCTGTGTGTCCACCTGTAGTCCAGCCAATATTGGCGCGTTTGCTAATAATTGGTCCGACGGCATAGTTCATGCTGCCTTCTTTGGCATCTTTAATTGTTTTTACTTCTTCGTCTGACAAATCGGTGATGCCAAAATACGTGGAAAGCACCTCTTTAATATTGCTGCGATCTGCATTCAGCTTGGATTCCAAGCCTTCACCCGTCAGCTTCGCTTTTTTCAATGGATCTATAAAAGAAGCTAAAGGCGTTTTGTCATAATTGCTAGTTGTATCACTGCTACCAATCGTCAACCCACCGTTTCCGTGGTCTGTCACTGCTACGACGACAGTATTTTGGTTTTGCTTGGCGTAATCAAGAGCAACCTTCACTGCATCGTCAAATGAAAGCACGTCACTAATAATTCCCGTTGGATCATTAGCATGTGCAGCCCAATCCACTTTACTGCCCTCTACCATTAAGAAAAAGCCTTTATCATTTTTGGATAACACATCAATGGCTTTCGTTGTCATTTCTGCCAAGCTAGGTTCCTTCGATGCATCGCGATCCAGGTCATATGCAAGAGCTTCGGGAGAAAAGCTGCCCCAGAGCTTGCTGGAGGTCGAATTTTTCAGCCCTTCAGGTGTTGTGACAAAATCATAGCCCTGGTCTTTAATTTGAGCAATTAAATCTTGGCCGTCCTTACGCCCTGCTGGCTCCAAAAACTTGCCGCCTCCACCTAACACAACGTCAACTCCGTTGTAGGCTTGTTGCATGCTGAGTGCATCATAATTTTTGCGGTCAGGATAATGTGCGGTAAAATCAGCTGGTGTCGCATGCATAATCTCCGAAGTAGCAATAATTCCGGTTGATTTCCCTGCTAGCTTGGAAGCCTCCAGAATGGAAGCTACAGGCTTTTTGGCGTCACCTGCTGCGATCGGTTGCTGTCCGGGCATCGTTGCTTCATCTGGAAGAACGCCTACATACCCAGTATGTGATTTATGTCCTGTGGCAAAAGCTGTACCCGCCGGAGCAGAATCGGCAATCGGTGCATCCGCAGAATGTGTACGCACCATCCCGCTTGCCATGCTGTCTAACGTTAAGGATGATCCTTTGTACCATCTAGCCAATGCAGTAGCGTCATTAGCCATGCCGTCTGGAATCAGAATAATTACATTTTTAATTGTCGTGTCCTTCTCGACTGCCATCGCTGTCCCGCCGCTTACGGTTAGCATCATCGTCGCTAGGAGTGCAGCTACCGATTTTTTCGTATGTATCCCCCAACATTTTAGCATTCATTTTCCTCCCAGACCTTTTTTTGTACAACCAGAACTAAGATTAATTATGTTTTATCAGGAGAATGTTAAGGGAATTAATTATCTATATTAAAAGACTCTATTTGTGAAAAAACGCTTCATCTTATATAAAACTTGTGACACATGAGACCCGTTAGGATTGGGCATTTAATTTTATTATTGTATAATCAGTCTATGATGTAATAGGAAAAGCTTATAAGATAAGGAGCATGAAATTCGATGGAATTCAGACAGCTTCAGTACACCCTGCAAATTGCAGCGGAAAAAAACTTCTCACGCGCAGCAGAAAAACTGCATATCGCTCAGCCTTCGTTGAGCCAGCAATTGTCCAAACTGGAAAAAGAGCTTGGGGTACTGTTATTTCAACGCAACACCAGCACGGTGGAACTAACACATGCCGGAGCAAGCTTTGTGGAAAAGGCAAAAAAAATAGTCGACGCGGTGGAACAGCTCCGACAGGAAATGGACGATATCTCTCAGTTGCGAAAAGGGAAGGTCGTCGTTGGCAGTATGCCTATCACGGGCTCCCATTTGCTGCCACATGTGCTGCCTGTATTCAAGAGGGCTCATCCAGACATTGAAATCGCGTTAGTCGAAGATTCATCCATGAATCTGGAGAAAAAAACGGCAAGTGGCGATACCGATCTCAGCCTGCTCTCTCTTCCCCTAGTAGAACCTACACTTTCTTATGTACCCATCGGTGAAGAGTGGATTGATCTCGCTGTTCCTCCAGGTCATCCCCTAGCCCTGCGTAAAAACGGTAATCAGCCGCAGCCAGTGCACATGGAAGAACTTAAAGACGAGCCTTTTGTCGTCCTGAAAAAAGGGCAAGGCTTTCGCAAGCTGACGATGGATCTGTGTCATCAGGCAGGCTTTGAACCTAATGTGGTGTTTGAAAGCACCAATATGGAGACACTCCAATCGCTCGTAGCGACAGGTATGGGAGTGACGCTCGTTCCCCGTTTTATCGCCCGCGCCGCCAGCAGCGAGTTTGTTCCAGCATTGCTGCCACTAGCCGAACCTACCCCCAGCCGTACCCTGGCGATTGCTTACCGGAACGGACGTTATTTGTCTAAAGCTGCCGAAGCTTTTATTGATACCTTCCGAGAAACGGTCAAGCAACTTTCTCAAAAGTAGCATCGAACGTGAAAAGGACCGTTTTCCTCCCCAGCCCAAGCCAGAGAGGAAGACGGTCCTGGGGCTTCGCCCCTATACTTTCAATACGGCATTTAGATCACGGGTTCGATTACACTGTTGCGATTGCTTCCCTCTGTCTTCAACGAACCACATTTCATGTTCATTTGAAATCCATGTCAGCCTCGCCTGATTACTCTACACTTGCTCGGAAACTCCACTTTATCCATCCCGCATCACTTCTTTCCTTAAGGTCTCTAGTCTTGGTATCCAAGAATGTCCTACCTCAGTTCCAATGTGCTGTGTGATCCCAAAGTGCCTGTCCTCGCCTTGTTGTGATCAGGGTCTCCCTACATGGGGTGGACTTTTATCCTGATCATAGCCCATTTCAAAGTTGTTTCCGACAACCTGTCTATTTAAGCCTCTCGGCCGTGACAGGCCATCCCTATTCGCCAGTTCGGATCTACTTTGGTTATCCATCGTTATCAACCTCCTGGTGTCGGGATACTATTATAATACACCTATGGGCTGTATCTGAAACAGATTCAACAATTTTTTTATCGGGATGAACCAAATGCTTGCTGCACGTCGGATTCACTCACTTGTGTTTTAATAACCAGTTTCGAAGGATCTTGAGGCGAATATATCACCTCTATAATACTTCCCTGCTGCAGTTTGGATAGTTGGGAAGAAAAAACTTCCTTCTGCGTGGTTACATTAAATGTCTCGCCGTTGCTTTTCGTTATTGTCAGTGTAAACTGAAGCTTGATTTTATTGGGCCCCGCTTCACCCATGGGTGTGACATCCATTATCTTTGCATAGGCCTGTTCACCGGTTTTGGCAATTTCCATCAGCTCAGGCGATACGCCCTGCTTGACCATCTGCTCATTCATTAACGCTTGCAAATCCATTTGCGACACCTGACCTTTCAGGTCAAGACCCACCTTCATTTTGTCTTTCTCAGATACGATCAACGGAATAATCGAGCCTGGCTGAAATTGAGCCATGGAGGTCAAAGGAATAATCGTCGTCAAAGCAGTATCATATTTATCTTCACCCTGTTTGGTTACGGTCAACCCGAGCTTTACCTGCGGCTGATTGTTTACATAAGTCCCTGTTTGTTGAACACTTGTAATGATTCCAACCCCCGGAACACCCTTCTTGACTTTACCGCCACCAAAAAACAAACCTAAAATACCCGGTAGAAATATAAGCGCAAAGCCTGTATAAATTAACGGCCGATACCACGGGGCTTCCATAATTAAAAATGGATCATCCCATAAATATTCAGCCAGAAAAGGCGAAAACCCTACGCCAAACACCAGAAGTACCCCGATCAAACTCAAAAATCCTTTCATTCTCCAAAACCCCTTTTTCAATCATTTATTTAAAAAAATGTGCTCGCAAGAATGGTGAAACGCCCGCCAATCATTTACGCTGTCACCAGCCCCATATAAATCAGCTCTGATGGATTTGCCGGATTGCTACCCAGACCCACCACATCTCCAGGTCGCGGAATTTGCAGCTTAGATACGAGCGTTTCCAGCGTTTTTTGGTATCGATTGCCGCTAACTTCCGTCACATCTAGTACAAGCACCACAATCGGATCAAAATTCACGAGCTTCCCGGTATCTGTTACCGAAATCACAACCGCAGTTGCTGCCATCGCCAAGCCTCCGTTAGCCGCCGTTTGAGCTTGTCTTGCCGAGTTTAAGCTCTGGTTGATCTGTTCCCGATGCTCTTTGGGGACCAGACCTTTCATAAATAATCCGGATAAGCCCTTATTCATCAGTTGATCTGCATGTTCTATCGCATCCTGCTGTTTTTTCTTCTTACCGAAAAAGTTCATCATGTGGTTGCACCTCATATTTTGTATTGTTGTACCTTATGAATTCAGTATAGAAGACGGTATCCAACACCACAATACGTTTTGACGCATACAAAAAAACCGAAAAAACAGCAGCTTTAAACTGTTTTTTGTCGGTTTAGTTTTGAGCTTTGGGGCGGTTTGCACAAAATTTTGCGCACTTCAGAGCATTCTTTTGCACGATCATCTGAATGTTTTGTGAAAAACGAGTGCATTCAGCCTATTTTTTACGCAAAAGATAGACCAGTTTACGATAATACGCTGATGATTCTTTATAGCGACGACTGTCCTCCGATACTACAGCCAGCGTTTCATATAGTTGCTCAAGCCGCGCTGGATGCTGGAGAGTTTCAAAATAAGGCAAACATTGCAGAGCATGCATCCAAAAAGCATCCTGTTTTCCCTGGGCAAGCGCAAGCTGGCTTTCATAAAAATCAAGCCCCATTTGCTGATCCGTTGTCAGATTAGTTTTACGTAGCTGATCCAGATGCTGTGAGAGCAGTCCCCAGTTTTTTCGGGTAAATGCAATCTCACAACGGTATATCAGCGTAACGGGCAGCATCATTTGTTGCATTTCCTCTCGCTCCCGACTCACCAATGCTTCAAAACGCACTACTTCCTCCAAGGCCTTATCCAGCTCGCCAATCGACGTCAGCATAATAATCCGATTGTTCAGGATCGTCGTAAGCATATCTGCCGCATTTTCCAAATAGACCAAATTCGCCTCCGCCATAGACAACGTTAACAGTGCTTCCTGTACAGAACCCATAGCAAAACAATATCCGCTATAAGTCACGTACAGGCCCGTCAGACGGTGAAAGAGCCGATCATCATATACCCTGCGCATTGTTTGCTCAAACACCTGTTTGGCCTGATCAAATTGCTTGACCTGAATGCAGGCCTCCATCATAATGTTTTGCGCATTCAGCCAGTTTTCGGTTCCCTCATCCACCAGGCGGATGAGCTGCGTAACGTTATTTAGTACATCATAATAATGATTTTTAGAGCGGAAATATTGAATTTTATAAAATAAAATTGCTTTTTTTAGTGGTGCGGGCAACTCCACCTCATCCGAGCGACCAAACCTCTCCAAATAAAAATTCAAATAGGTTTGATGCAAATATTCATAGGCTGTTGGGTCATTTAGCTGCTGGAAATAAACAGCCTTCATCAAATAAGTCGTCATTTCCACCACGAGCGAATCGTTGCGATCCTCCAACTGATCCACATAGCTTTCCGTAGCGGGATTAGCCAGCTTGGACAGCTCTGTGAAAATCGTATCCGCTGTAGCCAGCGTCTCCTCATCCTCTGCCGATGCACGTAATAGGTAGGAAGATTGTACACCTAGACGTTCAGCAATTTGCTCAGCTAAATCCTCAGCCAGCGGGTAACGGTCAGCCAATATATTCGCAAAATGTGCAGGTGTAACTAATCCGTCTACTAACTCTTTACGGGATAGGTTTTTCTTTTTACACAAAAATTCAATGCGTTCCTTAAGCATGGATTATCCTTTCTATACTGACTATCGGTCATACAGCAGGGGACGCCGATCTTCAAACACTGGAATACGCCCACGCACGTCCTGAACCAAGGCAGACTCAATTGAGCCTGTGAGAATCTCCTCCTGCTCTCCGCCCTCGGCAATCATTTCTCCCCATGGATCAATGATGAGCGAATGCCCGAAGAAATCGGTATCTCCACTACGACCTACCCGGTTACAAGCAATGACATACATCTGATTTTCAATAGCCCGTGCGGTCAGCAGGGTACGCCAGTGGTGAAGCCGGGGATGAGGCCATTCTGCAGGTACGATCAGCAAATTTGCGCCAGACAGGGCCAGACTGCGAGCCAGCTCAGGAAAACGGATATCGTAACAAATTGACGCCCCAGCCTGTATTCCGCCATCCAGTGCGAATACAACTTTCTCCTCGCCAGGCTGTAAATATTTCTCTTCATCCATAAGTCGGAACAGATGAATTTTAGAATACGACGCCACCTCTTTGCCTGTACGGTCAAAAACGAGCATCGTATTGTATACATGACCGTCGCTTTTTTTCTCTGCGATCGACCCTGCTACTACATTCACTTGATAAGTGGCGGCAAATGCCGCTATCCATGCCCGAGTCTTCGTGCCTTCTTCGTCCGCCAGCTCATGAATGCGATCCAAGGCATAACCTGTATTCCACATTTCCGGTAGAACAATCAGATCTGGCTTTTGTTCGGCCTTTACCGCTTGTTCCATTAAAGAACGGATATGATTGTGGTTTTCGGGAGGATTTCCTATCTCTATATGAGCTTGTATAAGTGCCACACCGAATGGCTGAGCTTCCTGATACGTCAAAGTTCTTCATCCTCTCTATGAGCCGGAACTTTTCCCGTGTCCCATTGTCCGGTATTTTCTCCCATCATAGCCCGATTAGTCTGGGTTACGCAACCATACAAGCTCAATTCCCCCTATACAACTCGGTAAAATCGTGATAGATTGTTTCTTAAACTATTCCAAAAGGTCGTGTACATTGATGACTCATTTTTCTATTCCCTCGGCTGACGTCATGAAACAGTTACCCACTCAATTTTTTGCCACACTTGTACAAAATGTAAACCGTGAAATTGCAGCAGGGCATGATGTCATTAATCTCGGACAGGGAAACCCGGACACTCCTACTCCATCTCATATTGTAAAAGCTTTACAGGAATCAGCGGATAACCCGCTGTATCATAAATATTCTCCTTTCCGCGGCTACAGCTTTCTCAAAGAAGCCATCGTCCAGCGCTATCAGGAGGACTACGGTGTAACTCTTGACCCGGAAAGCGAGGTCGCCATCCTGTTTGGCGGAAAAACGGGCTTGGTTCAGCTACCGCAAGTTTTGCTCAATCCCGGCGATGTGTGTCTCGTCCCTGATCCCGGCTACCCGGATTACTGGTCTGGCGTAGCCTTGGCTAAAGCGGAAATGTCATTTCTCCCCTTAAAGGAAGAGAACCGTTTTCTGCCTGATTATGAAGCCATTGCCGAAGAAGATCGCCGCCGCGCCAAATTAATGTTCCTTAATTATCCGAATAATCCCACTGCGGCAACTGCCCCACTCTCCTTTTACGAGGATACGGTTGAATTTGCGCTACGTAACGGTATTGTGGTTGCCAGTGATTTTGCCTATGGCGCTATTGGATTCGATGGCAAGCGGCCTGTAAGCTTCCTACAGGCCGAGGGGGCTAAGGATGTGGGGATTGAGTTCTATACCTTGTCCAAAACATACAACATGGCCGGCTGGCGTGTTGGTTTCGCGCTCGGTAATGCCAAGATCATCTCGCTGATTAATTTGCTACAGGACCATATTTATGTAAGCCTGTTTGGAGGTATTCAGGCAGCAGCGGCGACAGCTCTGACGTCCTCACAGGAATGCGTAACCGAGCTGGTTGCTCGCTATGAATCACGCCGCAACGCTTTTTATGATGCCCTTGGTCAAATAGGCTGGAAGGCGACGCGCCCAAGCGGCTCCTTCTTCAGCTGGTTACATGTGCCGCAGGGCTATACTTCGGCTTCTTTTGCCGATCTGCTCCTGCGTGAAGCCAAGGTAGCTGTCGCTCCAGGGATCGGCTTCGGTAGCGGCGGCGAAGGGTATGTGCGAGCAGGGCTTCTGAGCTCAGAAGCTCGACTGGCCGAGGCGGCTGATCGAATTGGCCAGCTAAACCTGTTTGGTTAAGCCGTATTTTCCAGCTACAACTTCTTTGCCAAACCTAGTCTTTTCGTGGTATTCTGTATCCAATATCATTTAGCGCGTTGAAGGGACTATTAAGAGAGACTCGGTCCTGTTCAGAGAGTAAATTCCGATAGGCTGCAAGAATTTACCTGGACTCTCTCCCAACTCCTATCCCCGAGCGCCCTGCGCAATCAGGCGGTCCCTGCCGTTAACAGGTTTTAAGTGGGATGATCATGAATCATCAATGAAGGTGGTACCGCGGAAGCACAAACTTTCGTCCTTTGCATACAAAGGATGGAAGTTTTTTTGCATTAAAAAGAGTAAAATTAAGGAAGTGGACGTCTTGTCAACACGTATCGTCATTAAAATCGGTAGTAGCTCCCTGACTGGAGTGGAAGGTGGTCTGAATCGGGAAGCCATCGCTTATTTTGCTAGGGAAATCAGCTTGCTTCGTGCAAAAGGCCATGAAGTGCTGCTGGTTACATCAGGTGCTGTAGCTGCCGGATTTCGGGAGATTGGGTATCCCTTTCGGCCCAAACTGCTGCATGAAAAGCAAGCGGCAGCTGCCGTCGGCCAAGCTCTTCTCATGCAAGCCTATGAGCAGGCTTTTAAAAATTTTGACCTCGTAATCGCGCAGGTTCTGCTGACCCGTAGTGACTTTCTGAGCCGCAAACGGATGAACAATGCCGGAATGACTGTAGAAGAATTGCTGCGCCAGCAGGTTATCCCGATTTTTAACGAAAATGACACCGTATCGATTGACGAATTGAAATTCGGCGATAATGATATGCTGTCTGCACTAGTTGCCAATCTGGTCAAAGCCCAGCATTTGATTATCATTACGGATACCGATGGCGTATATACGGCTGACCCGCGCAAACATCCAAACGCTGTACGTTTTGAACGTATCGAGGAAATTACAGAGGAGATTTATGCATTAGCCGGAGGTTCTGGATCAGCAGTAGGAACTGGCGGCATGCGATCCAAAATCGAGGCTGCCAAAGTGGCTACACGCGGCGGTGTGCCTGTATATGTGGGACGGGTAAGCGAAAATGGTGATCTAGACGCAGCCGTCGAAGGACACGGACCAGGCACTTATTTTGATACTCACCTCTCCTCACTGCCGATGAAAAAACAATGGCTTGGATTTATGTCCACCCCTTTGGGCTCAGTGCATGTAGACCAAGGGGCCGAAGAAGCGTTAGTACACGGAGGACATAGTCTGCTTCCGGTTGGCGTACGACGTGTCGAGGGCAGCTTTCATGCTGGAGATGTCGTTGAGGTACTGGGACCGGAAAATAAGGTATTAGGACGTGGCATCGTCAATTATGATGATGAACAGCTTAAAATGGTACAAGGTTTACCTAGCGGTGAGGTTGTGGGCAAAATTGGTCCCATCCATCGGCTTGAGGTGATCCACAGGGATGAATGGATTACATTATGTATGTAGGGAGGCCATAATATGAGTGATTTAACGACAAACACAGCGATAACAGAGGATAACCAGTTCAGCGAAGTACGAACCAAAGCAAGTCTCGCGAAAAAAAGTGCCGGGGTTATGAACCGACTGACTACAACACAAAAAAACGAAGCATTGCTTGCTATGGCTGAAGCTCTAGTAAACCATGCAGAAGAGCTGATTGCAGCGAATCATAATGACCTGAAACGTGGACGGGAACTGGGAACGTCCGAATCACTGCTCGACCGCCTCAAGCTGACCGAGGAGCGAATCGGGGCTATTGCTGAAGGATTGCGGCAAATTGCGGCACTACCTGATCCGGTCGGCGACACGCTTGAGCAAATTGAACGTCCAAATGGTCTGCGGATTGAGAAAATACGTGTACCGCTGGGTGTCATCGGCATCATATATGAAGCGCGTCCAAATGTGACCGTGGATGCTGCGGGTCTGTGCTTGAAAACAGGTAATCCGGTTGTGCTGCGTGGTGGTTCGGCTGCTCTTTCCTCCAACCGCAAGATTATTGAAGTGCTCCAGCAGGCGCTAGACGTAACAGCCGTGCCACGCGAGGCGCTTCAACTCATTGAAGATTCAGACCGTGCCTCCGTCAACGAAATGCTCACCTTGAACGGCTTGCTGGATGTAATTATTCCACGCGGCGGGCGTTCACTCATTCAAAATGTTGTTCAGAATGCTACCGTGCCTGTCATCGAAACCGGGGCTGGCGTATGCCATACGTTCTTGGACGCTACAGCGAATGTAGAAATGGCCGAAGCGATTACACTCAATGCGAAGGTACAAAGACCGTCCGTGTGCAACTCGATGGAAACACTGCTCGTACACTCGGATTATGCTCAAGCACATTTAACAGGATTGGCTGAACGTTTTCGTGATGCTGGGGTTGAGCTGCGCGGATGTGCACGGACACGAGAACTAGCTCCTTGGGCTGTCTCTGCCACGGAAGAGGATTATGGCACTGAGTACAATGATTACATTTTGAATGTAAAAGTCGTAAACAATTTGGACGAAGTACTGGAGCATATTGCCCGGTATGGCACGATGCATTCAGAGTGTATTGTTACTGAGAATAAAGCTCATGCTGAGCGTTTTCTGCAAGAAGTGGACGCGGCAGCCGTGTACCACAATGCATCCACCCGCTTCACGGATGGCTTCGAGTTTGGATTTGGTGCCGAGATCGGAATCAGCACACAAAAATTACATGCCCGCGGCCCTATGGGGTTGCCTGCCTTGACTTCAACCAAATACCGCGTGTACGGTACTGGACAAATCAGGGAATAATATCATAAATCAATCCGTATCTTTGGAGGTATGAATCCATGTGTGAATCACAAACAAAGGTGTTAATTAACGAGCAAATTACGTTTTTCGGTGCAGGTTCAATGGCTGAGGCTATTATTCGTGGGATGACGAATCGTTCTGTCGTTAAACGTGGCGGTATTACCGTCATCAACCGCAGTAATCAGGCTCGTCTTGAAGAACTCCAACAGCAATACGGAGTATTGTTCCAAACTGAGGATGCAGCCAAAACGGAACTGCTGCGTCATTCTCCAGTGATCGTGCTTGCCATGAAGCCTAAAGATGCTGCCGGGGCACTTGGACAGCTCGGTCCCCTTCTGTCAGATGAACAGCTGATCATTTCGGTCATCGCCGGGTTGTCTATTCGTACCATGCAAACGTTGCTTGGTCGCAAACAGCCAATCGCACGGACGATGCCCAACACATCCAGTTCGATTGGACTGGGAGCCACAGGCATCAGTTTTTCCAAGGAGATCAGCGAAACTCAACGTAAAAACGTGCTTACGATGTTCGAATCCGTAGGTACAGTAACGGTTATAGAGGAAGAGAAAATGGATGTACTGACCGGCATTTCCGGAAGCGGCCCTGCCTATGTCTACTACTTAATGGAGGCCATGATTGCCGGGGGAATCCGCGGTGGCTTGACTCCTGAACAAGCGCATGAACTAACAGTGCAAACTGCGCTTGGCGCAGCACGCATGGTCCAGCAAACCGGAGAGGAGCCTTCTGCCCTTCGTCATAAAATCATGTCTCCTAATGGCTCCACGGTAGCTGCATTGGAAACACTGGACAAAGGTGACTTCTACGAAACGGTGATTGCGGCGGTGCAGCGCTGCGCTGAACGATCCCGCGAGATGGGAGCTGTACTTAAGGAGGGAATTGAGTGAGCTATTGCCTGGCGACCTACCGAATATACGATGACAAAGCTGATTTTAAGCAAAAGGCCCAATCTATTGCCATCGGCATGACGGTGGGCAGCTGGACTGAGCTCCCGCAGGCCAAGCGGGATGCGATGCAGAAGCATCTCGGCTCTGTTCAATCTGTGGATATTCACGATGGAGGTCCCGGTGAGCGGTACGCCGACTTAACGATCGCTTACCCGGATGTCAATTTCAGCCGTGATATTCCCGCATTGTTAGTTACGGTCTTCGGCAAAATTTCGATGGACGGCCGAATTAAGCTGACGAAGCTGGGTTTCTCGGAAGCATTCCTCTCTGCTTTTTCAGGTCCGAAATTCGGTATCAGCGGCTTGCGTGAGCAGCTTGGCGTGTATGATCGGCCTCTGCTCATGAGCATTTTCAAATCCGTAATTGGGCTCAATTTGGACGAACTGCGTGAACAGTTTACCCGTCAGGCTCTCGGCGGCGTTGATCTGATCAAAGATGACGAGATCTTGTTTGAAAATGCGCTGACGCCGATTGAAAAACGTGTCGAAGCCTGTATCCGAGCTGCCGAAGCGGCTGAACGTGAAACTGGTAAAAAGCTGCTGTATGCCGCTAATTTAACCGGTCCAACCTCGCAGCTCAAAGCGCAAGCCCTCAAGGCTATCGGCGCAGGTGCGAACGCATTACTATTTAACGTGCTGGCCTATGGTTATGATGTGCTGCATGAGCTTAGCAGCGATCCCGCCGTTTCGGTACCGATTGCAGCCCATCCTTCATTAGCAGGTGCTGCATACCCATCGCCTCATTATGGTATATCGGCGTCCGTCCTGCTTGGTCAGCTTATGCGGCTGGCTGGTGCTGATCTCGTTCTCTTCCCTTCCCCCTACGGCTCAGTGACAATGCCGCATGAGGAAAACATGGCGATTCGCGACGAGCTGATCACCCCTGCTCTACCGCTGAAGACCAGCATGCCTGTCCCTTCCGCAGGGATACACCCCGGTCTGGTGCCCCTCATTGTACGCGACTTTGGTACTGATGTGGTGGTTAACGCCGGGGGCGGTATTCACGGACATCCACTGGGTACGGAAGCTGGTGGGCGCGCTTTTGTGCAGGCGATTGAGGCGGTGCAGCAGAATGTCCCGCTGGCCCAATACGCCCGCACTCATCCCGAGTTGCAATCTGCGCTCGACACGTGGGGAGGCGAACGATGAGCACAGCCAAGAAGCCCGTCATTTTTTGTGATTTTGACGGGACCATTACGAACAGTGATAATATTGTCGCTATTATGAAGCATTTTAAGCCTATGGGCTATGAGCCCATCATGCATCAAATCGTGAACGGGCATATGTCCATTCGTGAAGGCGTAGGTGCGATGTTCGCCTTGATGCCTTCGGAGCTTAAGGAAGACGTTATCTCATATGTACTTGGACAAGCGGGTATACGTCAGGGCTTTGCACGCTTTTTGGACTTTGTACGAGAGCAGCAGATTGAATTTTTCGTTACTAGCGGCGGCATTGATTTTTTTATTGATCCATTGCTACAACCGTTCGGCATCCCGCAGGATCACATTTTTTGCAACGGAGCGGATTTTTCCGGGGCTCACATCCAGATCACGTGGCCGCATCGGTGTGAGGAGCCGTGTAAGAATGACTGTGGCATGTGCAAAACGACCGTCATTCGTCAATACCCTCCCGAGCAATACGAACGGATTTTGATTGGAGACAGCCTGACGGATTTTGAAGGAGCCAAAATTGCCGACCTTGTGTACTCCCGCTCACATCTGACATTAAAGTGTCAAGAGCTTGGCGTACCGCATGTACCCTTTGAGACATTTGACGATATTATCGAGGATTTAAAGCAAAAACAGGAGCAGGGGGTACTGTAATGAGTTTTAACTTGGCAGACATTTCGTTTGAGGAAAAACGCCGTTCACTAGAAGAACTCGCTGATGTCAAGGAGCTATTCGCCTCTCGCAACTGGTTCCCAGGTACAAGCGGTAATCTGTCGATCCGAATCGGTAATTTTCACCCAGAACAATTTTATTTTGCAGTCACCGCTAGCGGCAAGGATAAGACCAAACGTACTCCTGAGGATTTTCTGTTCGTTGACCAATACGGGAAAGCAGCAGAAGCCACAAAGCTCAAGCCAAGTGCAGAGACGCTCATCCATTGCGAAATTTACCGCCTGACAGGCTGTGGAGCAGTTTTTCATGTGCATACCGTGTTTAACAACCTGATTTCCGAATATTACGGTGAGCAGGGCTTTGTACCTGTGCAAGGCATCGAGCTCATTAAGGCTTTTAACATTTGGGAGGAAAATGCCGCCATTCAGATTCCCGTACTGCCAAATTATGCTGACATCGCCTCGATTGCCAAGCTGGTATCAGACGTGCTGAATGATCAGGTTCCAGGCATTTTATTGCGTAATCATGGCATTTATGCATGGGGTCGTGATGTGTTTGAAGCTAAAAAGCATCTGGAGGCGTTTGAATTTCTGTTTGAAACGACCTATCGCTCCTTGCTACTGAAAACTTCAAAATGAATAAATTATAAATATTAAAGATGCGTATCATTGAATGGTAAAAGTGGTCATTGAATGAATATTGAGAACGGTACCTAGCGAAAGCACGGAACGTTCTCTTTTTTATTTAAAAAAAGCAACCTATCCTACTGGCTACCTAAAAACTAACCTGTTTTTCTCAAATGGACTTTTTTAATCCCATGAAGGTATCACTGCAAATTAAAAGGCAACTGGGGTGATAAGTTGAGTAAAGAATTAAAAGATATAATATTAAGTTTAGAAAAGCAGTTAATGCATGCTCGAAGAGAGGATTTTGAAAAACTATTAGCTCATGACTATATTGAGTATGGTTCGTCGGGTAGAAAGTACGATAAGTCAATGCAATTAACCTTTTTAAAGAGTAGGTCTCCATTGAACAATATACCATTTATAATTACTGACTTTAACATAAGGTTGTTATCTTCAGAAATTATACATGCAACATACTGTACTGAGTCGAATGATACCGGAATTAAATCATTAAGAAGTTCAATTTGGAAATTAAATGAAGGGTGATGACAAATTTCAATATAGTAAAAAAACAACGTCCCCTATTGGGGACGTTCCAGCGTGAATTGCTCTCCTAGCCTCGCATAGTTGTTTCCAGCCAACCGACTCACCGGACGCAACTCCTTGGCAATCACATATGTATTTTGGTACGCTTCCTCTGATAAATGATACTGCACTACGCGCCCAATTAATAGGTCACAGGCAGGTGTGTCCTCCTTGCCTCCCAGCGGTATCACCTTCTCCAAAATACATTCCATACGTATTTTCGCTTCAGTCACACCGGGAACTGCAATTTTTGTACTCTTTATTGGGGTGAGACCTGCCAGTGTAACCTCACTCTCCTCCGGCGACAGACGAGAAGCCGTCACATTCACTGCCCCCACATTGTCTTCGTCTGTAATATGTACGACAAAAGCATTATGCTCCATCGCATTACGCGCTGTATCTTTAGAAACTCCATCGACACGCTGTACGGATACAGACAGCAGTGGCGGCTCGGCAGCAACGATGGAAAAATAACTGAACGGAGCACCATTCAGCACCCCTTCGCTGCTCAAAGTCGTTACAAACGCTACCGGCCTTGGGATAATACTCCCGGTCAACAGCTTATAATTTTCACGCTCTGTAAGTGTGTCAGGATTTAAAGAAATCATTTTTCCCCTCTTTTCCGACTACATTCGCTTCGAATGTATATCATCAAGTTACGCCTGGTAAGCAACTACATCTTATAACCAGTCACATGGTGCAACTCAGGCTTCCCTAACAAGTATCGCGTGAATGATACAAAATGTAAAGCTGAAGCTAGAAGCCCTCTCTATTTTTCAATCACATTCCCCTGACTGTCACGCACAGTAACCGCTATTCCCTCAGGGACAGCAATGGTAACGTCAAGCTGATGATGTGTCTGCATAAAACGTGTGGGAACCTGGCTGAGAAGTACATATAGTGTGTCTCCAATTTGCTTTGTCTGATACAGCTCCGTTCCTTTGAAATCATCCTCATTGCCTGTATATATATAATTCCCGAACACATGCACCTCCGGTGAGGTGGTTGCGTCAATTTTGACCGCATAGGGATCTTCTCCCTGTACAATCACCTTGGTCACTCCGGCAGGCAGTTTTTCATGCCAGTCTGGGAGAGTCCTTGTTTCCTGAACCGAACTCATCATTTCTCTGACTTGCGGAGTGATGCCCAATGAGCTGACTAAGGCAAATCCGATACAACAAAAAACCAATATCGCCGTAATAAACATACTGAACAGATCATAGCGAATGCGCTCACGTGTCCCTTTCCAAGCGGTATACATTAAAATCTCCAGTCCCAGCAAAACAAACACGACAGGCCACCACGTCAACGCTTGATCCAGTATGCCCGCTCCCCAAAACTTAGAGGCAAACGTTACGCCGCCCAGCAGTACCAGAAAAAGTCCCATGGACAGCCTTCCAACTTTCCACACACCTGTTGGAGCGTTTGAGCTCTTGGAGGTGCCATTCTTATGGAATGAAGTACCCAATAAACCTATTCCAGTCACGTCGCTCTGAGAGTGATGGGCTCCCTTAAAGGAAGCCTCACTCTTTGAAAATTCAGTATCCATTCTATCGTTTCTCCTTTGCTCGCTTCAATTTGGAATTACCGATCATCATCCAAACACCGCCGCCAATTAATAGGAGGGAGACAATAATGGTTCTTAAATACATATCAACTAAATTGTAAATTTGTCCATCCGGGAACAGACGGTCCAGTGTCGGGACAAGTACGTTAATCAGGATGTAGTATGCACCCAGCAGAAGCAGTCCCAAACCTACCCAGCGATGATATTGAGCAAACATCCCGATCACAGGCTTGTCGATCAGCTGTTCCTGCCCATAACGGCTTACCTGCTGCAATGCATCAAAAAAGCTGTAAAACCAGACCACCGGGATTAGAAACAAAAAGAGTGAAAGATGCAGCACGTCCAGTATATAGATAAATCCTAAAAACAGTAGCATGAGCTGTAGTCCACGTTTTTGCAACCCAAGATACATATGTCCGGCACCAGGAAATACCGATAAAATGGTAGCCAGCATTTTACTACGACGTCCCTCAACTCTTCCATGCTCCAGTTCCTCAAACAAAGTCCGGTCCTGAAGAATGTCTCCAGCTTGTTTACGATGTACATGCTGCACCGCATCAAACATGCAATACAGCCAAATAATCGGCAACACGCCTGCAAACGCCAAAAATCCGGATTCGTTCGTTATGCTAGTAATAAAGATGAGGATCGCGCCAAAGCCAAAGAAGGATAACAGAAAAGACAAGCCACGCTGCATCAGCCCCAAATGAAGGTGCCCCAATCCCGGAATGAATGACAGCAAAATCGTAAAAAATCGTTCATTATCCGATCCTTTTTGAAAAGCAGGTGATCCTGCCATACCATAGTATCCTTGTTGATAATACCCGGGACCAGATTCCATACCTCCCCCCGTGGTATTCGTGCCTGTGTCTGTTGCCCCCTCCGGTATCTCTCCTGATAACCCAGTCTGTCCATAAGACCCATTTGGAGAGTAGAAGCCATATGGATTAGAACCTGCATGAGGAGGATATGGAGCAGCGACAGCACGAGGATCATAACGTAACAAGCTAATCACGATATGCAGCATGCTAAGTCCCCATAAAAGGGCAGCAACAAATATACTAGCAAAAAAAGGCGTTCCGTCACTTGCTATCACTGACAAAAATATTCCTCCTGCCAGACATCCGAAAAACAAAATCGTATAGACAAACGCATTGGCTTTTCTGGTCCAGTAATAGTGTCCTACACCCGGAATGATGTTCAATAGAAATGCCAATAGCTTGCTTCGTTCCGTATAAGGCATCGCTACACTTCCTTTCTATTTATGGAATCTTGGTAAAATTCCCAACTGAAGGTTGATTTTAAACTTGTTCATCTTACCCTTAAGTTATTTAGGGCTTTAATTTATCGAGCCAGGTTGTCGTAGCTTGCATGACTTCTTCACTGTAAGAGACGCGTTCTTTTGAAGGAACCGGCTTATTGCCTGTTTGCGGCATCATTTTGTCAAAGGCTCCACTGGATAGCAAGATCAACGTCAGACTTGCGGCAATAACATAGTGGAACACAGGTTTCTCAAACCAGCGACGTTTTTTAAACATAATTTGACTCGGTTCAGCTTCTATATCGGGAAGAACGGCCATTACCTGATCTGTGAAGCGCTCCGTATCCATCCAGGCAGAGTGTTCTTCCAATGTCGACTCTAATTGCTCCAGTGCGACAAGATATAGCATCAGCGCTTGTTCATCTTCCAACAAGAGCTTTTCCAGTCGGGTAGATTCCTCTATCGAACAAGTTCCTGTAATGTATGCATGCCAGTCATTCGTTTGCCCTTCCATCCACGGTCTATCCTGTTGGTCAGTCATTGCCATTCCTCCTCCTTCCAGTGATTCCGAATCCATAGTCGGGCCCGATAGAGTCTGGACTCTACCGTTTTTAAAGCTACCTGCGTCTCTTCTGCTATTTGATCGTAGGTTTTGCCCTGCATATAGTAAGCTTGAATAATATCTCGATGCTGCTGGGGCAACTGGGCGATTTTTTGTGATAGTTCTACCGTTTGCTCTTCACGGATGAGACGGGCCAGTACATCTTCATCCGGGGAAGGGAGCTGCACAAGGGATTGTGCCACGTCTATGAGCTCTGCGGGCCGCCTGTCTTGTTTGCGCTTGATATCCAGCGCTTTATGAAGCGCAATTCGGCTCAGCCACGTTTTAAACCCTTCGTTCCGGTACTGGGGGAGAGACTTGTACACCTGAACGAACGCCTCCTGCGCGGCATCCTCTGCTTCCTTGCTGTCATGCAGTACCGAATAGGCCACATGAAATACATGCTTGCTGTACAGCTCTACGATCTCACGGAACGCCTGCCGATCACCGGACCGGATTCGTTCAATGATTCTCTCTATATCAATGACGCTCTCCCCCTTCCCAATACTATAGACGCCAGGAATTTTTCTTCCCCTGCATATTTCTAAAAAAAATTTAAAAAGGACACACCCTCCAAATCGGAAGGGTGTGTCCTCTATCATTAAAGTCTACTTGCTCACTTTAAATTTCTGCCCTACATTACATGTTGCACAGGCGATACTCCGCGTTGTCCATGTATCGCCATTTCAATGTGACAGCCATAGCGCATCAATTTACTACCTAAAAGGCTCAGTTTGCTACTTTAATTGCGACCGCCACCACGGAATCGCTGGGCATATTCTTTCGCATCCTGTGCATTACGAACCCGGTTTCGGCTCCACTCTAGCAGAATGCGATCTATATACCGGAAATGTACCTTCCCAGCAAACACCGCTTCCTTCAGGGCCAGCAAAATAAGCTCCTCCGGATACCGATCCTGATCCACCCAACTGCTGATCGTCTCATATTCCATCGGTGATAATGGTCGGCCGAATTCTTTCTCAAAAATCGTGAATAAATTTCGTTCTTCTGTAAGTGGAGATTCCGATACTCCATTCAGTAAATCCGGCTTCCCGGCAAACAAAATGTCATCTTCATCGTGCTGCTCCGAACGCTCGGCGATCATACATTCAGCCAGCTTGCGATACAGACCCGCCAAGTTATAACGTTCAAATTGGACGGATGAACTGCGGTCTTCCACGGAATCTATTCGCAAAAACCCTTCTTTCATGAGCTTACTGAAATAAAGCGCGATTTCGTTTGCAGTGCACCCAATTCGAGCTTGCAATTGCTCCCATGTCGGAAATTCATTACGTTCCGCTTGTTTAAATGCAAGTAACTGCATCAGTAGCAGCATTTCACCATCCGTCAGCCGAAGCGTCCGATAATGCTTGAGCAGAGCGTAGGGAATTTGAACCATTCCGGTTTCCATAGCATAGGCTACTCCCTCCGCCCAATCTGCCGCTGATGTCTTATCAAATGATCCTGTCATTGATTATGGATACAAACGATACAGCATACGTGGGAACGGAATCGTTTCACGTACATGATCGAGTCCACAAATCCATGCTACTGTACGCTCCAGTCCCAATCCAAAGCCAGAATGCGGAACGGTACCATAGGTGCGCAGATCCATATACCATTGGTAGGCTTCGCGTGCCAGGTTATGCTCGTTAAAACGTTCTTCCATCAATGCTGGATCGTCAATTCGTTGGGAACCCCCGATAATTTCGCCATAACCTTCAGGAGCGATCATATCGGCACACAGAACAACCTCTGGGCGGGATGGGTCAGGTTTCATATAGAATGCTTTAATGTGAGTCGGCCAATGCGTAATGAACACAGGCTTGTTATATCTTTCGGCAATAGCTGTTTCATGAGGAGCACCGAAGTCTTCTCCCCACGGGATGTCGAATCCTTCACCTTGAAGGAAGGCAATCGCCTCATCGTACGTAATCCGTGGAAACTCACCTTGAATTTGCTCCAGCTTCGAAACATCGCGTCCGATAGCTTCAAGCTCCTTCGCACAATTTTTCAGAACAGACTGCACGATATGGCTTACAAACTGCTCCTGAACGCGCAAGGATTCTTCGTGATCCACAAAAGCCATCTCAGGCTCGATCATCCAGAACTCAATCAGGTGACGACGTGTTTTGGACTTTTCCGCACGGAAGGTTGGACCAAAGGAATATACTTTACCCAGCGCCATTGCCGCAGCTTCCATGTACAGCTGTCCGCTTTGTGTCAAATAAGCATCCTCGTCAAAATATTTGATGTGGAACAACTCAGTTGTACCTTCCGCAGAAGAAGGAGTCAAAATAGGCGGGTCTACCTTTGTAAAACCGTTGCCGTTGAAAAATTCCTGTACAGCACGGATAATTTCCGCCCGTATGATCAGAACCGCACGTTGCTTGGCGGAACGCAGCCACAAATGGCGATGATCCATCAGGAAATCTACACCGTGCTCTTTTGGGGTAATCGGGTAGTTTTCGGTCAAATGAATGATTTCAATACCTGTAACCGTCAATTCGTAGCCCGATTGACTGCGCGGTTCCTCTCGTACGATTCCAGTTACATAAAGGGAGCTCTCTTGTGTCAGGGATTTGGCGTCATTCCAAATATCCTCAGACACTTCGCTTTTTACGATAACCCCTTGAATATACCCGCTACCATCACGTAGTTGCAGGAACTGAATTTTACCGCTAGACCGCTTATTGTTTACCCAAGCGCCAATTGTAACCGTTTCCCCTACATGGCGACCCACTTGGGCAATCGTACTTTTATTTGTCATGACCGTCTCTCTCCTTGAACCGAAAATCAAACAGCCCTCCCCCTTGGGTTAGGCTGTTTGCTCTCGCTGTTTGGTGCATGTGGTACTTAAACCATAGTTCCACATGTATAAAGTTTACACTTACGGACCGAACTACTGAACCAGACGGAACGTGTCACGGGCAATTACCAGTTCTTCGTTTGTTGGAATGATCAGTACTTCTACCTTTGAATTTGCAGTTGTAATCCGGCGAATCTCGCCAGAACGAATAGCGTTCAATGATTCATCCAGCTCGATACCGAGGAATGTCAGTTGTTCCAACACTCTCTTACGCAGAACGATGGAGTTCTCGCCTACGCCTGCTGTAAATACAATTACGTCTACTCCGTTCATTGCGGCAGCATACGAACCAATATACTTGCGCAGACGGTATTCATACATTTCAAATGCCAATGTAGAATTAGCTTCGCCTTTTTCCATACCTTCAGTGATTTCACGCATATCACTGCTGATACCAGAAATAGCTAGAAGTCCACTATGCTTGTTCAGCATGGAATTGACTTCATTGACAGTCAATTCTTCTTTGTTCATGACATAAGGCACGATTGCTGGGTCCAAATCACCACTACGAGTACCCATCATAAGTCCTTCCAGTGGAGTCATACCCATGGAAGTATCTACAGACAAACCGCCTTGAACTGCTGTTACACTACCACCATTACCGATATGGCAAGTGATGATCTTCAAGTCTTCCAAAGGACGGCCGACAAATTTGGCAGCTTCCTTACTTACAAAGTCATGGGAAGTGCCGTGTGCACCGTAACGACGAACCTTATACTTATTGTACAACACTCTCGGTATGGCGTACATATAAGCTTTTTCTGGCATGGTTTGATGGAACGAAGTATCAAATACCACAACTTGCGGTACTTCTGGCATATTCAATTCAGCCGCTTTAATCCCCATCATGGATGCTGGGTTATGCAGTGGAGCCAGGTCGAACAAGCGACGGATTTCACTCTTCGCTTCAGGAGTTACGAGCGCTGACTGTTTGAAAATTTCGCCTCCATGAACCACACGATGTCCCACAGCCTGAATTTCGCTAATGCTGGAGATAACACCATGCTCTGCATCTGTGAGTGCATTCAGTACTTTACGGATGGCAGTAGTATGCTCCAAAATTTCGCTAACTTCAGTGTATTCTTCCTTATTGGTTGGTTTATGCGTCAGAATCGAAGAGTCCATACCGATGCGCTCTACCAATCCTTTTGCCAAAACGGACTCGTCCGTCATATCATACAATTGGTATTTCAGGGAAGAACTCCCTGCGTTGATTACGAGGATTTTCATATCCGGTCACCATCCTTGTCATACTTAAAGAAGCCTTCGCCCGATTTCACGCCCAGATTACCTGCACGTACCATTTTCTTCAGGACGATGGACGGACGGTATTTCAGTTCGCCAAATTCACGGAACATCCGCTCCAGAGCCGCCAAAACGGAATCCAGACCAAAGCGGTCAGCCATTTCCAAAGGACCGTTTTGGAAGTTGTAGCCGATACGCATAGCATCGTCGATATCTTCCGCAGAAGCTACGCCCTCTTGAAGTACATGAGCTGCTTCGTTAATCAGCAGACAGATAATCCGGCTAGTTACAAAGCCAGGAGATTCATAAATCATGACTCCTTTTTTCTCCACGATTTCTTCCACGAACATTTTCGTGTTTTCAAAGGTATCGTCTGAAGTTTTCAAACCACGAATAATTTCTACAAGATCAATACGGGATACTGGATAAATAAAGTGCATACCAATAACACGCTCTGGATACTTGGTCGAGCTGGCAAGCTCGGTCAGGCTCAGCGTGGATGTATTACTTGCAAGGATGATGTTGCTTGGACATACATGATCCAGCTCTTGGAAAACAACTTTCTTCTCATCCAGATTCTCTGTAATGGTTTCAATGACCATATCACAGCTAGCGAGCTCCGCCAGATGGGATACTTTTTCAATACGAGATAAAATCAGTTTTTTCTCTGCTTGGGTAATTGCCCACTTTTCCAGTTGCTTATCTAGACTTGTTTCAATCATATTATAAGCGTAGTCTAGTTTTTCTGGTGTCTGCTCTACTAGCAGCACATCGATTCCTTTGGACGCAAGCATTTCAGAAATACCTTGTCCCATGGTGCCGCCGCCAATGACGCCGATTTTTTTAAATTGCATGGTTCTTAACTCCACCCTTTCCTGGTCACTCTCATATATTGTATCCTTCTTTGTCGAAAAATACATGTTTATGTCCCAATAGATAATAATATCTTAGCACGGACTAAAAGTAAAAAAAATAACCAGCATAAAAAATTATGCTGGTAATAAAGCATTTTCACTAAATTGACATCTAAATTGATCTCCGGACAGCGTTTCTTCCTTCATCAAGATGTCAAGAGAATTGTCGAACACAGGACGATGCTTTTCCAACAACTCCAAAGTGCGGTTATGCAGGTCATTCATAATCTCGCCATTTTCCCGCATGAGTTCCTCTTTTGTAACCATTTCCATGTTAATAATCCCAAGAGAAGTCAAACCGGAAGTCATCATCGTATGAACGATGTTCAGTGCCTGCTCAAAATCATTACTTGAACCAGTACTTCGACCGCCGTAGTACATTTCTTCTGCTGTAGCCCCTGCAAGCGAGATCATAATTTGCTCCTCCAGGTACTGCTTGGTATATAAATAATGCTCTTGCTGTGGGTTGTGACGCACGTAACCGAGCGCTTTCCCACGCGGGCTGAGCGCTACTTGACTTACACTACCGGGACGGACGATTTCAGCCATAATAGCATGTCCCAGCTCGTGAATCGCTACACGTTTTTTCTCTTCGAATGTCGATTCTCGGTCTGTTTTTTCGCCCATCATCACCTTGTCAATCGCCATGGACAGATGACTTTGCGCAATCATTTGCCGATCCTGTCTCATTGCATAGATAGCCGCTTCATTCATGACGCTCTCCAACTGTGCACCGGAAAAACCGTAAGACTCCTCTGCGATTTTGTCCAAATTAGCATCTTCCTGGATCGGTTTGTTTTTGGCATGAATTTTAAGGATATGAAGACGACCCTTCTTATCAGGCAAGTCTACTTGAATATGACGGTCAAAACGTCCTGGACGCGTTAAGGCGCTGTCCAACATTTCTTTACGGTTTGTTGCCGCAATGAGCAATATCCGCGGCGTATCTGCCGAATAAATGCCATCCATTTCTGTCAGCAACTGATTCAAAGTCTGATCATATTCTCGTTGCTGTCCACCCTCACGCTTACCGCCAATAACATCAATCTCATCAATAAAAATGATTGCATTTTCTTTCTTTTCCTTGGCTGCACGAGTGCGAGCCTCCCGAAACAACTCACGGACACGACCTGCACCAACACCTACATACATTTCAACAAATTCACTGCCTGAAGCTGCAACAAACACTGAATTGGTATAGTGTGCAGCTGCTTTCGCCATCAGCGTTTTCCCTGTTCCCGGAGGGCCTGTAAGCAAAACGCCTTTCAATGGACGAATGCCAAACTTGGAAATTTCATCATGACGATTCAAAAAATCCAAGGCTTCACGCAATTCCTGTTTAGCGCTTTCTTGTCCACCAATTTCCTCAAAAGTCAGCTTGTCCGGACCATTTTTTTTACGTTTGCGCTCTTGCCCGGCACCTACGGCCAAGCCGCCACGAGCATGCATGAGCATTAACAAGCCACTGAGCATCACGCCCGCAACAAGAAGAGGGATAATATTCACCCCAATAAAAACGAGAAATATAATGGCCACCGGCACAATACCGATTAATATTTCCTTGATCCATCTAGGCATTAGGCCATACCCCCATTTGCTGAGATTGACGTGGCAAAACGATAAACTTCGTCGCATTGCCTTCGCTGAGTCGGATATAGACATTGTTCGAATCCATATCGGTATCAGCCTTGATACCTGCCTTTTTCTTTTTCATCTGCTCAACTGTAGATGAAATTTGAGTATACTTTTTATTTTCCATCGCTTCGGCTACAGGAAACATAGCCTCAGACCACCATTGATTCAGTGCAGAATTGGAACGATCTGCGATATCCAGCTTAATGGTGCGGTTGCCAATGATGGATTGCCCTTTTTGCTTAACCACATCGACTAATCCGGCCACATCCGCCTGCGGTTTGAGATCTAGTTTCAATACCACCTGATCCTGTTTAATATCTATTTGAGCGCTTGTCACGCCTGGATATTGAGATACCAGTTTTTCCAGAGGACTTTGCATTGTAACCTGCCGGTAAATGAACCATCCTCCAAACATTAACAAGGCTGCCAAAACGGCCGCCACCACAATAGGAACTGCACGCAATTTCAAACAACATCCTCCTCTCAAAATGTAAAACCCAGAAGAAACGGGACGAATGTCAACAAACAACCAAATTGCATGATCTTATAATGATCAGCAACTCATTTATCTATCATTTTTGTCTATCACTTATAAAATATAGTATATCATAACGTAAATCTAATATCGAAGGCAATGTGTGGAGGAGTTGTGATAAGGCAAAAAGATGCTTCTGGCTTTTAGTCCAGCTTTGCGGAGCATTAAGTAAAAAGACGCAAATACGAATTAAATCGTATTTGCGTCTTTTTCTAATACTTTCAATCATTCCAAGCTATATAGACTGAGTATAAAAGTTATTTGGAGTGGCCCCATAGCTGTCAGCCAGCGGAGTGGAACACTTGAATCTGCAGAAGCGAAGCGATCGTAAGATCAAATGGACTACGCAGCGCTCCTAACGCTTCTTGGGTACTCCCAAGCCACCGATCCACACTCTTAACATCGCGCTAGTAATTAGGCAAAGTATACTTTATCCCCGTCGATGCTCCATCTGAGAAACGGTAAAAGGTATAGTTGTGATGGCTTTCATCATCGTAAAACAGTTGCCATACATATTCGCCATTGAACACACTCGGTTGGAGCCTTACAATTTTTGCATTTGGAAGTTGCTGCTGAATTATCGCTGTCATTTTTTGCTCGTCGACTCCGTTTTTCATCAGCTCGGTATGAACACCGCTTGGATCTGCCGCAGGTATGTTAGGTTTCCCCTCCATTTTTTGAAAAGGAACCCATACCATTATATTTTCATTCTGTGCGTTTTTTCCTTGAACTACCCAATATATCTGATCCCACACAGACTTCCATGTCTGAGTCGTGCTAACCAGACCACCTGATTGCTTGGCCTTCATGATAGCGGCATTTTTCTCAGCCACCTGGTCTTGAGTAACATACGAATAATACCAGAAAATGCTGACCAGGATCAGTATTACGGCCAAAATGGCGACCGCTATCCATTTCTTCTTATTTTTCAAACCTGTGCTTCCTCTCTAAGGGGATGTGACACCTAAATTAGCGCGACAGCAGCCCTTCAAAGGCGGCTTGTGCCTCATGTTTGATACGTTCCTCGTCCATCGTCAGGCATTCGCCATTTTTCACAACCTGACGGCCGTCTACCCACACATGAGCCACGTCTTTGGCACTTGCAGAGTATACGGCATGGGAAATAAGATCTGTACGCGGCAAGAAATGGGCCTGATTCAGATCTAGCGCGATAAAGTCAGCCTTATTGCCTGCTGCCAGCGCTCCTACCTCTTTTAAACCAATCGACTTTGCACCATACTCTGTTGCCAGACGTAGTGCTTCATTTGCAGGAACTGCCGTTGGGTCGCCAGATACTCCCTTGTGAATGAGTGCTGCCAGACGCATTTCCTCGAACATATCCAGGTTATTATTGCTGGCAGGACCATCTGTTCCGAGTGAAACAGTAACTCCTGCACGCAGCAAGTCAGGCACTCTAGCTACACCACTTGCCAGCTTCAAGTTGCTGCCTGGATTATGCGATACCGCCACACCTCGTTCCGCTAACAAAGCTATTTCTTCGTCGTTCAAGTGAACGCCGTGGGCAACAAGTGAAGGACGGGAGAAAAAGCCAAGCTTATCTAAGTGTGCAACTGGACGCAAGCCGTAGTCGCGTACGTTTTGTTCAACTTCGGCGATCGTCTCGGACATGTGCGTATGCAATGGTAAATCGAGATCATGTGCTGCTTGAACAAATTTCTCAATAAACGCAGGCGGGCATGTGTATGGGGCATGAGGAGACATCATTGTTGTGATACGTCCGTCTGCTTTTCCATGCCAGTTACGCGCAAAAGTCACGGCCTCAGCTAGCTTGATCCGCTGTTCTTCTTCTGAACAGAGTCCAATGGCTCCACGCATCAAGCTTGCACGAATGCCCGACTCTTCAGCTACACGAGCCACCTCATCCATATGATCGTACATATCCAGGAAAGTCGTGGTTCCACCTTTTAGCATTTCCAGCACTGACAAAGAAGTTCCCCAGTACACATCCGTAGATGTAAACTTGGCTTCCATAGGCCACATTTTTTCCTGAAGCCACACTTGAAGTGCCAAATCATCTCCATACCCTCGCAGCAGAGACATCGCCGCATGACCATGAGTATTGATCAGACCAGGTAAAAACAATAACCCCTTGCCGTCGATTGCTTCTGTCTCTTCCTCACCCGCAGGCAAAGTCTCGCCAATGTAAGTAATACGGCTATCCTCCACAATCATAAAACCATGGATTACCCCAGCCTCGGGTCCATTCACGGCAAACGAGCCGTTTTTAATCATCCATTTATTCACTGTCATATTGTGCTTCTTCCTTTCCGTCCTCCAGATAATAAGCGAGGCTAAGCAAATCAGTTGTAAAGTCTGTGGCATGTATCCGAATGTTAGCCGGTGCCTTGAGAATGATAGGTGCAAAGTTCAAAATCGCTCCAATTCCACTCTCAATCAGCCTATCAGCTACGTGCTGTGCCTCAAAATCAGGTACAGTAATAATCCCGATTCGTATATTTTTTTCTTTCACAGTCGCTTCCAGTTCATCCATCGGCTGTACGACCAAAGTATTGATTCTGGTCCCAACCTTATCCGGGAACGCATCAAAAACCGCCACAATCTTCATATTGTCTTTTAAATAAGCATTATAGTTCGATAGGGCTTGACCCAGATTACCTGCTCCGACCAATACTACATTAATTTGCTGGTCGATTTTCAGGATATGGCGTATTTTCTCAATTAGATAAGAAACATCGTAACCGATGCCCTTCCGACCAAAATCGCCAAAATAGGCAAGATCTTTACGAATTTGGGCCGGATTCAAATCTAACCTCTGTCCCAGCTCTTGAGAAGAGACCGTAGCCACCTCCCGTTTGTGCAGTGCATTCAGATAACGTAAATATACGGGTAATCTCCGTACGACAGCCTCTGAAATTTTATCTGATTTCATACTTGCTCCCCCTAATTGTAACGGACTTTAAGTGTCCGTCCGTTGTGCCTCTGTCTCCGGGGCGGATTGGAGCCATTCGGCGATGCGGGGCACCATTTGCTCCGATGGCATATGCTCCATTTTTGGTCCCGGTAACGAGTACAAAAAGTGCTTTCCATAATAGGATTCGATCACACGCGTATCGTAAACGATGACGACTCCGTGGTCGCTCGCTGTACGTACCAATCGCCCAAAACCCTGTTTGAAGCGAATAACTGCTTGTGGTACAGACAGCTTCATAAATGGATTCTTCTTCTGCTGCTGGAGCAACTCGCTTTTGGCCTCCAGTAACGGGTGGTTAGGCGGTTGAAACGGCAAGCGAACGATAGCCAGACAAGTCAAAGCTTTCCCTGGAATATCGACGCCTTCCCAGAAGCTACTGGTTCCCAGCAATACAGAAGCTTTCGCTTCCTGAAAACGGCGGGTTAGCTTGCTGCGACTCCCACTGTCCACACCTTGTCCTAACACGGTAATATCGCTGGACGCTAACGCCTCTTTGAGCGGCTCATACACTTGCCGGAGCATCCGATAGGAAGTAAACAGAACGAGCATTCTCCCCCGCGTCGCCTGGGCAGTCGCTCCTAGAGAGCTAACGAGCATCTCTACAAAATGTGCATCTCCTACACTGCCCTTCACACTCGGAAAATCTCGCGGAATGACCAGCAACACCTGATCCCTGTAATTAAAGGGTGATGGGAGCTGTGACGTCATTAATCGTCCTTGATCTGCGGCCTCCTGCAAGCCGAGTTGATCGGTCATGTACTGAAACGATTTATCTACCGATAAAGTAGCAGATGTCAGAATAATACTTCTTTTTTTGTCAAAAAACATTTCTTTCAACTGGCGGCTCACATCGACGGGCACCGCATAAAATTGCAATGATTTACTACGGAATTGTCCACTCGCTTCAAGCCAATATACGGTTGTTTCATCATCGAGTCGTATAAAGAAGCGCAAATTTTCCCTAATCCCCGCCAAATCCTTAAGCAGACCCGTGATATCTGTAATGAGACTATCCGCCGCATAATCGTCATGTTCTTCCTTGACATCCAGCATCAGCTTGTCGCCCTTGCGCAAAATTTCGCTCAATGTTACATAAAGCTGATTTTCCAATGCCGCCGCCTGATCCCACTTTGCAGGCTTGGCTGACGGTTTGAGACGCGAAGAAAATTGCCCCGTTTCACCTGGTGTGGCATCAGTTCGCTCCGGCAACATGCCAAACAGCTTATCGCTTAGTAGGTCCCAAGTTTCCTTAACCTCTAACACAAGTGGGTACAACTGATCAATGACCGAGGCCCATTCCGTCGACTTCTCATGCCCCGACTTTGCCAACTGCTGACGTAACGAAGGCAATTGCCCATTCTTGCTGTCCTTGAACAATCGAGTCAGCGTATGCACGAGTGTGAAATATTTCATATGCATGCCCAGGTGCTTACCAGCTACTTCCTCTAGATGATGTGCCTCATCAATCACCAAGTGTTCATAGCTAGGCAGCAGCTGATGACTTGCTTTGACGTCGGTGAACAGCTTGGAGTGATTCGTTATAACCACATCCGCTGTTCCTGCTTCATGACGTGCACGATGATAGTAGCATTTGCGGAACCATGGACAAGAACGACCAAGACAGGACTCGGAATCACTAGCAACCGTTTCCCAAAAATCCCCTCCACGATTGCTCAGGTTTAGTTCCTCATCATCACCGGTTTCTGTCAGAGTCAGCCAGACAATCATTTGAGCCGCTGTAATCAAGTCTTCCTTTGGTGTCGCGAAGTCTCTTCTGTTTATTTTATGTTCAAACTTACGCAGACACAAATAATGCCCCCGTCCCTTAAAGATGGCAGCCCGGAACGGGAACGGAATCACTTTGGTCAGCATCGGAATATCACGCTCTCGCAATTGCTCCTGCAGATTAATGGTATGCGTGCTTACGGTGACCCTCTGCCCATATTTTACACTGTGATACAGTGACGGAAGCAAATAGCCCAGGGACTTCCCTGTTCCTGTACCCGCCTCAATCAACAAATGCTTATCTTGACTCAGGGCTTGATTTACACCCTCAATCATTTGTATCTGCGCCTCGCGCTCCTCATATTGGCTCAAGGATGAACGCAAATTGTCCCGTACATCATCCATATACTCCTCAAAGGAAACGCCTGACAGTGGATTCGGATCATCTTCTCTGCGTGGAGCAGCCAGTTCAGTCCAATCTTCCACTTTAAGCGCAAGCTGACGAAAAAACTGATGTTTCTCCAAATCCTGAATAGGATCTAGCTCTTTCTCTTCTCGTATGCCGTCAAGAAACCAACCCAGGTCGCTGTCTTCCTCTGCGAACAAATCGCTAAGCCGCTGTATCGTTATCAGAGGCAGTGCTTGAAGCTCGCCCAGACACTTTAAAAACACCTCAGCCGTAGCCAACGCGTCGCTGTCTGCTTGATGAGGGCGGTCATGCGCCAGCCCAAACTCTGAGGAAACAAAACCTAGCTGATAAGAAGATAACGATGGAAACATAATTTTCAGAAAATCCATCGTATCCAAAATTCTACCGCTAAAGGGTAAATATCCACACCGGTCCAAAGCGCTTTGCAAAAAATTAAAATCAAACGCCACGTTATGACCGACGAGTACGACATCGTCCAGCATAGGCACGAGCTCCATCATCATTTCTTCGAGTGCAGGTGCATCCCTGACGTCATCGTCTGTAATTCCGGTCAATCCGGTGATAAAAGGTGGAATAGATCTGCCAGGGTTTACATAAGAGCCGTAAACACGGGAAATGCTGTTATCATGATCTATAATTGCAAGTCCGACTTGAATGATGTCATCCGCGGACTGGGTGCCTGTCGTTTCAAAATCCAATACCGCAAATTTCATTCGAGCTTAATCCTTTCTTATGACACATACAATAATAATAACTCTGTATAATAGCATAGCAGAAGATTGCCTGTTTGGAAATTAAGACAGCCAAAAAAGACGATGCACACGCCGCCTAAGAGAGGTGGGCATGCATCGTCTTACTCGGTGTCTGACAACTACATCCAGGTCAACATGGAGCTGTCGTAGCGAAGCTTTTCGACACCGGACAAACAGGCTTGCATATTGTGCAGTGGCTCGGGCAACGTTGGATCGAACTGATGCGCGAGAGCAAAATATTTTTGCGCCTCTTTTACGTCAGCCTGCTTTGCCATCAAACAACCCAGCGCATTATAGATGACCGCTTTTAGCCCTGGCTGTTCAGTCAGGTGCAGCACCTTTTGAAACTGGCTTATAGCCTCTGCTGGATCATCCAGTTGAAAATGAGCCATTCCCATATACATGTGACTCTGCCAGCTGTTCGGAAAATGCTGTAGCACCTGCTCAAATTGCTGGATTGCCTCCGGGTACATAAGTAAGCGATAATACCCCTGCCCCCGGTTAAATGCCGGTAGCTCCTTTTCAGGCAGCTCAGCGTCAGACATGTCGGCCTCTGCAGAAAATCCTGCTGCACGCAGGTAAACCATTTTTTCCTCAAAGGCCAGCCACTCATCCATAATTCCGTCACTCATTCTCCGCAGCAGACTCCAGTGCTGTAGCAGCTCCTGTCTGCGGGGGCCCTGGGCTGATGGGTAATGCTTCACGATATCATCTAACATGCTGTTCATTTCTGCGAATACATGCTGGAACATGTGCATCCCGCCCTTACGAAAGATGGATTAATACACTCACATTTTTCGCTTAAAAGACGGGTTTCATCCGCATTCCCATTCATTACATGATCGTTGCATGTACTTCCTTGTTCATCGTTTGGGCTGGTTTATTATGTTCATCCACAAATACCACAGTTGGTTTGTATGTTTTGGCCTCTTCATTCGACATGGAAGCATAGGAAATAATAATGACTGTATCACCGGGCTGGACCAGACGGGCTGCCGCACCGTTGAGACAAATCACGCCGCTCCCACGCGGTCCGGGGATCACATAGGTTTCCAGTCGAGCTCCATTATTATTGTTTACAATTTGAACCTTTTCATTCTCCAGTAGATCCGATGTCTCCATTAAATCCTCATCTATGGTAATACTTCCCACGTAGTTCAGGTTAGCTTCGGTAACCGTCGCGCGGTGAATTTTTGATTTCATCATAGTTCTAAACATGGGAAAGTACCTCCACTTTCTGTATTCTTATATTATCAATCAGTCGGGTATTCCCAAATTTTACAGCCAGCGCAACAATGACGTCTTCTTGCACATCACATAGGCGCTGCTCAGGGCGAAGGGGCTCCAGGCCAGGAAATGTTAATATTTCAATATAGTCAATATCTGCCAAAGGAGATGAGGCGATGGTCGACTCCACCATTTGACGCAACTGCTCAATCGTAATGGTGTTCTGCACAATATCTTCGCTCACTTCTTGCACCTTGCGCAGTGACTGGGACAGCACTAACGCCTGCTCTCGCTGTTCCGCACTTAAATAGACATTACGGGAGCTAAGGGCCAAACCATCGGCCTCTCTAACGATAGGACAAGGTATGAGGGTCACATTCATATTAAGATCAGTCACCATTTGTTGAAGCACAGCAACCTGTTGCGCATCCTTCATGCCAAAGAAGGCCAAATCAGGACCTACCATGTTAAACAGCTTGGCTACCACTGTAGTCACACCATCAAAATGGCCAGGACGGGAAGCGCCGCACAAGCGGTCTGTCAAAGCGGATACGCGAATTTTGGTTTGAGTTGGCTGTGGATACATTTCTGCTACAGTCGGCAAAAAGACAATATCCACGCCTTCGCGCCGTGCTACTTCCAGATCACGAGCTTCATCGCGAGGATAGCTGTCCAAATCCTCGGTAGGTCCAAATTGAATTGGATTAACGAAAATACTAAGCACGACCGTATCTGCCATTTCACGCGCCTTTTGCATCAAGCTCGCGTGCCCTTCGTGCAGGTATCCCATTGTTGGTACAAAGCCGACTTTATGTTGTTGTACAGAGGCAGAATCGTGTAGCATTTTTGCTCCATTGGCCCCAAGCTGCCGACGCTCGGCAATAACCTTACGCAGTTGAGCCACTTCTCTTACGATGATCATGACTGTGATTCCACCTTTTCCTTAGCTTGTTCCTGCGCTTGTCCTTTTGCCTGACCGTACAAGGACTCCAGGGACTCCACAACGCGATCATCCGCGCTGAACACATGCTCTGCGGCCGGGAATGCCCGCCCTTTCACATCGCTCACATACTGCTCAATGCTGCTGCGGATCAAGCCGCCTACATCGGCATAGGTTTTAACAAAACGTTTACTGAAATATGGCGATGCATATTGAATTAGATCGTGATAAACAAGTACCTGACCGTCACATCCACGTCCTGCACCGATTCCAATGGTTGGAATGGAAAGTTCTTTAGAGATCGCCGTTGCCACTTCCTCAGTCACCAATTCCAGTACAATACCAAAGGCACCAGCCTGCTCTAACGCCTTGGCATCAGCCATTAACCGGCGTGCGTCTGCTTCGTCCTTACCTTGAATGCGATAACCGCCAATCTGATTAACCGATTGCGGAGTAAGTCCGATATGTCCTAGCACAGGTACACCTGCCTGAACAGTCGCTTTTACGACATCGGCAATTTCAGCTCCGCCCTCCAATTTAACAGCATGCGCATGTCCTTCCTGCATCAGACGACGGATGCCTTGAAGACTTTCAGATATGCTGCCGTGATATGTCATAAAAGGCATGTCCGCTACGATAAATGTATGCTCAGCGCCTCTTGCCACTGTCCGGGAATGGTACACCATATCATCCAAGGTCACAGGGATGGTTGAATCGTAACCAAGAACTACGTTACCCAGCGAGTCACCCACGAGAATGATATCAATTCCCGCCTCCTCGGCAATTTTAGCCGATGGATAATCATAGGCGGTCAGCATACTGAGCGGAATGCCCTCTTGCTTCATTTTTTTCATTTTTACAATATTCAGTGCTTGTTTTCCTGCCATTGCGAATGGCTCCCTTCCATCTTTTTTTGGCACAAAAAATAACCTTTTATGAACGCCTGTACATATGCGTCATCAAAAGGTCCGAACAGCCAAAAAAGACACTCATTTTGAGATCGTCCCTTCTGTCTCGGTCCTGTTCGGCTCAGAGCAGAATCCAACGTAACCTTCAAATGAAGTTATGATGGTCTTACAAACTTACTAAAGTAGAGCATGTGCCCTTGGAGTGCAGCTCGGACCGTCCGATGCCGCCTCCTGCACAGTATAACAAAAAATATCAGCTTTTTCACGTGAAGTTTTACACAGGAAACAGAAAGATTGTGGTCGTATGCTCAGCTAGGGTCGCTTCTACAAATGTATATCCCCTGAAATGACCTGGATTCGCTCACCGTGGTCCGTTTCAATTACAAGTGCTCCTGAAGGGTCCAAGCCAACCGCTGTACCTTCTACCGCCATCCCTTGTCCCGTATGTGCCCGTACGCTGCGGTTCATCGTCACGGATAACGCCTCCCACAGCATGGCTATAGGCTGGAACCCCTGATCGGCATATAGCTTGCTTAGCTGCTCCATTTCTTCCAAAACAGCAGCAATCAGCGCAGTACGGTCAATTTCAAGCCCTGCCTCTATTTTCAAAGATGTCCCTACATGGGATAACTCTTCCGGGTAATCTTCTACATTCAAATTAACGTCAATGCCAATCCCTGCAATGCAGTAGCGAACCCGTTGATCCTCTGTTGCAGATTCCAGCAGAATACCGGATACCTTGCGACCATGAATCAGCAGATCGTTGGGCCATTTGATGCCTGCCTCTACACCCGTCAGTCGGCGAATAGCCCTACACACCGCCACGCCTGTTAACAGCGTTAGCTGAGGGGTAAAGGCCAAGGGCTGGGTGGGGCGCAATACAATGCTCATCCAGATACCTTTGCCGCGAGGAGAATACCATTTCCGCCCCAGACGTCCCCGACCTGCCGTTTGTTCCTCCGCAAGCACTAACGTTCCCTCCGGCGCACCCTCTTCTGCCAAACGCATTGCATCCTGCTGAGTGGATACCGTTGAGTCCAGAATAACGATACGCTGACCAAACGATTGAGTGGTTAACATACCTGCCAATTTGGAGACTTCCAGCCGGTCTGGCTGAGATATCAGCCGATAGCCCCGCCGTGAGGAAGCATCGATATTATAACCCAGCTCACGCAATTTGTTGATCTGCTTCCATACCGCTGTACGACTAACCGACAGTCGTCGGCTAATCTCCTCCCCGGATACGTAATCGGATGAACCTTCCTCCAGTATGCCTAACAATCTTTCATGATTATTCACTACTCATCACCCGTTTCACTTCCTGAAGCAATGTTTCTGTTTCATTCGGGATATCTCCGCAAGCGACCGCTTGTAAAAGCCGTTCCATCATCTGTCCCAGCCAAGGTCCACCTGGTCGATTCATTGCCTGAACCAGTTCATTTCCAGTAATATTTAAATCCTTGATACGAACGACGACCGCCTGCTGTGTCCACGAGTTTGCCAGTTCGGCAATTTTCTTCACATGCTTTTCTACCCATGGCGGTAATCCGCGAAACGAAGAAGGCAGTGTCTTGTAAAGCTCCAGCCAGTCTGAAGCTGTGTCCTTTCCCAGCTTAATTAACAATCGAATCCAGCTACGACGTAATTCCTCATCGTTGATACGGTCTGGATCCCTCGAAACTGAGTTGCCAGCTATAGCAACAGCATGACCGATAAGCTCCTTTTCCCATTCCAATAAATGAACCAAACGCAGACGTACAGCATTGGAGAAGGTCCAAGCTCTTAATAGCTCGTCCGCTGCCTCTGAGCTAAGTCTACAAGACATAAGGAGCAAACCCCACCGCAGCTCTGCTGGCAGCTGCACGATCTCCTGGAGCGCCTGTGCGTCACATTGTTCCCAGGGAACCGGAACCTTCGTACAGCCCAGCAATCCGCTACGGCCCAGCATCTCCAGTCCACGTAATGGGTCAGGCCCCGCTAGCATCTTTTCTAACTCGACTCGTACCCGTTCCATGGCTATGTATCTAAGTCCCTCTCTGCGACGAATCATACCTTTCCAGGTATTGTAGGCCACTCGGAACCGAAATACAGAGGCAAAACGGATGCAACGCAGCATTCGTAGCCCGTCTTCCTCAAAGCGTTCCTCGGCTCGTCCCACACAACGAACGAGAGCGGCTCGCAAATCAACTTCCCCACCAAACGGGTCCACTCGCTCCCCATGTTCAGCCATCGCTATCGCGTTCATCGTGAAGTCCCGCCGCATCAGATCCTCACGGATGTCCTTCACAAAGGATACTTCCGTTGGACGGCGGTGATCGGTATAACCGCTTTCCGTACGAAAAGTGGTCACCTCGAATGCATAACCATCCTGCATGACCGTTACCGTCCCATGCTGGATTCCTGTCGGAATCACATGAGGGAACAGCGCTAAGACCTCTTCAGGCTCAGCCGAGGTGGTCAGATCCATATCATGAATAGCACGTCCTAATAGCTCATCCCGCACACAGCCACCGACCCAATAAGCTTCGTGGCCTGCTGTGGTTAGTGTATGTATGACCTCTCTGCCGTGAAGAGCCATCTCTGGGTCAGCATGTTGCCAAGTATTTGTATTCACAGGGTTTCCCCCTTTGCAAGTATTCAATAAAAAAACGGACGCGAGTCCGCCCCCTTAAACGCTGATCGGTTTAAGATCCGGCACCTCGCGTCCCAACACACGGTAATAAATCTCTTCATATTGACGAGTAATCAGCTTATCACAGAATACGGTACGTGCGCGTGTCAGGCACGCTTCACGGAAACGTTCCGCCATTGCTTCATCGGACAACAGTTCTACTGCATATTCTGCCATCGCCTCTGTATTACCGATTTCAGCCAGATACCCCGTACTTCCATGTACGACGAGTTCAGGTACTCCTCCTGCCTGAGAACCGATTGTTGGCACTCCACAAGCCATGGCTTCCAGCGCAACTAGACCAAAACTTTCTTTCTCCGACGGAAGCAACAGCACATCTGCCATAGAAATCACTTCTGCGATTTGATCCTGCTTACCTAAAAAGAAGACTTTGTCCTGCAAGCCTAAACTTTCGATTTTACAACGAATTTTCGGAAGATCCGGTCCTTCTCCCACCAACAGTAGCTTCGCAGGTACCTTTTGTTGCACTCTGTCGAAAATATCCAGCACATCTCCCACCCTTTTGACAGGACGGAAATTGGAAATATGCATCATAATTTTTTCGTGCGGTTGGGCAAAATCTCTCCTAAGCGCAGCAGCATCTCGTGGATAATATACTCGTTTATCTACAAAGTTGTAAGTCAAATCAATAGGTCGTGTTATTTCCAACGCATCAATCGTCTCCCGAATCAAATCTTTGGAGACGGCTGTCACAGCGTCACTTTTGTTAATAGCCAGTCGAATCAGATCCTTTAATGATTCATCCTGTGCCAACACTGTAATATCTGTACCGTGCAGGGTGGTAACCACTTTCAAATGATCGCCCACCATTTCCTTCGCCAAATATGCGCATACTGCATGCGGAACAGCATAATGGACATGAAGTACATCCAAATTCTTCATTTGAGCCACCTGGGCCATTTTTGTCGCTAGCGACAAATCATATGGCGGATATCTAAACACGTAATAATCGTTAACCTCAACTTCGTGATAAAAAATATTCTTCTGGAACGCCCCGCCTAATCTGAACGGAATGCTATTGGCAATAAAATGAACCTCATGCCCTTTTTCTGCCAGCAACTTGCCCAGCTCCGTAGCCACAACGCCAGAGCCACCCAGCGACGGATAACAGGTAATCCCAATTTTCAGTTTGTCATTCAAGCTAAGCTGCCTCCTTCCGTCCATCCATAATCACTCGTATGCCCATGTATTTCAGCATTCTACAACATGCGTAAGTATATAGTCCTTATTTGAATAGCTTAACCAGATATGGCGTTTTGGACGCAAATCCTTCTGCATATGAAATCAGTTTACGTTGACCCAACAACGAGTCCCGAGCTTTTACACGTTCCACATACCCCTGATTCAGTGGTGTGGATACCGTATCCTTCCCAGGCGCTGCCTGAAATTGCGAAACATAACTCAACAACGACTGTTCCTTGGCTTCATAATGCTCGGTAATGTCCACGATCAAGTCCGTTCTGCCGATATCATTAATAAAATAAAAATATAATTGCTCTACCTGTACCGCAGGACTTTCTGGCATAAAGCGTCTCAACTTGGCGTTAAACACAGCTTCCTCTACTAGCTTGCTGCACATGACATGATCCGGATGCCGATCCTCCCAATAAGGAGCAAATACAATTTTTGGTGCATGGCGTCTGATTTCTGCTGTAACTGCAGCTACATGTTCAGGAGTTACATATAACCCACGATCAGGCAGACCCAAATTCGTCCGCACAGCCAGCCCGAGCACTTTTGAAGCGTGTTCAGCTTCTGCCATACGAGTATCCACATCACCATTAGATGACATTTCAGCCCGTGTCAAATCGCACACCCCCACCTTTAACCCAGCGGCTGTATGCTTGGCAATCGTGCCTCCCATTCCTATTTCTGCATCGTCGGCATGGGCTCCAAAAATCAGGATGTCCAGCGTCATTTTAGATCACCCTGCTGGTCAATGCCCGGTTTATATTTATGTACCAGTTCACGCCAAGCAAAATCGCCACGATCTAGCGCTTTAACCAGTATTTCAGCAGTTGCAACGTTGGTTGCCAAAGGAATCCCCTGTACATCACACAGACGTAATAATGCGCTAATGTCCGGCTCATGCGGCTGTGCCATGAGTGGATCACGCAAAAATATAATCAAGTCCATGTCATTTTGCGCAACCATAGCCCCGATTTGCTGATCTCCACCAAGCGGCCCAGACATGAAGCGGTGAATTTGAAGCTTGGTTTGCTCCATAATGCGCTGACCTGTTGTACCTGTTGAATATAATTGGTGATCTGTAAAAACATGCTCATATGCCGTAATAAAATTAACCATTTCATCCTTTTTGCGATCATGCGCTATAAATGCAATCTTTAACATTCAAAATTCCTCCTGCCTCATTCTATAATTCCATTCATCAATTCATTCGTATATTCTTAATCAATGTAATGTTCAAAACCATATACAAGCCCCGGCTGCTCCATTACCTTCTGGATACCGATTTTAACACCAGGCATGTATCCAGCCCGTTCATATGAATCCTGACGAATTTTCAGAGATTGTCCAAATCCTCCAAATATGACTTCTTGCTGTGCGAACACACCGGGAAGACGGACACTGTGAATGCGGAAGCCTTGATAATAACCGCCACGCGATCCTTCTAGCGTTTCTTCCTCTTCCGGGTTGCCTTGTCGTAGCTCCTGACGCTGCTCGGCGATCAGTTCAGCAGTCTTAATGGCTGTACCTGAGGGCGCGTCCAATTTTTGGTCACCATGATATTCGATGATTTCCAGATGTGGGAAATACTTCGCTGCCTGAGCCGCAAACCGCATCATCAAAATGACGCCGATCGAAAAGTTGGGCGCAATTAGACCACCAATTTGTTGCTCACGACACTGCTTGTCCAGTTCATCAATTTGTTCAGGAGTAAACCCTGTCGTACCGATAACTGGACGAACTCCATGCTTAATAGCAAGCGCTGTATGTGCGTACGCAAAACGCGGCCCCGTAAAGTCAACCATGACATCGGCTCGGCTCTCCAGTAAAGCCTGCTCTACATCCTCCATAATAGCGATACCAGCTTCCGGTAGTCCAACGAGAAGGCCGGCATCACTGCCGGCGTGTGTTCTGTTCACTGCGGCTACAAGCTGTAGTTCCTCATCCTGAAGAACCAATTTGACCACCTCACGGCCCATACGTCCTGCTGCTCCAACGACAGCCACTTTTATTGGTTCTGACATATCCCTACAACTCCTTATGCATCCATTTGTGCTAGATTTGTTCATTCATCTGTTGGCATAATTTCTTCATGAGGTTGGCAAGCTGCACATTATGAGGAAACAGCGCTGCAGCCTCACGAGCAGCCTGCACAGCCAGCTTATATTCATTCAATTCGTCATAAATCAAAGCGAGCAGTAAAAATGCGTCACCACATAACGGATCAAGGGAAATTGCCCGTTCGAGCAGCAAAATCGCATCCTGGCGCATCTGTGGCGTAGCTCTGTCGACCTCCAGCATTTTTCTGGCTTTTTCTGTATACTGCCTGGCTTCCTGCGCATGCAGATGGAGAACATATTCATCCTGCTGTGGAGCGAGACGGACCGCATGCTCTGCATATGCCAGGGCCTGCTCCAATCGTCCACTGCGAGCATAGGTAACCGAGCAACGGAAATAATGCTCCGCATGATCAGGCTGGGCTGAAATCGCTTTTTCAAACCATTCCACCGCCTGCTCAAAATCGTTCTGCAAAATGCACTGATAAGCTTTCTGAACGTATTCCTCCGCCTTCATGACACTGCACCTCCGGGTAACCGGTTTGGTACAGCATATGTACAAAACGCCTAATCGGTGTCCTTTTTGGTCCAGCGATTCGCGTCACGCGTGTTAAATTTATGCATAACCTTATCATGTGCCTCAGTCAAATTGATACCCAGTGAGTTCGCAAAGCAAACAGTGATGAACAAAATATCCCCCAGCTCCAGCTCAATGGAATTGTCCGCCTCATCCTTTTTTTTCGGCTTCTCACCAAAGGAGTGATTGACTTCCCTCGCCAGTTCACCGACTTCCTCGGACATCCTGGCCAACATGGCCAAAGGACTAAAGTACCCTTCCTTAAATTGAGAGATGTACTGGTCCACCTCACGTTGAATTTCATCTAACGATTTTTCCATGAAACACGCAATCCCCCCATGTGCAGGTTTATTCATATGTTATCGTAAAGCACATTTTAAAACAAATTTTTTTTAATTGTGAACTAGCGAACCCAACTTGCAGTCATCTGTCTTTTAAAGATGCCGCAAAAAGGTATACTAAACATAAGGGTCTGCGATTTAGCAAAAAATTGTATGTAGTCGCACAGCCTTAAACTGCTACTGTGAGGGATCATATGAAAATATCCAAGTCCATGGAACAGCTTAAATTGATTTTGCCCATCGTATTTGGCACCGCCATCTATGCATTCGGTCTGCTTTATTTTATTATACCCAGTAAACTGATGGAAGGCGGTATTACAGGGATCACCCTGCTGCTAAATTATGCTTTTTCGATTTCACCTTCTCTCTCCACTTTGTTACTGAATATTCCATTATTTTTGATTGGATGGAAAATGCTTGGGGGCAAGCAGATTATATACACGGGGGTTGGTATCGGGTCGCTCACATTCTTTTTGTGGTTGTTTGAAAAAATGATTCATCTCGGATGGATGGGGACCTTTCAGACTGAACACGATTTTATACTTTCTTCATTATATGCAGGGGTTACGCTTGGGGCCGGGTTAGGTATTGTGTTTCGCTTTGGCGGCACTACTGGAGGCTCGGATATTATCGCTCGTATTTTAAACCGGAAGTTTGGCTGGAGTATGGGAAGAATTCTACTGGTCATTGATATTGTCATTATCGGCGCTTCATTACTTTACATACCCAAAGAAAAAATTCTATATACATTAGTGGCTGTGTTCATCGCGTCCAAGATTATTGATTTTATACAAGAAGGGGCCTACTCTGCCAGAGCCTTTATGATTATCAGCGACCATACGATGGACATTGCAGATATTATTACCAGGGACATGGATCGTGGAGTTACCATTATTCCGGCTGTAGGTGCATTTTCCAAACAGGCCAAGCATGTTGCCTATTGTGTCGTGTCCCGTCAGGAAATAAGACGACTGCATCAAATTGTTAAATCAGTTGATCCACGGGCGTTTATCATCATTCAGGATGTGCATGATGTACATGGCGAGGGGTTCAAAGAGGAATAGCCCGGTAATCCGGGCAATGGGCTGACATCTATGAACGGCTCCACAGCCAGCGATGCGAATGTTCAAACTTTCATCATTACCCAGTGAAACCAGCCCGATATTTACGATAACCTGCATAGGCCAGCGCCAACAGCACAATCATGCCGATAGCCAATTCAGCCCGGCGCTCACTCTCACGCGGGATAAATGGTGCCAGTGCGGTAGCGTCTTTTTCACGTCCAAACAAGGCATTCAACGTCGGGTTGCCCTGGTCCAGTGCTCCTCTAATCGCTGAGGCATCTGCATTTTGCTGATCCCCCAATCCTTTGACGTAGGAAATCCAGGAATCAGTCCGCACGACCTCGGTTGTTCTGCCCTGGATCAATGCTGCTGTACGGATCGTTTCATAGTGATCCTCTAGAACTGCGGTTCCAGCTTTGAATCCCTTCATATTCCCTTTAGCAAACTGGTTATTCAAGCCGCTAACATCTTCTCTTAAAATCTTATAATACTGCTGCCATAAAGGCTGGCGCGGGTGCGCAAGCGCATCTGTCGCAAGCCGTAAATTGGCCGCTGCCTTCACCCATTCATCCGGTGATGCTTGAACCGACTGTGTAGCTTGCTGCACCTCCAGGATGCTGCCGGATAGAGCATGAATGGCCTCTACAGATAGCGCGGCCTGTACCTGTCCAGTGCTGAACCATCTGCTCACCTCGGCTACATCCGCACGCGCTTTTTCAATATTCCCGTCCATTACGTCACGGTACAGTGTCGCAGCTACATGATCCAGTTCTTCAATTTCCTTGCTATTACCTTCGGGTTTTGGCTGATCGCGCGCTTCTGCCATACCTGGAGGGACGTAGACGGACAGCAGCAGGACCATGGATAACACAATACTCGAAACCACACGTAACGTAATACGAACCCCCCGACCCCTAATCATGGGACATCCCTCCTCACCTTACTGTATGGCAAGGTTAACGGGACTAGAACTGGCTTTAGGTGAATCATTCGAAACCGGCTATGCTCTGGACAAAACAGGAAACATAAGTGGATTTTCATTACATCTGTTTGGGTGCTTAGTCATATAAAACAGTGTAGTATAAGGAATGTCGCCTCGCTCCAAAAATATCGTAACAGTTCATCGTATCTCCTTCGAAATCTGCAACAACAATCGTATCGTATTGAGGTATGTGCCAAAAAAACTTGTCTTTAAAAAATAACGTACTATAAAATAAAACCAACCACTCATTGTTTTCCGCAGAAAAAAGTGAATACGGATTGAAGTCAGCACTCTTCATTTTCAACAACTGCAAATCCGGCATTTCTTCCATATTTAATTGATCAATCTTTATGTTTAGGTTGCTGGTAGGTGCCTTCCGACTACATTGATACTCAGGTGCCGAAGCGAAGCCGAATCTAGGATAAAAATCCTTCACACTATCATTTCCAAACAGATAGATACCGTCACAGATACCGTCACAATTGCCATGCCAATCTTTCAGCGCTTGCTCTACTAAAAACCGACTCAAACCTTGATTCCTGTAGTTTGCAATCCCCCAATTGAAACCAGGTTTCAAAATCAAAACCAAAACTCTGTTTTGCTAAATAATTAAAGCTTGCTTTTATTTTGTGATCATCACGGATGCCTTTTTGGAATACATATTCCTTCTGATTTATAACGATATGCATCTCTATTTCTCCATTCAAAAGACTCAAGCTAGTTCACGATAAGACGATACCTTTCGATTGCGTGCTAGCATGGCAAGCCATGCCGCTACAATACTAACAAGGGTCAGCATGTAGGTAAAAGTACGCACTTGCGTCACATTATCCGTTAGCGTCCTGGGAAGATAAGGGTATATGCCATAGGTATAATCCATCGTATCATTTAACAATGTCCAAAGTGCGGCTAAGCATAAAGCAATCCATTTGCAGCTAAAAAACCGTACAAACAGTAATGCTTCGACCGCCATTGCTGTGTGAGATGCTATCAGCATCCAATCCTGCCATACCATAGGTCCCCCCTGCGCAACTCCCCACAAAATAATAGCCGAAGCCCAAATGCCGTACTTTACACTCGTAACGACAGCCAATGCTTCCATGATCTGGCGAATGACCTTCAAGCTTTTGAAATGCGGAGGATAGAGCAAAAATGCTATTGAAATTGTAAAAAATAGGCTGGCCGTCGGACTATCAGGCACAAATACAATCTGCCACGCCGGGTGATAATTCAGTGTATATTCCAGCTGTCCCCCATACCATATGTACCCATACACCGTTCCAACTAAATTACACCAGAACAGCAGCCACAAAAAGGGCCGGCTCGTCAAGAACGACCGGCTCCACAAATAAGATAACGACACGTCCTTCATCCTCCGTTCATACGACAGTTGCCTTGTACAGGCACTATCCTACAATGACTATATCATATCCAAGCGTATCAAAAAAACCTGACCGCCGTTACAGTCAGGTTTGATGATATAATCTCGAACTGGCGCTTGGTCAAAATGACCACCTTAAGCTTACCAAAAGCGGTCTAACTCATTGCTTTCAGCTCATCCGTAAGATGACGAAAAGCTACTTCATCTCCGGAGGCTAACGCCTCATCAATATCCTTGTAGAGTTTTTCACTCCGGTGTTTACGTAATGCCTCGTCCAAAACCATCTCAGCAGACAGGCCCAACATTACCTCATAAGTAACCTTCATTTTATCCATAGGATGCACCTCCAACATGAGTTTAAGAGATCCTATATTCTTTTCCTTTCGCCACATAGCTGAGTGTCGTTCGTGACATCCGCTGCAAATCTGCATCTGTCAATTCGCGCACCACTTTGGCAGGTGTACCGATAGAAAGAGTATAGGGTGGTATTTTGGTATTTTCCGTAACGACCGACCCTGCTCCTATTAAAGCATATTCACCAAGCTCCGCTCCGTTGAGTACAATGGCCCCCATACCAATTAAAGTGCCTTTGCCTATCGTACAACCGTGGATAATGGCAGCATGTCCTACCGAAATATCATCCGCCAGCAACAGGGGCTGATTCGTGTTCACATGTCCCACGACACCGTCCTGAATATTGCAGCGTTCACCGATAATGATAGGCGCCATATCCCCGCGCAGTACGGCATTAAACCATACGGAGGAATCTTGGCCGATCGTTACTTTTCCGACGATTTTTGCTCCTTCTGCCACATAGACAGATGAATGGAGTTGTGGCAAGTTTCCGTTGTAGTGAATTAGCATCAACTTCACCCTCTCATATTTTGGGTGAAATTCTATCAATATGTGTACTGCTTGTCAATGGAGCTGTATACCCGAGTCGTTTCGCCCAAGACGGCACTCTCCCGCCAACTTCTGCCCCCAGGCCGTCATTTGTACAGAGGGTCCTGTCGGATGCTCACCTTGTCGAAGCATACCCAAGTGAAGCATCATTCGTATAATCCTCTGATCAAAGACCGAACGGGAGGTATCATAGTAAAACGGTCGGATCAGTGGGCCGATATGCACAAAAAGCGACTCTGAGGAAGTCCATGGCCTGGCACATTCTCCAATCCAGTAGACTAGTGAAAGCAGATTGGGTACGGCTCCTTTATACAATCTTAACCAAAACCTGAATAGCTGTATCATTTCATCCTCAATTGCGAGTTCCTGTTGCGCCTCCCCTTTTGCGGTCAGCTCAACCCGGTCTCCCTTCTCCTCAATATACTTGGAGTGCCGGGCGTAATCATACAGTAATGCCATTCGATCCGGATAAAACTTAAAAGAGGAACCATAGCCAAAACGCCATCCTCCTTTACCCAATAACGGCTCCGCAATGTGCAAATGCTCCATTAGCTGCTGCTGATTGCGACGGTACCAAGCTCCCTCAGGATTAAGCAGAACCTCATGCTGCCTCATATATTGAAGGAAAAGCCGTAAATCCTCCGCCAGTAGATGCCCTTCATCCCGATACGACGACGGTTCGCTTACCCGGATCATTCCGTTTTGAAAGTCATGTACCATAACACGCCGAAAGCGCTCCTTCATATCCGAAGGAATTTGGTACAAATATCTCGTATTGTGCGTTGAACCATTGAACAACCAGCCGCTAGAACGTAGACGGGTCACAATATCTCGTGGTCGCTCACCAGCATCTCCGTCCTGCTCGACAGACTGTTTGGCAATCGCAATCAATTCCTCCATACTGAAATAAGGTCGGTCATCGAACAATAGCGCATTCAAAAACCTTACCTCTGACAACCTCAGCTCCTTGACCTGCGTCTCAAAAAAACTACTACTGCCGAGCTTTGTCAAAATCCCTTGGATCAACTCATGCTTGGAATTAGGTTTGCAGTCACAATCGTAATACACTGCGATTCTGTTCAAATGCACAATATCCGCAAATGTCAGCATATCCGCCAGATTCATTGTTCCATCGCCTCGTCACTGGACTGTCATCCGGAAATGATTCTTACCTGTTGTACCCACAGCTTTGACGGAATCTTCAGACTCTAAACCTCTTTTTCTGCAAAGGTATAATTAAAAAACAAAAAGACCACGACTCTACGATGAGTAGAAGCCGTGGTCTTTCACAAAGCATTGGAGTTGCAGTCACTTTTTCTCTTGCAAATGCTTCGTGCAATTATATAAAAGCGGTTCCCAGTCCGCATCCTCACGCTGGAGTACACTTAGTGACAAATTGCCAATTCGTTCTGTAAATTTTTCCTGATACAGAGCCTTATACAAATTAGCCAAAAAACCGCCGTGGGAAACGATCAACAGATTCTTGTCCCGATTTTCCGTCCAAAGAGCCTCCATAAAAGCTAGCGCACGAAGCTGAAGATCTGCATCGCTTTCCTGCCCTAAATCCAGCAGATGCCAGTCAACTCCCCACTTCTCTTCACGTTCGGCCTGTGTCATCCCCTCGACCTGACCATAAGCACGTTCTCTTAGTCGATCATCAGGTTCCAGCAATGGCAAATGCAGGTCAGAGGCAATAATATCCCCCGTCTCTTTCGCTCTGGAGAGACTACTTGTAATAAGCCCGTCCCATTGATAAGGCTCTTCCTTCAATCGTTCTGCCAGCAAGCGTGCCTGCCGACGCCCTTCCTCATTCAACGGAATATCACTGTGCCCCTGGATTTTACCTACCGCATTCCAATCCGTCAATCCATGTCTGATCAAGCCAATAAGCATTGTGTCAGTCCTCCGCTGTTGTGTTATTCAGGCATATAATGAATTTTATATGGAGCCCATCTGCCAGCTAATTTCTAACTCTTCTCGTCCGATGGATCCAGCCCAGAGAAAATAAAGCAAGCGCAAGTGCCAATACAGACAACAACATCCAGTATTGCGGGTAAGTAGGAACAATGCTTGCAACCAGCGGATCCATAATGCCACTATTCACATCTTTAATGTGGTATTGATACTGTGGAGATGTACTTGTAGTTTCCAGCAGGCCTGTCGGTAAAATACCCGTGTCCATGACAGGAGCCGCTTGGGGGGATTTTCCTGAGAGGAGCTTCCATTCCAGTTCAAAAACAAAAAGCTGCACAAAAATACGGCCAAGAAGCCGGCGATCCATACAGACATATACTTACGGGCTGCTGGGTTCACACGCGCACGTCGATGCTCGCCCGGAACAAGCCACGGTGATTCTTCATAAATTCGATCCATGACTCTACGATTCATTGCCTCTAGCTTATCATCTGTTATTTCAAAGGAAATATCACGAATAGCCGATCGACTTTCTTTTGACAAATTCCAATCATTCTCTTCCGAACCATGCTCCCACCCGGCAGACGAGCTTTTGGCCCGTCTGCGCTCCGAGTCTTGTTTCGATACATTTTTGCCTGTAGCGAACAAATCCTCAGCGTCCCTGGATTTCATTGGCTGCTCATCCCTTCGTTTTCCTCATAGAGAGGCTCAAAAAAATAAGGCTCCAACTGCGTCTTCACACTGGTTCTTGCCCGGAAAAGCAATGACTTCACCGCACTGACCGTCTGTCCTAAAATAGTCGCAATCTCCTGATAATCTAATTGCTCATATTCACGCAAAATCAGCGCAGATCGCTGCTTCTCAGGCAATCTGTTGATTGCTTCACGAACCATCTCTACCTTCTCACCGCGAAGAACAGCCTGCTCCGGAATTACATCCGATGGAGCTACCGGTACATAACCGCTCTCTTCCAATGGAACCTGACCACTACGGTGCTTGCGAAGCTCACTTAGCACCGTATTGCGTGCAATTGTATATAGCCAAGTGGAGAACGATGCATCTACCTCGCGAAAAGAATGCAGGCTCCGATACGCTTTATAAAACGTCTCCGAGCATAAGTCCTCAGCAATCATTTCCAGGTTCGAACTTTTCAGCATATGATAAACAAAAGCTAAAATTTTACGTTGGTGCCGCCTCATTAATTCTGAATAAACCTCAACATTACCTTGTTTGATTTCCTGAATCATCTGGGAATCTGTCATCATCCGAGTGAGACCCTCCTCGCCCATACATGTGCTGTTTTCCCGTCCGATTCTGTCTATATATACCGAACAGGCCAAAAAAAGTTGCGCCCTCTGCGCAAATGGATGAAACAGCATCATGGAACATTTGTTATTTTCTTACCCTATGTAGTGCCAACATTAACGGTGCTATCCCCAACAATATTCAATATCCAAAATGGACTTACCCATTGTACCACAAAATGGCCGCCAGTAAAAAAGTCCAAAATCCCCACGATTTCCATCAAAGGCTCCCTAACGCTGGCAGCTAATTCATTTAAACCGCTTTTCAATGGATTTTAAGTTTATTCAAGATAAATGACAAATCCAATTAAAGTGTTTCATTTAGAGCACCAATAAGGATAATTAAACAAAAAGAAAACGCTTTAAAAAAATATTGACAAAATGAAAACGTATACATATAATAAAAGTACAGTATGGTTTCTCTCCACTCCTATCCTACTCAGCTACTTTACTAAAAGTAGCTACCACCCGGGGCTTTACCCGGGTGGTCTTTTTTTCTTTATTAATAAGTTGTAAAGGACCATTCCATCGACTCTTCAAATAACAAAAAAGCGGGAAGAGAACCTTAGCCCGCTTTAAATCTTTTCTTACTACTTCACTCCAGAAAGTATGATGCTTTTAAGGCGGTCCGTAGCGGAGCGATTCATTTGAATCTGGAGAAGCGTAGCGCTCGCCTTTGCAGGGGGATTCTTTCCTTTAAAGATTTCAAATCGTCCAAAGAATCCCCCTGCAACAGCGATCGTAAGATCAAATGAATCGCGGAGCGGAGTATCTCCTTAACAAACACACATACTTTCTTCACCCTTTATACCACCACTTTATAGCCCATCGAATCCAGTAAGGTTTTGGCACGCTCCCAGTCCTGCTCTTGACGGAAGGAAAGCCTCATGATGCCAGGAACATCCTCCCGACTTTCAATGATTCGCATATTGCTCAGATTAATGCTGTGATTTCCTAGTTCCATTGCAATTCTTCCGATAATCCCTGGGGTATCCGGTACATCAATATACAGATCAAACGTAGAGACAATAACTCCTTTACGACGCTCTGGCAGTTCACTGCGGAAATGCCCTGCTGTCAAAAATTCGTCAGCAATTCCCTCTCCGTCTTGTGTTCTCAGCAAGTGAGTAAAACGCTCAATCTGCCCATTCCATTCTTCCAACAGGCCCAGTAAAACATCACGATTACTCAGCAAAATGTCCCGCCACACAACCGGATCACTAGAGGCTATCCGTGTAATATCACGAAACCCACCAGCAGCCAATGTACGGTACAACGGATTTTCATCATTGTGCTTTCGTACCTGATTCACCAGCGCTGCTGCAATAATATGTGGAAGATGGCTAATCGCACCGACAATATCGTCATGCATATCAGGTTGGACACGCACAACATGAGCACCGGTATATTTCAACAAACGCTCCAGCGAGCTGTAAGCTTCCTCAGGCACACCCTCTGCAGGGGAAAGCACATAATATGCATTTTCAAACAACAACGCAGAAGCGGCCTTGACACCGGAACGCTCCGAGCCAGCCATCGGATGACCCCGATAAAGTAAGCATTGTGCAAAGATATTTCTGATGCCTTTTTGGCAATCGCCGATTTCGTGCTACCTACGTCGGTAATAATACACCCCGCTTTAAGCGGTAACTTGCTTAACAATTCGAGATAATGCTCCAGTAAACCAACCGGTACGCATAAAAAAATAAAATCGGCATCCTTGACCGCCTCTTCAACCGAAAGAGTCGCGGTGTCCACGACACCACGGCTTAGCATCGGTTCTATCAGTTCAGGAAGATGAGCATGACCGACCACAGTAATATCCGGCTTCCCTCTAAAACAAAGTGCGAGGGACCCGCCAATCAGTCCCACGCCGAAAATGGCAATCTTCATCTATTATCAAATCCCATCTGCGGAAATTATAGGCGTACTTTCGCCGCTTCCGCCCCCAGGACCTGTTCCAGCACACGAATAAACAACTCATTTTGCGGCTGTGATCCAACCGACACCCTAATATATGTCGGATATTTGTGATGACCTGCGCGAATAATCACACCTTTACGAAGCAACTCCTGAAATACCTCACCGGATGGACGACGTACATCCAGCATAATAAAATTACCATGTGCGGGGAAAGACTCCAGGCCCAGACGCTTCAGCTCATTTTGCAAATAAGCTCTACCCTCTGCATTACGATCCCGACATTCTTGAACAAATTCCTGATCTTCCAAGGCAGCAATGGCCGCAGCCTGTGCAACCCGTGAAGTATTAAACGGCTCACGAACCTGATTGATCAAGCGAATGGTTGCCTCGGCTCCCATACCATATCCGATACGTAGCGAAGCCAGACCATAGATTTTGGAGAAGGTACGCAGTACAACCAAATTTTCATAAGCTGACAACAAGCGAATGCCGTCTGGATACGAACGATCTATTACAAACTCAGCGTAGGCTTCATCCAGCACCACCATGATATGCTTTGGCACTTGGTTCAGAAACGCAATCAGCTCAGCTTCGGGTACAATCGTTCCCGTCGGATTATTTGGATTACAGATCCAAATAATTTTTGTACGGTCATTGATATGAGACAGCATGGCATCCAAATCATGTACACCGTCACGCAAAGGCACCTCAACTGCAACTGCTCCCTCAATTTCCACGTTACTTTTATAGACGGAAAATGTCTGATCAGCCATGATACTTTCTTCCCCTGGAAGAAGGAATGCACGCGTAATCAACGCAATAATTTCGTCAGAGCCACAGCCATAGATAAATTGTTCTTCTTTTAATCCCGTCCGTTTAGCTAGTGCCTGTGTCAGAGCAACTGCACTTCCGTCAGGATATACACTGATGTTAGCAAACTCCTGCTGAATGGCCTGCAACACTTTGGGAGAGCTGCCATACGGATTCTCGTTTGAGGCGAGCTTGATTACTTCATCGAGTCCCAGCTCACGTTTCACATCCTCAATCGGTTTACCGGGCTGATATACTGGCAAATGTACAATATGCGGTTTAGGTTGCATGCCCCTTCCTCCTCTATCCAATCAGAACTAAATTAAATATTTTATATTTGACACCCATTACTGCTTTAATTGTGCCACAAAATCGCGAATTTGCAAAAGCCCTTCTTCTCTGCGTGCAGAATCCTCCAGCAATGGAATGGCTTCCTCCACCTGTCGCACAATGGCACTGCCAACCACAACTCCATCGCAAATGTCTGAAAACCGGACAACCTGCTCACGATTTGAAATACCAAAGCCTATCGCCACCGGAACATCCGTATGCCGTTTGACCTGCGCGATAAAGCCCTCTATACCTTCAAAAAAAGAAGCTCTTTCTCCGGTTACACCCAGCGAAGATACACAGTACACAAATCCTCGGGCCTGACGGGCAATTCGTTCGATCCGTTGTTCAGACGTTGGGGCTACCAGCGGAATCAGATGCACACCTACCTCTGCTGCCCGTCCTCCCAGTTCCTCTGCTTCTTCAAGCGGAAGATCCGGAATAATCAGACCACTGATACCGTGCTCCTGCAAGCCTGCAAAGAAAGCATCCATCCCCATCTGCAATACAGGATTATAATACGTGAACAGAATAAAAGGCAGGCTTGAACCTGCCGCCCTAGCCAGAGACGCTGTCTCCATACAGGTGCGGATTGAAATTTGCCGTTTCAGTGCACGTTCAGACGCACGCTGAATCACAGGGCCGTCAGCCAACGGGTCCGAATAAGGTACGCCTAGTTCCAATATATCGGCTCCGGCTGACTCTAACTGCCGAATGATCTCTATCGTGGTATCCACATCCGGGTCGCCTACCGTCAGAAAAGGAATTAATGCCGTTTTGCCTTCATGTTTAAGGCGTTCAAACGCCTGATCAATTAAATTCATGACGGATTTCCCCCTAAATACTTGATAATGGAGTCCACATCTTTATCCCCGCGCCCAGACAAACAAATAACGATAATATCATCTGAAGTCAACGTAGGTGCCAGCTTGGCGACCTGTGCAACGGCATGTGCCGACTCTAATGCAGGCAGTATTCCTTCGGTACGGCAAAGGAGCTGAAGTGCATCCAGCGCTTCCTGATCAGTAATCGGGACATATTTGGCCCGCTCAATATCTTTTAGGTATGAATGCTCCGGTCCAACACCTGGATAATCCAGTCCAGCCGAGATGGAATGCGCAGGCTGCACTTGTCCGTACTCATCCTGAAGTAGATAACTCATAGAGCCTTGGAAGACCCCTTGTGTTCCCTTGCTCATGGTAGCTGCATGGAATTCCGTCTCGACGCCTTTACCAGCAGCCTCCACGCCAATCAAAGCAACACCTTGATCCTCTATGAAAGGATAAAACATACCGATAGCATTGCTTCCGCCACCGATCGCTGCCACAACAACATCCGGAAGTCTGCCTTCCTTCTCCAAGATCTGACGGCGTGTTTCATCGCCTATCACACGCTGGAAATCCCGTACCATCATCGGATACGGATGCGGACCGACAGCCGAACCCAAAATATAGAACGTGTCATGAACATGGCTCACCCAATAACGTAAAGCTTCATTCCCGGCATCCTTAAGTGTACGTGTACCCGATGTCACCGGAATCACTTCCGCACCCAAAAGCTGCATCCGAAATACGTTCAACTGCTGGCGAACCGTATCCTCTTCGCCCATAAACACTTTGCATTCCAATCCGAGCAATGCAGCTACGGTAGCCGTTGCGACACCATGCTGTCCTGCACCTGTTTCGGCAATGACCTTCTGTTTTCCCATACGCTTCGCCAGCAATCCCTGGGCCAATGCATTATTAATTTTGTGGGCGCCAGTATGGTTTAAATCTTCGCGCTTCAAGTAAATTTTTGCCCCGCCCAGATGTTGGCTCAGACGCTCCGCATGATAAAGCGGAGTTTCCCGACCCGAATAGTCTTTTAGAAGTCCGTTCAACTCTGCTTTAAATTCAGGATCATCCGCGTATTTTCGGTAGGATTCCTCCAATTCAATCAGTGCGTTCATCAACGTTTCCGGTACAAAACGTCCGCCAAATGTTCCAAAACGTCCGTTGTTATCAGGTAATTGTGTCATGCCTGCTTCACCCTTTCTACGAATGCTGTGATTTTTGCAATGTCCTTGACTCCGTTCGTCTCTACACCGCTGGAAACATCCAGCCCGTCGGGATGATACTCGCTAATCAGCTTTTCTGCGTTATCGGCAGTCAGCCCCCCAGCTACAAACAGAGGGATTCCGTGTTGATGAGTCCAAGCCTGATAGGCGGGAATTCGATCCCACGCAAACGTTTTTCCAGAACCGCCGCCATACAGGGGATCGTATGTATCCAGCAGTAAAGCATCAATTGTTCCGACATAAGCCTCTAATTCGTCTGCTCGGTGTTCGGTCTTCCCCTGATCTGTCTGCCCTTGGCTGTCCACAGACCAAGCCTTGAATATCTGTATGCCAAAACGTTCCTTAAGCTCCCGACAGCGCTGTGGACTTTCCTGTCCATGCAACTGAATGACATCCAATGGTGCTTTCTCCATCACATCGTTTAACAGTGCATCGTCAGGGTTCACAAATACGCCCACGCTGCGCGGTCTGCTGCCCGAGGCCCATTCATCCAATACGCGAAGCAACTCTCCAGCATGTGCGCCGTCAATCCGGCGCTTGCTGTCAGCAAACACAAAACCTATATAATCGACCGGTAAGTTTACCATAGATTTTAGCACTTCAACGCTTTGAAGTCCACAAATTTTTACGCCCGTTTTGTTCATGCTTTAACCCCGTCCATCAATTCGACTACAGCCTGTCCTACATCTTCCTTACGCATCAGATGCTCCCCTACCAGAATGCCGTGCGCACCTACCGAATGCAGATACTTAACATCTTCCGGTCCTGCAATGCCGCTTTCGCTGATGAATGTAACCCCTTTTGGGATCAGTGAGATCAGCTCCTCTGTCGTCTGGAGACGGGTCTCAAATGTCCGAAGATTGCGATTGTTCACACCAACTAAGGTCGCTGTACCCAGATCCAGCACTGCTTTAAGTTCCTCACTGTCATGCACCTCTACCAACGCATCCAGCCCAAGATCCTTGGCGATTTGCAAGAATGACCCTAAAACATGGGGTTCCAATATCGCGGCAATCAACAGTACCGCATCCGCTCCCAATAGACGAGCTTCATAGATTTGCCGTTCATCAATGATAAAATCTTTTCGCAGCAGCGGAATTTTCACTTGATCGCGAATTTGCTGTAAATATTCAGGACTCCCCTGAAAATACGTAACATCTGTCAGTACAGAAATGCAATCGGCTCCTGCTCCCTCATATGCACACGCAATATCCACCGGATGGAAATTGGGTCGAATCAACCCTTTGGACGGAGAAGCCTTCTTTACTTCAGCAATCAGCCCGAGCGGACGGTTGCGTCCGCTGGCGATCGCATTTTCAAATCCTCTCGTCACAGGTAAATCTGCAATTAAGCGTTCGGCTTTATTAATCTCAAAATGCTGCTTAAGCTGCTCCACTTCTTGTCGCTTCGTCACCACAATTTTATCAAGATACATATTGATATTCCCCCGTTGCTTGTATTAATTGATCCAGCTTGGAAAGTGCCAGTCCAGAGTCGATGGCTTCTGCTGCTCGCGCTACTCCGTCTGTCAAGGTAGCTGCTGCGCCTGAGACATAAATACATGCTCCTGCGTTCGCTAACACAACATCACGATAGGCTCCATGCTCTCCGTTCAAAATTCGTCGTATGATATCTGCGTTAACCTGTGCATCGCCGCCTAACACCTGATCTAGAGAATGTGTCTGCAAACCCAGATCGGACGGATGAAGCTCGAACGTGTGAACCTTGCCGTCCTTGAGCTCAGATACTCGCGTCGCAGCCGAAATACTAATCTCATCTAGTCCATCCAAACTGCTGACAACCATGGCTCGTTTGGAGCCGAGCTGGTTCAATACCTCGGCAATCACTTCCGTTTTGCCGGCATCATAAATGCCCAACAGCTGTCGATCCGCACCAGCCGGATTCGTCAATGGACCGAGCATATTGAATACTGTCCGCACACCTAGCTCACGGCGCGGCGCGGCGGCATGCTTCATAGACGGATGATACAGCTGTGCGAATAAAAAGCAAATGCCAATGCGGTCCAGACACGATCGCGCCTGATCACTTGTCAAATGAATGTTGACTCCGAGTGCCTCCAGGACATCAGCGCTTCCGGCACGGCCACTTGCAGACCGGTTGCCATGCTTTGCTACCCGTACGGAAACCGAAGCCGCGATAATAGCAGATATCGTGGAAATATTAAACTTGTGAATACCCGAACCCCCGGTGCCGCATGTATCCAGTAGACGACTGTTCCCTTCTCCAGCTTGCACTGGACTAGCGTAATTGCGCATTGCTTCGGCAAAACCGGTGATTTCATCTACCGTCTCTCCCTTGAGGCGAAGAGCCGTCAGGAGCCCGCCGATTTGCGCCTGTGTAGCACTCCCACTCATAATCTGTTCCATCACGCTACGGGCCTCCGTACGCGAAAGATGCTGTCCCTCAATGATCCGGCTTAACCCTACTTGCATCATGTCATGTCGTTCCATTGTCGTCTCCTCCTCAGAATCAGATTTTTGTGTGTTACGGAGTGTACAAATAATCTTGGTTGATGACGCTGTTGTAAGGCTGTGTCGTTGCTGGGAACATCGCTTCCGCCGTGCGGATTGCTTTCAGCAGTGCCTTTGCTTTGTTCACCGTCTCCTGATACTCGCTTTCCGGTACGGAGTCCCACACAATTCCAGCCCCTGCCTGGACATAGGCCCGGTTCTTTTTAAACACAATTGTGCGAATCGTAATGCAAGCATCCATATTGCCTGAGAAGCCCAAATATCCAATTGCTCCTGCATAGGTTCCGCGTGCTTCCCGCTCCAGCTCAGCAATAATCTCCATCGCCCGTAGCTTTGGAGCTCCGGATACGGTGCCGGCCGGCAGGCAAGACAGGAAAGCATCGAAGAAATCTTTGTCCTCACGCAGTTCGCCCGACACATTCGATACAATGTGCATCACGTGGGAATAGCGTTCAATCTCCATGAATGTATCGCATTTTACGGTGCCAAACTGGGATACACGTCCCAGATCATTTCTTCCCAGATCTACCAACATCAGATGCTCTGCACGTTCTTTTTCATCCTTCAACAATTCTTCAGCAAGCGCCGCATCTTCGGTTTCCGTTACGCCACGCGGTCTCGTTCCTGCAATCGGTCGGGTCTCTACACGGCCGTTTTCCACCTTGACGAGTGCCTCCGGCGAAGTGCCTACGATGATCTCGTCATCCATTTTCAGATAATACATATATGGCGACGGGTTCATCGTGCGCAGCACGCGGTATACCTGTAGTGGAGAGGCCTCTGTATCGATGTGAAAACGCTGGGACAGTACAACCTGAAAAATATCACCGGAGCGGATATACTCCTTTGCCTGCTCCACGTTTGATATAAATTGTTCCTTTGTCACATTGGATTGGATCTCACCCAGTTCCACATCATCAGGAATGGAGGCAGAGCCTAATCGCTCCGGTGGGGACTGCTTGCGCAGATACTGCGCCGTGTTCTCCAACTTGCGTTCCACATCTGCATAAGCAGCACGAATGTCCTCCTCGCGGAACCCTTCACCTATATGAACATTGCCAACCAGCAAAATTTGCTGTTTCACATGATCAAAGACAATGACTTGATCGCAAAACATAAAACGAATATCATCCATATTCAAATCATCTACCGAGTGCTCTGGCAGCTTTTCGTAGTATTGAAGCAGGTCATATCCAAAAATCCGATAGCCCCGCCTGTAAATGGAGGCATGTCTTTCAGTTTCGGACTACGGTATTTACGAAGTAATGCTTTGAGCGCTTCAATCGGCTTGTCGCTTAATATTTGCCGTTTACCGTGTTGTTCCAAAATCAATCGACCTTTTTTACCTGAGACCATCAGAAATGGGTCTGTTCCGATGAAGGAATGTCGCGCCCACTGCTCGCCTCCCTCTACACTCTCCAGCAGAAAGGCACGGTCCCGCTCAGCATACCGACGGAAAATCCGAATCGGCGTCTCCATATCAGCCAGCACTTTTTTGTACACAGGAATCAGGTTAAATTCATTCGCCATCGCTATCACTTGCTCCACATGCGGCGTTAACATGAGATCACTTCCTTTCCAAATTGGCGCAGAACCCAATGGAGAGAATAAAAAAGCCTCTACCCGTAAGGTAGAGGCTGTCAGTTATTGAAATTATAAGAATGCTCCATATGTAAAATGATCACAGCAAATAGAAAAGCATACACTTATCCCTTTTGCATAACCGCGCAGGTTACCCCAAATAAGCTTCTCTATAGAAGAAGGTCTCTTCATGGACAAAAGCTTACCCGCTACCGCTGGTCTCTGTAATCTCATATGGAATTGGCTAGACTACACTCTTCTCATCTCAACTCTGCTCTGGCTAACTCTACTCTACTCAACTCTGCTACACACACTATATCTCATGGAATGTTACTTTGGCAACCATCAACTTAAAAAATGGACGATTATTTCCCTTGGGAAGCCAGATCCGGTCTTAGCATCTGTGCTCCGTTCAAATATACATGTTTCATTTCACGCTGAGATTTATCGGTATTCACCTGTACCATCAAACGGATGCACTTGGGCAAGCTACCAGCCACAGGAATTTCTAATGCACACATGAGCGGAACCATGTCCCAGCCGTCAAGCTGACGGATGGCCATGGCTGGAAAGGCAGCATCCAGGTCATGGGTCACCGTTATCCATACATTACTAATATCCTCTGGCTGAATTTCATTGTAGGATACAATTTCCTCCAGTAGTTGGCTTGTTGCTTCCAAAATTTCGTTTGCTTCATTATTCGTCACGGTCGTCGCGCCACGAATTCCACGATTGTACATCGTTACGCCTCCTCTTTTAACTGTTCAATGACTTCCCGGATGTAAGAGACGGAAATATCCTTCACAACCTCCACACGCCCAATACTGCGTGGGACAACGAAAGTAATGCTGCCTTCTTTGAATTTTTTGTCATGCATCATCGCTTCGAGCAATCGATCTGTATCGAGATGTGACGGAAGAGAAGTCGGTAAGCGCAGCGATGACAGCATTTCCTTCGTTTCGTTTACCAAAGAAGGATCTGCCCCCAGCTTCACACCCAGTAGTGCCGAGCCAACCATACCAATAGAAATGGCTTCCCCGTGTAAAAACTCACCATACCCCGCAATCGCTTCAATCGCATGCCCAATCGTATGGCCTAAGTTTAAAATAGCGCGCAAATCATTTTCTCGTTCATCGCGTGATACAACTTCGGCTTTAATGGAGCATCCCTTCTCCAGCCCGTACTCCAGTGCCGTCGCATCCAGTCCGAGCAAATCCGTCGAATGTTCACGGCACCACTGAGCAAAATCAGCATCCCAGATCAAGCCATGCTTGATCATTTCAGCAAGCCCCGCAGATACCTCGCGAGAAGGTAATGTTGACAACGTATCTACGTCATACAGTACGAGTTCCGGTTGGTGAAAGGCTCCTATCATATTTTTCGCCAAAGGATGATTGATGCCGACCTTACCACCCACGCTGCTGTCATGGGCAAGGATAGTAGTTGGAACCTGTACGAACTTGATGCCTCTCATATAAGATGCCGCCACAAATCCAGCCAAATCACCCACCACACCACCACCAAGAGCGATAACAGCTGAATTGCGATCCAAACCGCCCTCAATGGCTGCTGTTATGACCTGCTCAAATACAGCAAGCGACTTGGATGTTTCACCTGGCTTAACGACAAATGATACCGTTCTGTATCCCGCCTCTTGAAGATTGCTTTCCACTGTTGCCAAGTAGAATCCCGCTACATTTTCGTCTGAAACAATCAATAATGGGCTTTTTTGTGCAATTCCTCGTTCCTTCAACGACTCTCCGGCTTGATGCAACAACCCACGTCCGATAAGAATAGGATAAGAACGTTCGCCAAGCTGTACCGTCAGCGTACTCATCTTAGTATTGCTCCAGTTGTTGTTCATAGGATGCAATATTCGCACGGATTTCTTCAATTGAATCCCCGCCGAATTTCTCTAGTAAAGCTTTGGCTATCTCCCAAGCTACCACATGCTCCATGACTACGCTTGCCGCTGGTACCGCACATGCATCCGAACGCTCAACCTGTGCAGTGAACGCTTCTTTCGTATCAATGTCAACGCTTTGCAGCGGCTTATAAAGTGTGGGAATTGGCTTCATAACACCACGAACCACCACTGGCATTCCGTTGGTCATGCCACCCTCAAAACCACCCAAACGATTCGTACGACGGTGATATCCACGTTCCTCATCATATAAAATCTCGTCATGCACCTGTGAACCGCGCAATTCTCCTGCTTCAAACCCAATGCCGATTTCCACACCTTTAAATGCATTGATCGACATGACGCCTTGTGCGATACGTGCATCCAACTTCCGATCATACTGTACATGACTGCCCAGACCAATCGGAACACCTTCCACGATACATTCCACTACACCACCGACGGAGTCACCTTCTTGCTTGATCAGGTCAATGTAGGCTTCCATTTTCTTCTCCGTTTCTGGATCGGTTACTCTTACCGAAGAAGCTTCTGTTACGGCAATCAGTTCATCAATCGGCAAATCGCGATAAGGAGCTTCGATTTCACCAATGCGGATGACCTGACCTGCCACCTTGATCCCGAACTCAGCCAGCAATTGACGAGCCAACCCGCCACATGCCACACGAATTGCTGTTTCCCGTGCACTGGAGCGTTCCAACACGTTACGAAGATCCTTCAGGTTGTATTTCATTCCGCCATTCAAATCCGCATGACCCGGACGCGGCCGATGAACCCGACGCTTTTCTTCATCACTGCCTTCAATAGGCTCAATATTCATAATATTCTGCCAGTGCTTCCAATCGTTATTTTCCACAACTAGTGCAATTGGTGCACCTGTGGTATATCCGTGACGTACGCCACCAGCAATCTTCGCCGTATCTTTTTCAATCTGCATACGCCGCCCCCGTCCATATCCTTTCTGACGACGGTGCAACTGAAAATTCAATTCCTCAAAATCCAATTTTAAATTACTCGGCATACCCTCTACAATGGCAGTTAGCTGGGGACCATGCGTTTCCCCCGCGGTTAAATAACGTAAACTCATGACGCGTTCCCCCTTTAAACTGTTAAACTGTGCATCGCTAAAATCTTTAACTGTGCTTCATTATAGTATACGCACCTTTCTTTGACAAGAAAAGCCACGTCTGAGGCAGATAAACAAAAAACACGTCCCTCAGCCAGAAGAGCTAAAGGACGTGCACTGTTGATAAGCCAGCCATCCATTACTTAAGAATAGAAATAAGTTCCTACGAAACGATGGATGATATGTACAGGCTTATGCTTTTTTGCGATAAAAAAAGGTTTCAGTCGATTCCAGCCCATATTGGTTAGGAGAAAAGATTTGCTCGGTACTGCCGACAAATAAAACACCGCCGGGACGAAGGCTGGCAGCAAACTTTTGATACAACGCATGTTTGGCCTCTTCTGTAAAATAAATCATCACATTTCGACAGATAATGAGATCATACCCATCCTCAAACCGATCCAGCAGCAAGTTTTGCTTTTGAAATTTCACAGCCTGTTTTAGACGGTCATCAATCCGATACATGGCACCATCTGGTTTAAAATATTTGCTAGCTACCTGCTCAGGCACATCCTTGAGCGAACGCTCCAAATATTTACCTTCCTTGGCTTTAGCCAATGCACCATCATCAATGTCGGAAGCTGTAATAGAGCAATTCCCTAAAATTCCTTTACCGTCGAGAACCATAGCCAAGCTATAGGGCTCTTCACCAGTCGAGCAGGCCGCACTCCACAGCTTAAGCTTCTGCTTTCCCACAAGCAGCTGTGGCAAAATGATATCCCGTAGCACTTCCCACCGATTGGGATTTCGCCAAAACTCGGAAACATTGATCGTCATACGATCCAAGAATTCATAGAATAGAGGTTTTTCCTTCATCATGGCATCATAAAAAGAAACAAAACTGGGAAACCCGTTTTTGTTGCGAAGCGTCGTTAACCGCCTTTTCATCTGTGCTTCTTTGTATTGTGCAAGATCAATACCTGTGCTGTCCTTGATTTTGCGGATAAACGCTGTGTAATCGGGGTCCGTCTGACCCAGTTCCAGATCTGTCATGCTACCATCCTTCTTCATACGTAATTAAACTTACACCCAGGTCGCTACAGTTTTTTCATACCGAACCAATTCTTCCGGTGTGAAAAAATTTGCAATCTCGCGCTCTGCGCTCTCCGGTGAATCTGAACCATGAATGAGGTTAAACGGTGTATGTGCAGCAAAGTCTCCACGAATGGTGCCCGGAAGAGCCTCTGTTACTTGTGTTTTACCAATCAGCAAGCGGGAAAGCGTAACAATGTTATCCCCTTCCCAAACCATGGCAAATACAGGTCCTGATGTGATAAAGCCTACAAGCTCTTCAAAAAAAGGCTTGCCCACATGCTCCGCATAATGCCGCTCTGCTTGTTCTCTAGATACCTGCACAAGCTTGCCAGCCGCCATTTTGAAGCCCTTGTCTTCCAAACGACTGACAATACGTCCAATCAGTCCGCGTTGTACACCATCCGGTTTAACCATCAAAAACGTACGATCCATCGGCTCACTCCCAATCCAATCTAATGTATTTATACAGTACTAATCTGTATTGTAACAGAAAGATTGGAAACGGTTAAAGTATTTTGTCACAGCAAACCTAAAATACAACTTTAGTAGGAGCGGCGTGTTACAAAATGAGCAATATCGCGCAGCGTCTTTTTTGTTTTGACATCTGGTAGTAAGTCCAGCGCATTCAGCGCTTTATTAATATATCGGTCGGCGAGAATTTCAGCTTTAGTGATTCCTTCACTTTTTTTGATCATATCCACCGCTTTACGGGCGTCTCCTTGCCCGTCCCCATCCTGAATTCGCCGAATTTCAGCCAGCAGATCATCTCGCAGTTCGGGTTGTTCAAGCGCATAAATGACCGGAAGTGTAATATTGCCCTGTCTCATATCACTGCCTGGCGGCTTGCCGATCTTTTTTTCTGTTCCACACAGATCAAGCAAATCATCCTGAATTTGAAAAGCCATACCTACGTTATAGCCGTAGCTGTACAACAGTGAGTTGACTCTTTCCCGTGCTCCTGCAGCCATAGCTCCCAACTGGCAGCTGACCGCAATCAACAATGCTGTTTTGCGCCGTATGCGAAGCAAGTAATTGCGTACACTCTGATCCACATTAAAAAAATCACGTATTTGCTCCATTTCACCAATCGACATCTGCACCAACGCCTTAGACAGCACTCGGTGAATATCAGGATTCGGCAGCCCAGCAGCAATAGATAGTGCGCGTGCATATATGTAGTCTCCGGTGTACATAGCCACCCGATTGTCCCATTTGGACTTCACGGTGGGTTGGCCGCGTCTCATTTCCGCATCGTCAATCACATCATCGTGAACGAGAGAGGCAGAATGAATCAGTTCCAGAGGTACCGCTATGCGCTTGAGCTTGTCCAGATCATATTCTCCAAACTTGCCTCCCAGCAATACAAACACGGGACGCAAACGCTTGCCCCCTGCTTTAAGTAGATGAAGCGACGTATCATTAATCAACGGCTCCCTACTGTCAATGCTGCGGTACAGCTCTTCTTCTATGAAGTTCATATCCTTTTTTAATAAACCGAACAAATCCAATCGTTTCATTCTTTCACCCGTGTCAGCGTATTGTCACTCCAGAGAAGCGGCTTCACTCGTCGGTCAAGCAGCCCCAGTTCATATGCATACTTAAAATAAAGCTCTAAACCTTGTTGTTGCTTCTCTCCAAAATCATAACACAGATTCGTAAAGTAGCGCTCCCAATAATCTTCTGAACCTCCAATTTCCTTGCAAGCTTCAGAAATAACAGGTGTCAGGTCAGACAGACTACGCTGCTTGCTTACGCGGAACGCACTCGCAATTTCAGCCACCGCAGCGGGATTCTGAGCAGCAACAGCACGTCGAACTGCCCATACAGCAAAGGTCATACTATAGCCAGTCCAGCGTTTCCACTCTTCTCCGAGGTCGGTTACATACAGGCCCTCACTCCGCCAGGATGCCTTGATCGCGTGATCTCCAATCAGCAACCCTGCATCTGCCTGTTCCAGCATCAAATCAAGATCTGGTTCACAGTCAAAGTAAGTAGGCTGGCCTTCCCATGCCTTTTGCATCAAAATTTTCAACAAGTTCACCGATGTGGCTGAAGTATTCGTCAGTGCAATGGTTCCGTTAATGATTTCATTTAGCGGCTTGCGTGAAAATAATAAAATGGATTGGACTGGACCGTCTGCACTAACGGATAAATCGGGCAACAGCAGCATTTCCTCAGCACCTGATGCATACGCAAAGGAGGACATCGCACTCATATCCAAACTCCCATTCAGCATGCCTCGATTCAATTCAGCCGGAACTTTGGAGACCATCTCCGCCGAATGGAGAAGCTTTGAAGGATTAAAGTAATGAAAAATAGGCCAAGCGTTTGTATATTTAATTTTTCCGATTGTGATTGTCTTGGTGTCCGGTATCGGCATCGGAATCCCCCCATCTCGTAAACAGTTGATGTTCTATACGCAAGCTGTCTAATACTTTGCCTACGAGGAACAGTACAATATCATCCAGCGTCTTTGGATGAAAATAAAAAGCTGGCATGGCCGGAATCATTTTGACGCCGAGTCTCGCAAGCTTAAGCATATTTTCCAAATGAATAGCATGTAGCGGTGTCTCACGAGGCACAAGGATTAGCGGACGACCTTCCTTCATCATCACATCTGCTGCACGTGCCATGAGATTATCAGACGAACCGTGCGCTACCGCTGACAACGTCCCCATCGAGCAGGGCATGATAATCATGGCATCTACTAAATAAGAGCCACTCGCTATTGAAGCTCCAATATCTGTGAACGGATGGTATACAAGAGAACCGGGACGGCCTCCGAATTGTTCATTCAAAGCTCCTTCCCGGTCGGTCACATTCCAGCCCAGCTCCTCTTTCAATACCCGCCAGCCAGCATTAGAAACAATCAGGTGAACTGTATACTGCAAGTCCAGCAGTGTCTCTACTAGTCGTACACCATAAATGCTTCCGCTCGCACCTGTAATGCCAATAACGATTCGTTTGCCTTGATGGTTGCTCACCTGATTATTCATTAGTATTGACGCACCACCAAATCAATCAGTGTAAAAGCAAATACGACAATGCTAAGTACACCGTTCATAGTAAAGAATGCTGTCTGCAAACGACTCAAATCTTTTGGAGATACGATATAGTGCTCATAAAATAAAATAATGTATGAAATAATCATGCCCGCCAGATACCACCAGCTTAAATCTGCGATAAAGAACAGCACAATAAATCCGATCGCCGTAATGACATGGAACACACGGGCGATGTTCAGAGCACCTGCTACACCAAAACGGGCAGGAATAGAATAAACCCCTTCGCTCTGGTCAAAATCAATATCCTGACAAGCATAAATAACATCAAATCCAGCGGTCCAAAATGCAATCGTGAGATAAAGTACGATAGCAGTTAAATCCATTTGTCCCGTCACTGCAACCCACGCGCCTAGCGGCGCCAAACCAATGGTCAAACCGAGCACAAAGTGGCACAGCCAAGTAAAACGCTTGGTGTAAGAGTAAAAAACAAGCATAAAAAAGGCCAGCGGGAACAGCTTGAACGCCAGCGGACTTAACTTGAATGAGGCCCAAAATAACAACAACAAGCTAACGATGATGAAAATCACCACTTCGCTCGATTTGAGCAGCCCTGCCGGAATAGCGCGTCCTGCTGTACGCGGATTTTTCCCGTCAATCACACGGTCAATCATACGATTGAAGCCGAAGGCTGCGCTACGTGCGCCAACCATAGCCAGCAAGATCCAACCGATCTGCGGCCATGAGGGAAGGTTGTCCGTCACGACAACTGACCCCAATACAGCCCCATAAATGCAAATGGGAGCGCAAATAAAGTATGTTCAATTTTAATCATTTCCAAAAAAATAGCAATTTTCTTAAACATGCTGACTCTCCTTGATTCCAATATGCAATGCCGCAATGCCTCCGGTGAGAGAATGAGCCTGAACATCCTTCAATCCGACTTCACGAAAGATGTCAGCCAGTTCATCCCTTCCTGGAAAAAGCGCCAACGAATCAGGGAGCCATTTGTACTGCTCATAACGTTTGGCGAACAATTTGCCGAGCATGGGCAAGATGTGTTGAAAATATGCGTAGTAAATTCCCTTGAACGGCTGCCAAGTAGGTTTGGACAACTCCAAACATACGACCTGCCCACCAGGCTTGACGACACGTTGCATTTCCTGCAACACGCGGCGCAAATCAGGTACGTTGCGAAGACCGAAACCAATCGTCGCATAATCAAATGAATTGTCTTCAAAAGGTAGATCCATCGCGTTGCCTCGTACAAGCTTGATTTGCTTTTCGCGGGATTCTGATGTAATCTTGCGCTCGCCAACATTTAGCATGTTCTGGCTAAAATCCAATCCTACGATGTGACCACTTTCACTTGCACGCGCCATCGCAAGCGTCCAGTCACATGTCCCACAACAAAGGTCGATTGCCGTATCGCCGTGATGCATGTTCATTTTTTTCATTGTAAATTTCCGCCAAGCCTTATGTCTACGAAAGCTCAGTATATCGTTCATCAAATCGTATTTACCGGCTATACTTTCAAACACGCCATGAACGAATTGCTCTTTCGGCTTGGTGTCGCTTGATCCCATGACGTTCACCTAACCTTCCCTCACAACCGGGTGCGAACTGTTTAGCAGCTTCAGGAAAGGCTCAAGCATGCATTCAAATTCCTCAATCCCCGTGTTTTGTTCATCTGACAGGGTCTGCCGGATGTGTGTAGCAGCCGTGCGAAGCTTGTCCAGTATCGCATCCTCGGCTTTGTATTTCAGCACAAGCTTACGCCAAACTGCTGTTTCAGTACCACCCTCTGAAAGCAGTGCCTGCTCATGCTGGTCTCCGTTACCGTAAATATGCCAGAAGATATATCCGAAACGGGACTTGTCTGGTTCTGCCCGTTTCTCCCATTCCTCCACCAGCGTGTCACAGAGAGCGAATTCATTAAGAAGCTGCTTCCAGACTTCCTGATCCTGTTCTGCAATAAGTGAAGTCAATGATAAAAAAAGCTCCTGTTTGAAGCAAACCATCTGAGATAAATACTGAGCGGTATTCAATCGAAAATGCTTCATCTCCCAGTATAAGCTCATTTTCCCTGCGTTCACTTCACATACAGCATCACTCAGCTTCGAAATGGCCTCGATTCGGCCTGCCAGTGCAAGTAGCTGATAAAAACGGCTGCTGAAGTAGTCACCGGCTAACACTTTCAGCTGTCTGGAACGCATCTCTTCCGGACTTCGTATACCGGATAAAGTATCAATCATATCATGCGTATCCAGTCCCATCTGCACAAGTGATGTAACCAAAGCGTACAGTTCATCCTCACTGGCATGCAGCCCTTGCGCATTCCGATTCAAAAACTCAAACAGCAAACGGGTACGGCTGTCAGGAAAAGCCGGCATTTCCGTATGTTGTTGAATCATGTCGTATTCCACATATTTCCTTGCTAATTGAGGTACGCGATACGGTTTCATCCTAAGCCTCCGAGCCATGACTTTCTGGTATACTCAAATAATTGCAATGCCTTATATTATATCACAATTTAAAATGATTCGCGACTAAAGTACTGTAGGTCCAGCGGTAGAAACATCTAGTTTGTATATACACCGCTAAACCTGTTTTGCCACATAGGCGTTACTGTAATGCGGAAACGAGATTTCAAATCTTCTGGCAGTTCAGCGCCTTCCCGATTTCTAAGTTGTTCCAATGCCTCGTTCGTCCACTCGTTCCGGCGTATATCGGATGCCAGCAGCAAATGGCGTTCTCCTGACCATTCGTCCTGCGTCACCACCCGCAATAGCAATTGCCGTACATTCGTCGTTCCGTAAAAGCTAAAGGCGGCAAGCTCCGCCATGTTTTGATAAATCTCCAGAGGTGTGGTTTCTTCCTTGGACAGCTTAACATCCAGGGTCAGGACAGAATGTTCCCAGCTTGCACTTGCAATCGGTGTGGTCAATGGAAGCTCGTTCAGTGTATCTACCAGATTGTCATCCGTCAGCAACACTCGTTGCTGGGGCGAGATTGTTGCCTGTGTTTCACGAACTGCTGCGGTACCCGAGTCCAGCATCTGTAAGGACGGCAGCAATATTGCTGCTGCGGTGGTTATGAGAATGGAACCACCGAGTACAATCCAAGGTTTCATCAGAGCCTCCCCTGACCCCTACCCCATAATGTGGGTTTGCTACGGTAAAGGTCCTCACTCTCATTGTACAACAAAAAAAAGCAGGCTATGCCTGCATTTTACTCCTCCGTATCTACAACACCGTGCTTGGTCATCACCACGGCCTTGCCGCGAATTTTGATGGCAGAAGTATGATCCGTAAATTGAACGATCATCACCTCGCCCTTGTCCAATTTTTCTGAGTGATGCAGGCGTGTATCCTGACCTCTCGTCAGACCAAAAACCTGGCATCCATTGCTTTTTGCTTTAATTACGACGTACTCACTGCTGCCCGTCACATTATCTTCCATGTCCTTTTCCTCCCTGAGAGCCGAAGCTATATTTTTATGATGGAGATTTAAGCTTGTTTTGTCAACTACCTGCTTCCCACGCTGCCTGCAATAATTAGTGCTTCCTGTGCCATACTATCTGTGCAGTCCCATCTATTAACGAAAGGAACGGATCGGATGGAAAACTATCGTCCCGCCAATCTCAGTCCTGCTCAGATAGAGCAGCTTCAACGGCTGGAACATGAATTTGCCGAGCTGACAGGTGAACCCCTGGTGCTGATTGCTTATGCCTCGCGAAACGGCAAGACACCTTCCTCTTCTTCAGTCCATAGCACCTCTACCACAAAGTAAATAGGACAAAAAGAAAAGGCCGTGAATCAAATTCACGGTCCTTTCAGCGCATTGGGAATATGTAAGAAATCTTATTTAATTCCGTCTTTGAGCGCTTTACCCGGTTTGAATGCCGGAATTTTGCTCGCAGGGATTTCGATTTCTTCTCCTGTTTGCGGGTTACGTCCTTTACGTGCGGAACGTTCACGAACCTCAAAGTTCCCGAAACCTACCAGTTGTACCTTGTCTCCGTTTTGCAGTGCTCCAGCGATCGCTTCAAATACTGCATCGATTGCTTTGGTTACGTCCTTTTTGGACAATTCAGTGCTCTCAGAAACCTGATTGATCAAATCCGTTTTATTCAACATATTCACCTCCCAATTCAAGTGTAGTCCAGCATTAAGGTTATCGGTGTGCTCCACCGATAATGAAGTCGCCTGTATAAAATAACCCGGGCGGCATACTGCCTTCCATAATGTTATCATCTGTTTCCGTTTCGTCGTTAAATATACATAGAATATACCTAACCACCGCCATATAGGCCGAAACTGGCGTTTTATGGCACCCTTCTTGCGTGGAACAAGGTTTATAGTAATACAGTCGACAGACAATTTCAAGTACGACGACGGTTCAGTACGTAAAAAGTAACAGCCAGCGCAAGCACCAGCACTACTCCTTTGACAATGTCATGGGCAAAATATTGCACATTCATCATGGTCAGTCCATTAACTAATACGCCGATTAACACCGCACCAATAAATGTACCAATAACATTGGGTTTACCCGCACCAAACACTGAAAAGCCGACAAATACTGCAGCTACCGCCTCCATAAGTAAGGGAGAGCCAGCGTCAATTTGACCCGAGCCTACACGCGAGGCATATAAAATACCGGCAATTGCCGCAAATACGCCTGAAGCGATATAGGCCAGTGTACGGACCTTTTTTACCCGTATACCTGACAGACGAGCAGCCTCCTCATTCCCGCCAGTTACATACATTTGACGCCCGTGCTTTGTGTAGGTCAAGAAAACATGCACCGCTGCCACAGCTAGCAACAGTAAAATAACCGAAATCGGGATACCCAACCATTTACCCTGCCCCAGTAAAAGAAATGCTGGAGATATCTCGCCTGGCGCCTTGCTGCCATCAGGAAACTGCATATGATTGTAGATGGTATAGCCTTGTGCGTATGTTTGGTGAATCCCGCTAACGATATACATAATGGCTAGAGTTGCGAGCAAATCGGGGATACGCAGTTTAATAATCAAAAGTGAATTCAACAGCCCAACCAAAGCTCCAACAATCAGAGATACAATAATAACCACTGCAACAGGCTGTTCATACCAGACCATCAACGAAGCTGAGACGACCGTCGTCAAAGATACCGTTGCACCAACCGACAGGTCAAAACCGTCTACAATAAGTGATAACGTCACACCAATGGCCACGAAAGTAACAATCGCAATGGAGCCAAGAATATCCATCAAATTATCATACGTCCAGAAATAAGGTAATGTGGCTGAGAAAAACGCCAACACACCTATAATGACAACTACAGCACCGTATCGAAACGAGACATTTAACCATTTTTCCTTCATGAATGCACCTCTTCACCACCGCTGGCGTACAACAGAAGCTGTTCCTGTTCGACTTCGCCTCGCGCAAATTCCCTTATTATTTTACCGTCATACATGACTGCTATCCGATCACCAATGCCTATACCTTCCGCAAATTCACAGGTAAGATAAATGATTGCTTTTCCTTGTGCAGCCAATTCTCCGATGATACGGAAAATATCGCTTTTTGCCCCTATATCCACACCCTTAGTTGGCTCGTCAAAAACGAATACATCCGCACCGAAATGAAGCCATTTTCCTATCGCAACCTTTTGCTGATTCCCACCGCTCAAATACTTAACATGCTGGCGCAGTGAAGGCGTCTTAATACCAAGAGAGGCGACAACCCCATTACCGTTATTACGTTCTTTATACCGACTGATGAAACCCAGGACACTCAGCTTGCCTAAGAGCGGAAGACTAAGGTTTCGTTCCACGCTCTCCTCAATCAAGACCCCCTGCTTACGCCGCTCCTCAGGTATGGACACAATTCCTTGAGCTATCGCGTCCGCTGGCTCACGCAAACGAATGAAGCGCCCCTTGAAGGTCAGCTCCCCCACATCAGGCTTGTCTGCCCCTGTAAGTAGTCGTGACAACTCCGTCTTGCCCGCACCGACCAAACCCACAATAGACAGAATTTCGCCGCGTCTGACCTGCAAATCAACGCCGTGAACCCGCAATCCCTTACGGAGTCCTCTTGCTTCCAATACCGTTTCACCAATAGGTACCTCTGTTTTCGGAAATTCCTCATCAAATGTTTTCCCAAGCATATACGTGATAATGTCGCCTACATTTAAATCAGAAGCAGGTCCCGAGAACACGCGCTCACCATCACGCATCACCGTAATACGGTCACTGTGCGCGATGACCTCCGGCAATCGGTGCGTGATGAGAATACATGCTACTCCCTCATCCTTGAGGGTATGAATGGTGCGGAACAAACGCCTCGTTTCTTCCTCGCTCAGCGGTGCTGTTGGCTCGTCAAAAATGATAGTATTCGCCCGCTGTGTCAAAATCCGTGCGATGAGTACAAGTTGCTTTTCTGCCAACGTCAATTCTGACACGTATCGTCGTACATCTATATCAACCTCCAGACGTGCTAACGCTTCACGTGCTCGCCTGCGCATGGACGCTGGTGCAGCCCACCATCGACCATCAGGTGCAGACAAATCGTCCATTACAATATTTTCAGCGACGGTTAACTGAGGCACAAGTGCCGAATCGACTTCTTGATACACGCAGTGAATTCCGGCTCTTTTGGCTTCCCACGGTGAACGAATAATCAGCTCCTTGCCATCCACAACGATCGCTCCCTGATCGAAACGATACGCACCTGACAAGATTTTCATTAATGTGCTCTTCCCTGCCCCGTTGGCACCTAGCAGAGCGTGAATTTCGCCACCCTGCACCGTAAAATCCACGGCTCGCAGCGCATCTACACCAGCAAACCGTTTGCTGATCTTCTTCATCTCCAATGTATATACTTGTGTACTCATGAATGTCCCCTCACTCCCGCTTATGATAAAAGCGCGCCGAAGCGCGCCTTTGCATTTGCGTTATGCATCCATTTTATTTGGACGTTTCATATTCCTTCATCCAATCCTTGTAGCCCTGCTCACTCTTGCCCCATCCTTTCACAAATTGAGACAACTCGGATGTGGAAATTTGCTTATCTGGCAACTCTTCGCGCTGTACATATACTGCCTTCAGCACAACTTTCTCCTCAGGGTTATCCCCATGCAACTTCTGGTATGCATAGCGCACTTGTACGCGCCCGATATCTGTTGGATCTACGGCTGCTGAAGCCACCCACGGGTTTTTCGGGTCCTGAATCATTTGCAAATCTTCATCACTCATATCAATCCCATAAACTTTAATTTCCGTACGCCCAGCTTGTTGTATCGCACGAGCTGCACCTTTGGCAAATTCATCCCAAGCCGCCCACACTGCTGTAATTTCACCCTTAGGATATTGCTTTAGCACTGCTTCCATTTTGGCTTGCGTATCCAAAGCAGGATTCTGAGCCGAACCAAAAGTTGCAATCTCTTTAATATCTGGATTGGCTTTCAAAAATGCGTCATAAGCAACCTGACGGCGCTCCATTGGCGCAAACCCAGCAACCCATACCTTCACAATGTTTCCTTTGCCACCGATGTCCTTTTTCATTTGCTCAAGCGTCAGCTCTGCCATGCTTTGATCATCCTGTGAAAGCACTACCGCACCCGGAACATTGACCGCGGCATCGAACACGATAACCGGAATATTGCGGGAAATTGCTTTTTTAAGTCCTGGCTCCAGCAATGCGTCACCGTGGTCAGTCAAAATAACATCAAACTGCTGGTTAATCGCACTATCTAGCAAAGAAGCCATTTTAGCCTTATCGTTATTGGCAACAAACTTGGTCAGCGTACCGCCAAATTTCTTAACCTCATCTTCCACACCTTGAACATACTGCTGCGAAAACGTACCTGTATTAAACTCCATGATCAAAGCAACCCGTTTACCCTTTAGATTCGAACTATCTGTTTTTCCGTCTCCTGTACTCGTTCCTGCAGTGCTTGTCCCTTGAGCGCCGTTCTCTGTTTTCGGCGCGCCACATGCTGTGACCAGTATAATCAGCACCAGTAGCATGATGGCTCCGAGCCCTAGCTTCTTGTTTTTTTGGAGCCCTTTTTGGATATACATGATTTGTTTCCCCCTCGTTCGATCCACTAATATGTTTCAAATTTGATACTTAATATATCGCGTTAAACCAAGTATGTAAATAGGTTTTATTAAATATAAAAAAATACCGCAAAGAGCAGTCAGCTCTCTACGGTATTCCCCTTACATATTTTGGTTATGGCTTAGCCTTAAAGAATGATAGCAATAAGACCACCAGAACCTTCGTTAATAATGCGACCCAGCGTTTCTTGAAGCTTGTAGCGTGCATTGTCCGGCATCATGGCAATCTTGCCTTGAATACCTTCACGCACAATAGAATGCAGCGAACGTCCGAAAATGTCAGATTCCCAGATTTTGATTGGATCATTCTCAAAATCTTGCATCAGGTAGCGTACGAGCTCCTCACTTTGCTTCTCTGTTCCGATAATCGGAGCAAATTCCGATTCCACATCGACACGAATCATGTGAATGGAAGGGGCTGTCGCTTTAAGCCTCACGCCAAATCTTGTACCTTGTCGAATCAACTGCGGTTCGTCCAGTGCCATCTCGGCCAGTGACGGAGCTGCAATACCATAACCTGTTGTCTTGACCATTTCCAGAGCCTCGGCAAAGCGGTCATATTCACGTTTAGCGTGGGCAAAATCCTGCATCATTTGTAGCAAATGATCCTTGCCACGAATCTCTACCCCAACGACTTCAACCAAAATCTGGTCATACAGCTCATCAGGCGCATACAAATCAATTTCCGCTACGCCCTGCCCCATATTCATACCGCTTAATCCGGCTCTATCGATGAACTCATACTCCATAAACTGGCTGACCACCCGATCTACATCACGCAGGCGTCGAATATCTTTAACCGTATCACGAACGGAATTTTCATAGTTGCTACGCAGCCAGTGATTTTCGTTCAATACCATAACCCAGCTCGGCAGGTTCACATTCACCTCATGCACCGGGAATTCATACAATACTTCACGAAGTACACCCGTAACATCATCTTCCGTCATGGTCGCCGCGCTGAGTGTCATGACTGGAATATCATACTTGGCAGCCAGTTCACTGCGAAGTTGGAGTGTTTCATCACTGCGTGGATGCGTGGAGTTGATAACCAGAACAAATGGCTTGCCAACTTCCTTCAACTCTTCAATGACGCGTTCCTCCGACTCTACATAAGAGCTACGCGGGATTTCAGCAATGGTGCCGTCTGTGGTGACTACCACACCGAGTGTCGAATGTTCTTGAATAACCTTACGTGTACCGATTTCTGCCGCTTCCTGAAAAGGAATGGGTTCTTCAAACCATGGTGTAGAGATCATCCTTGGACCATTTTCATCCTCGTAGCCTTTTGCACCTTCTACTGCATATCCCACACAGTCAACCAGACGTACATTCACGTCCAGTCCTTCCGTTACTTTGATCTGGACGGCATTATTCGGTACGAATTTAGGTTCCGTCGTCATGATCGTCTTCCCTGCCGCACTTTGCGGCAACTCGTCTACGGCGCGGGCACGGTCCGCCTCACTCGTAATGTTGGGCAGTACAATCGTTTCCATAAACCGCTTGATAAATGTTGATTTTCCTGTTCGGACTGCGCCGACGACCCCAAGATAGATGTCTCCTCCGGTGCGTTCGGCAATGTCTTTAAAAATGTCCACTTTCTCCAATGAAATCCCCTCCTCAAAAGTCTCCGAAGGAAAAATGCTTAAAGAGCATCCGCTTCGTGTTCAACCAACTGCTTGATCCCAGATGCGGCAGAACAGCCTTTAAAATGCCCGGAAGTCGTCCGCCGCCGAGATTCAGGAGACTGATGGAATCGGCGAAACGGCGTAAACTCGTACATGCATTTGGACTGATACCATCATATGTATCCCCTCCGTAAAATATGTTTAGTTTTTTTAAAATAGATTACGTTACAGCGATCATTGCAGAAACGATATTTTACGTTTGGGTCCACTCACCTAATATATGCGCAGCAAGATTTCCCCATGACTTTGTTGCTAGACTTAAATAAAAAAAGGATATGTCTCTGACCGGTTCTAGCCGTCGAGAAATATCCTTTGTTTTTTGTTCTAATTATTAAAATCGATATTACCACAGTTCGTCATCCAGTGCCTGACGCTCCAGTTGCCGCCTAATAGCTGCCTTAAGTCTATCCTCCGGTATGGTTACCTCTACATCACCTTGAGCGTGGGCCTGACAGGATAAACGTATTCCTTCATTCAGTAAAGGTCCCAGCTTACGCTGTTCTGCATCATTAGGGTGACCTGCGAGCTCAGCCCGTTCCGGTGCTATCTGCACTTTACACATCAGACAGGCTGCTTTTCCATCACAACGAGTGGGAATATACACACCTGCTTTACGCGCAGCCTGGAGCAATGACGTGCCCTGACCGACTTGTACACGCTTGCCTGATGGCTGGAACGTAATCTGTACATTCATAAACGGTCCTCCATTCACCTTTTCTCATAATACGCACGCAACCTATATTTCATTACTCATCCCGATTAAGGAGTGAAGTTCTGGCCAAGGGAGAAGATCTATAAGCTTGCCCAACTGCTCCTTATTCCAAATGTTGCGGACCAATAGCTGTGTTAGTATCCCTATGTGTTGTTGTGGGTCTCGCTTCATGACATCTGCAATCGCTTGATAGCGGTCAGGACGATTTCGCAACAGATTGAATAGCAACTCGTGACTGAGAGGCATCAAACGCAATGAGGTATTTTCCAGATCAAGCTGAATCCCAGCCGACCAGAGTAGCCGCTCGACCTCTAAGCGATATAAAGCTCCATCACATAAAACCTCAAATCCTCCCACCAATTCGACTGGAAATCCCTCCAGTTCATAGTGGCTTAGCAAAGAAACGTAAGATCCGCTACGGTCAACCTGCTGTGGGTCTATACTTACACCCGGCGAGCGCGCGTGTAACAGCTTTGCTGCATGAATATCCGCATAAATATCAATGTCCCGAGGCAGACGATCCAGTTCAACTTCTTGCACAAGTAGTGCACAGCTCCCCCCCAGCATCCACGGAACCGACACCGCTGACCAGCTCTCAGTCAAGCTACCCAGCGCAACTGCCAGATCGTGAGGAAGCCTGTCCACTAACACTGATGATATTGCCTCCTTCAACATCGTTTCCTCCTTTGCTGTCTTTCCACCCGTTTCCTGATGGGCATCATTATAACATGTTCGACATGGCAGTTCGACATTTTGTGTACTGAAAAAGCACTTTACTGCCTCAAAATATAAAAAAAACCGCGAACCTTCCCGGTTCACGGTGAATAAAACGAACCATCATACGGCCAGTGTTTTATTTTTTCATCATCATTTTCATTAACGCTTCCATATTGGAAGGATTCATTCCACTCTTTTTGACGGCTCCGACAATATCCCTGACTGTATCTTCCGATACCGGAATGTTAGCCATCGCAGACACCTGTTTTATAAGCTGACGCAACTGCGCTTCACTTTGAAGCGTGTCCGGCTTTACCGTGCCTGCCAGCTTTTTCACTGCATTTTCGGATATGTTTTTGCCGCCTTTTTTGTTAATGGCCTTCAATGCATCTTTCGGAAAGTTTTTACTCACAATCTCCCCTCCTCCGCCATTGCTCAACTCAGTCTATGAGTGACGGAGACAAAAGGTGATTAAGCATACAAAAGACATGCCAAACGCCTAACTAAAAAAGGCTATCTCATCGTAGAAAGATCTACTCATGAGACAACCTTTATACTTTAGAAGCTCCTCTGTACTCTTATGAATGCCATTGCTCCCAAGTTTGAAGCGGCATGACTTCCATCTCGGTTTTCGGATCGCGACCCATTAATGCCTCAACGGCTTTGCGGACGTCACGTCCTTCAAACAGCACTCCATACAACACCTCTGTAATAGGCATTTGCACACCCAATTTTTGTGAGATAGCGTATGCTGCTTTTGTCGTACGAATCCCCTCTACGACCATTCCCATAGATTCCAGTACGGCATCAAGCTGTTGGCCCTGTCCCAATAATGAACCTGCACGCCAGTTGCGGCTGTGACGACTCGTTGCCGTCACCACTAAATCGCCTATACCAGCGAGTCCGGCAAAGGTTAATGGATTAGCCCCCATCTCAACTCCGGCACGGGTAATCTCAGCCAATCCACGGGTCAACAAAGCCGCTTTGGCATTATCACCGAAGCCAAGTCCATCCGACATTCCCGCGCCCAGTGCAATAATATTTTTTAAAGCACCGGACAGTTCTACACCGAGTAAATCACGGTTTGTATAGACGCGGAAATAGGAGTTCATGAACAACCCCTGGGCAGCCTGAGCAGCCTTCTCATTGGAAGAAGCTACAACAACCGTTGTAGGACATTTCTTCACCACTTCCTCCGCATGACTCGGGCCTGACAGCACGGCAATATCATCCTCCGCGATTTCCAGCTCTTCCGAGATCACCGTGGACATACGCTTGAGTGTCTCTGTTTCAAAACCCTTAATGGCATGTACTACCAGCATATCCTTGGTGAAATGAGCCTTCAGACTACGTGCAACCTGCCGAGCGGCAGACGAAGGAGATACGATGATCACCGCTTTAGCTCCAGATACCGCAGTCTGCATATCCGTTGTAGCTGAAATGCGATCAGACAAAATAGAGCCTGGTAAATAATGCTCATTCGTATGCTTCTCATTGATCTCAGCAGCTTGTTGTTCGCTTCTCGTCCAGACAGAGACATCGTTGTTATTGGTCGCAAGTACGGAAGCTAAGGCTGTTCCCCAACTCCCTGCCACCAGCACAGCTATTTTCTCAGACAAGACGATCTCCTCCTTTGGAGCCAAGCTTATTCTCATTTCCCCGTGCCAACTTGACTATGTTAGTACGGTGTCTCCACACAGCGAACAGGCAAATGATTAGAGCCGTCCAAAATAACGGCCAAGCATAACCAAGTACGAGTAATATCCAAGGGGTCAAAATGACAAAAATTAGTGATCCCAGGGATACATAACGCGTTATTACGATCGCAAGTATCGCAATGATTCCGGCATATAATGCCGGCAGTAAGGCAAGAGATGCCAATACACCAATGGCAGTCGCAATCCCTTTGCCTCCGCGAAAGTGAAAATATACCGGCCAGTTATGGCCCGCAATCGCCGCTATGCCACACAAACCCGGTAACCAGGATGATTCTCCACCCAACCAGTGCCCTATCAGCACCGCAATAACCCCTTTAAGTACGTCCAGCAGCAGTACCAGAATAGCTGGGCCTTTTCCAAGCACGCGCAGCGTATTCGTCGCACCGGCATTGCCGCTTCCATGCTGGCGAATGTCGATTCCTTTTAATTTTCCATACAGCAAACTAAAGCTGACAGAGCCAAGCAAGTAACTGAGTACGATGGCAACGATCTGTAAAATCAACCTATTCGCTCCTAACTTTCGTCAGACTTGCGCCGTGTAAATATTCGAATTGGAGTTCCTTCAAAATTAAAGGCGGCGCGAATTTTGTTCTCCAGATAACGCTCATAAGAGAAGTGCATTATCTCTGGATCATTTACGAATACAACCATCGTAGGCGGTTTAACAGCAACCTGAGTCACATAGTTAATACGCAGACGACGGCCCTTGTCTGTTGGCGGTGGATTGATGGCAACCGCATCGGAAATGACATCGTTCAGCAGATGTGTCTGAATACGCATGACATGCTGCTGTGCCACATGCTGTACAACTGGAAGCAACTTTTGCAGACGTTGCTTTGTCTTTGCAGACAAGAACACAATCGGAGCATAGGTCATGAACAAAAAGTGGTCACGGATTTTCGTCTCAAACTGATGCATCGTTTTATCGTCTTTATCTACGACATCCCATTTATTAACGACAAACAACGAGGCTTTACCCGCTTCATAAGCATAGCCAGCAATGTGTTTATCCTGCTCAATGATGCCTTCCTCGCCGTTAATAACGACCAGTACAACATCTGCACGCTCAATCGCACGCATCGCACGCATTACACTATATTTTTCTGTCGTTTCGTATACTTTACCACGTTTACGCATACCTGCCGTATCAATCAGTACATACTTTTGACCGTCTTTTTCAAAAGGCGTGTCAATTGCATCACGCGTTGTACCAGCAATGTCACTAACGATAACCCGTTCTTCTCCTAGAATGGCATTAACGAGTGAAGATTTACCTACATTCGGACGTCCGATCAAAGCGACACGTATAACGTCTTCATCATAATGATCTTCTTCTAGTTCAGGTAAATTGGACGTAATTGCATCCAACAGATCACCGATCCCTGTACCATGACTACCAGAAACAGCAATTGGATCACCAAATCCATAAGAATAAAACTCATAGATCAGATCAGCGCGACTGAGGTTGTCCACCTTGTTTACTGCTACGATGATCGGTTTACCCGAACGATACAGCATTTGAGCTACCTCTTCATCCGCTTGCGTTATTCCTGCTTTTGCATCGCTCATGAATACAATAACATCTGCTTCTTCTATTGCAAGTTCGGCCTGCATACGGATGGACTTCAAAATAACATCCTCACCATCAATCTCAATGCCGCCGGTGTCAATAATACTGAAGGACTTACCATTCCACTCCGATATACCGTAAATACGGTCACGAGTGATTCCCGGTTTATCTTCCACGATGGACAGACGATCCCCGATAATCCGATTAAAAATCGTGGACTTACCCACATTCGGACGACCAACGATAGCCACAACGGGTCTTGCCATAAATTCACTCCTCCTGTCAATTCTTCCGCTATCATCATAGCAAAAAACATACCTATTGGCGATATAGTGACGTAACAACAATCGGCGAACCCTCTGGGTCCGCCGATGGTGTACGTTATGCTTATTATAAAATGTATTGATTTAAACTCATTTAAATTTGTTCAGCTTATCGCCAAAACGCTCGCCAAGCGTAATGCTCAGTCCGGAGTTGTTGAGGGAAACGTTAGGATTATTCAGTTCCTCACGAGGTGCGCGAGATGCACGTGGTGCTCTTTCTGCTTTTGGAGCAGCTTCAGGAGCTTCCTCAGTTTCTTTAATGCTCAGACTAACACGTTTTTCGGAAGGATTCATTTCAAGAATTTTAACTTTAACTTCTTGTCCTTCTTCCAGAACTTCTTGTGGAGTTCCAATGTGTTTGTGGGAAATTTGAGAAATATGAACCAAACCTTCCACACCAGGAGCGATTTCAACGAATGCACCGAAGTTAACCAGACGTTTAACAACACCAGTTACGATGTCATTGTTATTGAATTGTCCAGCAGCCGATTCCCAAGGACCAGGCTGTGCAGCTTTCATGCTCAGGCTGATTTTTCCTTTTTCAGGATCTACTTTCAAGACTTTCACTTTCACTTGATCTCCTTCGGAAACAGCATCAGAAGGCTTATCAACATGAGTCCAAGCAATTTCAGATACGTGAACCAGACCATCTACTCCGCCAACATCTACGAAAGCACCAAACTGAGTAAGACGTTGAACCGTACCAACGATTTCTTGTCCTTCTTTCAGCTCAGCCATTACTTTAAGCTTGTTAGCTTCAAATTCTGCTTCCAGAACGTCTTTTTGGGAAAGGATCACTTTGTTGTTTTCACGATCCAGTTCTTTTACAACAACACGCAATGTGCGGCCTTTGTAATCACTGAAATCTTCAACAAAATGGCGTTCTACCATGGATGCAGGGATGAATCCTCGCAGACCCACGTCTACTACGATGCCGCCTTTAACAACATCATTCACAACAACTTCAAATACTTCTTTGCTTTCGAACAGTTGCTCCAATTTTTCCCAAGCATTTTCACTGTCGATTGCACGTTTGGACAGAACAAGTTTTTCCTTGCCGTCGTCGATGCTGATAATTCTAGCTTCAACTTCTTGGCCTACTTGTACTGCTTCTTCTGCATTGTCCAGACCAGAAGACAATTCGCGAATTGGAATAACTCCATCGTATTTATATCCAATGCTTACTACCGCTTGGTTATCTTCCAATTTCACAATTGTACCCTTAACGGTGTCACCTTTTTTCAGGGAAACGATTTGATCGAGCTCGTCTTGATTTGCCGCTTCAGCAGCTTCTTGATTTTTAATTTCTTCCGACATGTCAATACCCTCCTCAATTCAAAAAAACCATTTATTTAAACCTGCGCATAGCAGAGTTCAAAACAAAATACATTTTTGTTCTAGTTTTCCAAGCTTAGACACAATTCATGCAAGCCGTTCAATCATTCGTAGGCTTACCCGTTTCCTTCATTGTGCGAATACGTGACATAATTGCTTCTGTTGCCAGTTCAAGAGGATCTCCTTCGACATCGGTACCCTTTTGGTAACCGTCCAAATTAACAGGTTTACCGTATATCACTTTCGTTTTACGGAAAAGCTTGTAATCACCAATAATGGCGACCGGAACGGCAGCCGCTCCACTACGCAGTGCAAAACTGGCAGCACCCTTTTTACCAATTCCCCCAGCTCCTCTGGAGCCTTCGGGAAAAATCCCCATAACCTTACCTTCACGCAAAATGTTCAATGCCAGCTTAATGGATTCCTTACTCACACCACCACGTTTAACTGGAAAAGCTCCCAGTTTGTCGATCAGTGGTCCCAGTACAGGAACATTAAACAGCTCTGCTTTGGCCATAAAGTGAACCTTTCGCTTCAGCAAAATGCCAACTGTAGGAGGGTCAAGATTACTAATATGATTAGAACACAACAGCACTCCACCCTCAGCAGGAACATTTTCCCTGCCTACCGCCTCAAGCCTGAACAGAACGCGGTAAATGAGACGCAAAATACTGGCGCATACAGTATATATCATTGGCTGATCTCTCCATCCTTCTCCGTTAAGCAATAAGATACGATCGTATCTACGACATCCTGGATGCCCATATGAGTCGTATCAAGCACGATGGCGTCCTCACTGCAACGAAGCGGGGATACCTCCCTCTCCTCATCAAACTTATCACGTGCCGCAATGTCACGTTCAAGCTGTTCCAGAGTGATATCATCAGTTTCGCTCAGTTCTTTAAAACGACGTGAGGCACGTTCCTGAACACTTGCGGTCATGAACACTTTGACTTCCGCATCGGGAAGCACAGTTGTTCCAATGTCGCGTCCGTCCATGACGACACCTTTACGCGCAGCCATTTCACGCTGGTATTCGGTCAAGCGTGTACGTAAACCAGCAATACTCGAATACTGTGACACATTGCTAGTCACTTCCATCGAACGAATCACAGTGGTTACATCTTCCCCGTTACAATAAACCTTTTGGCCTGTGGGGTCCGGTACTAATTCAATCACCAGCTCAGGTACATGCTGAAGCACTTTTTGTACATTTTCTGCAGGAATTTCTTTGCACATCATGTACCATGTTGCTGCTCGATACATGGCTCCGGTATCTACATATACATAGGAAAGTGCTTTCGCCACCAAGCGGGCCACTGTACTTTTCCCTGCGCCAGCAGGTCCATCAATGGCTACATTTATTTTGTTAATTGAAGATGCATGTTGCCTTGCCAACAGGGAATTCCTCCTAACCTAACCTCAAGAAAAAAGCAGGCATTGCCTGCGACGTGAAAATTATACCACACATTTATAGGCGATGCAAAATAAGCGACAGGTTTACTAAAAAAGAAAAGCTTCGGATGTTTACGATTTCCCCCGGAACTCCAACTGTCTTTCAAAACAATATTTAATCAGTTTTTGGCGCTCCTGGTCAGCGATTTTCTCATATTTCAACATAATGAGTTTGCGGCCATTTTCCATCTGCTGAATGCGTACAATTTCGGATTGGAACGGAACATGTTCTTGAGTGCCGTTTTTATATGGAACCAAAATCCAGCAAGACAATGATTCTCCTTCTTCAAGATGATGTGAACCCTGAGTCTGAAAAGATACGCCTCCACCTCCTACATCATGCGTCTCTGCTACAAATCTAGATTCGTTTGCACCATGTTTAACCGCAATTTCCAAGTTGGCCTTTACCCTGAGAAAGTTTCGACGCTGAATTTTGCTGATGCTGTCGGGAGCAGGCTTGTGAATGCGAACCATCCGGAGGACGTCTTCTTTAAAGCCTGTAACGTGGGTATTAAAATAGTTTTTAATCCCACCCTCGCTCATAAAAAATATAGACAGTTCTTCCCCAAGAAACAGCTTTTTCAAATGCCCGCTTGTTTGTGACATGGGAATTTCGATTAGAAAGTTCTGTGGGTCCTCTTCCGCAATACGTGACTTATATTCAAAAGATTCCTCCTTCTGATCGGTACCGGCAACTTGTATGTATAACACATCGTTAATTTTCGGAAACAAACGATTCACCATCCTTGTCCATTCAAAACTATAATTAAGGTATATAATACCACGACTTTGTGCCTATATTAAGCATTATATTTGCTAGAACCATGACTAAAGCACAAAAAACCTCCTTAATAAAGGAGGTTTAGAGTGACTATAGATTCATTTTAGTGTAATCAACTAGGCATTACTTGCCGTAACTTGTGGTTCATCTGAATCTTTTACCTGTTCAATCGTTTCTTCCATTCCCGTGTTCGCGTTAATGTAAATTCGATAAATGGAACCGTTGATTTTACCGCCAAATTCATAGCACAGAACTTCATTTGACAGTTCATTTTCAATTAGTGCTTTGCGGTGGTAAGTTTCACGAAACTCAGGATTCAACTTCGCTCGTGCTTCATTCAAATTCAGTTTTGCCTGAGGAATGCGACGGAGGCGACTGTGCTCATAGACATAATCGCTGCATTGGAAACCAATCACTTGTCCGTTATCCAAGCCTGATCTGACTGTGATTTTTTCTGGATAGATAATCACATCCCCTTGTTGGCTTGCAAATGTAATGTTGGCTAAATTCCCGCTTTCATCATATGCTACGGGCTTCATTCCTTTGTAGCCCTTTTGTTCAAGATACTCACTTGCATAGCGAACCGCTTCATTACGAGTTGTTTTTTTAGGACCTACTGTTCTCATGTCATGATAAGAAATGAGCTTGCCGCCCTTTTTCGTAAAATCCATCGTGGCTACAGGCTGTTGCTTATTTAACAGCGTAGCCGTATAAGACGCCCATTCTGTTCCTTTGCCATTTTCGTTCACACGAATCTGACTTTCTGGTTTTCCTGTAAATTCAGCGGCATTACGCTTAATTTGTCCAGCATCCACCGCCGGGAGACTCAACTTTTTCACTGAGCGCTTATCATAAATGCTCGCAACAGACGGTCCCCAATCCAGTTCTTTGTAGTTCTCTACTTTTTTGTCCACGGTTTTGAAGCCATCAATAATGGTGTTGTCCTTCGGTCCAGTTTGAGAACCTGCCGCCATATCAACATCCATCCAGCGCAAGTTTTTGCTAATGACCTTTTGCTGCACCTCATGCATGTTTTTCGAAATTTCCTTGGAATTGTTATATAACGTTTTTAGATTCGAAATTTCTTTCTCGTTTAAAGGCTCGTGGTCCAGATCACGAACAGCGGTCTGATACGAGAATGCAGATAGATGTGACAGCAAATCTTTAGCATGATTAAAAGGCATTACATTGAGAGGCAACTGATTAACCTCGTTTTGGGCTTCACTTGCAATCCTCCACACGTTCATCAAGCATTTGCGGTGCATCGCGTGTGAAGTAGTATGGACAGCAACCGCGTTACCGAGTTGGGAATGCAGCTGATCCATATGAAACGACAAATCATGAAATGCACGCTGGTATTGATTTTCCGCTTTAATCGACATGCTATTTGCCTGAGAAGACACCTCTTTTCTCATCTGGTTTTGCTGATAACCCCACACAAATGCTCCTATCATAATCAGGGTAACCACCGGGAACAATACGGCACTAAGTCGTTTATACATATTGGGAGTCTCCTTTCTTCAAATACACTACCGATAGTGTGACAAGAAGAAAGCTCTCTTATGCATGGTTTTCCATGACTTCAACAATAAACTCACAGTTATCGCAAATACAGCGTTTAAAGCCGGTCTGAATCTGTCCTTGCTCCATTCGCCCTCTCAGTACAAAGCGTTCTCCGCATCTTTTACAATGAATTCTTACTTTTATACGCAAAAAAGACACCTCTTTCTCTAACAGGTTTGTCAGATCAGTGTGTCCCATTTCGTTACATATTAACCTTTTCTTCCCGTTTTAACATTCGAAAAGGAGAACGGTTATTCGCTCGACTGATTTTTGCCATCCCTCCATACCATAGAAATGCCATCAACGGAATGATAAACCAGATCCAGTCGTGTGAAAATTTCGTCAAAATTAAATCATACACTCCATGCCAAAACCATGGAAGCACTAATGACAGAAGCAGCATATATTTACTCTTCAGGTCTTTCGAAAACTTGGCTTTCCCCATATAGTAGCCCATCATAACGCCAAACATCGCATGACCGGATACCGGTAGCAACGATCTCATTAACATCATGCTGATCGAAGCATGCCCCGCCCAGGCATATAACAGATTTTCAACTGTGGCAAACCCGAGTGAGACTGCGGCTGCATACAATATACCATCATAAGGCTCGTCGAACTCCGTATGGTTATAGATGATGTGATACAGCAGGAACCATTTAAAAAACTCTTCCACTCCAGCGGAAATACCGAACACCTGAATTAAAGTGTCATCTCCTAGCCAAAGCAGCAACCCACGTTGAAAAATCATGACCGGAAGCACCACCAAAAAACCGAGCAAAAATACTTTAATAACCATGTGCAGAGGCTCCGAATCATATCGATCCTTTAAGTAAAAATACATCAATAAGGCGAGACCCGGCGCTGTAGCTGCCGCTAAAACAGAAAACAGAAGCACCGATCATCCCTCCATAAAATGAGTCGGCTCTGCTTTCAGCGCAGAGCCGACAAATTAACTTCATTATCACTTTCTAAACCAAATCAAGAACGGCTGTCAAAATGGGTGCAGATGACAGCAACTGCCTGTTCAGGAATGATCAGCTTTCCATACTCTTCCAGCATAGCTGGTGTTACGGATGAACCTTCTCCAAATTCAGCCAGAATCGCGATTAAGGCCGCAAGCTTGGACTCTTCTACTTCTTCTGGCTCCAAATGCAAAATCCATTTTCCTCTATAATGATACAGCTTACCTGCTTCCGTAGTGTTGCTGCGGAGCATATGAGCCGCTTCTATGAGTACTTCGAAATCGCTAAACGCGTAAACGATGGAATCACTGTGCTCCATTGTGACTTCCATTTCGTAGACTTCCTCTGGAAGCTCCTCATCGGGACCCGAACCGTACTGCTGGTGATCGTATTTTCCCCGAGTGACGATAACAACCATTCCCTGAGCAGGAAGCGCAAAGACTTCTACAGCTAACGGTCCCGTGGCGTCGAAGCCCAGTTCGCTGTATGCCTGATCCATCATTTCAGTAAACAGCTCATGAACTCTTGGAATTTCTTGCCACATATCATCTTTTTGGATACCCCGTTCGCTCAAATCATCAAAGGTAAGGAAAATCCGTATCTTGTCCTGACTTAATCTTTCTATTTTCATACTGGACCCTCCTCCTGGCAGCCGAGTGTTATTAGCAGATTATGATTCAAATATGATGCCTGTGATGAAAATGGTTCTATGTAATCATGTTATCATTTTATAATCGTAAATGCACGAATAAAAATGATAAAAAAAAGAATCATTTGAACGGCTTTAACAAAAAAGCCGCAAAATGATTCGGAATAGAGGTTTCGGGTTACAATCCCGGTACGGCTGTATGAGTTTCTTTCAGTATTTGCTCGACCTCACGTTTAACATCGGGACTTGTGCTAATAAACTCTTTAATCAACTTCATATTCTCTTCTTTGCTCTTGGCAGTTTGGGCGTTATGAACGGTTTTATCTGCTTGTGAACGATGATCATGATCCTTGTGGGTGTCTTGTGTATTCAGCGCAATATCACCCATGCCTGGAAATGCGGCGTCCATCATTTTTGTACGAGCTTTCTGTACCAAATTCCCGCCTTTTTTTCCGCCCATGTCCATGGATAAGCCCAACGCATTGCGGTTACGAGAGATCAGAGAGCTTGCGACAGCCCCCAAGACGATTCCCAGGAAAAATGAAGATGTTTTCACAATTAGAACCTCCCTTTGTGGTAGAATCAAGCATAGTGTTCGTCAGCAGAGACAAACTCATACGGTATAAATACAGGAAGGTGAGATGAATTAATGGGTACAAAAACAGCAGCCATTTTGCTAACAGCATGTCTGCTGCTTAGTGCTTGCACTGCGACGAAGCCGGAATCTGCGGATTCCAGTAACCATCAGGATTCAGTAACTTCTGATTTAAGTAACAGTGCCAAAGATCAGAGCAGTAAATCTTCCCCCAAAGGAAGCAGCAAGCAAGCAGACAGTGATGAGCAAAAATCAGTGAGTACAACAAATACACAAAATGACAAAACCGCCGTTAAGAGCAACGAGACTACAGTTTCAACAACTGCGGTTACCACTAACAAGATGTATCACTTGGACAAAGCTTACAATGTTATTCCTAATCAACAAGGTGTCGAAAAAAAAGTGGTATTGCTGACTTTTGATGATGGCCCGAAAGAAGCGGTCATGATTAACAAAATCATAGATATATTGGATAAGCACAAGGCAAAAGCGATTTTCTTCGTAAACGGTTATCGTGTAAAAGAACATCCTGAGTTGCTCAAGCTTATCCATGACCGTGGACAGCCCATTGGCAACCATAGCTGGGACCACATCGTTCTCAAGAACAAGTCTGAGGCTGAGGTTAAAAAACAGATTGAAACAGTACAAAAAATCGTTAAAGACACTACAGGCCAAGCCCCCGTATTCTTCCGTCCGCCTCATGGTGCTGGTGGAGACGTAGGTCGCAAGGTTGCTAAGGAAAATGGGCTCTTGTATATGACATGGTCCGTAGGCTCTCTGGACTGGACCATGAAAAAAAACCAACCTCATAAAACGGAAACTCTTCTCAAAAATGTAACAGAACAACTTCATCCAGGCAGCAATATTTTGATGCATGAACTGCCATGGACAGCGGAGGCACTGGACAGTCTATTGACGCGCCTTGAGCAGAAGGGCTATCAATTTGTCGATCCACAAAGCATTGAGATTCCTGCCAGTTAATTATCACTTGCTCATAGGTCAAATGTAGATGATGTAAAATTAAATGATGTAAAAAGCCCCCTCTCCGCATATTTTGTGGGAGTTGGAGGCTTTTTTAGCATAATATTGCACGCACGTACTAGACGCAAGCTATCACAATGCCTTTATATCACCAAAGCATTTCACTAATGGGTGGTGCACCCTTAATTCCCCACCATAGTAGTGCGGCTGTAATAAGCACAAAAAGAGTGCTTAAAAAATTCAAAAACCACTTACTCACCCGAATACGACGGGACGGAAACATCTCTGTCCGTGTTCGGTACTCACTGGCAGGAGTGTCCTCCTCCATTGTCACAGCAACTTCTGGTGCAGCGGCAACGTCTGCCAATTCTGGCATGGGCCGTGAAGCACGGGAGCGGACCGGTTTTGGCTTTGGCCTGTCCTCCTCCTTGCCTTTGCGGCCATTTCGGCGGCTACCATAGGTCTGCACTCTGCTAAGTTCCTGATTCATTCTTCATACCTCCGAAAACGTAACGCTAAGCCAGATATAAGGTCAATCACAAAATGACAAATGATCGGTGCCCACAGGCTGCCTGTCTGCACGTATATATATCCCAATCCATAACTGCTAAGGAAAACCCAGCCCGTGGGAATCCAGTGCCGTAAATACCGGATATGAATAACCGCAAACAAAATGCTTGTCCAATAAGGACCAAAGCTGTACTGAATCGCACCTCTAAACAAAAGTTCCTCACAGATGGAAACGATAGCAGCTATACAAATAATATGCCAAACCGGTCGATTTTGAAACAGCATTTGGTTAATACCACCGTCATCCATGGCATCCTCAGGCATGATCCGAGACAGCAGCAAATCTACTAATAGCATAGCGGCTGCCAAACCCAATCCCCACCATAAGACATGTAGCGTGTTGGGCAATGCAAACAGTTCAAACACATTTCTTTTCTGAAATATAATCCAGATTACGCCAATCAGCAGGGTCAGCCCCTGAGTTAGATACAAATTGTAAAGCAGCAAGCGGTCATTCAATTGATGAATTTGCGCTCTTTTCCATTTCACTTTAAGCTTTTTCATAGTTAGTTAGTCCTCTGCTTAGTCTTCTTTAGCATCATAGCCAAAAAGTCGGGCGGATTCAAGAAGACTTAAATCTTAATTTTTCCGCATTCTGTAGCTATGTTTCTAGTCGTCTATCCACACATGCCGCATGTCCTATTGACATGCCCATGTAAGCCATGATACATTATGAAAAAATTATTAGCGACAACAACAATGATGGAGAAAAGGTATTGATTTCGTCCTCAGAGAACCGGTGTTTGGGTGGAAGCCGGTGGCGAAGTAACTACTTTCAGCGCTCCTGAGTTATTGCATCGAGGTCTGGGAATCATTTTCCGACATTAGATGCAATCGGCAGAAAACCGTTATCCTTTCGGTCATTATATGACCGCTGAAGGCAGTCCATTGCGAAATGGCTGCGAATTAGGGTGGTACCACGATAACTCTCGTCCCTTACTATGGAGATAGTATGTGATTCGGGAGTTTTTTTGATGCCCGAAAACCGTAAAGCAACTCCACATAAGGCCTTTGGTTATCAGTTTGGTGCAAAATACTATTTTATTCCTTTTCTGCGTCAATGCGTTATCACACTAGTATTTAGACCGCTCTCCTGTACTTTTTAGAAGCATTTCAAGTTTTTTTCATGTTCTTTATGGAATGTATTTCAGTTCGAAGTACATCCTGTCCATAAAAGAAGTTAACTTTGAGGAGGAAACCAAATGTTTAAAGTGTTAGTATCCGATCCAATCAGTGACCTGGGCATTCAGCAGCTGATGGATGCAGACGATGTCACGGTGGACAAGAACACAGGTCTCAGTGAGGATGAATTGGTTCAAATTATTGGTGACTATGACGCATTACTCGTCCGAAGCCAAACCCGGGTAACCGAACGCATCATGGCGGCAGGTAAAAACCTCAAGGTTGTTGGACGTGCCGGGGTCGGCGTGGACAACATCGACCTTGAAGCAGCAACACAACGCGGGATTATCGTTATTAATGCTCCTGACGGCAATACAATTACGACATGTGAACACACTTTTGCCATGATGATGGCACTGGCTCGCCATATTCCACAGGCTTACGCTAAAACCATCGGTGGTACATGGGATCGTAAAACATTCCTCGGTGTCGAACTACGTAACAAAACACTTGGAGTTCTCGGCATGGGACGTATCGGCAGTGAGGTGGCTAAACGCGCCAAAGCATTTGGCATGAGCATCCTTGGTTATGATCCGTTTCTGACTGAAGAACGCGCTGAGAAGCTGGGCATCAAGCTGGCCAGCGTGGACGAAATTATCCGCAACGCAGATTTCATGACCGTGCACACGCCATTAACACCAGAAACCAAGCATATGATTGCTCGCCCGCAGTTTGAAGTGATGAAAAAAGGAATGCGCATCATCAACTGTGCCCGAGGCGGAGTTATCGATGAAATGGCTCTTGTTGAAGCCATCGATGAAGGTATCGTTGCCGGTGCAGCCTTTGACGTATTCGAGTCGGAACCACCAGCACAGGATCATCCGTTCCTGAGCCATCCAAAAATTATCGTTACACCACATCTGGGTGCATCGACCGTCGAAGCTCAGGAGAACGTGGCGATCGACGTATCTGAGCAGGTGCTGCATATTTTACGTGATGAGCCGTTTAAAAATGCGGTCAACATGCCTCCAGTACCATCCAATGTCATGACGCAATTGCAGCCATATTTCTCGCTTGGAGAGAAGCTGGGCAGCTTTGCCGCTCAGATCACCAATCAGGCTGTACGTGAAATTCAGGTAGATTATGCTGGCGATTTGTCTTCTGTGGATACACAGCCGCTCACACGTTATATTTTGAAAGGTGTACTTAGCCGTCATCTGGGCAGCGATGTGAACATCGTGAACTCTGTGCATCTTGCCAAAACACGTGACGTCCATCTCATCGTCTCTCAGGCGCCTGCCACCAAGGGCTTCACCAACCTGATTACCGTTACGCTCAAAACACAAAGCGGCGAAGAGCAACGTGTTTCCGGTACCCTGCTAGCAGGCTATGGTGAACGTATTGTTCGATTGAACCAGTTCCCGGTAGATGTCGCACCGGAGGCTCATTTCTTGCTTATCTCACACAATGATAAACCCGGCATTATCGGCCGTGTCGGCACCTTGCTTGGGGAGAACAGCGTCAACATTGCTTCTATGCAAGTAGGTCGTAAAATTGTTGGCGGTGAAGCCATCATGATCCTGACCGTTGACAAAGCTGTGCCTAAAGACGTGCTGATTCAACTCGTAGGCTTACCAGAACTGAATACTGCCCAAGAAGTAGTACTGGATTAGTTCCAGTCAGTGTTGAAAAATTCCTTGGTTTTATTTATAAAGAGAGGCGCCGGCTACCGAGGCGCCTTTTCTTATACCCTTATCTAACATAGAAGCATCCATCTTGAAACAGAATGTTCCACGTTGAACAAGATAAATGTTGATTTTTCAACAAAAAGCACCCTCTTCCGAGGATGCCTGCAAACTGGGATATATGAGCCGTCGTTATAAGCTTGTTACAGAGCCCAGCCTTGTTTTATTGGAGATCGGCAACAAAATAGTAAATTCCGTCCCTTCTCCCAGTACGCTAGAAGCTGAGACAGAGCCTCCGTGAGCCTCTACGATGTTTCTAACAATAGCAAGCCCCAGCCCAGTCCCTTTGTCTTCACCACGTACTCTGGCTTTGTCTGCCTTGTAGAAGCGGTCAAAAATATAAGGTAGATCCTCACTGGCAATGCCCACACCTTCATCCTTAATCCGAATGCGGATTAACTCATTCCGTTCTCCCAGAATTTGATCCGCCGCAATGGTAACTTTTTTCCCAGAGGGCGTATGTCTGAACGCATTATCCAGCAAATTGGTCAACACCTGCTCCAGTCTGTCTTCATCTGCCTCAGGCAACACTAAGCGTTGACCTGGCTCATAATAATCGAGTGTCAGTCCTCGTTCCTTGGAACGAACCGTAAATTTCCGGTGAACACGCTCGATCAGTTCATTCACATCCACTTCCTGACGGTACATATCTGTATGACCTGCCTCCATTCGGGCCAAGTCGAGCAGATCCTTGACTAACCTTCCCATACGTAATGATTCATCATGGATGACCTGTACTAGCTCCTCGGACTCTTCCGGTGAACCTGCCATGCCGTCCAGCAAAGCCTCACTGTATCCCTGCATCATAGATAAGGGTGTACGGATTTCATGGGATACGTTGGCTACAAAATCACTGCGCATCTTCTCAAGTTTTACTTCTTCCGAAATATCTCTAAGTACAGCTACTGCACCACGAATAGCGTTATCTGTATACAGCGGCGCCATTTGCACTGACCACGAGCCTTTCTTGACATGGATGTAGTCTCCGACATCCTCGCCTCTGTCCATAACCGTATGGAACAAAGGCAGCAAAGGCTCAGGCACAGAAGCTCCGAATTCCTCCAGATCACGTTCCTGCCACTCCAGCTTTTTCCAAATATCCAGCAAACTTTGTGCAGGCGGATTCGTCAAGATGATTTGTCCACTTCTGTCGAAGGTAATTACGGCATCAGACATACTTCGCAGTACACTGGATAAATGGTTTTTCTCCTCATTCAGACTGCGGATCGTCGCTTCCAGTTCCGTAGACATATGGTTAAAAGTTTTCGCCAGCTCTCCAATCTCATCGCTGGTCACCAGCGAAAGCCGAGTATCATACCTTCCCTCACGGATGGCATTCGCCGCCTGAATCAACAGCTGCATAGGCTGTGTGATTTTAGTAAAAAGAAATAGAGCAAAAAAGGTCGTCAATAAAAATCCGACGATACATGTATAGGTGAATAAATGCTTGATTTCCGTCGATTCATGCGCCGCAAAATTTCTATTGATATATGGCAATAAAAAAAGCCCCAGAAAAATAAGCACAGAACCTACAAGACAAATGATGGTGATCCACAGCTTGCCTACCAGCGATCTCCAGAAGTTCACGTTATTTTGGAACCTCCAGCTTATAACCTACGCCCCATACGGTCGTAATCATAGCCGCTGCCTCTGGTGATACCTTATTCAGCTTTTCACGAAGCCGTTTCACATGCGTATCCACAGTGCGGAGATCACCAAAGAATTCGTAATTCCAAACATCTTTCAGCAGTTCTTCGCGTGAGAAGACTTTATCTGGCGACACCGCCAAATAATGCAATAGCTCGTACTCTTTAGGCGTTAGACTGATTTCAATTCCGCCTGCAGTTACCCGGTGGGCATCATGCTCAATAATAAGATTTGGAAAAACAATACTATTGCTTGGCACAGCCTCTTTCGTTAAAAAAGCCGTCTCCGACGATCGTCTTAAAATTGCCTTTACCCGGTAAATGACCTCTCGCGGGCTGAAGGGCTTGACCACATAATCATCAGCTCCAACTTCGAAGCCTTGCACGCGGTTCACTTCCTCACCTTTGGCTGTCAGCATAATCACAGGCGTAGATTTGGTTTGACGTAGACGTGTACACACTTCAATCCCGTCCATACCCGGAAGCATCACATCGAGCAAAATAATACTGTAATCGCTTGCAGTCGCTTTTTGGAGAGCAATCTCACCATCCTCAGCTTCTTCAATTTCGTATCCTTCTTTTTCCAGATACATCCGCAGAAGGCGGCGAATGCGTTCTTCATCATCTACAATTAATATGCGGTTGCTTTGTTCTGACATATTCCCAGCCCCTTCGCTAAAAAAAGCATTCTCTCTATTTTACTATTTTCCCGTGCTTGGTCAAACTTTACTCTCATCCAACAGCCTCTTTACACCAAAAAGGCCGGGGTTATGACCCCCGTCCTGTCCGTTTCTTTTTCGTGTTGTCTGATTTGGCAAGTTGAATGAGACGGTTGATTTCGTCCTTGGTTAGGGGTCTGGTGAGACCGCGCTTCAAGTTTTGCAGCAATAGATCCCCAAAGGCAATCCGCTTGAGTCTGATGACTGGGTGCGAAATGGCCTCAAACATCCGTCTTACCTGACGATTTCTGCCTTCATAAATGGTAATCTGGATCACAGATTCCTTACCGTCCGGATCTACATCCTTATATTCTACCTCGGCCGGTGCAGTAATGCCATCCTCCAGCACGATTCCTTTTTTCAGCTTGTCCAGCTCAGTACCGTGCGGAACGCCTTTGACTGTAGCCACATACGTCTTCGGCACATGATGCTTGGGATGGGTGAGCAGATTGGCGAACTCTCCGTCATTGGTAAGCAACAGCAACCCTTCAGTGTCGTAATCGAGACGTCCGACCGGATATACGCGTTCCTTGACGCCTTTCAGATAGTCAGACACAATTTTGCGACCTTCCGGATCGGAAGCGCTTGTAATGACCCCTTTGGGTTTGTTCATCATCAAATAGATTTTTTTCTCAGTTTTGATCGGGCGTCCCTTTACTGTAATCATATCTTGATCAGGGTCTGCTTTCGTTCCCAGCTCAGTTACGGTAACCCCGTTAACTTCCACACTGCCCGCCTGAATAAGCTCCTCACATTTACGTCTGGAAGCTACACCGGCTTGGGCCAATATTTTCTGCAATCTTTCCATGTTCGCTAATTCACCTCATGCTAATGATACCCATCCATGAGCAAAATCACAACCCCCGTTCAAAAAACGATGCAAAATTCAAAATACAAGCAAACAAATGGCAATAGCCGCTACAAAACCAACCACATCTGAAAATAGTCCCACTTTCAAGGCATATCGTCCATTGCGGATACCTACCGCACCAAAGTATACAGTTAATACATACAGCGTCGTATCTGTGCTGCCCTGAATCGTTGAAGCAATCCGACCGATCATGGAATCGGGACCATAAGTGCGAATTAAATCCGTCGTGAACGCGAGTGAACCCGTGCCCGTCAATGGACGAAGCAAACCTAAAGGCAGCACCTCGCCAGGTACGCCCCAGTTTTTAATCCACGGGGTTACCCAGGATATTACATAGTCCAAAGCGCCGGATGCTCGAAAAATGCTAATCGCCACCATCATGCCTACAAGATGAGGAATAATGCTGATGGCGGTAGAAAAGCCGTCTTTGGCTCCATCTACAAAAGAATCGTAGACAGGGACCTTTTTGGCATATGCATATAAAGGAATAAAAGCGAGAATAACCGGGATGGCCCAAGTCGATACGAGGTTAATAAAATTCAGCATGCCTCCCTCATCCTTTCCAAGTGGTGTCCCTGCCCTTGGTAGCTGTGATTCCCGTTCGCGGTACGGCAGGTGAAGATACGGGCGGTACATGTGAAGAAACTACAGATGTTGGTGCAGGCGAGGTACGTGGCGCCAAGGAAGTCTGGGACGGCGGATTCGCTGGAGGACGGCGACGCAATTCTCGACTACGATACCAACGATCCGCCGCAATGGCGGCAAAGGTAGCTATTGCGGTCGCCACCAGTGTCGTTCCGACGATTTCAGCCGGGTGTGCGGAGTGAAAATTTAGCCGAATGGCGATCAACGTTGTAGGAATAAGCGTAATGCTGGCTGTATTCAGCGCAAGCAGCGTACACATGGCGGGTGTAGCGGTTTGCTTATCAGGATTGAGTGTTTGTAACTCTTGCATCGCCTTGATCCCCATTGGTGTTGCTGCATTCCCCAGTCCGAGTAGATTGGCGCTCATATTGGACAAAATGTAGCCCATAGCGGGATGATTACGAGGAACATCAGGAAAGAGAAAGGCGACCAAAGGAGAAAGCAGCTTAGATATTTTCTGTAAGAGCCCACCGTCTTCAGCCAGCCTCATCATACCCATCCAGAATACCAGCACACTTATCAGTCCAAAGCATACTGTAACACCCGTAGTTGCCCCGTCAAAAGCTGCCTTCGTCACCACCTCTATATTTCCCTGTGCGGCTGCAAATAGAAATCCTATACAAATCAAAGCCACCCATATGAGATGAATCATGACTGATTCCCCCTTTTTCCAATGATGTGACACCGCAGCTTTATAGCATCAAACCTACTTGCCTTATGCTCCAAACAGATTTTCAAGAATTTCATTCCATTTGCTCGTCCAACCTCGTTGCTGAGTATGGTTTGCAGGAGCTTGTGCAGTCGGAGCCTCCTGCTGTGGCTGCACAGTAGTTTGAGCAGGCAGCTTACTACCTTTTTCATATACAGGAACGGAACCGATCAATTTACCTTCCAGTAAAAATTCGACCCGTCCTCGCAAACCAAAAGACACGTCAGCTCTACCTGCCGAAGCGGAATTTTTAAACAATACCAGTCTTTTGTGCAATTGAGTCTTCTCACCCTCATGTAAAGGATAAGAAAAACTCGCACCTGTCAAGAGGGGGTAACCCTCAATAGACTGCTGCTTGTCCGTAATCGGAATGAGGGGATAATAGCGGAAGCCGTAATCAAGCATACGGGCATGATCATTCCAATCGTCCCCGTCATTCAAGGTAACAGCAGCCAGCTGACGCCCCTCACGTGTGGCCGAGCTGACTAGACAGCGAAACGCTTTTTTAGTATAGCCTGTTTTTACACCGTCAGCTCCCTCATACAGCCGCAGCATTTTGTTTTTATTATGCCATGAGTAGTCCCAGGAATCGTTGGGGTTCGGTGCTTTTTTCAGTTCTGTTTTTACGATACGGGCAAAAGTTGGATTATGCAGCGCATAAGCGGTGAGCCGGGCCATATCGTTGGCTGAGGAATAATGTCCGTCGGCATCCAGCCCATGAGGATTAGCAAAATGTGTATGGTTTAGCCCAAGCTGAACCGCCTTGTCATTCATTAAATGGACAAATCCCTCTTCTGTTCCACCCACATGCTCTGCAATGGCAGAAGCTGCATCATTACCAGAACGGAGCATTAAGCCATACAGCATATTTTCCAGCGTCATTTGTTCACCCATCTGCAGAAAAAGCGAAGATCCTTCTTTGGCATACGCCGTTGAACTCACCTTTACTCGGTCCTGCAAGCGTCCATGTTCAATGGCTACAATCGCAGTCATAATTTTGGTTAGGCTAGCTATACGGAGCTCCCGGTCACCTTCGGCTGAATATATGATCCGTCCTGAAGTGACATCAATTAAAGAAGCAGCCTGGGCATGAGTTCCTAACGTGGGCGGTGTTGCTTCTGTTCTCATTGCTCCCAGAACAGGCTGTGGACTCAGCAATGTAAGCGGCAATGACAAAATAAGCATAAGCGCTAGCGGCAAAACAAATGCGCGTGCCTTATTCTTATAATGGATGTGGTCCGCATGGATATGTTGTTTTTTTTTAAACATTTGGATTCCTCCGGTTTTGAGCAAGTCTTGTACCATTCTATGTCCAAGCTGTTCAAAGTATGTCCACCTTTATAACAGAAAATTCCTTATACAGGACAGTCATTAGCCGCTCCTGTTTTGCTTTCTTTCTACGTTAACCAAGCAACTTGCAATCCTGAACACATATAATATTAGTTACTAACGTTAAATATGAAATCGAGGGGGGGTTACAACATGCAGCGATTACAGTTTGAAATGATTTTAAGATCGCGGATTGTAGAGTCCGCACAAGCATTACATCAAAGTGGTGTATCCTTTGCCACTTTTGCTACCGCGCGTTGCAACCCGCAATTTTGGGAGTTAACGGAAAAAGGCGGTTTTCGGATCAAAGCAGGTGTTACTCCCGCGCAGGGGATCAGAGATATCTTTATAAACGGTCAACAATACGCTTTTGAATGTGCAACAGCAATGGTTATTGTGTTGTACAAAGGAGTACTGGATTCCATTCTGGAAAGTGAGTTTAATCAGATTTTTGCAGATATGCTGTTGTATGATTGGCACTATGACAGTGATCTCAGGCTTATACAACAGCAAGGCAGCCATAAAGCAGTACCTGGGGACATCCTGTATTTCAACAATCCAGATGTGTCGTCAGATTCATTGGAATGGAAGGGAGAAAATGTCGTCAAATTGAAGGAAGATTCATTCTATGGCCATGGGATTGGCATCTTGCCGGCTCAAGGTATTATTGATTCTCTTAATCAACATCGTCGCCCCGATGCCACGGTATCTGCTTATTTGACAAATGAAGTGATCTACCCAGACTTCGTTTACCTATCACAGTTCGCATCCGAAGAAAACCGAGAAAATGAACTATCAGTGAATACATTTTATTACCAAGAATTCAGTCACTGTATACATGCTGTCATTGGCGGAAGGCAGTATATTCAGGAATAGGGTCGAGTGCATACTAAAAAGAAGGTATTCCTAGGCCATTCTTTGGCTTGGGGATACCTTCTTAAGAGGACACTTTTAATTTCAATAACTTTTACAAGTAAGCCGGTCCAGATTGACTTTGATCCGTATTAGCATTTGCAGGTACCTGTGGAGGTGGAGTCTGCATGTTGCTGCCTGAATTCTGGAAGATAGACTGAACCTTATCGATCAGGTATGGTGTGGAGTCGATGATTTTCTCAAACAGATGCGTTTGATTGTCCAACGGAACGATTTGTGCTCCCTGTTTGCCGACAACTAGAAAGGCAATGGGATGTATAGATACACCACCACCGCTACCGCCACCAAAAGGATGTACTTCCTTCCCACTATGATTACCCGATGAGGAAGTATGAAGCGACTCTTCATCTACGTTAAAATCACTTCCGCCGGCTGCGAAGCCAAATCCTACCTTACTGATTGGCAAAATAACGGAACCATCGGGTGTTTCCACTGCGTCTCCCACAATCGTATTCACGTCCACCATGGCCTTGATGTTCTCCATCGCGGTTTGCATGAGCCCTTGAATCGGATGATCTGACATGTTTTATTCCTCCTCTGCTTATCTCAAGCGTAGACTGCTTTTCTTTCGCTATTGTGCGCAAAGGTTCAGGAAATATGTATGTCAATCCTCTACACTGTTTATTCTTTACTGTTGGCTTGATGATTCTCAGGAGCTTTGGAAATAACCCGCTTCCATGCCTCTATGCCTCCCGGAACGCGCCATATGCGGAAAGCTAATCTGAGCATGGAAAAGATTAAATAACCGAACGATATTTTTGCTTCACAATTCAAGATGGTAGTAAAACGTAGCCGGTCCACCCAATAAGGCACCACAAACACCTTTGGGGTACATTCCATGCGCACAATGCTGGAGGCAAAACCGATCAAGCTCGTTTTTAATCCCCACAACATACCAGTTGAGGTCGCTGTATAAGCTGCGTCAGCCAGACTAATATTGGTAGACCACTCCATTTTCGACACTGTTACATGAGCCAATGTATGTCTCAGCCATCGCTGTAAGGATTGTGTACCCTTGAGCAAAATCCGGATATCATGTATAAATTGCTTGATTTTTTCGGTATCAATATTTCCGCTATCCACAGAAGCATCCGTTTTATGTATATTTTTATTGCGGTCAAGCCGATAGAGAAGCCCTTTTTTCAAACCTGTAATGAGAATGGCTGGAATATCGTAATCCATTTTGATCAAGCCGTATAGAAATCTGATCTCTAGATGCGCCCGATCATCATTGTCATGCTTGGCAATTTCCAGCTTCAATCGAATACGAGAGAGCAGAATAGCCAGTACAATGAATATAACGATGATGATGGCGATACTGATCCATTTCCACACTGGCGAGTCCTCCCTACCCTTTTGCTATAGAATATCATGGCAAAAATAGTATGACCTTTCAGCGGAAAATCATGCATCTTAAAATGCCAAACAGCCAGCCCTCAACGACGTAAGGACTGGCTGTCTTTTGAATTTTTTGAATTTAAGATTCCGGATCCGAATCGTTCTCCGTAGGCTGGCTACTCTCCAGACGCTCGAACAATAGCTGTGTCTCTTCTTCTAAATTGTCTGAATCCTCGAACTGCTCCGGTTGCGGTAGATCTTCAAGAGAGCCTAGACCGAAATAATCCAAAAATGATTTCGTCGTTCCGTACAATATTGGTCGTCCGATGGCCTCAGCTCGACCTTTCTCTTCAATGAGCTCCTTGTTGACCAGTGTATGTATGGCCCGCTCGGATTTGACACCTCGAATCTCTTCGATTTCAACTCTTGTAATGGGCTGGCGGTAGGCCACAATGGCCAGTGTCTCCAAAGCAGCCTGAGACAATGAGGCACGTGCAGGAGAGTAGGCGAGCTTTTCAAAATAAGGTGCATGTTCGGATAAAGTTGCAAGCTGATAATGACCAGCAATACGGACAAGCTGCAGACCTCTTCCTCCTTGCTCCATATCCTGTTTCATATCCTCCAGACACTTTTCAACCAGCTCTTGCTGCTGTTCTACAATGTCGGCGATCTGCTTGGTGGACAACCCTTCCTCTCCCGCGAGAAACAGTAGCCCCTCAATAATTGATTTCAGCTTCAGATAATCCATTAACCCGTAAATCCCCTCTCCACTCCATTACAATATCATCGAAAAGCTTCTCCTGATAACAGAAGATTTGCTTCATTTTCATCAATTCAAGGATAGCCAAAAAGGTTACAACCACCTCATGCCGATACATATCCTCATGCATCAGCTTGGAGAACAGCAGCCGTCCTCCATTCCCCACCTTCTCTAGCGCCCCGATAACTTGCCGGATACGGTCCTTGACTGAAATTTCGTCCCGATGAACACGGGTTACCGTCGTACGTCGTTCAGCTTTGCGCAATGCACGCTGAAAGGCCGCGACCAAATCGCTCGCATGCAGCCCATGCACCGGATTTGCGGGTTCGGTTGGCAGGAATGCGCTCAAATCTTCCGGCTCCTTGCCATAAATCAGACTACGTTCCCACTCCCGTTCGCTCAGATGGCGAGCAATCCCTTTGTATTTACGATACTCCACCAGCTTGCGAACCAGTTCCTCACGTGGATCATAGTCTTCTTCTTCATAAAAATCCAAATCGTCATATTCCATCACAGGTGGCTTGGGAAGCAACAATTTACTCTTAATGGATAAGAGCGTCGCCGCCATCACTAGAAACTCGCTTGTAATGTCCAGCTCCAGCTCCTGCATACTGTGCAAAAAAGCCATGTACTGATCAGTAATATCGCTAATCGGGATATCCTGAATGTCGATCTCGGCTTTATCAATCAGATGCAACAGTAGATCCAGCGGACCCTCGAATGTTTCCAGCTTGTAATTTACGACTGTCAATGTGCTTCCCCCTGCCTTACTCCAATCATCATTCAACAATACCTTTCCCCATTAGCACTTATGTTCTACGTTATCAATCCCTCTTTCTGTAGTATATACGTCATCGCCTTGCTTAACAATCTAATCCCTTTTCCACTTTGCAGTTTATGCCGTTCTTTCAGCCATTTATATCATTAGAACTGCTTACCGAGATTGGCCATTTCAATCGCAGCCAGCGCAGAATCCCAACCTTTATTACCAGCCTTTGTACCTGCCCGTTCTATGGCCTGCTCAATATTTTCCGTAGTCACTACACCAAAAATAATAGGGACACCCGTTTTCAGACTGCTTGCCGCCACACCCTTGGCCACTTCATTGCAGACGATATCATAGTGTGAAGTAGAACCACGGATAACCGTGCCAAGCGTAATGACAGCATCATACTTTCCACTTGCGGCCATTTTTTGTGCAATAAGCGATATTTCAAATGCACCCGGCACCCACGCTACATCAATTTCACCTTCCTGTGCACCATGTCGTTGAAGTGCATCAAGTGCACCGCTCAACAGTTTGCTTGTAATAAATTCATTAAATCTGCCCACCACAATACCATACTTTAAACCATTCGATACGAGATTACCTTCCAGAAAACGTGCCATGCTTATCAACCTCTCTTTTTTTGAATTATTTACAATGACAAACGACGACGGTAGTCGATTAAATGCTGAATGCTAATCAGCTTCAATTGATGTCGCTTGGCGATCACGACCAAATCAGGTAAGCGGGCCATCGAACCATCTTCCTTTATAATTTCGCAAATGACCCCGGCAGGCTTAAAGCCGCTGAGTCGGGCCAGGTCGACAGCCGCTTCAGTATGACCGGCACGCTCCAAGACCCCACCATCGCGAGCAATTAGCGGGAACATGTGACCAGGTTTGCGAAAATCGCTTCCCGTGATTGCTTCGTCGGCTAAGGCACGAACAGTCAAAGAGCGCTCGGCCGCTGAAATCCCCGTTGTTGTCTTTATATGATCTACCGATACCGTAAAGGCGGTACCGTGATAATCTGTGTTTTGCTCTACCATAGGATGCAATTCCAATGCCTTGGCTCGGTGCTGTGTGATCGGCACACAGACCAATCCGCGACCTTCTGTAATCATGAAATTGATCACCTCGGGCGATGCTTTTTCAGCCAAAGCGATAAAGTCGCCTTCATTTTCCCGCTGTTCATCATCCACTACAATAACGACTTTGCCGTTCTTTAAATCCTCCAATGCTTCTTCGATGGAATCCAATCGAATCTCTTCGTCGTGGTGCAACTCATCCTGCTCCATGATGTTTGTCGTTGCACTTGTTTGGATGCCTCTATCCATAACCCTCTCCTCCTTATGTCTTGTGTCACGAATGCTCCTGAACCAATTTTTCTATTATTCTGTAACAGGCTGTATCAGGCAAAGCCGTGTTTCGCCAAATAGTCCAAACTAAGTGGGGCTTGATCGGCTCTCTCCGTCGACGCTGAACCTCTGTAATGTAAAAGTTGCTCCACATATTTGCCCAATATATCGCATTCAATATTCACGGTATCTCCCTCACGTTTGGCTTGTAAGGCCGTTTCGGCTAAGGTGTGGGGGATAATAGATACAGCAAAGCTATTTCTCGTCCGCTGCGCGACTGTGAGGCTGATACCATCAATTGTAATTGACCCTTTGAGAAGAACATATTTAAATAATGCTTGATCAGAAGGCTCAACTTCGAACACTACCGCATTCTGCTCTGATGTCACTCCGCGAATCGTACCCGTCCCGTCCACATGTCCCTGTACGATATGTCCTCCGAATCTTCCACTCGCCGCCATCGCCCGCTCCAAATTGACTCGACTGCCGGATCTGAGTTCCCTTAGATTACTGCTGCGAAAAGTCTCAGGCATCACATCAACCTTAAAATCTTTAGTACCAATCTGTATTGCCGTCAGGCAAACACCATTCACCGAGACACTGTCGCCTATTTTCAAATCGTCCAATACCACAGAACCCGAAATACCTAGCACCATCGCTTCACCACTTTTGGAAATACTTTGAATGCGACCCACTTCCTCGACCAATCCGGTAAACATGCTTTCACTCCTTTCCACTACATTTCAGTTTATCCCTAATTCATCAGCTGTAAGCGCAAATAACCCCCAGTCAGGATTCAATCCGTCATGGGGGTGATGAGAGTCACATATGTAGTATACAAGCGCAGTTCATACATGTATTAAAATGACATGAAATCATAGGTCTGCCAAAAGAAAGCATGATGACAATACAGCCAATTACGCTCAGAACACTATCGAAAAGAAAGCTTAATAAAAGCTGTCGTCCGATGCTGTCCTACAACGAAATAAGCCGTACGTACTTTTACGTATGCTAAAAATTGGCACATGTCACGTCATGCACATGCGCTTCGTACCCTTCTCCCATCCAGACTATACTGTCGGTCCCGGAATTGCACCAGGTCCACCTTCTGCTGATTGTTCAGCATCCGGGTCACGGACTAAGCCATGCTGTGTTCTCAGAAGCGATTCACAAACATGTCATCACCGCCGGTGGGGAATTTCGCCCCGCCCCGAAGGATCTTGCTCTTATTTAATTGAATTAACATTAAACTTGTTACGTATATTAGCACCGACTTCTAAAAAAAGCAAGTTATCTAATCGAAGCTTCTGCTTTGCTTTTGACATATTGAGTGGAGAGTTCCTCAAACCAGGTTTTATCATTCATATGAAGCGCCAGGTCAATCAGATCGGCCAGTTCGTCGACTCCAAGCTGCGTATCATGATCAAAGGTAATGACAGCTGAAGCAACAGGTCCTCGCTCTCCCTCAGAACATGCTTCATAATCCAGTCTTACATCCACATACCCATCAATAAACTCGCATTTTAGAAAATAAATAATTTCACACATTAAAATAGGGCGCACTTGTGTTTCTAACACGCAATCCATCACCTTGGCAGAATAATGCTGGTTCGTCAGCGTGAATTTGTGTTCTGTTGCCGCCAGCGATGCCCGTCCAAAATCATCCGTAAACTTGAGTTCCACTGGCGTGATGTTCATAACCTTGGGGATTTGCTTCTTTATAATTTCAATTATTTCAACTGTATTCAGCTTAATCATTACCTGCACCTCATTGCATCTTAAAATTCAAAAGAAAACTTTATAACATGCCTTCTATAGGCCTCCACTCCTATATCGGAAATCATTACCTGTTTTTTTATGCTTCAACCCATAAACGCAAAAAAAGATTCCTTGCGCAGCAAGCGCAAGGAATCTCAATCGAACTGGTGCCGAAACAGCGGCTAACAATGTTACACGATTATTATGCAAAAAAACAGAATTATAACTCCGAAATTTCATGTTTCTTTTTCAGGATAGTCCAGCGACGCTCAATCTCCTGCTCAAAGGTAGCCAGCGTTGCTTCCTCTTTGAGAAGATGCTTCGTTTTACCCATTAATTTCAGCCATTCTGCGGCTGGAATCCGTTTTCCCTTGTCTTCCGGATTGTACGTAATCGTCGTGCTCCCTTGCTCGATTTCGTACAAAGGAAAGAAGCAAGACTCGACTGCGGCGCCCACGATGCTAGTACCCAATCTGTCTTCGGATTTCCAGTTGAGTGGGCAGGCGCACAGAATTTTACCATATGCCGTACCCACGTTGTTGGCGTACCATTGAGCCTTGGCGGCTTTGCGCAGCATATCCTGCGGATGACTTTCGGCTGCTGTAAAGGCATACGGGATGTTACAGGCGGCCATAATTTGCACAGTATCCTTATGATGCCCTTGTTTCCCTTTTTGCATTTTCCCTACACCCGACGTACTCGTCATATGCCCCATTGGAGTGGAGTACGATTGCTGAGAGCCTGTATTCATGTATCCCTCGTTATCATATTCCAGCATGATCAGTTTATGGTTACGCAGAGCCGCACCAATCGCAGAACCCATACCAATATCCATCCCGCCGTCACCACTGATCATGATAAAGGTCGGATCATCCGACATCTCAATTTCATTACGTCGCTTCATCTCCATGTAAGCTTCCAGCGCTCCTGAAAGGGTAGCGGCCCCGTTTTGAAAAAGATTATGGATCATCGGTTGCTTGTGTGATGTGTATGGGTACCCTGTCGTCACCACATATACGCAGCCAGTCTGGAACAGTACAACAATGTCGCCTTCAATCCCTTTAAAAAACAGTTCTAGTGCAGACAAGGCTCCACAACCAGGACAAGCCCCATGACCCGGAGTAAGACGGCGTGGTTTGGTTGTTAACGAACGCAGAGGTGGTACCTTGACTTTGAGCTTCCCGGTCGCCTCATCCGGCGTAACCTGAATCAGACCCGTACGGTATGCATTGCCACGTGGTGGCTGCATGACTTGCGGCATCACCTTGTCCGCTGAACCCGGATTAATCCCGTAATAATCAAAGGGCTTCTCCGCTCGTCCAGCCTCTACCGCCTCAATCGCAAGCTGGAAGAACGCCTCTGCATCTTCCGCATAAAAATCCTTTCCTCCCAAGCCAAAGATACGGCTCAATACGAGGGTTTGATTCAGTGGGTCCTCCTGCAACGCCGCCTTAATTTCGTGCGTCAAATTACCGCCATCCGACCCGTACGAATCTGCACGTTCACCCACCAACAGCGCCTTGACATGGCGCAACGCCTCCCGCAGTTGTGCGGCTGGGAACGGCCGGATGATATTCGGACGAATCACACCAGCTTTAATGCCACGCGCACGGAGTTGATCCGCCACATCCTTGGCCGATTCAGCCGCCGAATTCAGCAGAAATACCGCAACCTCAGCATCCTCCATATGATACAGGTCCAAAATCGGATATTCCCGACCGGATAAAGCAGCATATTCTGCTACTACCTGCTCATATACTCCTTCTGAAAGCTTCAACGCTTCGGACAGTTGAACGTGATTATTCGTCAGGTCATCACCGTTCATATGCGCACCCACAGTGACAGGATGATCAAAATCCGTAATATTCGGATAATTCAGGTTCGGGTTGGGGCCTACAAAATCGCGCACGGTCTCTGCATCGGCAAAATATTGCACTTTACGTTTTTGATGAGATGTATAAAAACCGTCGTATGCGACCATTACAGGCAACCGTACATCGCTATGCTCTGCGATTTTCAGGGCCATGATGTTCATATCATACACAGCCTGTGGCGTACTTGCCGCCAAAATGACCCAGCCTGTATTCAAACCATAATACAGGTCCGAATGATCCCCCCGAATATCCAAGGGACCACTGACAGCTCTTGTCACCAGGTTCATAACCATAGGGAAACGGGTACCTGACTGAACAGGCAACTGCTCCAGCATGTACAGGAAACCTTGCGAACTGGTGGCGTTCACAACCCGCGCTCCAGCTGCCGCAGCTCCATAACAAATCCCTGCCGATCCGTGTTCTCCATCGGCTGCAACCAGTTTAATATTATGCTGACCACGCGTTTTCATTTGATCCAGATACTGCGCTACCTCGGTCGATGGAGTGATCGGGAAATATCCCATCATATGATAATTGATCTGCGCAGCCGCCGTAGCTGCCATTTCATTACCGGATTCGAACGTTGTCACTTGTGCGGCGCCCGTCTGTTTGAGTTCCTCCTCCAGTTTTGCCATTACGCACGCCCTCCTTCATATACCGGAAATTGGTGGGCAACACGATGCTGCTCCGCCCAGCCCCATTGCTCGCGACGCGAGCTTAACGCCCCCGATGGGCAAATATCTACACATTTCAGACATCCTTTGCAATACTGGTAATCAATCCCTTGCAAAAACGGCATCATTCTTCCGCGTTTGTCTGCTTGCTCTTCCCATACAAAACAGTAATCCGGGCAGATCGAATCACACTTGGCACAATGGGTACATTTATCAGCTTCATATTCAGGCACATAACCCTGACGTGAACCACTAACATCTCTCGTCATACTGTTTCCCTGAGTCGCAATAACGCCTCCCAGTAATTGCGTTTCGTACCCCAGCAAAGGCTGCGGACGTTCAAAAACCCGATCCTGCGCGTCATCCGTAACCGGATATACGTGTAGTTCCATTTCCTCAAATCCACGGTTAAACGTACGCAGATTAGGTTCTACCAACTGTGGATTTTTCTTTTCAAAGGTACTGCGTATAACCGATCTCATTGCTTCCGGATCTAAGAAATCACAGACACGGAACAAGGCCCCCAGCATGGACGTATTCAATTTGGTTCGCTCTTCCAGTGCGATCCCCATTGCATCGACCACTGCTAATGTACCGGATACCAGTCCCAAATCAGCCCGTATTTCTTCTGCCGGACGTGTGGAATTGACCACTACAATCCCATCCGCTGGCAGTCCGCTGATCACATTTACCGTTTTGTATAATGTTTCATGGAAAATGCCTACCACATGCGGTTGCTCAATCGGACTGTGATCCCGAATATCCACCTCCGGCTCACAAAAGCGAACAAAGCTTTTAACCGGACTTCCCTTCTTTTCCGAACCATAGGATGAGAAATTTGAAGCATTCAGCCCTAGACCAAGCACCCCGGTTTCGGCTAACATTTTGCCAGCCAGATTAGCGCCGAGTCCACCAATGGATTCCAGCCGGATTTCAAAAAATCCGAGTCGATTTGTGCGAGTTAAAATAGACAATGTGATAAGCCCCCTTCTTTTCCAACTCTTACTGAGCTTGAATACTCATATAAAATAAATGGAAAATGCATTCTTATGAAAAGGCTATCACAACACTTACTTTTCGAATGTGATCTTACGCACTGTAATACCTACGTGATTGTAAAAATCAGCAAACCGTCAAACAAAAGACAACAAAAGCCGCTCTGTCCAAAGACAGAACGGCTTAGATGCAACGCTATTTAAAGGAATTCATATCATACATGTAATGGTAAATTACACGTCAAATACTTTAACCTCTTTCATTTTGTCGCCTTGTTTTACAGCATCAATGAATTCCATACCTTTGGTTACTTTACCAAATACAGTATGTACTCCATCTAAATGCGGCTGTGGAGCGTAGCAAATAAAGAATTGGCTGCCACCTGTGTTGCGACCTGCATGAGCCATGGACAGAACGCCTTTGGCATGCTTGGTTGTATTCGTAGCTGTTTCACAGTCAATGGTGTAGCCAGGACCGCCTGTACCATTACCGATCGGACAACCACCTTGAGCAACAAAGCCCGGGATGACGCGGTGGAAGCTCAATCCGTTGTAGTAACCGCTGTTTGCCAGCTTTTCAAAGTTAGCAACGGTGTTTGGAGCTTCTTCTGGGAAAAAGTCAATTTCGACGATACCGCCGTTTTCAAGATCTATTCTACCTTTTTTCATTGTTTGTATCTCCTTTTCAACCTGTTTTGAAAACTAAATAACATCAAGTTCCAGTTTACTATGAATTGGCGCGCTTAGCAAAGCCTTGTCCAAAAAAAGGGGCCATTGTCCCCGGTCTGTGATTACCGACGCAATGGCCTGCTTGATTTTAGAATTCCACAATCAGGACGAAACCGTAATCTTGGCATTGGGCTGAACCACTGAGCTGGCTTGATCACGAACCAAGCGCTGTGGCAAAACATCGTTGCGAACAATATCCTCGTAGGTTTCCCGACGCACTACCAGCTCAGCCTCACCGTTGTTGACAAATACAACTGCTGGTCGGCGTATCCGGTTATAATTGCTCGCCATGGAGTAATTATAAGCTCCGGTTGAGGCTACAGCGAGCAAGTCTCCGCTATTCGGGCGAGGCAGTTCTACATCCCAAATAAGCATATCGCCGCTCTCACAGCATTTGCCTGCAATAGACACTGTTTCTTCGTTCGCATCTTGTGCTCGATTAGCCAGCATCGCTTCATACTTGGCCTGATACAGTGCAGGACGTGGATTATCTGTCATTCCGCCGTCTACGGAAACATATTTACGAACCTGCGGAATATCCTTGATGCTTCCTACCGTATACAAGGTTGTACCTGAATCACCTACAATACTTCGTCCCGGCTCAATCCAAATTTCTGGAAGCTCATCGTAAAGTCCAGAAAAATGAGTTTTCACCGCTTCGCCGATAGCCTGTACATAGGTGGATAGTTTCAGCGGTGTGTCCTCCTCTGTATAACGGATGCCAAATCCACCACCAAGATTAATCACCTTGAAGGAAAACTGAAGCTGCTCCTTAATCTCTCTGCAAAAAGCTGCGACCCGCTCGGCAGCCATTTGGAAGCCATTGACTTCGAAGATTTGCGAACCGATATGAGAATGTACTCCCAGCAGATTAAGATGATCCAGCTTGATAGCCTGTTCCACCGCTTGACGGGCTGTACCATTCGCAATGTCAAAGCCAAATTTTGAATCTTCTTGACCTGTGGCCATATATTCATGCGTATGCGCTTCAACCCCCGGCGTAACCCGCAGTAAAATATTGACCTGTTGTCCTTTTTCAGAGGCGAGAGCCTGTAACAAATGCAATTCCATCTTGCTATCAACGACGAAGCAGCCAATGTGCGCCTCTAACGCCATTTCAATTTCTTCCGGCGTCTTGTTATTGCCATGAAAATGGATTCGTTCTGCCGGGAATCCTGCTTGCAGCGCTGTGAACAGCTCTCCGCTGGAAACAACGTCAAGCGACATTCCTTCTTCAGCAGCTAAAGCGCACATGGCCATAACACAAAATGCTTTGCTTGCATAAGCCACTTGAAACTTTAAACCGGTCTCACGAAATGCTTCTATAAATTCCCGGCAACGCCGGCGGACTAACTGTTCGTCTACAATATATAGCGGCGTGCCAAAACGCTCTTTCAAAAGCGTGGTATCACATCCACCAATCTCCAAATGTCCATTGCTGTTAATTTTACTGCTTCCATGCAAATACATGTTCTGGCGCCTCTCTTTCTGGAACAAGCTAGTCATATTCCATCGAATGTTTACACCAGTATAGCAAAAAAAACATCAAGAACAATGGATTTTTATGCAGATCATTTATATTAATGCTCCTGTCCATTGCCTGAGTTCGAATCTGTGTTGGCATCCGTATGGGGCATACGCGTATTGTCCCTCGTTTTATTAAATGACGGGCGGTTAGGCGCATCAAGTACAGGCATACGGAACAAGATGGAAGCTAACGCTTTAGCATTAAAAGGAATGAACGGCCACAAATACGAAGAATTATATGACCGATGCAGCGTCAGCATCAAAATGATCAGTGTCGTGCCGACGACAAAGCCTGGTACGTGAAAAATAGCAACAGCAACCAGCAGGAATAGTCGAATCAGTCTATTCGCCAGTCCCAACTCATAGCTCGGTGTTGCGAACATCCCTATGGCAGCAACAGCCATGTACAAGACGACCTCATTTACGAATAGTCCCGTTTGAACTGCTATATCGCCAACCAGAATGGCTGCGATCAAACCCATAGCGGAAGCCAGTGGTGTCGGGGTATGCACAGCTGCCATTCGCATAAGATCGACCCCTAGTTCCACAATGATAAATTGGGCAATCAGCGGAAGATGAGCTTCCTTCTGAGGACCAATAAAATCGAGAAACGCCGGTTTTAACTCGGGATTGATGACCATTAGCAGCCACATCGGAAGCAGAAACATTGAGGCGAATATGCCTAAAAAACGCACCCAGCGTAAATAGCTACCCATAAAAGCGGTTTGCCGATTCTCTTCTGCATGCTGGCACAGGTCAAAAAAAGTGGTAGGCAAAATCATTACGCTGGGTGAGGTATCAACGAAAATAACGAGCCTTCCTTCCATAATATGCGAAGCCACAACATCTGGTCGCTCTGAATATCGTACTAATGGATATGGATTCCAACCTTTATTGATAATTGTCTCCTCTAATTGCTTATCGGCCAGAGGAATACCATCCAGATTAACATTTTTAATTTTGTCTCGTACCGTATCCACCATGACCTTATCCACAATATCATCAATGTAGCCCAAGCATACATCTGTTCGGGTTCGGCGTCCGACCTGCATAGCCTCAAATTTAAGTCCGGGGTCTCGCAAACGCCGACGCACTAAACCTACATTCGTAAGCATCGTTTCCGTAAAACCATCGCGTGCACCGCGCACGACTCTCTCCAAGGAAGGTTCTTCTGGACTCCGTACCGGGTAATTACGAGTATCCAGAATAACAGAAAAACGCTCGCCTTCCATGAAGAGAGCACTCATTCCCGTCAGCACCTTGTTTATGACGACAGACATCTTATCCGTCTTCTCTACCTGTATATGTGGAATAAAATTTTCAAAATACGCTTGGAGTCCAGCTGAAGTCATGTCATCAGGCGTCAGATAGGTAAGCCGCTTTAGCACCTCAAGCATGATCTGATCCTTGGCAAAGGTATTCAGGAACAGATACCCAATATGGCGGCCACCTGTTGTCATTTCCCTGAACACAACATCAAAGGTCTCTCCCAAACCCAATACCATTTTAAGAGTTTCACGATTTTCCTTCATCTTTGGAGAAATATCATCCTCAACCTGCCAATAACGAATGGATTCCTCTACATTATCAGAACGCTCGCTTTCTTTTTGTGCTTAAGACGAGCGGCTTCCTGCTCCTGCTTTTGCTTCCAGGAGCCCGAACTTTCCCCATCAGTCTTATTTTCCCTTCCTATTGCTCCGTCTCCATGATAATGCTCCTGCTGATCCTGATCCGTTCTGTGATCCATATCTCTTGCCCCCTTCTTCTTCGCTATTAACGGTTGTATACAAACCAATCAAATAAGGAACCCGTTACCTTGCCAAGCACCATTGCCATTAACAGACCGAACATGTATACAGTCATATGGAGTCGCTTGGCCAGTATGGGCAGGAGATTCAGCACCTCTGTTAGAGCCGCGGCGAGCAAGCCAATAAACACTCCGCAAAATAGCCCGGGTATCCATGTAAACATGCCCGGTAATGGCAAGCAAATGTTCCAAAAATCGGCCACGGTTCCCACCACTGAACCTAAAATCATCGCCTTTTCGTATGCACGTGATTTTTTATACGTCCGGGTGAGTTGTGCTAATCGCGGCATGATATCCAGCACAATAAAAAAAGCAATCACACCGCTACCTACCGCCAGCCCCCAGCGATACCCAAAATAATCTGAAGTGCAGCCTGTACAAATATCATGGTTTCTTATCCTTTGTCTGCAAACGAGCCATCTTTTCATACTCCTCTGCCACAACATACTGATCCACATTTTCCTGATACAGATACATTTCCACCTCCAGGGGGTCGGCTCCTCATTCCATTTTTTCTTGAACAAGTGATTAAAAAATACGATCATGCCAAAGCCGATGCCGATCGAGTAAGCAATTTGGAACAAGTACGGATGCTCATCCTTTTGTCCCGTAATCATCTCCACAATCCGAACCTGTACCTCCATCATGCTAACGTCAGCATGAAAGTTCATAATCGTCAGCGCAGAGCCAAAAAACAGCAGCAACCATACTAACACGAACAGTATTTTGGATGGCTTACGGGGTCTTTCCACGAGTTCCACAAGTACATGCGGTTTCCCGAGAGATTCAACTACGACTCCCGGAATATGATCTCTAATTTTTGATATGATTTGTAGCATGTCCACCAGTATCAGGTTACCGTCCTGCTTCTGCGGCCGCTTGAGAACAAGCTCAAGCAGATCCTTTTCCCATTCGGGCTCCGTCAGCAGGTGGGCTACATCGCCCAAATGTAAATCCTGCCCTTGGATCATACGCACACGGCTGCGGAGCCGCAAGTAGACAATAGGAGCCGGACTATGATTCATCCGATTCCCTCCTTATCCTCGTAATTACCGATTAGTATGGGGCGAAGCAAGCAAACCTATTCTGTGTATTGTCTTTTGTCACACGCAAAAAAGAGTACTCCTGGCCATTAAAATGGCTTTGGAATACTCTTTAGAATGCGTTAGTATAAGGATTTCACTCACTAAAATCCTGTCTTCATTATTGGGCAATCTGATCGCGGATCAGTTGTAAAATCTTTTTTTCCAATCGTGATACCTGCACCTGAGAAATGCCAAGACGACTTGCAACCTCTGACTGAGTCTGATCCCGGTAATAACGCAGGTACACAATCAATCGCTCCCGTTCAGATAATCCGTCAATGGCCTCATTCAGCGCCAGCTTGTCGAACCATCTTTCCTGCGATTCGTCGGCAATCTGATCCATAAGTGTAATCGGGTCTCCGTCATTTTCAAACACTGTTTCGTGAATGGAGGTAGGTGGCTTATTGGCCTCCTGCGCAAAAACAACATCCTCCGGTGTCACTCCCAGCTCATCAGCAACCTCCTTGACTGTAGGCAGGCGATTGAGCCGTTTGGACAGCTCGTCCTTCATTTTGCGGACCTTATTGGCTGTTTCCTTCAAGGAACGGCTAACCTTGAGTGTACCATCGTCTCGAAGGAAGCGTTGAATCTCACCAATAATCATTGGTACTGCATATGTTGAAAATTTGACTTCGTAGCTGAGATCGAATTTATCCACCGATTTTAACAATCCGATGCAACCAATTTGAAAAAGATCGTCAGGTTCATACCCCCGGTTCATAAAGCGCTGCACGACAGACCAGACGAGCCGGATATTACTATTGACCAGTGTCTCACGAGCATCATTATCACCAGATTGACTCAGTGCGATAAGCCGCTTGACTTCTGTATCCTCCAAATAGCTGTGCGAAGTTTTTTTTCCTCCTGCTTCCATAGGATCAACTCCTAATTATATAAAGCTTTCTTGGATTCAATCCTTTTCTTCATCCGGACCGACGTGCCTCCGCCCGGCTCACTGACTGCTTCGAACTCATCCATGAAATTTTCCATAATCGTAAAGCCCATGCCAGAACGTTCCAATTCAGGCTTGGACGTATAGAGAGGCTGCTTGGCCAGCTCCAGATCCTCAATTCCCCGTCCTGCGTCCTCAACGACCAACGTGATCACGTCCGCTTCAATTCCGACTTTAATCGTTACGACACCTGACGGATCACTGTCATAGCCGTGAATAATACTGTTTGTCACCGCTTCAGACACGACGGTCTTCAAATCGCTAAGCTCATCCATTGTAGGATCAAGCCTGGAAATAAAGGCTGCCACAGCCACGCGGGCAAATGCTTCATTTTCCGATTTGGCGGCAAACTGCAAGCTCATGAAATTGTTCCCCGTGCCTTCTCTCATGACACAACCTCCAGTTCCGTGAGCGCATTTACCTCGTTGTCATAAATGGGCATGATTTTAAACAAGCCTGACATATCCAGCAGTCGATGTACCGGCGGATTGACATCACAGACTGCCATTTTCCCGCCCTTTTGCTTGATCAGTTTGTATCGTCCCAAGATAACGCCAAGGCCGGAACTATCCATAAACTGAAGATTCTTCAGACTGAGCACGATATGCTCGCATTGCCGGCGCTGAATCGCCTCATCCATTTGCATACGGACCATATCCGACGTATGGTGATCAAGTTCACCAGACAGCCTTACAATAAGTACTCCCCGGTGATGCTCCATTTCAATTTGCAGGTTCATGCTTACTCACTCTCCTCCCGGTCTTGGACAAGGATTTCTACGTAGTCGCAGACGATTCCTGCCCTCCGACAAAACTAGAAGAAAACCCCGTTAAATCTACAAAGAAAATAGGTTCGACATGGTACGTTTAAACAATTTCCACCAGCCGGCCTTCTCGATAGCCACAGGCGAAGTGATATTAAACTCCTTAAGACGTTGTCCATTCTGATAGACGACCAGCTTACCAACGGGGTCACCCACCCGGACAGGAGCTTTAAGGCTTGGGGTCAACTGTAGCTCGTGACGCAGCGTTTGTTTGTTGCCGCCTTTTTTCACCAGCACACTGTAAGAACGGTCAGCCTGAATTTCCAGCTCTGGCAATACACCTTTTTCAACTTTTACACTGCCCAGCTTTTCGCCTGGCTTATATATGGATTTCATTGTATATTGAGAAAATGCATAGTCGAACATGGAAGAAACCTCATTATTGCGTATCTTCGTGTTCGGCTCACCAAGTACGACAGCTACGACACGTAAGCCATCACGCTTCGCCGTAGCGGAAAGACAGAACTTTGCTTCTGACGTATAGCCCGTTTTCAGACCATCTGCTCCGGTATAGAAGCGAACAAGCTTATTCGTATTCACCAGCCAAAAGGGCTTGACCGAGGATTTGCGCAAATAGTCCTGATAGGCTCCCGTATATTTCGTAATGTGCGGATATTTCAACAGTTCCCGGCTCATAACCGCAATATCATGCGCAGAGGAATAGTGATTTTCTACGGGTAAACCGTTACAATTGGCAAAATGCGTATCTTTGAGTCCAAGCTGCTGCACCTTGGCGTTCATCATCTCGACAAAAGCCTGTTCAGAACCTGCAATTTTCTCAGCCATCGCTACAGAGGCGTCGTTGCCCGAAGCCATCGCAATTCCCTTCAGCATCTCATCAACCGTCATTTCTTCTCCCGGCTCTAAGAAAATTTGCGAGCCTCCCATTGAAGACGCATACTCACTGGCCCGTACTTTATCGGTCAGCTTAAGCTTGCCATCATGAATGGCCTCCATTGTTAGCAGCATCGTCATGATCTTAGTGATGCTTGCTGGAGGAAGCTTTTCACGACTGTTTTTTTCATAGATGACTGTGCCTGTATCTGCATCCATCAAGATCGCCGAAAGGGCCTCGGGAGCCAGCTCAGCTGCTGATCCTACTTTGGTTTTGCTTTCAGGTCTGCTTTCTTCGGCCCAACCGCCGACAGGGACGGCAGTCAAGGCTACCAGACAAGCCAGGATGAACGCCACCACTTTTTTCTTCACAATCGGTCCCCTCCTCAACATATTGGCGTAAAGAGCCGGAGCCCATTTACTGATCTCTCCGGTCTATTCGCGTGCTGCTAACCATTGTCGTCAGAATGAAAGAAAAATATTCCATATGAATAAAAACATCAAATAGCACCAAGCTGAGCCAGCATGGTGCGTATTTCCCGATATATATACGACACAACATCTATCGTCTGTAAAAATGACCTATAAAAATCGTCTAAATCCGGCTAACGGTAAGATATGTAATACCCCCACCCGGTAAAATATCCACTGCATTTTGACTAAACACCCGTATATCAATAAAAGAATTCGCTTCGAGTCTAAGTTCCATTGCTCCACTCAATGCACCATAGTTCAGTCCGCCAATCACCCTGTCATCGAGATAAGCATAGGCAGAACTTCCGGTAAGCTGCTCATCATTCAAGTGAAGTGCCAGCCGTGTCCGGTTACCATCTACTTGGGGATCGGTCGAAATGTAGACTTGTATTCTGTATTTCCCAGCTCGCTTGGCTCGCCATCGGCTATTCGAACCATCGAATTCGGTCAACTCATCATGATTGATTTGATTAAACCTTACTTTCTGCCAGCTACCTGCAGGGATATTTTGCCTTGAACCAAGATAGGCTTTGACAAAGGTTTCATTCAAATGTTCTATACCGTTATTCGAATATTTTTCTACGAGCAACAAAGCTTGCCCTGTCCCATGATTCTCGTCATAACGATGATTGCTATAGCTAAAATCCAAATGGGAGCGAAGTGTCACCTGTTGTGTGGAGGAGCTGCCAGAGAAACAAATAAGCTGTTTGAGATTACGAGGATATCCGCCCACCTCGTCCACCAAAACTTTTTTACCAATGACCACATCCACAAAATAATTGCACACCGATTGGGTGTCATCGTATTTGTCTGCTATCGCCAAAATAGAGTCGCGCAGGGCAACATTTTTGGTTTCTTTCGTAGCACCAATTTGAATAAAAGAAGGTACTGTCATCTTGTGTTCTCTGCTTAGTCCTTCGAACCAGCAGCCTAAAAATTCTGCATTCATAAAATCATTTATTAAAATGGGAATATCACTGGAGCTCCCATCCTTAATGTGCTGACTAGCCATGAATCTCGCCCCGTTAGAACTATTCAGATCCAGCGCCGTATCGTTCCCAAGCGTAAAAAGCGCAATGCTTGTAAACTGTGAACTTCTGTTCTGCAAGTGAATCCCTATTTTATTGTAATTTATCTCCGTGCATTTAAATAAGTTCACATCACTTTCATAGCCCCAAAAAGCCGTTTCAAAATGCTCAATCAACACGTTATCCAGGACAACGCCGCCGCCCTTCCAGTCCTGAATGCCCATAGTCCCTTTGCCATAATACCCGCGCTTCACTGACTGCGAAAACGGATTATTTAAGGTGGCTCTGTCGGTCCCTTCGTACCGGATCGATAAGTCATGGAACTGCACATTTTGAAAGCCACTAAACGATGGCAGACTTTCGTCTCCAATTTGGAAACAAGGACCCGTACCATAATATTCAATCGAAGTAACTCCCTTACCCTGTCGGTATCTGCCCTTATGAATCCCAAAAATGCGCATACCCTGCTTCCGAATCTGAAGGGTAGATGTTATTTTGTATCGGCCACTGGGGATGTGAAGAATGGAGTAATCGGGAGTCTTGTTAATCAATTCTTGCAAAGCTGCCGTGTCGTCCTGAATACCATCACCAGCAGCTCCAAACCAGCTTACGTTTACACTGCGTTCCATGAATTCTTTTTCAATGGCTTTAAAATTGTCATTTAATTGCTGAGGCGTTAACTCTTTGCCCGTACCACTCAAATTCAACTTTAAACGGTCTGTAAAATCCGCCACCCAAACACCCCCATTGTTAAAAACGTGAAAATACTTTCATACTATACCGAATAATTCTTCATTTTCTTAGCATGGACTGAGTATATGCACATAAGGCTTGCTCTAGGTCGCGAAAAATGAAAATAAATATTTTATTATGATTGTACAAGAAGATACATTTTGTATATTATAGATACATAACGTATCTAGGCGGTGAAACCGTGAAACACATACTCACAGTAGCCGGTTTACTGGCTTTCTCGATTCCCTTTGCCTGTCAGGGTTTGTCTCCCAGAGTGATCACGATTTCTCTGCTTATCTTGTTGTTTAGCTATATCATGCTTCTGCCTTCACTCAAATCATTGATCGCGATCCTAGCTGATAATCCTTTGCTGACTTTACTCATGATGTACATCGCCGCCTCCTGTATATGGGCTGAACAAGAGCAGACCTCTTCTGTGCTAATGGTTCTCAAATTTATTGCCTTCTCTACCTTTGGACTCTATCTGGTGACCCATTATACAGCACAGGGCTGCATACGCCTCTTAGTCGTTACATTAAGTATTCTGAGCATACTCAATCTACTCGCCGTTGTGCTCGTTCCTTCCTTTGCCATTCATGGCGGTGTGGAACATACTGGACTGTGGAAGGGAATCTCCGGTCATAAAAATACACTTGGAACCCTCTCGCTGTTAAGTTTTGTTTCACATGTCATATATTTTTTCAGGGGCACACGCAAAGCTTTACATATTGGCTTCATCTTACTCAATGCCTTATTGCTCATCAAATGCCAGTCTACTACCTCATTGGTACTGACATCTTCACTCTTCGTATTTATTTTGTTTATATTGTTATTCAAAAGAATTCGAAGCATCTCGTTGCGGGGGTTCTTTCTTAGCTGTTCCTGCTTACTTGTTCTTTTGGGTTTGGCACTTACCTTTACTTATGGGGATGCGATTGCCTCGGAATTCGGAAAAACAACAACCTTAACCGGAAGAACGGAAATCTGGCTAGGAATTGATGGTGCTATTCAGAGCCACTACTGGTTCGGACATGGTTATGGCTCCTTCTGGGCAGCCCGGCCCAGCATTTATGCGAACGGCATCCGCTTTGATCTGACAAGCAGCCATAGCGGCTTTCGAGATCTGTGGATCGATGTGGGTCTTATAGGACTACTCGCAACGGTTATACTCGTCGTAACTACCTTATTTAAAATCAGAATCGGCAAAACAGATATGTATACATGGCTGACGGCAGCCGTTTTTTTCCTGTTCATCGTATTGAACAATATAACGGATAGCCGTTTTCTAAACTCATTAGCCATTTACTGGATTATTTTCATGGTCATTGTGATCAAAGTGCAAGAGCGACATAGACTAACTGTAGCAGAAAAAGCGAATACAGCTACTTGGAGCACACGCCCTCTTCACTAGGCGATCATACTCAGTTCAACCGCAGAATGTAAAAAGAACCCCGTATCCCACGCCATTAAAAGGCGCTCGGATATGGGGTTCTTTGGAGATGCCCACCGTTTCGAATGGAAAATTATACTCCATCTACATTTGTGGAATAATCGCCAGTACCAATTTCAAAAATTGTTCACGTACCTTCTCTGCCGTCTCCATCACTTCACCATGAGACAAAGGCTGGTCGAGAATGCCTGCAGCCATATTGGTGATACAGGAGAAGCCTAGTACCTCAATCCCCGCATGACGAGCTACAATAACTTCAGACACGGTCGACATCCCTACTGCGTCTGCTCCCAGTGTACGCAGCATAACGATTTCAGCAGGCGTCTCATAGTTGGGTCCCAGCAATCCGGCATATACACCTTCCTGCAGGCTGAAGCCTTGTTGGGTAGCCGTTTGTTTGGCAATTTCACGTAAGCGGCGGCTGTACGCCTCCGACATATCTGGGAAACGAACACCCAGAGCAGCATCGTTCGGGCCAATCAACGGATTTTGTCCGGTCAAATTCAGATGATCCGAGATGACCATCAGATCGCCTGCTTTGTAGGAAGTATTTACACCACCTGCGGCATTCGTCACCAGCAGGCTTTGAATCCCCAACTGCTTCATTACCCGAACAGGGAAAGCTGTCAGCTGTGGACCATAGCCCTCATACATATGAAAGCGCCCCTTCATCATGACAACGGCGCGACCTTCAATTGTGCCTAACAGTAACTCCCCCTCGTGGCCTTCTACCGTTGATACGGGAAAATGGGGAATATCCTGATAAGGAATACTAACTCCATCTTGAATCAAATCGGCCAAAATACCGAGGCCCGATCCCAGAATAAGACCAATCTCTGGGCTTATTCCGCTCTTAGCACGGATATAGTCTGCTGCTTCCTGAATTGTAGCTTGGTTGGCTGTTGACATTCATATCTCTCCTGACTTGTACAATCGTAAAGTTATAGTCATTATCACATTTTCTATGACAGCAAAGCGACGTTACGTTTAATCATTGCTTTCATGAGAAGTGCGGTTACCGCCGTGCGGGTGATGCATTTCATATACTTCCTTCATGTTCCGTCTAGCTGTCTGCGCATATACCTGCGTCGTTGACAGATCAGCATGACCCAGCATTTCCTGTACAGAGCGTAAGTCCGCTCCGCCCTCCAGCATATGTACCGCAAAGGAGTGCCGCAGCGTATGGGGCGTGATATCCTTGCTTATGCCTGCTTCCTGAGCGTACTTCTTAATTATTTTCCAAAAGCCCTGTCTACTGAGCCGCTGACCCGATACATTCAAGAACAAGGCCTCCTGCTCTGCTAGAGCCTCTTCACCCTGCCCGGGTCGCAGCAACGCTGGACGCTGCTCGTCCAAGTAGGCTTGTGCCCACTGTGATGCCTCACGACTGATCGGTACAACGCGCTCCTTGCCCGCCTCGCCGCCACAGTGCACAAAGCGCAAATCGATGCGCACATCACAGACGTTCAGGGCAATCAGCTCTGATACGCGGATGCCCGTCGCGTACAGCAACTCTAGCATGGCTTTATCTCGTCCCCCTTGCGGGGCACTCACATCCGGCGCTGCCAGTAAACGCTCTATTTCATCCTGCGTTAACACCGAGGGCTTCTTTTTAGCGGCTTTGGGCAGTTCCACCAGAACGGAAGGATCATGGATCGCGATTCCCTCCCGAATGAGAAAATGAAAAAAGGAGCGTATAGAGGCGACGCTACGTGAAATTGTCGCCGCGGCTTTTCCCTGTTCCTTCAGACGCCCCAAATACAGCACTAGATGTGACCGCTGTACATTATCCGGCTGCTCAAGACCACAGCTTTCTGCAAACTCAGTAAACTGCTGTACGTCCCGTTGATACGCTTCCAATGTGCTGCGTGACAAACCCTTTTCCTCTTCCATATATTGAACGAAAGGTTGAATATACATTTTCATGAGTTCCAAAACTCTCCTTGTCCTGCATACAGCGATTCCGTTGTTGCGCCTGCTTCTTCGTGTGCGACTTCATATCATCATCTCATTAAGATGATTACATAAACTACTCACCATACCAATAAAAGAAACGTAAACGTTCCAACACCGCTACTCGTTGCTCGGACCCATCATTCACTGTTTGTCCGCCAAATACCTTAACTGCATGTCCTTCCGGTATTCGGTAATGATCTACAGGTGATATCCAATCTGTAAACAGCCTGAGGCTATAAAAGAACATACATGCCAACACCCCGAACAAGATCAGCAAGCGCAGCCATTGTAGTCCTCTCCGCAATGATAGTACCATGTGGATCAGCCGCCTTTTCCCAAAATGTAGTCCCTATTTAGGGCTCTCTATGGAAGGGTATGACAAGCTATTCTGTTTTATACCACATGATCCCATACAGCAAATTCCGAACCAAAAAAGCTCTCCCGAACGCGTCTTCGTCGGTGAGAGCTTGGGTAGTCAGCTTATTAATCCTGTGATTTGTTTTTCTTGGTTTTACCCAAGGATTTTTGGGCGGTCGTATCGTTCTTCGCCTTACAACGATAACAAATACCGTGGAAGTCCAAACGATGGTCCACTACAGTAAAATTATATTCCCGTTCCAAACGCTCCTCTAACGGTCCAAGCCAATCTTCCAGTATTTCATCTACACTGCCGCACTGCACACATATCAAATGGTGGTGGTGATGTTTGGTTGTATCGCCGCGCAAATCATACCGCGCAACGCCATCGCCAAAATTAATTTTCTCCACGACATGCAGTTCACTTAGCAGTTCTAGGGTACGGTATACGGTTGCCAGACCGATTTCGGGAGCTTTCTCTTTGACGAGCATAAATACATCTTCCGCACTCAGATGATCATCTTCGTTCTCAAGTAAAACTCTGACGGTGGCTTCCCGCTGAGGCGTTAGTTTGTAGCCCTGGGATTGCAGCTGCTGCTTAATTTTTTCGATCCGTGCTTCCATGTGTCTCCCTCCCCCTGCAAAGCTACTGCCTACTGCACTTTTTTTCACTCCTATTATTATAGGGGGTCTATACAAATAAAGTCAAACATTTTGAAATGAGATCAAGATGTCACGGAAGCCGTCAGCATAGGAGTGACCCATTGCATCATAACCGGGGTGACCCAAGTTTCAAAGGACGCGCTGCCGATAAGCAGCACCATCATCACAGCAGTCAATCCTGCGTAAGAAAGCAACGGACGCAACATCCCGTCTGATGGCCGAGTAGCAAGTATTTTGGTTTTGATCATATGGATGGAAAAAGTCATCGCAGCCACACTACAGACGAGCAGTATCGGAATCACGAGCAGGTTATGTGGGGCAACGGAAACCAATGAAAATAATAGTCCTTTCCACGAATATTGCCCTACCATATAACCTACAGAAAATCCGATCAGCACACCCTTGAGAAAATTCAGCACAAGAATACCTGGGAGTCCAATGACCGAAAGCCCGCATACCCAAATGAGGCCCACCCATTTAAGATGTAGAGATACGCTGTCCCAAAAGGTTGAGGCCGCCTGCGAATCAGCAAAGCCCTGCTTGTTTTGGTTGACCGTCACAAAAAAATCCTTCAGGTAACGGGACAAATCCTGTAACTGTTCTAGGGAGAGTGCATTTACCATGAGTGCGCCAAAAACAACTCCTACAAGAAACAGCACAGCCAAGAAAACGTAATATGACGTCTGGTCCTTTAACGTATGACGAAACCATTGCATCGAGTCCTGCCCCTTTCATCTGCTTGTTTGTCCAAAAAACAACCGTAATCCGACGGCTGATGGCTAGAATGGGGCAGCTTCCGCTGCAAATCTAACATCACGAATGATGCGCCAAGCCAACGGCAGAGATATTTTATGGTTATGAACAAGCAGACGCTGATATGCCTTTTACGGAGACAAGACTTGACTAGGACACTTTACTAGGATTTTGCTATTTTTCCGTATGTTCCACCACCACCGGATACAAGCGCCAGGCGTCCTTCGCGTGAAAGCACAATCTGCTCTGCCAACACTTTACCGACGACCCCTGACAGTTCCTCCTGCGTAACCTCATGTAAAATATTCATTTCTGTTCCGAAGGCTGCTAACAGCTGGTTCAGCTTGGCTTTACCCAAGCCTGGAATAAATTCCAGCGGAATCTGGTAAATGTACGGAGGACGGTGGGAGGGAATTACGGGCTGTTCACGGTCGGCGATGCTCCAGATTCGATCAAGCACACCCCGCACCAGCTTGGTATGGCCACAGTTAGGGCAGCGTTCGTCCGCCATCTGTTGCTCATCAATAATCGTACCGCAGCTCTGACAGTAAGAGCGATGGTATTTTCCAAGTTTGGGATTCAAACCGTAGTTGGCACACACTCGTCGTCCTTCACGCCTCTCCAAAGCCATCCTGAATTCATCGAAACTCGGCTTCGCCAATGATAATTTGTTGTATTCTCGTCCAATTTTCCCAAGTGAATGGGCATCTGAATTCGTGAGGAAGCTGAAGCGATCCAGTTCTGAAATCAAGCCTGCCATAGATGAATCTGCGCTCAGCCCCAGTTCCACCCCACTAATGAACTCCATATCCAGCATTTCCTCCATACGGGCTGCAGAACTGCCATAAATGCCCTTATGCGGAGTGAACACGTGCGCAGGCACCATAATGCCTCCACGTCCGTAAATTTGCTGCTGCAACTCACGTGGCGGTGCGTAGATCCGTTGTGAGCTGAGATTGACATTTTTCATATGCTTCGTCAGCCATTGGGTAAAATCCTCCATCGCCGCCAGATCAGGAAAATAGGCCAGTACATGTGCTTCGGGACGACCTTCAGCCCGTATTTCCAGCTCCGTGCCAAGTAGAATCACTGTATCCCTGTATGCGATACCACCACCGCTGATTTCTTCCATTTCACCTGTATGCAAATATCGACGAATATCCTCCTGTACATTAGGCGCATGGCAGTCAATAATCCCAATGAGCCCAATCCCTTTGCGACCGGAGGCTTCCTTGGCTATATTGGCAAACGTTAGGTCACGGCTACCACTAATTTTGACTGGAGCTCCTTTCTCCGTTCTGCCAATATGAATATGCAGGTCTGCAAAGTAGTTGTTAAGTTCTATTATGTTGGTGTCCATCCGCTTAGAAGCTCCCTGTTTGTTGGCGAAGTTGCCACGCATAGACGGCCAGAATCGTTTTGGCATCACTAATGCGCCCTTCACGAATAAGTGTGTGTGCTTCTTCCAGCGTCACCTCAAATAGCTCCAGAAATTCATCCTCATCTGGTTCCATCTCACCTCGCTCCAGTTCTTCGGCCACATACAAATGTATGATTTCATCCGCAAAGCCAGGAGAAGTATAAAAAGAGTGAAGCAGCTTCAACGATTTGGCTGTATAGCCTGTTTCTTCTCTCAATTCACGTCCCGCTGCTTCCATCGGGTCTTCACCTCGCTCCAGCTTGCCTGCGGGGATTTCAACCTCACAGCGCCCCATAGCTTGTCTGTACTGGTCCACCACCAACATTTTCCCCTCGTGCAGAGCCAAAATTGCCACTGCACCTGGATGCTTGACGATTTCACGCTTTCCAGTTGAGCCGTCGGGAAGCTCTACCGTGTCTACCTGTACCGTAATGACCTTTCCTTCAAAGATAGGCTGTGTGGATACGGTCTTTTCCTCCAGCGCAGGATTGGAATAAGGCTTGCGAAGTGCATGGCTTGTTGGATTGTTCACTTGTTCGTTCGTTTGGTCGTTCATCAGGCATGTTTCCTCCTTCGTCTTCTATCTTTCTTTCATTATTAATTATCTCCAACATTAGTCTAACTTGTCCACTTGGAACATATGCTGGGGGTAGTATATCAAAACTTCTGTTATAAGGAGATTTCAGAACATGAAAAGCTACCGGACTGAAACCACTCTCCATATCGTCGGCAAAGCCTGGCAGATTCAAGCCCTCCTGCGTCAATGGCAAAAGGAATATGGACCTACAGCTACTATTGCTTCGCTAAATGTTCCAAAAAAGGTTCAGATCTAAAGGAGGAACACCGTTCCTTTCTTTAGCCTGAACCCTTTTTCGTATATTGTAGATGTAAAAAGTAAGTCTTACTTTGTAGTTTCTTGGATCAGAGCTACGACTACTTCAGCAACCTTCACTAGATCATCGGCCTTGATCTTTTCCTCTGTTGTGTGGATGTTCTGGTAGCCCACCGCCAAATTCACCGTTGGAATTCCAAGCCCGTTGAATACATTAGCATCTGAGCCGCCACCCGAATGGAAGGTTGATGTTGCCAGTCCCAGCCCTTGAATAGCACGCTGAGCAACCTGTACAACTTCATCATGCTCCGTAAAGCTGAATGCTGGATAGATGACTTCACTACGGAACTCTCCCTGGGCACCAAATTCACGCGTAGTGGTTTCGAGCGCTTCACGCATATGCTGAATTTGATGATTAACCTTTTCCTGTACAATACTGCGAGCCTCCGCACGGATCAATACAAAATCGCAGACCACATTCGTCGCGCCTCCGCCTTCGAAACTGCCGATGTTAGCGGTCGTCTCCTTGTCAATGCGTCCCAATTTCATTTTAGAAATTGCTTTAGAAGCGACTTGAATGGCACTGATGCCGTCTTCAGGATTGACTCCCGCATGTGCAGACTTCCCAGTAATTCTCATCTCAATACGTGCCTGTGTGGGAGCAGCTATACAAATAGAACCCACCTCACCGTTCGAATCCAAAGCGTATCCGAAGTCAGAATCCAGCACTTCCGGCTTCATCGCCCGTGCACCCATCAAACCAGATTCCTCTCCAGCCGTAATCACGAACTGAATTTGACCATGGGGAATGTTCTGCTCGCGCACGACACGAATCGCCTCGAACAAAGCAGCAATCCCAGCCTTGTCGTCCGAACCCAAAATTGTTGAACCATCACTGCGAATCCAGCCATCCTCACCCAACTGCGGCTTGATACCCTTACCTGGAGTTACGGTATCCATGTGACAGGTAAAAAATATTTTGGGTGCTTGCTCCACACCTTCCGCTTTCCAGGTAACAATCAAATTACCCGAACCATGTCCCGTTCTTTCGCGGGAATCGTCTTCTACGACTTCCAGTCCAAGTGCATTAAACTTTTCTTTCAGAACACGTGATATTTCTTGTTCATGCTTTGTTTCACTGTCCACCTGTACGAGTTCCATAAATTCCTGTACGATTCGATCTTTTACTATCTCTACTGTCATTAAACTTTCCTCTCTTTCCCGATTACGTTACAATACGGATAGATGTTCTTATCTATGACTTAAACCTATCCTAAAGGAGTTACACATGTCTAACAAAAAATGGGTTCGTTTTTTCGTCTACGTTATGCTCGCAGCTATGATTGGTTCTACGCTGTTCATGGTGATTGAGCCGTTTATTATGCCACTATAACAACTACACCGCTCAAGTTTGGGCTACCCAAGATCCGTTACAAGCTATGTGTGGACGAGCTGCTGCACAAGCAAACAAACAGGCGGGCTCCCGTGTCAATCACACAATTGCCCGCCTGACCTTTTATTGGAAGGAATGCGTCTGCCATTGCGCAGCAAATGAAAATTGCTGTTCAAAGTACGGCACAATTTCCCTCGCAATCTGCTCTACCGAAAAAGACTGCTGTGTACAGTCCTCTAATGATGTCACACCGTATTCCTGAATTCCGCATGGAACAATGCCTTCAAAACCTTCATGCTGTATTCCTGACTTGATGTTAAAGGCAAAGCCATGGCTGGTTACGAAGCCCCGACGGTGCTTACACTTGTTAAATTTGACACCAATGGCCGCAATTTTAAGATTCCCGATCCATACCCCCGTATATTCAGGCTTACGACTCCCTTCAATCCCATAAGATGCCAGCAACTGAATGATCACTTCTTCCAAACTTCGAAGGTATCCGTGCAGATTTAACGCCTCTCGGTTGCCAAGCACAAGTAAGGGATATCCGACAAGTTGCCCTGGTCCATGATATGTAATGTCTCCCCCACGATCAATTTGAAAGACGCTGATGCCCTGCTCTTTCAGCTGCTCTGGTGTGAGGAGCAGATGCTCAGGATGCCTCTGGGAACCAATGGTGTAGGTTGGCGGATGCTGGAGAAGCATAAGCGTTTCTCTCGCCTCCCCCGCATCCAGCTTTCCCACAATCTCCTTCTGAACATCCCAAGCATGGGCATATTCCATCCTATTCATATAGGTTACATCAAGCGGTCGTCTGTTCACGGCCTGTCACTTCCTCTCCGTCCATTTACCTAACTGTTCGGATGATTAGTACAGCTTCGTATCCAAGGTGTAGCCTTCTAGATTTTCTTTAACCCGTTGCAGGAATCGTCCGCAAATCACTCCGTCTAAAATACGATGATCCAGCGACAGACACAGATTAGCCATCGAGCGCACCGCAATCATATCATCAATAACCACTGGTCTTTTGACAATGGATTCAAAGGTAAGAATTGCAGCCTGCGGATAGTTAATCACCGGATAAGATAAAATGGAACCAAAGGAACCGGTGTTGTTGACGGTGAATGTTCCGCCTTGCATGTCGTCCAGTTTGAGTGTACCTTCGCGGGTTTTACGTGCCAAATCGTCAATCTCACGAGCTAAACCAGCAATATTTTTTTGGTCGGCTTTTTTAATAACAGGAGTAAGAACGGAGTCCTCCGTGCCTACGGCCAACGAAATATTGATGTCTCTTTTGATGATAATTTTATCGACTGCCCACACCGAATTCATGATCGGATATTCTTTGATTGCATTCACGACTGCTTTCATGAGAAAAGCCAGATACGTAATATTGATGCCTTCTTTTTGCTTGAACTCGTTTTTGATCTTGTTGCGGAGCATCACCAGGTTGGTCACATCCACTTCAATCGTCGTCCAGGCATGAGGAATTTCCGAAACACTTTGCCGCATATTGCGGGCAATTGCACTACGAATAGGTGTAACATCAATAAAATACTCGGACCTGTTATTGTTGCCACCCTCAACTTCGATCATAGGAACTTTTGGCGCCTCTGTTAAATGAATACCGCTGTTGCGCACGGGAATCGCAGGGTCCATATTTTGAACTGGAGCACTATGCTGAACAGCAGACTGCTGTAGTCCTGTAAAAGGAGATCCTTGTCCTTCCGTGGTCCCACTCGTCTGACCAGTCACTCCAGTTGGAGCTGAGCCGCCCTGCTGCACAAAATTCAGCACGTCTTTGCGAGTAATTCTTCCCCCCATGCCTGTTCCTGGCACTCTGCTTAAGTCCACATTGTACTCAGCAGCCAGTGTTTGGACCGCTGGAGAAAAACGTCCGCGCATGGACTGATCCGATCCAGCACTCTGCTGGGATTGTGCTTGTACGTTGCCTTGAGATGCTGATGCCGCTGGTGCCGCTCCTCCTGTTGATGCTGTAGGTGCAGCCGACTTCGTCTGGATACGGCAAATCAACTCGCCTACCGCTACCGTCTGACCTTCCTCCGCCAACAGGTCACCCATAATGCCATCCAATGTGGATGGGATTTCAGCGTTCACTTTATCTGTAATGACCTCGCAAATTGGCTCAAATTGCTCTACTGTGTCACCAGGTTGTTTGAGCCATTTGGCAATTGTTGCCGATACGAGCGATTCAGCCAATTGCGGCATGGTCACGTCGTTCCATTGTGTTTGGTCTGACATTTTTTTCAACTCCTTAACATCATAGAAGGGCGCGTTTTATCGCTGCCCCACTACTCTTTTGGAATACTTTCGCCCGAATCTGCTCTATATTAATACATGGCGAGACGGCGCATGGCTTCCTTCACTTTATCCTTGTTTAACATATAAAACTTCTCCATTGGTGGACTGATCGGCATGGCTGGCACATCAGGAGCGCACAGACGCTCAATCGGTGCATCCAGTTCGAACAGACACTCTTCATTAATAATAGCTGATACCTCGGCACCGATACCGCCCGTTTTGTTGTCCTCATGAACGATTAAGACCTTACCTGTATGTCGTGCAGCCTCGATAATGGCTTCGCGATCCAATGGCTGGAGTGTGCGCAAATCCACAACATGTGCGGTAATGCCCTCTTCCTTCTCCAATTCCTCAGCTGCCTGCATAACAAAATGCAATGGCTGGCTATAACCGATGACCGTAATATCGTCACCCTCGCGCAGTAGATTAGCCTTGCCGATTGGAACGATATAATCATCCTCAGGCACTTCACCCTTAATCAGCTTGTAGGATTTTTTATTTTCAAAAAACAGCACTGGGTCAGGGTCACGAATGGCTGCTTTCAGCAATCCTTTGGCGTCATAAGGTGTAAATGGAGCAACAATTTTTAGACCCGGTGTACCAAAAAAAATAGATTCCGGACACTGAGAGTGATACAAACCACCAAAAATACCGCCACCGATAGGTGCGCGGATCACCACAGGGCAATTCCAATCGTTGTTGGAGCGGTAGCGGATTTTAGCCGCTTCACTAATAATCTGATTCGTCGCTGGCAGCATGAAGTCCGAATATTGCATTTCAGCAATCGGCTTCATTCCGTACATTGCCGCACCAATTGCAACCCCTGCAATCGCCGACTCTGCCAATGGTGTATCCATGACACGTTGCTCACCGAATTGGTCCATGAGCCCCTTAGTCGTTGTAAAAACACCGCCTTTTACACCGACGTCCTCACCTAATACAAAAACCGTTTCATCCTGCTCCATTTCTTCCTTCATAGCAAGACGTATCGCATCAATATATTCCATCATCGCCATAATTACCGACCCTCCCCATGGCTATCAGCATACACATGCAGTAGCGTATCTTCGGGCTTAGGAAAAGGCGCATTATCTGCATATTCAATGGCTTCCTTGACTTCGAGCAGCAGTTCGGCCGACAGATCTGCATCTTTGGCCTCATCCCAAATGCCGCATTCGATCAAGTAACTCTTCATGCGGGCTACGCCGTCCTTGGCCCAGTTCTCATCTACTTCCTCCTTGGTCCGGTAAGCCAGATCATTATCCGAAGTGGAGTGAGGGGACAGACGGTACATCATGGCTTCGATTAGCGTAGGACCTTCACCGCGGACAGCACGTTCACGTGCTTCCTTCACCGCGGCATATACGGCTAGCGCATCATTACCATCGACACGAATACCAGGGAATCCGTAACCCAATGCTCGGTCACTTACCTTGCCTGCCAACTGCTTATGAATCGGAACCGATATCGCATATTGATTGTTCTCGCACATAATGATGACTGGCAGCTTCTGTACACCCGCAAAGTTACAGCCTTCGTGAAAATCCCCCTGATTGCTGGAGCCTTCCCCAAACGTAACAAACGATACAAAATCCTTTTTCTGCATCTTGGCGGCCAGCGCTACACCGACTGCATGTGGAACCTGTGTGGTCACTGGGCTGGAGCCTGTCACAATACGTAGTCGTTTACTACCAAAATGCCCCGGCATCTGGCGACCGCCGCTATTAGGGTCATCTGCCTTGGCAAATGCCGACAACATCAATTCGCGCGGTGTCATGCCGACTGCAAGCACGAATCCGTAATCCCGGTAATAGGGAAGGAAATAGTCCTTTTCCCGATCTAAAGCGAAAGCTGCACCTACTTGTGCCGCCTCCTGCCCAATACCGGAAACGTGGAAGTTAATTTTTCCTGCCCGTTGCAGGAGCATGTTGCGCTCGTCAAATCTTCTTGCGAGCAACATATATCTGTACATATCAATTACTTGTCCGTGAGTAAGTCCCAGCTGTTCATGTCTGAAGCCAGCGTCTACAGCGCCTTTAGAACTCATTGAGGCACCTCCTTAAATGTCAAACATCCTACTTTCAGCACCTAGTACCATCTTGTCTTAAAACCTGGTACTAAACTCTGACTAACCCCATTATAATCCTTTTCGCCCCAAAAAGAAAAGTACCGATTTATTTGAAACGTTTATATGCCTATCGCTTGTCCATCAACGGCCAGCATCGCTTCTCCCAAAATCTCCGACAACGTTGGATGCGGATGAATAAGCTGTCCGACTTCCCACGGCGTAGCATCCAGCAATTGCGCAAGAGCGGCCTCGCTGATCAGATCCGTTACATGCGTACCGATCATATGTACACCGAGAATATCATTAGTTGTCTGGTCCGCCACCACTTTAACGAAGCCGTCCCGACTACCGTATACTAGCGATTTCCCGATCGCTTGGAAAGGGAACTTCCCTGTTTTCACCTGGTGTCCACGTTCACGGGCTTCTTGCTCCGTCAAGCCGACGCTTGCGGCTTCAGGACGTGTGTAAATACACCGCGGAATCATATAGTTGGGTACGCTGTGAAACTCTTCGCCCGCCAAATGATGAACTGCCTGCAACCCTTCATGACTTGCTGCATGGGCCAGTTGTAAGCCGCCGATGCAATCCCCGATGGCGTAGATATGTGGCTCATTTGTCTGCAAATGCTCATTAACCGAGATAAAGCCACGCTCCACGCGGATATCTGTATTTTCCAGCCCGATATTTTCCACATTCGCCTGACGACCTACAGAAATGAGCAGTTTGGAAGCACTGAGAGTTTCGGTTTCTTCTCCTTTTTGCACGTCAATCTGTACGCCTTCCTCATCCTTGCCATAGGTTTCGGCCAACACTTGTGCCCCCGTCAGCACCTTGACACCACGCTTGGTTAACAAGCGCTGCATTTCACGCGAAACGTCCGCGTCCTCCGTAGGAATAAGTCGATTTGCGGCCTCAACCACTGTAACCTCCACGCCAAAATCATTCAGCATGGAAGCCCATTCCACGCCAATGACACCACCACCTACGATAATCAGAGATGCTGGCAGCTTCTCCATAGTCAATGCTTCGTCACTGCTCAGAATAAATTCGCCATCTGGCTCCAATCCAGGCAGCACACGCGGACGTGATCCTGTTGCAATAATGAGATGTGCAGGAACAATCGTCTCCATCTCACCATCTTCTAGCTCCACAGCCACTGCTCCGCTTTTAGGAGAAAATATAGACGGTCCAATCACGCGTCCCTTACCGCTCAGCACCGTAATTTTATTTTTACGCATCAAAAATTGAACGCCCTGGTGTAGCTGCTCCACAACGGCTTCCTTACGTTCCTGAACCTTGGGAAATACAAGCTGTGCTCCCGATGTCTCGATACCATATTGCGCACTTTCTTTAATCGTTGCATATACTTCCGCACTGCGCAGCAAAGCCTTGCTCGGAATACAACCACGGTGCAGACAGGTTCCGCCGAGCTTGTCCTTTTCGATGATCACCACTTCCTTGCCGAGCTGGGCTGCGCGAATTGCTGCTACATACCCTCCGGTTCCTCCACCCAAAATAGCGACATCACAATGTATAGTCATGTTTCTCCTCCATTAACATTGATTATATATAGCTTATTGTACTCTCTTTATTTCACTGTACAAAATATAGCGTTTAGGCATAGGCTGCAAATCATCTACCTAATCTAGATATCTCTCCATATCATTCATACAGCGCATCTCGTAATTTGGTAGACATTCTTGGACTTTGTGCTGATTTGGCTCGTAACGCCTTGCGGAACGATTCATTTTGCTTGTTCAGAAGATCTAGCTCTGTCTCCAGCTCAATGATTAGCTCCAGAGCTTGCGGGCTAATCAGTCCTTGTTCCAGTAATGCTCTTCTTTTGGCACTATAATCCGTGTTTTTTTCGTCCATGCCTTCCACTCTTCCCTTCATTCCACTACACTTCACCATATCATGCCCGCGGCGGCAGAGCAATGACGGCCACATTTACGTTTTAAGAATAGACATACAAAAACATGTCGAAAAACAATATATTTTCTCTAGTCTGTATGTGGCTCGTTATGGTAATCTATAATGGCGTTTTCTTTCGGAGATGAAGATTTACAGCGTAATGTACATGTTAAGAGAGGGGAATTCGCTTTGCCTACAGGACGAATTACGATAATTACAGGCCCCATGTTCAGTGAAAAATCCGGCGAATTAATTCGCCGTTGTCAGAAACTAATCCAATACGGGCATCGCAAGGTGGTCGCTTACAAACCAGCTGAAGATAACCGTTATGCCGAGGACGAAATTGTAAGCCGGATCGGATATCGGCTGCCCGCTATCTCTATTCCAAGAAAACTTACGGATGAGCTCGTTCAGCATATTTTGCAAGAAACGAAAGATGCCGATGTGGTTGCCTTTGACGAAGTCCAGTTTTTTAGTCGACATATTATGTCGCTCATACAAGAGTTAGCTTATTGTGGAAAGCATGTCATTGCCGATGGGCTGAATCTGGATTACCGAGGCAAGGAGTTTGGCTATGTCGGTGGTCTGCTCGCTATGGCGGATGACATCGAAAAGCTGACTTCCTTCTGCGCTGTATGCGGCAGTTCGGAAGCAGTATTTACACAGCGTATGGTCAATGGAAAACCTTCCACTGTAGGACCTATCGTGATGATCGGTGACTCTGAGGCTTATGAGCCTCGTTGTCGTAAATGTTTTATACCTCCCCATAAAGTGAACTGCGATTAGTAAGCTACATGGGTCAGCAAATTCCATGCGCCTACTTGTTTTCCATTACTTTTTCCTTGCATTTTTTTGGAACGGTTTAAGCTTTTTCCCCGTATATCCGGTTAAGCTGTACAGGTTTTTAGTTTTCGTGTGTTTACCATAACCATAAGATTATCGGGGGGACGGAATGATGAGTTTCTTTAACAAGATATTAGCAAGTGCAGGAATCGGTTCAGCCAAAGTCGATACGTTAGTGGATCAAACTGTATATGTGCCTGGAGAAGAAATTAGCGGCATCATACGTATCAAGGGCGGTAAAATTGATCAGGAAATCGGCAAAATTGATATTGAGCTCAAGACTGAATATATCGTAGAGCACGATGATAAAAAAACCGTCACCACCTGCTGCATTGCGCGGATCAAGGTATCTGATGGCTTTCATCTAAAGCAAGGACAGGAGCTTGAAATCCCCTTTTCCTTCAGATTGCCTTTGGAAACCCCTGTTACTCATGCCAAACAGCCTGTCTGGCTGGAAACAGCATTGGATATTGGCATGGCTTTGGACCCGACCGATCGTGATTCACTTAAAATCGAGCCGCATCCTTATATGAGTACGGTGTTTGAGGCGGTTCACCTGTTAGGCTTCCGATTCCGTTCCTCCACCTGCGAACGTCACCCCAAGCTTGGACGCGGTGTTCCATTTGTGCAGGAGTTTGAGTTTACGCCTGGCTCGGAGTATGCACGGGATATCGAGGAGCTAGAGCTGATTATGCAGTTGGAACCCGAGGGAGTACATGTGCTTGTAGAAGTAGACCGTAGAGGCAGAGGCTTGTCCGGTTGGCTTGAGACTGCCTTTGATATGGATGAGCGTCATGCCTGGTTGAGCTTAAGCAGGGAAGAACTATCCTATGGACCAGATCATATAGCTGATTCGCTAGAGGAATTGATTGACAGGCAACTTCGCTAACAATGTAGTAAATATAGCAAAATACTAACAAAAAACTCCTAACCAATTTATTTACATATGGTTGGGAGTTTTTATGAATTATAAGAATTCTTTAATGATGGTCCTCAATAGTTTGTATAGACTAAAGTGGCAGCATATCCTGTCTTTCCGCCTTATGCTTACACTCTTTACATACTCCATATAGCGAACCATTATCATCAGCATAAAAGGTTAATTTTTCTTCTTTTTTACAAAAGGAGCATTTTTGCTTGCCTGTGCTCTGGATTGAGCCAGACAGTCCAAACCCAGCTTGAGTCTTAATATCTGCCACTTTTGTATTTGTGCGTGTTTCAGAAGACATTTTAGACTTCATTTCATTTGCGGTGCGGGATTGTCGGGCAGGCTTACGAGGACGAAATTCAATGACATTATTGCCCCGATGTTCATTCGCTTGTTTATTGCTGCTACGTCCACGCCATGCCATAACAATCCAACCCAACGCCACTAACAACACGCCGACGATCACCCAAGTCAGACTATTCCACATGCTCTCATCCCCGCCTTTGCTTTAGAATCTTTTGCATCCATACCACTAGCCCGTTCAATACGATGACTTAGCCTATAACATATGATTGTATATATCCGTGTATACAGCCTCTATGTTGGTCATTCGATTGCTACCCATGTAAAAATCTACCCTCCAGTGAAACATCCGACTCGCCTCTTAACGAGACATTGATCATGTTAGGTAAAACATGTTATGCAGAGGAGTAGTTTGAGCCTTTTTACAAATTGTACATCATCCTTTTGAAAAACGATAATATCCACTCTATGGACATCGTGCTCCTTATCATAATGCTTATCTACTTCCCGATGATGAGCACAAAAATGTCTCAGATGGCTAAATTACTCCCCTTGATAATAAAAATCAATGAATCTTTTCGTCAACGGATTAAATTTATCAAAACGTTTGCGATGTGGTAAAAAGCCTGACTTATGTACTTGTTCTGCAAGTGTTTCTACATGTTCAAATCGCTTGAAAAAGGGTAGCGCGAAAGTGTAGATATCTTCAGTAATCTCTTGGATCACTCGTTCTCTTTCTGCTTCTGTGGACACAAGATAATCCCTGTTGCCTGTATATTTCTTGGTTAAAGCGATCAACTCACTGTGAAAACAAGCCCCTGTACTATACTTCTTTTTTATACTTTTAGATTCCACGTTAATGTAAACTTTTAATGCACTATATTTGGTCGCGCCAAAACAAATTTCAAATATAAATTCCTTGTTTTCTTTTTTCAAAACTTTTCTGCTTTTCAAATATTTAAAATCATTCAAAAATGGTACAGCTATGATTTGGTCTATCGCTAACTGACGCAGGTCACTTGCTTTATGTTCAGTCTTATTGTCCATGATATCACTCCAACTCAAAGAATTTCCCACCATTATATCATATCTTTCCAATTACAGACCCCGCATATCTCCACGGTAAAATCGCAATATATTAATTAAAAATGAATAGGAAAAAAGCCCCTCACAATAGAGCGGCTTTTTCCCCTGAAATATAGAAACGGTATACGATTTATACCTTGAATTTACCAATTTGTCCTTGTAGGTCTTCTGCCATTTTGGACAGATTTCTTGCAGAGGAAGCAATTTCCTCCATCGATGCCAGTTGTTCTTGAGTCGCGGCAGATACGTGCTGTGTCCCGGCTGCAGCCTCTTCAGCAATCGCTGAAATTTGTTTAACAAAGCCAACAATCTCATCGGTACTTGCAGACATTTGCTCCGATCCAGCAGAGACCTCTTCAATTTCACTGGCCACTTTATTAACAGTTTCCTGAATAAGCTCAAAGGATGCACCTGCATTTTGCACGACTTCCCGACCTGTCATGACATCTCGCCCATTGGATGCTACCGCCTCAATAGCATGCGAGGTGTCCTTCTGTATCAATCCCACCAGCTCCGTAATTTGTTGAGCAGAATGAGCCGATTGTTCAGCCAGCTTACGCACTTCACCTGCAACTACAGCAAAGCCGCTACCGTGGTCTCCTGCGCGGGCTGCTTCAATGGCAGCGTTCAGGGCAAGAAGATTGGTCTGACTTGAAATATTGGTGATGACATCAATAATCTTCCCAATTTCATCTGAACGCTCTCCCAATCCAGCCATAAGATCAGCCAAGCTATTCATAGAGTCATTCACACTATTCATCTGGACAACAGCCTGCTGGATCAACTGATTGCCTTCAGCTGATTTGTGAGCTGCATCCTGAGCTGATGCAAAAACATTTTGCGCACGGATTGCAATTTGTTCCACACCAATGGACATTTCCTCAATAGCCTGGGATGACTTGGTCACCATATCTACTTGATCGCCCGTCCCTGTAGCTACTTCTTGCACTGTTTCGGTGATTTGTGCAGTTGCTTGGCTATTTTGCTCTGCGCTGGCCGTCAATTCTTCCGAGGAAGTGGTAACCAACTCAGTCGTATTACTTACAGACTGAATCAGTTGACGAAGGTTTTCAACCATCGTATTAAAGGAATGCGTCAGCGTGCTAATCTCATCCTTGCCCTTTACGACAATAGCTTCCCCAGTAAGGTCACCGGACGCAATGCTTTCAGCAGCACGACTGATGCGCAAAATAGGCTTAGAAATAATTTGGGCTATAATGATCGCCATGATCAATGCTAGGATAACGGCTGCAATGCTCAAAACAATTACTAATTGTCTACCTAAAATAAAGTTATCAACAGCTTCTTTTGTAGTCAGTTTTGATCCATCTGCATTCAACTTAATAAGCTGAGCGATCATATCGTTTGAACTATACCATAACTTATAGGATTCCTGGTGAAGGATGCTTGACTGAGTGTAATCATTAGCTCTCCCGGCTGCAATCACTTCTGGCAACTTATCCAAATACTCTGTATACGTTTTGGAGAATTTTTCATACATTTCACGTTCCTTAGGGGTAGCAATTAATTTTTCGTAAGTTTTTCGGCCTTCTTCAACTTTTTTCAAAACCTTATCATATTCGGCCTGAACCTTCTCCATTTCCTCCGGGTCACGTTCTACAATAATATTTAATGAAAGCCGCTCTACATCAGATACATCACCATTTAGTGTTCCGAGGATGGTCACACTTGGCATCCAATGGCTATCAATTTCCATTGAAGTATCGCCTAATTTTTTCATTCTCGAGATCGATACTGTACTAATCACAACCAACAGGATTATTACCGCAAGGAAACCCAATAACAATTTTGTTCGAATGTTAAATTTCATATATTCGCTCCTTAGTTCTCTATATAATAGATATTATATCGACAAGAATCGACACATTGTTTATATCAAAATTAAAGAGAATTTCAGAACTGTTTACAAAAGGAAAATTTTTCTTCGTGATTGTTATATAACTGATTGAGGCATATAATAAGCCGCGTGAGAGTATCATTTTTCAACCATCTAATTCATCTGTTGAAGCATTGCAAGCAAAAAAGAGATACCCCAAAGCGGGTATCCCTTTATGTTTTACTTCCTAGCCACAATCATAAATCGCTCTGCATTTGTCCTAATTCCTTTTGGAGTTTGGTTGTCCAGAATGAATTGTTGGAGTATTTCAAAATCATTTTGTTTTTGTCCAAAGTCAGGAATAATGGGAGTGTGTTTTAAAATGAAAACTAAGTCTGCAGGAGTCTGATAATATTCGGTTGCATTAAATTCGAATGACTGGATGTCGTTAAAGCCCGCTTCATTTAGTTCTGTAATACATTGAGTTTTCAACGAATCTTTCTTATTACCCAATGCCTGCCCTCTTCCAAACGCTTCTTTAATGTTTAATTTGTCATTTTCGCTTACTTGCTGTGTTAAAAATATACCACCCTTAACTAACACCTTAACTATTTCTTTTGCACAGAAGCACGAATGTCGAGAAGAGACTACATTAAAGAATTCCCTGGGAAAATTCAGATTTTCAGCATCCATCTGTAGAAAACGAACATTCGCTATATCAGATTTGATAGAGTTCTTTGTTGCCGTTTCAATCATTCCAGTAGATTGGTCAATCCCGACTAAAAGTAATGCAGAATTCGCCATTGCTAAAATAGCTTCCCCACCACCCGTGCCGATATCAAGCAATATGTCCGACTTCTCACACGTCTTTGATACTTCATTGTAGAAGTCCCATTTTACTCCTTCAGAGATATATTTCACATTACTGAAATCCCATCCGTTGGTTTTTCCAACCTTATCATAAAACTCTTTATATTCAATTGATTTCATTTTTATCCACCTTCAAATAAGATAATAAACTACAGAATGGCAAACCGAATTTATTCAAAATTTTAGTTTTGTAGTCAACAGGGTAGACTCCCCCTTAACAGCTGGCACGCGTTTTTTTCCAGCCCGGAAACTAAATACTTCGAACAATATGGAAAGACATCCGATTCACCTCATTTGAAAGTTTGCTTTAATTATATTTCTAATCGGGCATACCAATCAAGAATGATTAGTCGCTAAACTTCTTTGCCCCCTTCTCCTATATGGAGTAGCGTATATCCACTAGAATTAAAGCCCTGCTTAGTGTTAGAGACTTAGTTTAAGGGTAGCATACAGCAGTACAGGTAGAGGCAAATAGATTGTTAGGTTAAAATTCAAAATTGTTCGTAAAAAAATACCGCTTATTTATCGGTCTGGATGAACCAATAAACAAGCGGTATCCATTAATCATCCTGATCCTTTCAGGACACCTTATTCTCAATCCGCAATTTGTCTGCGACCATCGCTATAAATTCTGAGTTCGTTGGTTTGGACTTGCTGATATTAATAGTGTAGCCGAACAGGTGAGAGATGCTGTCGATATTTCCACGGGTCCATGCTACCTCAATAGCATGACGAATGGCGCGTTCTACGCGGGATGCCGTCGTTTTGAACTTTTCGGCAATTGCCGGATATAGGGTTTTGGTGATGGCTCCCAAAATTTCGATATTATTGTACACCATCGTAATGGCTTCGCGTAGATATTGATAACCCTTGATGTGAGCTGGTACACCAATCTCATGGATGATAGCCGTGATGCTGGCATCCAGGTTTTTCGTCTTACCCATAGGCACAACGTTGGACCGCATAGATGAAACGGTTACCGGGCTGTTGCTGACTAATTGCGGTCCTACCAATTGGCGTATACGGTTAGCAAGCACTTCCATATCAAACGGCTTCAAAATATAATAAGATGCCCCGAGTTGAACGGCCCTTTGTGTAATATTTTCTTGACCGAATGCAGTCAGCATAATGATTTTCGGTTGTGGAGTCAGGTTCATTTCTCTCAAACGCTCCAATACACCGAGACCATCCAGATGAGGCATAATAATATCTAAAATAAGTACATCAGGTATGTTGCGGGATTCTGCGATGCGTTGGAGTACTTCTTCACCATTGAAGGCGATTCCTGTAACTTCCATATCCTCCTGATCGGAAATATATTCAGCAAGCAAATTCGTAAATTCCCGGTTGTCGTCAGCCAACAATACCTCAATTTTTTGCAATGTACTTCCTCCTTAGTGAGTGTTATTCCATTGGGACATCTGTTTGCATTAAATAAATATTTCTTGTCGGAGTATATGATTTCGACATCGAATTATGAATTCCTTCTGTCGAAAATTATTTTTATTTATTTTTTTTATAAATTCAATTATAATTGATTTTTTATCTTGCAAATCTGAGTTATTCTTCTCCTTTTCGACAAAAAAATCTTAAGGCCACTAGCTCGCCTTAAGATTAGAGGATGACTTCAAGCTCAGTTTATTATGCATGATTCCTGCGTCACGCAACATCCATTCGATAAAACATCCGTAACCTGATTTAGGATCATTAACAAATACATGCGTTACAGCTCCGATCAGCTTACCATTTTGGATAATCGGACTCCCACTCATTCCTTGCACGATTCCGCCGGTCTTATCTAATAGCTTTGGATCTACAACCCGAATCACAAGCCCTTTGGTTGCTGGTTTATCCTGCTGAGAAATGTGTACAATTTCTGCCTGAAAACGCTGAATTTGTTGACCTTCCAGTACAGTCAAAATTTCTGCTGGTCCTTCTTTTACTTCATTCGCAAGTCCCACCGGAATGGGCGTCGAATACAATCCATTTTGCGGCTCATCTGACATTTTCCCAAATATTCCAAAGTTCGTATTTCGTTCAATATTTCCTAAGATCCGATGATCCTTGAGAAAATGAGCACGTTTCTCTCCGGGTTCCCCACTCTGGCTTTTCGCAATTGACGTCACATTGGATTGAACAATCTCTCCGCTGCCCACGACAATGGGAGTTTGTGTATTCATATCGGTAATTACATGGCCCAAGGCCCCGTAAACCCCCTGATCCGGTGCATAAAATGTTAATGTACCTACGCCTGCAGCCGAGTCTCTAATATATAACCCGAGCCGCCACGCTTTATCCTCTTGATCATATGCTGGGGTTAACTTAGTGGAGATCGTCTGTTCGCCTCGACAAAGCGTGATGTCAAGCGGCTTTTTGTTTTTACCTGCCTCGTCCACGGCTTCCGCTACCCTGGCGAGACTATTGAGGGGTTTGCCGTTCATGTGTGTAATACGGTCCCCTAGGCGAATACCAGCTGTCTCACCAGGTGACACCTTACGATCATTGCTTTCCTGAATGATATGGTGACCAACGACAAGCACTCCTGAAGATTTTACTTTGACCCCGATCGTCTGACCCCCTGGGTATACTTTCAAATCGGGAACCACGCTTTCCTGGGTTGTTTTCATGCTTTTAGAGCCGAACAAATCCAAAGAAGCTTGTAGAGGCAGCGCTGCTTGCACATGCTGAGCGTTACCGAGAGAACACATAAGAAAAACAAGCAAAAGACCGAGCAATTTGATCCTGGAGTAAAAATTCAATGGCTGTCACGCTCCCTTTGCTTCTTTCGCTTGACGAGTAAAGGTGGTCGCCAATTGCGTACCTATAAGGTAACCTTGCCCCCAGGCTTTTATAACTGTTAATCATTACGCCAGCCGCTCTTTTCAGGCTTTCTTTCCTTCCGCCAAATTCAGCATTTCCTGTGCGTGATGCAATGTTTTTTCGGTAATTTCTACGCCGCCCAGCATCCGTGCCAATTCCTTGACCCGACCTTCCTCCGTTAGTCCCTCAATTTGAGTCATGGTTCGTCCATCATGAACGTTTTTTTCAATTAGGTACTGATGATCTGCCATACATGCCACCTGCGGCAAATGAGTAATGGAAAACACCTGACAAACGGAAGACAAACGATACAGCTTCTCGGCTATAGACTGAGCTGCACGACCACTTACCCCGGTATCCACCTCGTCAAAAATGAGCACCGGTATTTGATCATGACGCGCAAAAATACTTTTCATTGCCAACATAATACGTGATAACTCACCACCAGAAGCGATTTTACCGAGTGGGCGAAGTGGCTCACCTGGATTGGGCGAAATCAGAAATTCCGCATTATCTATCCCTTGCTTGGTAGGTCGTACCTTTAGACCCTTATATTCATATCCCCGTGGATCTTCAATTGGATCAATGCGTACCTTGAGTGACGTTCTTTCCATTTGAAGATCTTTTAATTCCTGCTCTACTTGCTCTGCAAGCTCTTCGGCACAAATTTCACGCGCTTCTGTAAGCTCTTCAGCAATCTCCAGCAAATCCGATAGCAACTCATCCCGCTTTGCAATGAGCTGCTCCAGCCGCTCATCTTTATTTTCCAACAGATCGGTTTCCTGCTCAATACGGCTATAGTATTCCAAAATCTGTTCTATACTATCACCATATTTTCGCTGTAGTCCGGTAATTTGATTCAAACGTTGCTCCACCTCATGCAGCTTGCCCGGATTAAATTCAATATCCTCACGATAAGAACGTAATTGAAACGCTGCATCCTCCAACTGATAGAAAGCAGACTGAATCTGCTCCGCAATGGGCTGAAGACTTTTACTATCATAGCTCTGAACATCATTTAATCTGGACAACACGTTATTGACCGTATCCAACCCGCCTCTGCCACTTAACAGCTCATATGCTCCTGATATTCCATCCATCATTTTCTCACTATGGGATAGCTTGACCCGTTCCTCTGCCAATAATTCATCTTCACCCAATTTTAATTCTGCCGCAGCGATCTCTTCCAATTGGAAACGATACATGTCCAATAGCTGATAAGCCTTTTGACTGGAGCTTTGCAATTCCCTTACTTCTTTTTCCGCTTTGACAAAAGCATTGTAGCGCTCCCTGTAAAGCGCTTTGACTGGACCGATGACTGAATCACCGAACGTATCCAGCAGCGCCAGATGTCGATCTGCACGCAGCAAGCTTTGATGCTCATGCTGCCCATGAATATTAACGAGTTGCTCACCTACCTCACGCAACATCGTTAAATTAACCATCTGACCGTTAATTCGAGATGAACTTTTCCCTTGAACCGTAAGTTCTCGACGAATCAGTAAATGCTCTTCTGGGTTAGCCTTAATCCCTTGTTCCTCCAACGTATTCCAAACGGGATGTTTGACCGGCAGTTCAAACAAGGCCTCCATTTCTGCTTTATCACAACCGTAACGCACTAGGTCAGCAGACCCCCTGCCACCCGCAATCAGCCCAAGTGCGTCAATAATAATGGATTTACCAGCACCAGTTTCCCCGCTCAATACATGAAATCCTTTATAAAAATGAACATCGACAGCCTCTACGACTGCCAAATTCCGTATAGACAAAGTGACCAGCATCGTTCTTTCACCTCTATGATGTACAAATTAAAACGCCTAATATGCGTAGCCTTTATAATTAGGAAATGTAGCCCATAAGACGATTCACGATAGTTTCGCTGTTTTCTTCCGATCGGCAAATAATCAAAATGGTGTCATCCCCGCTAATCGTACCCATGACTTCAGACCATTCAATATTATCTAATAAAGCAGCAATCGAGTTAGCTGTTCCTGGCAGGCACTTCATCACAATCAGATTGGTTGTGTAGTCAATATGCAAAAAGTTGTCAACCAATGTACGTTTCAGTTTCTGCGTCGGATTGTAACGCTGGTCTGAAGGCATCGAATATTTATATCTGCCGTCGTCCATTGGGACCTTTATGAGCAGCAGTTCTTTGATATCCCGGGATACAGTAGCCTGGGTGACCTGAAAACCAGCCTCACGCAATGCTTCAACTAGATCATCCTGCGTTTCAATCTCATGTTGTGAAATAATTTCCCTGATTTTAATATGTCGTTGACCCTTCATATAATCCTCCTATGGATTAACCTTCATATTCCTCTTCTTCGAGGTCTTCCACTAATGTAATAAGGCGAATACTTTTCTCGTCCGTATCAACGTACAATACCCCCGCACAGCCCGGATAGAGCAGCAAATAAGGCATAAGCCTGTCCCGTAAATCAGGACCGTTCCACTCCATAGGTTTCTTGCGGCGTGACGTTTTGACCATATATGTCGAACCGTTACGTACAGCTACGTAGTCAATAAACAAACGGCTATACACGGTATGTCCATTCACTTTAAAAGCAAGCGGTATTTTCATTTTCCCGCCCACCACCTCATATCCTGCTTCCTCCAGTTGGTCCACAGCAGGTCCTTCGTTCAAATCCTCATTAATCGGTATCGTTTTTAGCACAAGCGGTCCCGGCTCCTTTAACCAGGCACGCAGGCTATAAAAAGCCCATATCCCTAATATCACCCCGATCACAGTGATGATAACCGTATCGTATCGCGTGTCCATGAACCGATCACCTCATGGACATATTCTAGGACATGACGCAAAATTCCTTTTCATCTGTACATCCATTATAGGCGAACGTGAGTTCTACAAGCAATCCCTCACACCAAAAAGAGGTTCTCTTAAGTTCACAGAACTCATGGAGAACCCCTGAATGTCACTTACGCGATGGGCCATTATTAAAAGTCTGACCTGCTTCCTGAACAGTTCGTTCAATCAGTGGACTGTAATCCATCTTTTCCAGCTGCGATTCTGCGGCCGGGAGCCCATCCAAACGCCAATGCGCTAAAAATTCAATATTTCCTTCGCCGCCTGTAATCGGGGAAAAGGCCAAGCCTTGCAACGTAAGTCCAAGCTCATGTGCAAACATCAAGATGGTCTGCAACACTTCATTATGCGTAGCAGGTTCTCGAACCACGCCAGATTTCCCAACCTTTTCGCGACCAGCTTCGAATTGAGGCTTGATTAGAGCTACAATATCAGCAGGTTGATGCAGCAATGCAAGCAATGGCGGCAAAATAATTCGTAACGAGATAAAAGAAACATCAATACTTGCGAAATTAGGCACAGGACCGCTCAAATCCGCAGGTGTCATATATCTGAAATTCGTTTTCTCCATAACGCATACACGCTCATCATTACGAAGTGACCAATCCAGCTGATTATAGCCCACGTCAATGGCATACACGTACTGAGCTCCATGTTGAAGCGCACAATCCGTAAAGCCTCCGGTTGATGAACCGATATCTAGCATCGTCCTGCCCTTCATGTCCAGCTCGAATTGACGGATGGCCTTTTCGAGCTTCAACCCTCCACGGCTTACATACGGATGCACCGAACCTTTAACTTTAAGCTCACTGGAACGTGGTACCTTCATTCCCGCTTTCTCGATCCGTTCACTGCCCGCCAACACTAAACCTGCCATGATCGCGGCTTTAGCTTTTTCGCGGCTTTCAAAAAAACCTTGTTCTACAAGCAATACATCAATGCGTTCCTTCGGAACAGACATGTTAATCTCCCTTTAGGCAGCCAGGCTGCTCTTGTCATACTTTTTATAAAATCATGTTGTTTACTTTAAGTTATCCTATACAGATTGCCCCATGCCATATGCTGGCTCAGCGGACCACTTACGCAGCTTTAAGCACACAGCTTCAACGGTAAGTCCCACTTCAGCGCGTTGCTCTTTGATGGAGCCGTGCTCCACAAACAGATCGGGAATCCCCATTAAGCGCACCTGTGCATCTTGTATTTCTTCTTTGGCGTAAAATTCCAGTACAGCACTACCCAAACTTCCTGCTTCAGAAGCTTCTTCCAATACGATCAGCTTCGTATGCTGGCGGGCCAGCTCACGCAACATCTCCTCATCCAAAGGCTTGAGGAAGCGAGCATTCACAACGCCCACTTGCATACCCTCACGTTTCATCGCCTCCGCAGCCTCTGTCGCCACTTGGAGCATCGGTCCTGAAGCGATTACAGCGAAGCCCTCACCTTTACGCAGAAGCTCCCAACTGCCGATAGGAATAACCCGCAATTCTTTATCCAACGGCACGCCAACCACATTAACACGTGGGTAACGATAAGCAATTGGACCGTCTTCGTAGTCAAGTGCTGTTTTCATCATATGACGCAGCTCATTTTCATCCTTTGGCATCATAAGCACAAGATTCGGGATATGACGCAAGAATGCTACATCAAACACGCCATGATGAGTTTCACCGTCTGCACCAACAAAACCAGCACGATCAATCGCGAACATCACATTGGCATTATGACGACAAATATCGTGCACAATTTGGTCATATGCACGCTGCATAAAAGTGGAATACACCGCAAATACCGGCTTCATCCCTTCCATTGCTAACGCTGCACACATGGTTGCAGCATGCTGCTCAGCAATGCCGACGTCGATCATACGTGTAGGAAACTCTTTACTAAAAGGTACTAGTCCTGATCCACCAGGCATTGCAGGGGTGACCGCAATGATGCGCTCATCCTGTTCAGCCAGCTCAATCAGCGTTCTACCGAAAATTTCCGTATACATCGGATTGCCTACAGCTTTGAGTACCTGACCTGATTCAATTTTGTATGGACTGATGCCGTGCCACTTGTGTGAATCGGCCTCCGCAGGCTTATAGCCTTTACCCTTGGTGGTTACGACATGCACTAATACAGGGCCAGTCACGTTATCAGCCTGCTGAAAAGTCTCAATTAGCTTGGACAAATCATGTCCGTCCACCGGACCAAGATACGTAAATCCCAGCTCTTCAAACAGCACACCTGGTACCATCATATATTTAAGACTGTCCTTGACGCGGCCAGCCGATTTGGCAAGTTTACCGCCTATAGCGGGTATTTTTTTCAGCAAAACTTCCAGCTCATCCTTTGCCCGCAAATAGTGACGGTCCGAGCGAATTTTGCTCAAATAATTATGCATGGCCCCTACATTCGGGGCGATGGACATTTCATTATCATTCAGAATGACCATTAAATTTTTACGTTCATGACCAATATGGTTTAATGCTTCGAAGGCCATGCCCCCAGTCAACGCGCCGTCCCCGATCATTGCAATAACCTTATTGTCCTCGCCCTTCAAATCACGTGCCAAGGCCATCCCCATTGCAGCCGAAAGGGAAGTGCTGCTATGTCCAGCTTCCCAAACATCATGCTCGCTCTCGCTTCTTTTTACAAAACCACAAAGTCCATCACGCTGACGAAGTGTATCAAAACGATCCATTCGCCCTGTCAATATTTTGTGCACGTAGGCTTGGTGCCCAACGTCATAAATCATCTTGTCCTTTGGACTGTTATAGCAATAATGCAGGGCGATCGTGAGCTCAACCACTCCCAGATTCGATGCCAGATGCCCCCCAGTCACGGACAGCTTCTCAATCAAAAAGCTCCTGATTTCCTCGGCTAGAGAAGCCAACTCCTCAACCGACAGTGATTTCAGATCGCCTGGTTGCTTTATGTGTGGAAGCAGCACGCATATCTCCCCGCTTTCCTTCAAGTTTGTGTGTAAAGTTAACAAGTATTATATCACACTTTTGGACTGTGCTTAAACGCAGACAAGTCAAACCAGTTTTAACACTACTAATGATCACGCTTCATCAGGTAATCCGCTATCTCCAGCAAGCGTGAATAATCGGGAATACCACCTTCTGCAATCACTTTTTTGGCAGATGCTGTGAGTTCCTCCACTTGTCGTAGAGATGCGTCCATACCAATGAAATACGGATAGGTAACCTTCTCCTGTTCAACATCACTCTGCGTTTTTTTCCCCATTTTGCTTTCATCGCCTATGAGATCCAATATATCGTCCTGAATTTGAAAGGCCAAGCCCAGATCTCGTCCAAAGCGGCGAAGCGCCTCTAGTTGACTCTTGTCTGCCCCACCAATCCGTCCACCTGCCAAGAGTGAGAAAATGATCAAATCAGCCGTTTTATGAAGGTGGATATATTCTAGTTCCTCGATCCCCGTCATTCCCTGCTCGCCCGACATATCTGCGACCTGTCCACCTACCATGCCTCTGGCACCGCTCATTTCGGATAAATCCTCAACTATGGACAATAGCGCATCGGAAGAAACCCCGTGACGACGACCCGCCTGCACGATGCTATAAAATGCATGGGTCAGCAAAGCATCGCCCGCAAGAACAGCAACCGCCTCGCCGTATACCTTATGATTCGTCAGCTTTCCTCGCCGATAATCATCATCATCCATCGCCGGCAAGTCGTCGTGAATGAGGGAATACGTATGTACCATTTCTACCGCACATGCTACTGGCAACGCCGCTTCCCTGCTTCCACCAAATGCTTCCGCAGCGGCGATCACAAGCAGAGGCCGCAGCCGTTTACCGCCTGCGGTCAGTGAATAGTTCATAGATTCTCGAAGAACATCTGGAATGTCCCAATGCGCCGGAAACTGCTCGGTCAATGCAGACGAAACTGCATCCGCCGTCACTGTCAAATATTCCTTGAACGACAGTCTATTCAAGCCCTTCACCGCCGTTTTCATCCAATCCGCCGCCGAAAGGCTTCTTGCGCAAATCTCCATCCTCTTCCACGATCATTTCAATTTTACGTTCGACCTGTTCCAGCTTCTGACTGCAAAGCTGAGACAGCTTCATCCCCCGCTGGAACAAATCAATGGCTTGCTCCAGAGGAACGTCTCCATGCTCCAGTTGTCCGACAATTTCTTCAAGAGCGGCCATGGCCGCTTCAAAATTCAATTCCGCTTCATTCGCCACCGTGCTTCGCGTCCTCCTTCATTCCCCATACTTGACAGTCTAACTGTCCGTCACTCACTTTTATCTTGATAGAATCTCCCGGTTGTACATCTTTGAGCGACTTGATTAGCCGTTTCTCCTGCTCATCGTATACCAAGCTGTAGCCTCGGGCCATGACTTTGAGCGGACTCAGCGCGTCCAGCTGACGAATTCCGGTATGCAGCTGCTGCCGCCCCGTTTTTGTGATCGCACGCATCGCAGACTCCAGCTGACGTTGTGCCATATCCGTCTGCTTGCGCGCCGAACGAATTTGTTCACGCGGATTAAACCGCTCTAGTACCTGACGCATACGCGCGTTTTTCTCTGCGTTTAAGCGTGCACGGTTAGCCGCTGCGCGGATCAGACGCTGATGCAGCATGTCCATCCGCTCTGCATGCTGGAGCATGTAGCGGCGCGGATGCAGCAACACTGGCGAACGCCGAAGCCTCATCAAGCGTTCACGACTGGCTTCCAACCGCTGCCTAAGGGCATTACGCAACCGCTGCTCCCGCTGAAGCAGCTGATCCCGAAGCTCTCCCTGATGAGGCACAGCCAGCTCAGCTGCTGCGGTCGGCGTCGCTGCGCGTAAGTCAGCCACAAAATCGGCAATGGTAAAATCCGTTTCGTGTCCAACGGCCGAAATCACAGGAATGACCGATGCGTAAATGGCACGCGCAACCGCTTCCTCATTAAAGGCCCACAGTTCTTCTAAGGAACCACCACCCCGTCCGACGATCATCACCTGAACCTCCTGCATACGATTCATGGCTTCAATTGCCTTAACGATCGAGGGGGCAGCACCTTTTCCTTGCACAAGAACTGGATACAACACGATTCCAGCCTGCGGGTATCGCCGTTGAAGTGTAGTGATAATATCACGCACAGCCGCTCCGGTCGGTGACGTAATTACGCCAATGGTTGCAGGGTGAGCAGGGAGATTCCGTTTGCGAGTGGTATCAAACAGCCCTTCTGCATCAAGCTTTTGTTTGAGTTGTTCATATGCCAGATAAAGGCTGCCTATACCGTCAGGCTGCATTTGAGTCGCATAAAATTGATACTGACCATCCCGTTCATACACGGATACGTTTCCCCGGGCGATAACACGCGTACCTTCTTTCGGTACGAAAGGGAGCCGTCTATTATGAGTTGCAAACATAATCGAACGTATGCGGCTCCCTTCATCCTTGAGCGTAAAATACATGTGACCACTCGAATGATGCGTAAAGTTAGAAATTTCCCCGCGTATCCATACATCAGTCAGCACCTGATCGGATTCCAGTTTCATCCGGATATAGCGATTCAGGTCCTGTATAGAATAAATACGTTGTTGTTCAGCCACAGGCAGCTGCCTTTATGCCAAACCGTGCGACCGCTTGGCCGCTACGAGCGTATTTTGCATCAGCATTGTAATTGTCATTGGGCCTACTCCGCCGGGAACAGGCGTAATCGGACCGGACACTTGCTTTACGCTCTCAAAATCAACGTCACCCGCCAGCTTTCCGTTCTCCAGACGATTCATTCCCACATCGATAACTACTGCACCCGGCTTTACATACGAAGCATCGATGAAATTGGCTTTGCCGATGGCAACGACCAAAATATCCGCTTGTTTACTGAGCTCGGCAATATTCGCTGTACGAGAGTGACACATCGTAACCGTAGCATTTTCACGCTGCAGCAATAATGATACCGGCTTGCCCACGATATTACTGCGACCAATAACAACTGCATGTTTACCAGCTATTTCTACTCCAGCGCGTTTGATTAACTCAATGACTCCAGCGGGAGTGCAAGGCAATAGGCTATCATCGCCGATGACCAGATTCCCTACGTTTACCGGATGAAATCCGTCAACATCTTTCTCCACTGCAATCGCGTCAATGACAGCTTTTTCCTGAATATGCTTTGGCAATGGCAGTTGCACCAAAATCCCATGGATATTACTTTGATGATTCAGCTTATCCACCAGTTTCAGTAATGCTTCTTGCGAAGTATCTGCCGCCAATCGATGAACCTCAGAGTAATAGCCGAGATCATGACACGCCTTTTCCTTATTTTTAACATACACCTGAGAAGCAGGATCTTCGCCTACCAGTACAACAGCCAGTCCGGGTTGAAAGCTGTGTTCTTTCAAACGAATGACCTCTTGCTGAATGCTTGCCCGAATATCCTGAGAGATTTGTTTACCATCAATGATCGGTGCTGACATGTTTAACCACTCCCCAACCTGATTCAGTAGTCTCTAATTAAAAACGTGCTTTCAATTGCTCCAGCTCTTGTATCACTCGTCCCAGCACACCATTAACAAATTTACCCGATTCCTCGGTACCAAAGTGCTTCGACAACTCAATGGCTTCATTGACTGCTACCTTGGCTGGAACATCCTCGCGGAAAATCATTTCATATACCGCAAGCCTCAAAATTTGACGATCTACACGCGAAAGTCGGCTGATCTGCCAGCCTTTCAGGTAATCCGCCAACAGCCCGTCAATCGCTTCCTTGTGCTCCCATGTGCCACGCACATGCTCCAAAACATACGCTCTTAACACTGCCGCATTTTTAATTACGACTTCGGCTTCGTTTTCCTCAGCCGCTTCCTGAAGCAGCATGTCCACAGCTGCCGCCGCTTCCACTTCATTCATTTCCATATGGTACATACTCTGTACCGCTAATTCCCTCGCCAGACGTCTTTTCATGCCCTGCCTCCTACGCTTGCCTATATCTATTTTTCATTCTAACCAATTTCCACAAAAAAACCTGTGAACGCATCCTCCAAAACCGTTGGGCGCAAATAAGCTACAGCTGTATTTTGGAGAACACGTATCACAGGGTTCATTTAAAAGGACGCCAACGCTGCGACAACCATTCGCTCCATTCTTTCCAAGGGAAGAATGGACCAAGCGCTGAATCGCTACGTCTTCCTAGCGTATATCCGATGAACACCATCAATGCAAAGAACAACATATTCCAAAAGCCTGCCCACAAGTAAATAAAACCGAAAAAAATACCAGCCGTGATCCCCATGATCCGGCCCTTGTAACTTCCCCATATTTCTTTCCAGGGCATCAGGGAAAATCACCTCTATTCCACACGACTCTTAAAGCTTGGTGACTGAGAAACATTAGCGATGTACACCGACACATTGGATACTGGAATTCCTGTAATCTCTTCCACATGGTCGTGTACCCCCTTTTGTACCTCGGAGGTTAACACCGGAATGGAGCTTTCCCCGTCAACAATCGCCCGAATCGTAATATCAAGTCCCGATTCCAACACACGAACGCGTGCTTTCAGATCCTGCATCCCGCGAAATCGGGAAGCCGCTTTGAGGCACAGGTTTTCGATGGTATCCACCGAAATCTGAATATCACCGTATTCGGTTCGCTGATCAATAGAATGCTGTACGGTTTGGTTCCGTCGAATAGAGATATAAAAAACCCGAAGACTCAATAACAACAGAACTCCTGCAATAATCAAGCTGGTAAACCACACCACTCGCTCATCCTCAATACTTAAAACATACGGAATGGCCCCGCTCAGGAGGAGGATGGCGAGAATGGAGATAATTCCGATACTTAAGCTGTACAAAAACAGCAGAAGTCTGTCCATAACTTTAGCCACGAAACGCACAGCCTCCTTAAATTAGAGTAAACCCTCGACCCATAAGGGTCGGGGGTTTGTACAAAGTATCGCTCTATTTAACCCGTCCGGCGCCCAGCACTTCCGGCTCTTCTACTTTTTCAGCATTTTTGAATTGAACATCATGAATTTGCACGTTCACTTCTACCACGTTAAGACCTGTCATGTTTTCAATGGAACGCTTAACATTATGCTGAATAGCAGCAGCCACCTCAGGCAGACGGTTACCATACTCAATAATGACGGAGACGTCTACAGCAGCTTCACGCTGTCCGACTTCCACTTTTACACCTTTAGATAAATTTTTGCGGCCTAGCAGTTCGGCAAATCCGCCAGCAAATCCGCCACTCATTCCCGCTACACCTGGTACTTCAACGGTAGCCAGTCCGGCAATGACTTCAATAACTTCCGGGGCAATTTGAATTTCCCCAATTTCTGTACGTTCGAATTCGGTTGGCACTGTGCTCATACCTTCAACACCTTTCGGTCAAAATAAGTTTCATTCCAGCTTTGGATATCAAAGCAGACATGCTCACTTATTATCCATACTATATCATTTGGCGTTCATTATGACAAACTGAGGAAATATACCGATTAAACTTCGTTTTCCTCCAAAAATTTAATATCAAAATCGCCTTCAATAAAGGTTGGATGCTCTAGCAAGCGCTGGTGAAAAGAAATCGTTGTGGGTATGCCCTCAATAGCAAACTCAGCTAAAGCCCGCTTCATTTTGGCAATCGCCTCCTGCCGTGTAGGCGCCCATACAATCAGCTTGGCAATCATAGAGTCATAATAAGGAGGAATGCTATAACCTGGATAAGCAGCGCTGTCTACCCGCACTCCAGGACCGCCCGGAGGCAGATAAAATCCGATTTTACCCGGTGCAGGCATAAAATTACGATCCGGGTCCTCAGCGTTAATACGGCATTCGATTGCCCACCCATTAATCGTGACTTCTTCCTGTGTAAAGGAAAGCGGATGCCCTTCAGCAACCGAAATCATTTCTTTAATCAGGTCTACACCGGTAATCATTTCTGTTACTGGGTGCTCCACCTGAATACGTGTGTTCATTTCCATGAAATAGAATTTATTGTCCGGACCAAGCAAAAATTCAAGCGTACCTGCGCCAGAGTATTGAACGGCCAAAGCTGCACGAACAGCTGCCTGTCCCATTTCTTCACGAACATCCTGCGAAAGTACTGGACATGGTGCCTCCTCCAACAACTTCTGACGACGACGCTGAACAGAGCAGTCCCGTTCACCCAAGTAGGCAACATTACCATGCTTGTCCGCTATGATCTGTATTTCCACGTGTTTCATACCTGTCAAATATTTTTCCAGATACACGCCCGCATTACCAAAGGCCTTCTGCGCTTCCTGCTGAGCAGTCGTGATTTGCTGGATAAGATTATCCTCATCTTCAGCAATACGAATACCTTTACCACCACCACCTGCTGTGGCCTTGATAATGACCGGATATCCGATATCACGTGCGATACTGATTGCATCCTGTACATCCTCAACCAGTCCGTCTGAACCTGGAATAACCGGAACCCCAGCATCCTTCATGGTCTGCTTGGCGACAGCCTTATCTCCCATTTTGTTAATTGCTCCAGGAGAAGGTCCAATAAACGTAATATTGCATGATTCGCAAATTTCAGCGAAGTCTGCATTTTCCGCCAAAAATCCGTAACCTGGATGAATGGCATCACATTCAGTCAATGTAGCAACACTCATCAGGTTCGTAAAATTAAGATAGCTGTCCTTAGACAACGTCGGTCCGATACAGTAAGCCTCATCTGCGAGACGCACATGTAACGAATCCTTGTCAGCTTCCGAATAGACGGCAACTGTCGAAATATTCATTTCGCGGCAAGCGCGAATGATACGAACTGCAATTTCTCCACGGTTCGCGATTAATACTTTTTGAAATGTCATGACTTTATCCTCCCTGGGAGCAGTCTTGCCGAACCCTCAAAAAGGGGTCAAACAAGCTTTTTACTCCGGTTTCACAAGGAACAATGGCTGGCCATACTCAACCAACTGTCCGTTTTCGGCCAAAATTTCCACAATTTCGCCCTTCACTTCAGCTTCCAACTCGTTCATCAACTTCATCGCTTCAATGATACATACCGTTGTTTTATCGCCTACTTTACTGCCGATACTCACATACGGAGCCGTATCCGGGGATGAAGAACTATAGAAAGTGCCTACCATCGGAGATACGATTTTATGTAGATTGCTTGCATATTCCTTTGGTTCCCCAGCAGTTGCATGTCCAACATCGGACTGTACTTGTGGATTCGGAATTGCAGCTTGTGGCGCCACTGTATAAGCAGGTGCTGTTACAGGAGCCTGTACCGTAACGATCTCGCTTTTACCCGGTTTACGGATCATGAGGCGAGTTCCTTCATTTTCAATTTCAAGCTCATGCACAGACGTTTCATCCACCAGCTTGATCAATTCCTTAATCTCGCTTAATTTAAACATCTCTATTAATCACTCCTTCAGCATTTTGCCGGTTGCTGATAACATTTTTGAAACAGCTTTATGTATTATATCACAATCATTAAAAATAGAAAGAGCCCGGGATTGTGCAGAAATCCGGGCTTTTTCGCGTTTTTTGTCTTATTGTGTAACATACTGGACACTGATCTTGTCCTGCGTTACGTTTAATTCCTTCATGACTTTATCGACAATCGTTACCGCTTGCTTAGCATCCAATTTTTCACTCAGAACCACTACTTTGTATTTATCAGCATCTTCCTCGCGAACGACTGCATTGGCGAATTGCTGCTGCAGTTCTTCTTCGATGCCGGTAATTTTGGCCTGTTTATCTTCAAGTACATGCAATTCCTTTTGTGCCTCTGCGGCTTTCTGCGGTGTACTATCATTCATTGCCGTAGTCAGCTCGTCATTTTTCTTTTGATTTTCCACATCCCGCTCCAGTAAATAGTTGTCAATCACAGCTGCCGCTGTTGGTTGGGCTGCTTGTTCGTTTGCTACTTGATCAAGTACCTGCTTGTCGGTTTTGGCGCTAGAAGCTGCTTTGTCATCACTTTTAGCTGTCGTGTCTGTCTTAGCTGTAGTTGTGTTTTGATCGGATGCAGTCGATTCAGTAGCAGGGGCGGCGGCTGTGTCTTTATCACCTTTGGATGGTTCTGTTGCTGGATCAGTTGTAGAAGCTGTGTCCTTTGTGGAAGTCTCTGCCGTTCCGTCAGTTACTTCTCCATTGGTTACTACTTCATTTACTTTCAGTTCGTTCATTTGTTCTTCTGCCTTTGTCGTTGCTTCCTGTGCAGCATCCTGTTTAACCTTGCTCACCTGCTCGCTGTCCGCTACTGGCGGATTCGCCGGACTTGAGTCCTCCGTAAACAAATAATATGCAGACAGTACCACCATTAAACTCAGCATGGACACCAGCCAAACGGTTTGTCTTTTATTATTCATGTTCTGTCCTCCATATTCATAAGTGGTTTGCAATATTAACTTCTTTGTTCCCCAATTCCATATTATCCCTGCTTACGCGGAACGACTGATATTTTGTATGAAGGTACGTTTAGTCCCTTCTGCACAGCATCCACAATGAGCTGCTTCACCGTAGGGTTTTCTGCCCCCATAGCCACAACAAGCACTCCCCTTACCTGTGGTTTTACTTTTTTGGTAACAATCGGGGTGTGCTGACCGCCCGATGATTCATAGGTGACAATCTCACCATCGCGTGTATATTGAGTAGTGTGCCTTTGTCCACCATTGGCGTCCGACTCGTTATTTTCTTCCTGCATGTCCTTCACATTCCGTTGAACGATCACTTCTTCGGTAGAATCTACCGTAACCATGACATCGACGGTTCCTACGCCAACAATCTGCTCCAGCATCTGTTTCATATTATCCTCAAAAGCCTTCTCGATTCCGGCAAAGGAACTGTCCTCACCTACCGTTGTTTCTAACGCAGGCTCATTTTTCATTACGCCAGGCGGTTCTCTCCCTACGTTTTCCGGGTCGACTTTTTTCACATTAACGAATGAATTAAAGAGCATAATCGCTACACCGATAAGGCCAAGAATAAGTAGCCAACGAAATGAATTGAACCTTTTCGCTCCGTCCCCCCCTCCACCCATCCATTGCTCCAGCTTTTCCCTCCATTTGCCCATTTCGGTTCACCTCCTGTTACCATTCATGTGTTCCATCCTGCGAATTAATCACCTGAACATGTGTGCTGTCGATCCCCCATTTTTCACGTAGAATTCCTGTGATTAAACCAAAAGCTTTCTGATCCGCAGATTTGCCATTCTCTGTGGTTTCGTCAGGACTACGATCATCTTCTCGCGTTCCTTCATTATGATTAGAGGGTTTTGACTGTGTCGGCTCCACACGAATATTCACTGTCTTTTCAGCTACAGGCTCCACCACAACCGGCTTGATATCTGTACCCGGCGGGACCTTTGTGTTTTTTTCTTTTTTTGCCTTCTGCTCCGCCAATTTGACCACTACTGACTGAACACCCGTTCCTGCCTCTAGCCCCGACTCTTTCTGCTGAATCTGCGCAAGGGTCACCTGGACCGACTGAATTGCTAACCCAGTGTACTGCTCCAATTGCCCTTTCATTTCCTTAGCTACCTCTTTGCCTGCCCATTGCATGGAGCTTTGTTCCTGCTGTTGCTTTAGCTGTTTGCCTTTGGCTAAGATCTCTTCCAATGTCGGTTCCCTATTACCTGTCTCTGCCTGGCGTTGCAGATCCAATGCTCGCCCCAGAACCTCTGAGGGACTACTGCTCAGCAAGCGCACAATCGGAGACAGCAATGTCAGCAAAACAAGCAGGCTGAGTACGAGTTTGACATACCTTTCCATAAATCGGCTCGGTAAGATCATATCGACAAAAGAAGCCAGCAGCACGATTAGCACTAGTTCCTTGAGCCAGCCTCCCAGCCAGTTCACGTCACTCGCCTCCCTCTCGTTGGATTATGTGCATGTATTCACCTCATCATGACTGTCATGTTGCCTGCTGCGAGCATGACGGTAATCGCAAGGAAGGACATTAATCCCACTGCCGCCAGCGCCGCAAAAACATAAATCATACTCTTGCCGATGGCATCCAAACATTCCACAATAGGCGTATCTCCCAAAGGCTGCATGATTGCTGCGGTCACTTTATAAATGAGGGCTAGTGTCAGAATTTTGAGAGCAGGAAAAGCACACAGGAACAAAATAATGATGACTCCCACAAGGCCGATGGCATTTTTAACGAGCAGTGATGCCGAAATGACCGTATCCGTCGCATCTGCCAGCGCCTTGCCTACCACCGGAACAAAGCTACCTGTAATATATTTAGCTGTACGGATTGTTAATCCGTCAGTAACCGAAGAGGTTAATCCCTGTACCGAAATGACTCCTAGAAAAATAGTCAGAAGCACTCCCAGCACGGCAACACCCGCGTTCCGCAGTAGATCAGCTAACTGGGTCAGCTTGTATTTGCCCGTGAGCGAGTTGACCAAGTACAGCACAGCCGAGAAGAACAGCAGCGGGAAAACAAGCGTATGAATAACTGTTCCGACCGTGTTGATCATAAATACAATCAGCGGGTGGGTCACCGAAACGGTGACAACGTTACCCATCGAGGCCAACATGGTAAACAGCAAGGGCAACATCGCCATCATGAAATGAATCATGCTGTCAATTGCTTCTTTGGCATAACCAATCGCTACACTAAAGCTATTAATCGCCAAAATGATAATGACCATGTACACGATAGCGTAGGCAACTTTGCTGACCTGCTTGCTTTCAAAAGCGCTTTGCAGCGTTTCCAGCACCATACTCATAATGCTGAGCATGACGATGGTGACGAGCAGCTTGGCATTCACCCGGATTTCATGGATGAAAAAATCAGCTATGGCCATCAACACACCTTTTATGCTGAATCCTTCACCACCCGGAAGCAGCATGTCCATGAAAGAAGGCGTTTTCTGGTCAGGGAAAAATCCGCCGTATTGCTTCATGAGTCCGTCCCAATAATGTTCAACATCATCTTTGGGCATTTGCTCCGCCTGTTGTCTGATCCATTCGTTTGTAGGTGTATCTGCGAAGAGGACCGCAGCCGAGGCGCACCAGAGACATAGCAGCAAAATCACAATAACTTTGAGATTCGGCATGCCCCCAGCCTTTTCATGGCATCACCCCCTCAGGCGGGCATCAGCTTCAGAATGGTATCAATAATAATGCTGATAATCGGGATTGCGAGTACCATGATGAGTACCTTTCCAGTAAGCTCTATTTTGGAAGCTATACCGTCTTGCCCCGCATCCCGTACGATCTGTGCTCCGAATTCGGCAATATAAGCGATACCGATTATTTTTAATACGGTTTTAAAATAAATCATGTCCATACCTGAGGACCTGGCCAGTCGCTCCAGCACGGCAACCACAGATCCGATCTTGCCAATCAGCAGCAAAAAAATGACGATTCCCGCAGCTGTTGCAATCAAAAAGGCAAACATCGGCTTCTGTTCCTTGATAACTAAGATGAGGACTGTGGCAACGAGGGCGAAGCCCACCACTTGAATGATTTCCATGTGTTCACCTACTGAAAAAGAAAAATAGATTTGATCTCTTGCAGAAGGTTATCCAACATTCGCACCACCATGAACAGCACGACAACGAAACCGATGACCGTCACCCAGTGGGCCATGTCTTCCTTGCCCATTTGCTTTAGTACGGTATGAATCATAGCGATAATAATGCCAATTCCGGCAATCTGGAAAATTGCGTTCACTTCTAAATTCATTCGAGCACCCCGCTAATAGATCAAAATGACGATCAATGCTCCGATCAGCAGTCCCAGGCTTCTGCTCATACGCTCGTATCTCACCTGATCTGCCTGCGCCTGCGCTTCTTCATGGGATAACTGCTGGATGGTCAGCGCAATGTGCTTGATCTGGTCTTCACGGTCGCTGGTTCCAAGGCTGTAAGCAAGCTGACGCATCGCTTCCTTCTCGGCCTGCTTCATAGAGGAACGGCTCCACGAGACTTCAATCGCTTTATGCAAGCTTTCTCTGGCGGTCAGGCCAAAAGAGGGGTGCATCCAGCGTGAGGCTTGCTGAAACAGAGAGCGCAGCGGCTCTCGCAAGGGCTCTCCAGTCTTGGCGAAAGCATCTGGTAACGGAGACACCCCGTAAGAAACCTCGGTGGTCAGTCTTTGCAGTGCGAGAATTAACTCTCTGATTTGCCGCGGCCTCATGGCAAATTGTCTTGCCCGCTGCCAGCCTGCCAGTGTGGTGGCTAGTATAACCAAGACAGCTCCCAGCAGCTTAAGCATAGGAGATGCCCCCGTTCTGCCCTTCTCCAGGCAGTGTCAGCCTGCGCTGCTTGGCATCTGCCAGCCGAAAAGAGACGCCCCGGCTCGTCCGCTCCAGCATGACATAGAGCTGGAACAGCTCCTGTCCTGTAGCTAATCCGGCAAAGGCAGATCGGCTCGCCATTTCAGCCACATCACGACCATGTGCGGAAGCAATGACTGCGATGCCTGCATGAAGCGCTTCACGTACCGCTTCCGCATCTTCTGGCCGCCCGATTTCATCCACAATCAGGACATCCGGTGACATCGAGCGAATCATCATCATCATACCCTCCGCTTTCGGACATCCGTCCAATACATCGGTGCGAGGTCCGACATCAAAGCCGGGGATGCCCTTATGGCTACCGGCGATCTCAGAACGTTCATCTATAATGCCCACCTTAAGTCCATTTCGTCGCCCTCCGTTGCTTTGCATCCCTCCGTAACTCAGTTGTCGAGCCAAGTCCCTAAGCAACGTCGTCTTGCCATGCTGAGGCGGTGACAAGATGAGCGTATGCCGTATCATTCCGGATTTTCGATCCGCTACATAAGGCAATATCCGATCAGCTATGCCAGGAATGGCCCGGGCAATTCGTACGTTAAAGCTGCTTATATCCCTCAAATGCTCTACTCGCCCTCGGTTAAGCACAGTTCTCCCTGCCAAGCCAACACGATGACCGCCAGGGATGGTAATAAACCCTTTGCGAAGCTCCTCTTCCATGGTGTACAGGGAATGATTACTGATAAAATCCAGCAATCGGTGGGCATCCTCGCGGTTAGGCTTATAGGCTTCAACAGGATTCAAAGTCAGCCGACCAGCAGTCGTTACAAAATGATGATCACCATTCGCATTAACTTCCAGCGGCCTTCCTTCCCGGACCCGAATTTCTTCCAGTTGCTTAAATACCGTTTCTGGAAGCCTTCCGAGTATACCGTGCAACGGTTCCGGAAATAACTCCAGCCATTCCATACCAGTGCCGCCTCCTCACAGTTGTCCTTTTTCTTTAAGACAAGTCTATGGCTGACTCTCGCTTTTTATGCCGAAAATATATTGAAAATCCAGTCGAACCTTTGATCACTCCTATCCATGCTCAGCGGACCTTTCCCCGCTCATTCAAGCACCTTTCCCTGCTTTGTATAATAAAAAAAGACTCCCTCGATGCCTTGGTGGCTAAGGGATACCCTTAAATAAAAAAGCTAGATTTACAGCAAAAAGAGGCTGTTCCACAGTCTATCTCTCACTGATGGAACAACCTCTTAACCTACTGCTGTATTCTATGATTTATCAATCTATAAATAGGGAACGTATAATTTATCGACCTTTCCCCGTCATAGCATTTCTCTATATCAATTGATGTTATTAACGACGGTCTTTAGGGCCGCCTACAAACGCTTGCTCCTCGGTATCCAGATTATAAGCTGTATGCAACGCTTGGATAACCTCATGAAGCTTTCCAGCTTCAATTACACACGATACCTTGATTTCGGATGTGCTTACCATTTTAATGCTAACGCCTTGCTCGGCCAGCACGGCAAACATTTGTGCTGCAACACCCGGGTGGCTAACCATACCTGCACCTACTATGGAGACCTTCACCAAATTTTCCTCAGACGTTACTTCACGGTATGGAAGCTCCCCGCGAATACCTTCCAGCGTCTTAAGTGCAGCTTCACGATCCGTTAGAGCTACCGTAAAGGAGAAATCTGCTTTTCCAGCTTCAACCCCGCTCTGTACAATAATGTCTACATCAATTTTGGCTGCTGCCAGTGTTCCGAAAACTTTTGCCAGTACACCAGGGATATCTGCAACGCCCAAAATACTGATTCTTGCTACATTTTTATCATATGCAATTCCACTGACTACAACGCCTTGCTCCATTACTGCATCCTCCTTTACGACTGTTCCTTCATTATGGTTAAAACTGGACCGCACAATCAACGGTACCCGGTTATGTTTGGCATACTCTACCGCACGGGGATGTAAAACAGCCGCACCTAAATTGGCTAATTCCAGCATCTCATCATAAGAAATTTCTTTTAGCTTACGTGCCACTTTCACAATCCGTGGATCTGTTGAATATATGCCGTCCACATCCGTGTAAATTTCACAGGCATCCGCTTGAATTGCCGCCGCCAGCGCAACGGCCGTCGTATCAGACCCACCACGTCCCAGCGTCGTAATATCTCCATCTGCAGACATCCCCTGGAAACCTGCTACAACAACAATCTTGTTGCTACTCAGTGCATCCAGCACACGCTGAGGTTGAATATCCGTAATCCGAGCCCGACCAAAGTCAGATTCAGTACGGAAGCCTGCCTGCCATCCCGTAAACGATACCGCTTCATGACCCAGCTGCTGAATAGCCATCGACAACAATGCGATTGAAATTTGCTCGCCTGTCGTCATCAACATATCCAACTCACGTGCAGGCAACTGCTCATTTAATAATTTGGCCTGGTCAATCAATTCGTCTGTTGTGTCTCCCATTGCGGAAACGACCACTACACATTGATGCCCTTCACTCTGTTTCTCAACGACGCGTTTTGCCACGCGTTTCATGCGCTCCGTATCACCGACGGAACTGCCTCCGAATTTCATGACATACAAAGACAACGATATTCACTCCCTCAGACTCAACAGTATGTAACCTTGAGATGGCACCAAACGATTTGAACGTGACATCCTGCGGCATAACTTTAGTACAGTATAATACGAAAGTGCTGTGTGGAGCCAATGTTTTTTAATATTCGTACATATAAAAATATCCCCTGCCCTTAATAAGGACAGAGGATACCGGAAAATGTAAATTCTATGCGCGAGACATGTATTTGCCGTCACGAGTATCAATTAACAATACGTCATCTTGGTTAATAAACAGAGGAACTTGAACATTCAAGCCTGTTTCCAGTTTGGCATTTTTGGTTGCACCTGTAGCTGTATTCCCTTTAATACCTGGTTCTGTTTCAATTACTTTGAGTTCCACGCTGGTAGGCAGGTTGATACCCAGGATTTCTCCGTTGTAGCTTATGATATTTACATTCATGTTTTCTTTCAGGAAGTTAAGCTCCCATTTCAGCTGATCGCTGGACAATGTAAATTGATCATATGTTTCGTTGTCCATGAATGTATGATCGTCTGCACTAGCATACAGATAAGATACACCACGATTTTCGATTTGCGCCCGGCCGATTGTTTCACCCGCACGGAATGTACGTTCAACCGTATTACCATTACGCAGGTTTTTCAACTTGGAGCGTACGAATGCTGCGCCTTTACCTGGTTTTACGTGTTGAAAATCCAGAACTGTAAAAATATCTCCGTCTACCTCGACGGTCAAACCTGTTTTAAAATCATTAACGTTAATCACTAAATACCCCTCCTACAGGACTGTTATCGTTATTAAACGACTGTAAATTCTTTGCTCGAATGCGTTAATACTTTGATGCCGTTATCTGTAATAACGATATCATCCTCGATCCGTACACCGCCCAATCCAGGCACATAGATACCTGGTTCGACCGTTACAACCATGCCCGGCTCCAGAATATCATCACTTGCCTTCGACAGACGTGTAGATTCATGCACTTCAAGACCCAGACCATGACCTGTACTGTGTCCGAAATTGTCTCCATACCCATGGCTAGCAATAATATCCCGGGTCAGCGCATCCGCTTCACGGCCTGTCATGCCCGGCTTAATATGTTCGAGTGCGTGAAGCTGCGCCTTAAGTACAATATCGTAGATCTCGCGCAACTGAGGCGCCAAATCCCCTTGTGTAGCCACTGTACGGGTCAAATCGGAGCAGTAGCCATCCAGCAACGCACCAAAATCAAACGTAATCAGCTCACCTGCTTGTACTAACTTTGCACTGGCTACTCCATGAGGCAATGCCGAACGAACTCCGGATGCCACAATCGTGTCAAATGAAGAAGAAGTAGCTCCCTGCTTGCGCATGAAGAATTCCATTTCCAGATCCAGCTCACGCTCGCTGACTCCTGGTTTGATGTAAGGTAAAATGTGTGCAAATGTAGCATCTGCCAAATCCGCTGCCCGTTGCATCACTTCGAGCTCTTCCGCATCCTTGTACACCCGCAGCTTTTCCACAATGCCCGATACCGGAACCAGCTTAATAGGTGACAGATCTTCGCTATAAGCTTTATGTGTCGCAACAGTTACATCATCCTGCTCAAAGCCTGTTTCGCTAATCTGATGGGAAGACAGCAATTCTTTTACTGTTTCCATGACCTGCGCAGCGTGCTGCACTACCGTAAAGCCTTGGGCTTGTTCGGTCGCTTGTGTCATATAACGAAAGTCAGTCAGCAAATAACTATGGGATTCTGTAATCAGCACATAGCCCGCTGAACCTGTGAAGCCTGTCAAATATCGACGATTGACAGGGCTAGTAATCAGCATAGCCCGCAGGTTATGCTCGCCCAGCGCCTGCCGCAACTTTAGCACCCGGTCATTCTTCATCTTCATTCCGCTCCCCTCTGTCAAATAACCAAATGCTATTTTAACACAGGGGATAGGCGCTTGAGAAGTTTTTGTTACGTTCTGTCCCCAGCCTTCTCAGGCTCGCGCATTCTTTCATCCGTATACTCGACAGCAACGGTATATCCGATAAATAGTCCCCACAGTATAAATACGCAAACTTCTGTATATATGGAATTCCATGTTAATCGATAAGGAGGGTTCATCATCCCTAACTTAGGGCCTGTTAACACAAATAAAATAACCCACCAAATCAGACCGTATATAATACCGGGTATAGGGCCATTAAACCTACGCAAAATCAGGGTGTACACCAATGACGCTACCACGGACAATGCAATAAAAAACAGCAACCCCACCAAATGCCCTGCCATGGTGTTCATGAACGAATGCTTGAAAAACGGCTCTGCCAGAAAGCCAGGCGCCACTACTGTAAAGTGCAGCGTATAAAACAGCCAGCGCAGCAACCCCCAGAGCAAACCCGCAAAAAAACCCAGCTCAAGTGCAAAGGGAATGAGCGGTGTATGTAATTTGCCTGACTGTTGTCTGCCTCTGTTACTGTTGTCATTATGATTACGTTGATTTTGAGATTCACGGGACTGTTCCTGATCACGACCTATTTTCGGTATAGAGTAAGTTTCACTCATGTGCTTGGATCTCCTTTCAAAATGAATAAATTTTCTCATGGTGAGGACTCATTGTTATAAGGAAAAGCATGTGTACTTCCACCAAATTCGTGCCTATCCATTTTGAGAGGTAGTATGCTCCAATGGGGAGCAGTTTAACAATGAAGTCGAAGAGTGGATTTAATAATCTTTGCATTGACAAAATTTCAATCCTGTTTCATAATATATTGATGAAAATGATAATCATTATCATTTCATAATACGTTTATACAGGAGAACGCAATCTATGAAAAAGGGATTTATCGGATTCTTATTGTTACTGACTTTTATGCTCACACTGGCAGGTTGTGGAGCAACTGACAATGCAGTAGATAAAGGTCAGACAACTACGTCGGGCAGCAAACCCACTGAAGCAGCGACCGGTCCTGTGACAGTAAAGCATAATCGTGGTGAACTCACGCTTGACAAGCCCGCGCAGCGTGTCGTGGTGCTTGAATGGACATTTACGGAGGATTTGATTGCATTGGGCGTTCAGCCAGTTGGTAATGCGGACAATGCCAACTATAAGGTGTATGTGACTCCAGAGGCGGCTCTGGACAGTAACGTGGTCGATGTCGGTACACGCAACGAGCCTAATTTGGAGGCGATTGCTTCATTAAAGCCGGATCTCATCATATCCAATTTTGATGGGAATGAAGCAATCTATGAGCAACTCAAGGCCATCGCACCGACGATTGAATATAATCTGAACGATGGTAACGGCTACGACTATGATAAGATGGTGAAGATTTTTAATAGTATCGCAGTCGCTCTTGGAAAAGAGGATAAAGCTAAGCAGGTGCTTGCCGATCTGGATCAGCATTATGCCGAAGCCAAACAAAAGCTCGCCGCTGCAAACAAATCGGATTTCCATTTTATACTGACACAGGCTTTTACTTCGCAAAATGCAGCCAGTCTGCGTATGTTTTCAGATAATTCAGTCGTTGTGGGAACACTGGCGAAGATCGGTTTGGTTAACGATTGGAAACCGAGCAAGGTTGAATCGTATGGCTTTTCAACGGTTGGCATTGAAGCTCTGTCAGCCGTTCAGGACAGCAACTTTATCTATATTGTGCAGCCAGACGATAATGTTTTCGGCTCATCTATGAAAAACAATTCTGTTTGGAATGGTTTGAAATTCGTCAAAGAAAAACGTACTTATCCGTTGGCCAGTACAACATGGACGTTTGGCGGCCCGGTCTCGTCAAAGGGACTGGTGGATGAGACTGTCGGGGCAATTACGCAATGAATTTGATCTGGCGATTCCGTCTGATTTTATAACTGGCGATAATAAGCATTTATGGGGGCAGTCTGACCGCTCTCATAAATGCTTTTTTAAACCTATGGCATGATATCTCCCCACACTACAAGGATTTCCATCTTCTCCGTTATGATTAAATTTCCTTTTCGAATGATAAAATTAGCAGGTCACTCCATCCCATTTTCGTCTAACTAGATATTCCCTTCCAAATTCGATACAATATACAAAAAAGTATGTATTAAGAGAGGTGAGACGGTTGTCACAAGCATCCAAGCCTGTGAGCTACGGCGGTCAGGCAGTCATTGAAGGTGTCATGTTCGGCGGCAAGCGTGTCAATGTCACGGCAGTTCGCCGCAAATCTGGCGAAATCACATATTTGGAAGTACCACGTAAGGAGCAATCCTGGGTGTCCAAATTCCGCAGAATTCCGTTATTGCGGGGGATTGTCAGCATCATCGACTCCAGTGCCAAGGGCACCAAGCATTTGAACTATTCAGCCGATGCGTATGCTGATGATGAAGTAGATCCGGAAGAACGCGCTGAACAAAAGAAAAAAGAGGAATCCCGTTGGAGCCTGAGCATGATGATCGGCGTGGCTGCGGTCGGTATATTGTCCTTCCTCTTTGGCAAAATTGTATTAACCCTGGTTCCGGTTGTTATGGAGAGTTTCCTGTTTGGCGGCTTGTTTCACAACCAGATTTTGCATAATCTCGCTGAAGGAGCTATTAAGCTGATTTTGCTGCTCGCTTATTTATGGGGTATTTCCCAAACTCCGTTAATTAAGCGACTGTTTCAATATCACGGCGCGGAGCATAAAGTGATTACTGCATTTGAAGCTGGGGAAGAACTGACTCCAGCCAACGTACAAAAATATAGCCGACTGCATTATCGCTGCGGTAGCAGCTTTATTATGCTCACCGTGATTATCGGGGTACTCGTCTACTCCCTGTTTACCTACGATAATCTGTGGGAGCGCATGGGGCAACGTCTTTTACTGCTTCCGATCGTATTGGGTCTTTCTTTTGAATTTCTCAAGCTGACCAATGCACTTCGGGAAATTCCAGTGCTTCGTTATCTAGGTTACCCCGGCCTATGGCTGCAGTTGCTTACCACCAAAGAACCGACCGATGATCAAGTGGAGGTATCGATTGCCTCATTTAAGCGTATGCTTGAATTGGATGCTGAGTTAGAAAATGTACCTGTAAAGGAGACTCTCAACAGTCCGGTCCTTGATCCTTTGAAAGGATGAGTGAATGATGTACAGACATGCCGTTATTTTCTGGCTTACCCTTGCTTTGGGCGCATATGGAATTGTAGATATGCTATGGAAAGGTAGCTGGGGCTTTCTCATTAGTTTACTAATCCCCATCTTTATTTTTGCAGTTATATTTCTGCTGTACAAATACCAGCCAGGACAACGCAAGCGAACTCCCAAAGTTAAGCCCTCTGTGCGCACCATGACCAAAACAGCCAGTGCACGTAAACAGCAGACTACAAGCAAACGCAAAGCGTATCCTTTTCATGTCATTGAGGGTTCCAAGGGCAAAAATGAAGAGGAACAACCTAAATATCATTAATCATTATCAACCTTTAAAATGTAGCACAAAGGAGCCATCACCCGTGTTTTGCAATATGACCGGGAAGAGGCTCCTTTTTTACTTCCTTTGAAAATACTTCAACTGCCAGTAAGTGGTGTTTATTTCATGGCGTACATGGTATCTTTCATCAATTGATACTTACTATACTGCTGCTGGTAAGAAGTGATGCTCCATTTGTGGAAAAAAGCTTCTCCTGCCTGCACACCGGAAGCATACAACAAATCACTTTGCTCTGGTGAAATGCTGAATTGGGCAGTGCGGATACCCAAAGTTGGAATTTTAATGGTCCGATACCGATTCTCCTGCTCAATATACCGTTCATCATGTGCCGATAGCATGGTATCAAAAATAGCCTGCAGCATGGTCAATGGGCCTCGTATATAAGAAACCTTGGTCTCCGTCCCTGTTTTGCCCACCATTTGAAATCCTACCGTTGGAATCGTTTTGGCCTCACGTTCATTGACAGGCTCATCAAAAAGCCATAGAGGCAGATTGCTGAGTAAGGCTCCATCAACAACAAATACAAATTGCTGGGAAAAGGTTTTTCCCTTGGCAAGTGCAGAATCAAGTCTTAACATAACAGGATCAAAAAAATAAGGGATACTCGTGCTCATCCGAATGGCCTTGGCTACCTCTAGTGAAGAGGGGTTTATACCAAAACGTTTGATATCCTCAGGAAGCACCAAAATGCGTCCATTCGTAATATCTGATGCAATAATGCGCAGCTTGCCAGGAGGTAGATCCGCGAATGTACGCACTCCTTTAGCTAGTAACAGCTCGCGTACCCAATGCTCTAGTGCCTCTCCTGAGTAGAGCCCTTTTTTAAGAAAGATACGTGCTGCTGGCCCAACCCACTTAATATTGAACACTGGAGAACGTCTTAACAACTTGACCAAGGGAGTTTTCTCAATTACGGCTTTCATTTCATCCGCCGTATATCCCGCAGCCAACAAAGCAGCTACAATAGCCCCTGATGATGTACCAGCCAAACGATTGAATACAATATCATGCTCCTCCGCAGCCTTAACTGCACCCGCCAGCGATATTCCCTTAACCCCTCCACCCTGGAACACAGCATTGATCAGCATAGATCAAAAAACCTCCGTTCTCTTGGGAGTAAGCAGTTCTACTGCTTATGTATGAGAACGGAGGTCCATGTAGAACCTAAATGATCCAATTTATATCATAATTGATAATAATTTTGAAGAAGTTGAATGAGTCCGTATGGATTTTTCCGCAAATGCTGTGCACTAAAATAAATATCCCCTTTGACCTGCTTATAATTCTCGTTCAGTTCAAGCTGCTTAATTAACTCTTGAGAGGATTGCCATCCTTTTTCAGGGGTGCCGATTTTATAAGGTGAATGGCCAATATACAGCTTAACATCTGAATTTTTGACCTCATTGGACCACCATGCGACAAGCTTGTCATATCCAGCCGCTGGGAAACCGATACTCCAGTAAATTTGTGGAGCTACATAATCAATCCATTCTTTGTTAATCCAGGTTCTTACATCTGCAAATGTCGTGTCATAAGCAGTAACGCCTGCCTTGGTGTCTGAACCCGTTAAGTCCTGAGACTTGTTGCGCCACACGCCAAAAGGACTAATCCCGAATTGAACTTTCGACTTGCTGGCATGAATGCTTTTGCCCAAATCGCGAACAAAACTATTTACATTATCTCTCCGCCAGTCACCTTTGTTAGAGATTTTGTTGGCGTTATATGCTTTGAAAGTCGCGTCATCATCAAAAGTCCCGCTGTAAGGATAAAAATAATCATCCAAATGGACACCGTCAATATCGTATCCGTTTACGACCTCCATAATCGCAGCAATGACATGCTGACGTGCAGCTGGAATTCCAGGATTGATGTACAACTGGCTACCATTCTTAACAATCCAATCCGGATGTTGATTAGCCACATGGTTTGCTGCCAAACCGCTAGTTGTTCCTGTAGAATTAGCACGGAACGGATTAAACCAGGCATGGAATTCCATCCCCCGCTTATGTGATTCACTAATCATAAATTTCAACGGATCATAGCCTGGATTTTTACCCTGGGTATTCGTTAAATACTTGCTCCATGGCACAAGATCAGAGGGATAAAGCGCATCCCCGCTGGCACGAACCTGAACAAATACCGCGTTAATGCCCATACCCTGCAAATCATCGAGCATTTTTGTAAACTCCTGCTTTTGCTTCTCGGAACTGCTTCGTGCAGATGAAGAAGGCCAATCTCCATTAATGGTGGAAATCCATGCTCCACGCATAGAGGTTGTAGCCTTCACCTGAGCCACATTTCCCTGTGAGGAACCTGAAACTTCCTCATTAGTAGAGGTTGACGGTGAGGTAACAGCGTCCTGTCCATCCTCCTTGGCTCCCTGATCGGTACTAACACTCTCCTGATTGCCAGATGCTGAGTTATTTGATGTTGAGCTGCTGTTTCCCACAGAAGTACTCCCACCAGTAGAGGTACCTTCTTTACCACTGCTTAACGTAATGACCCGCTCTGAGGCTTGCCAGTCTACTTTTAACCCCAACTCTTCCCCAACAAAACGCAGTGGTACCATGACTCTCCCACTTGACATACGCGCAGATGCGTCCAATCGAACCGACTTGCCATTCACAGTAGCGCTTTGTGCACCATTATCCATAGATATATTTTTGTTCTGTGCTGTAATCGTTACCGTACCAGACGATGCCGACCAGTTGACCTGTGCGCCTAATCCCTCACTAATCACTCGCAAAGGAACCATCGTGACATTCGCGCCCTGTACAATGTACGGTGACGCATCACTTTGCAGGGACTGTCCGTCCAATATAATCTCAATCTCACCAGTTGATGCCGCTTGAACTCCAGGCACAATGGCAGTCTGTACTGCTAAGAGTAGACCCGCAGCCATGAGCCCTATTTTCTTCCGATTCATATCTTTATAATCCTCCGCTACCCCTGTTAATTTTAACCCCTATCTTGTCCTGCTATATAATGGATAGACGCTAATAACCAGATATTTGTTGCGGTCAGGAAAATAAAAAAAGCATTGTCCGTAAGGACAGATGCTTTTAGGAATCCCCACTCAATTCCTTGTGTATGTCATGAAGCTGGCGCAAGCGATCTTCATCTCGGCGGAAATATTCAACCAATGTCTCGATACGTGTGATGGAATCCCAGCTCAAATGGTGTTCAATACCTTCCACATCTTTATATATTAGGTCCTTGTCAACCCCAATCATATCCAGAAATTGCTCTAGTAACTGGTGGCGGTCAACCAACCGTTTGCCGACCTTTTTCCCTTTCGGTGTCAAAATCAGTCCCCGATACTTCTCATATACAAGATAATCGTCCTTATCCAACTTCTGAATCATCTTGGTGACGGACGAAGGATGCACCTCCAAACCCTCTGCGATATCCGAGACACGAGCATATCCCTTCTCATCGATCAGTTGGTAAATGCGCTCCAAATAATCTTCCATGCTTGGCGTTGGCACTTGTTTCCCTCTTTTCTGTTATTGAACGGGCGCTTACCGCCTTCATTTCCTGCATTAAACCTACTATGTAATGATACATGTTATCATCGCTCATTGGCAAGTCTCGTCCCTCCACTCACATCTATTGCCACGATTTGTTCAATTTAAGCAGGGTACACTAATGTTGTCGCCCCTGTATCGTTACTTTCTGCGGAGATGCTTTAGAGTTGGACACCAGAGCACAGAGGATTTATTTCGAAAGGAGCGTTAGCCATGTCTACGCTTGAGCGTACTCCTGTCCAAATCAGAGGAACCAAGCCATTCATGCCTGATCTGGTGTTTTTTGAACCAGACGCACTAAATTATCCCAAAGGCCAGCGTATTATGGATTGGGTCAAAACCAAGGATATTCCGTATCGTATGACGACCTCTCACAACCGAATTACCAATTTACCAGGTGAAACTGAAGTTGAAAAATACCGAGTGGCAAAAAAGACACTGGTTGTCGGCATCCGTAAAACATTAACTTTTGACCAATCCAAGCCCTCTGCCGAATATGCCATCCCTATTTCGACTGGTTGCATGGGGCACTGTCACTACTGTTATTTACAAACAACCTTAGGAGCAAAGCCGTATATTCGGATCTATGTCAATACTGACGATATCATATCAGCAGCTAAAGCCTATATCGAGGAGCGGGCGCCTGAAATTACTCGTTTTGAAGCAGCTTGTACCTCTGATCCGGTTGGTTTGGAGCATATCACTGGATCACTTGGAGACTTGATTCGTTTCATGGCAGATGAGGAATTTGGCCGACTTCGTTTTGTTACAAAATATCATCATGTTGATCCATTGCTGGATATTAAACATAATGGCCATACTCGCATCCGCTTTAGCATTAATTCCGATTATGTTATTAAACAGTTTGAACCTGCAACTTCGCGCTTTGAGGAACGTATTGAAGCAGCGGGCAAAATCGCACGGGCAGGTTATCCGCTGGGGTTCATCATCGCACCCATCATTTGGTATGACGGCTGGGAAGAAGGATACGGAGAGCTGCTGCGTAGATTGGGAGAAACCTTGCCCCAGCATGCTACGAAGGATCTGACATTCGAATTAATTCAGCATCGCTTTACCAAAACATCCAAAGCTGTTATCGAGAAGCGTTACCCGAAAACCAAACTGGAAATGGACATAGAAAAACGTAAGAAAAAATGGGGCCGCTGGGGCCAGAATAAATATGTTTATCCCGATGAACAGCAAAATGCACTACGGGAGTTTATCACAGAACGCATTTTTGAACATTTTCCTTTAAGTCGTATCGAATATTTCACATAACCAGCATCCAATCCGGGGTAATCCGTTGTAAAAAAAGAGTAACATCTGTCATATGATCCGTTACCAGCAGACCGCCAGTGATCACAAGCAGCATGCCACCTATTTGGATAAGGATGGAAGTATAACGGGACGATAACTTAACAGAGCCTGCCAGCAAAGCCAATACAAAAAACGGAATCGCAAAACCAAGTGCGTAGCCAGTAATCAGCTTGAACCAAATGTGATGCTCTACTGCCGCCAAAGCGATAATAGCTGTTAGCATAGGACCGATACAGGGTGACCAGCCTGCCGCAAACCCAATTCCGATTACAAAGGAACCGGCGTAACCGGCAGGCTTCCATGTCCAGCGCAGCTTATGCTCTCTCATTAGAAATAATGGACGCACGAAACCAAGAGATACCAGACCCATGAGTATAATAAGTAGCCCCGCTACGACTCTTAGCGTATCCCCATAATTGGCAAACCATTCTCCAAGCAACCCGACACTTGCCCCCAGTGAATAAAAAACAACCGAAAAGCCTAATACAAAAGCAAGCGTGTGTCCCATCGTACGATAGCGAACCTCTGCCCTGTGCCGTCCTTCAGCCAGTTCACGTGCCGACATTCCTGTTATATACGATAAATAGGATGGATATAGTGGCAAGCAGCACGGTGAAAAAAAAGAAACCAGTCCAGCAACGATGGCCAACCCGGCGTTGACATCTGACATCATCATTTCCTCCCACCTGTCTTAGTGAACACGCAGAGCAAATACAAGCCCTACCTACTAAAACATACGTATAGACAGAGAAAAATATGATGCAAGCCAAAAAGCGTATGCCTGGGAGAATAATATCCAAGCATACGCTTTTTACGTTCTTTTATTTTATATAGCCTCTTATTTTACAATCGCACCATTTGGCATACCATCCGGTACAGTGGCCAATGTAAGCTGATCCCCATGTGATGCTGCCAAAATCATACCCTGCGACAGCTCACCCCGAAGTTTTACTGGCTTAAGATTGGTCACACAGATCACCTTACGCCCAATGATATCCTCAGGTGTATAAAACTTCGCAATTCCTGATACCACCTGTCGCTGCTCATAACCAAGATCGAGCTGAAGCTTCAATAGTTTATCGGCCTTCTTCACAGGCTCACAGGCGACAACCTGAGCAACGCGCAGTTCTACCTTGGCAAAATCCTCAATGCCAATCTCTTCTTTCGGCTCTGGTGCTTCCTGGCTCGCCTCAGATGCATTCAGCGGTTGAGCTTGTGTGGCAGCTTCCTCCGGTTTCTTACCTCCAGTCATTGCTTCTACGATAAAAGCAACCTCTTGCTCAGAGTCCAGACGAGGGAAGATCGGATTACCTTTTACCAACTGCGTTCCTTCTGGAATACGTCCAAATTGCTTGCCGCTATCCCATGTAGTCAGCTCCCCTTGACAAATACCGAGTTGTTTCCAAATTTGATGAGGTGCACGCGTCAAGAAAGGCTGAAGTAAAATGGAAGCAATACGCAAGCTTTCTACCAAATGCACCATAACAGATGCCAATTCGCGACGTTTTGCCTCATCCTTAGCCAGATTCCAAGGTTGCGTCTCGTCAATATACTTGTTGCTACGGCTAATAAATTGGCTAATCGCCGTTAAAGCCACGGAAAATTCCATGTTTTCCATAGCTTCTTCAACTTTACTATAAGTCGATGTTGCCATATCTACCAAAGCTGCGTCGAATGAGGTTACATTGGCTTCATAAGCGGGAACTTTGCCGTCAAAATATTTGTCTACCATCGCTACCGTACGATTCAACAAGTTGCCCAGATCATTGGCTAAATCCGAATTTACACGATCTACAAAACTTTCAGGTGTGAATGTTCCATCCGCTCCAAATGGCACCTCGCGCAGCAAGTAGTACCGAAGTTGATCCAGACCATAACGGTCAATCAACGTTACCGGGTCTACCACATTGCCTTTAGATTTCGACATTTTGCCATCTTTCATGAGTAACCAACCATGTGCAAATACTTTTTTAGGCAACGGAAGGTCCAGTGCCATCAGCATGATTGGCCAATATATCGTGTGGAATCGTACAATCTCTTTACCTACGATATGCACATTTGCTGGCCAAAATTTATCGTATAGCTCAGTATTAGAAGAGCCATACCCCAAGGCAGTGATGTAGTTGGAAAGTGCGTCAATCCACACGTATACGACATGCTTCGGGTCCCCCTTGACCTTAACACCCCAGTCAAAAGTTGTACGGGAAACAGCCAGATCCTCTAACCCCGGCTTGATGAAGTTGTTAATCATTTCTTTTTTCCGGGATTCCGGTTGGATAAACTGCGGGTTCTCTTCATAAAATTGCAGCAACCGATCAGCATACTTGCTCATGCGGAAAAAGTAACTCTCTTCCTTGACCAGTTCTACAGGGTGTCCACTATCCGGGCTCTTACCTCCAGTCACATTACCTTCAGCGTCCTTCACGACGTCAACGAGCTGAGTTTCTGTGTAGTAAGTCTCGTCAGGAATGCTGTACCAACCTTCGTATTCTCCCTTATAAATATCGCCTTGTTTTAATAAACGATCAAAGATTTCCTGTACGACAGCCTTATGACGTTCCTCCGTAGTACGGATAAAATCGTCATTGGAAATGTCGAGCTTCCGCCACAGGTCTTGAATACCTGCCACAATGTCATCTACGAAACGTTGCGGCGTTTTGCCAGCTGCACTTGCCTTTTGCTCAATCTTCTGGCCATGCTCATCCGTTCCTGTCAAATAACGAACCTCATATCCCCGTAGCCTCTTGTAGCGAGCCATCGCATCACCCGCTACCGTCGTGTAGGCATGGCCTATATGGAGCTTGTCACTGGGATAATAGATCGGTGTTGTAATGTAAAATGTGTTCTCACTAGACATGTATGTTCCTCCTGTTTTGTTCACGACAGCAAAAGATTTGCTATCATGATAGGTACTCCAATTCATGAATTCGACACAAATTGGGCATAAAAAAAGACCCCCGTCCCTATGGGACGAGAGTCACCTCACGCGTTACCACCCAAATTCCCTGTACCCTCGCAGAATACAGGCTTCACCGGTCACATCTGACCGCCCATTAACGCTGGATCACGCCTCCTCCTTACGATTGCCTCTTGAACATAGCTTCTTCACTGTGGCAAATACGCTCGAAAAAGGTTCCTCCAGGACCATATTCAGGCTTCACTCCAGACCGGTTTTCAGCTAACTCCGGCTCTCTGTACTGGACGACTTACCTTACTCATCCCTTCACAGGAAAACAATATTAACCAAAATATAACCAAATCGGCATGGCGCTGTCAAGTCAGACCCTTCTCGGTGTGGGTAACCAAACGATCTTTGTCAGACTGATCTAACCCCTTTTTTGCAGGAGGGACCAAATCTACACCGCCGGGATGAAATGGATGGCATTTAGCTATACGCTTTGCAGCTAGCCATGAGCCTCTGAGCGCACCATGCACTTCTACCGCCTCCAGCGCATACGCCGAACACGTCGGATAGAACCTGCAGGTAGCCGGCTTTAATGGTGAAATGTAAGCACGATAAAACTGAATCGGAGCCTGTACCACTCTGCGTGTGGTGATTTTCATTTCAGTAGCCCCCGTGGCTGTGAGTGTGACTGCTCGTCTGTTTGAAACCCCCATCCGAATTACTCTCAGTATGCCCATTCTTCTGCTGACAGTCTTTGCAATAACCAAAAATTTCAAACTTATGCTCGACGATTTGGAATTGATCTGTTGTATCTGTCATTTGCATTGGACAAAAAGAAATCGGCAATGTTTTCTGACAGCTCAAGCAAATCATATGGTGGTGGTGATGATGTTCATTACAGCTCACCTTGAACTTCATCCCATCCTCAAAAGATACCTGCTCCAGTACACCCAATTCCTGCATTACACGCAGATTGCGATATACTGTATCAAAGCTAAGTCCGCTGTACTTCTTACCCATATATTCATAAACGTCTTTAGGGGACAGATACCCTTCATTCTCGGAAAATAACGTGGCCAACGTCTTGCGTTGATCTGTAATACGCAGCCCCTGAGCGGACATCGTTGCGATAATCTCATCCTTTGTCAGCATGCGTTTCACCCTCCCCTGTCTATAGTTTCAGGTTTTCTGATGCAGGCTTAGGCTTGCATCTATTCATTATACCACGATTAAAGTCAATATTATAAGAGATATTCGCGCTACTCATAAGAAAAAGACGTTCTCCAGTGCTGCAACCAAGTTCGCAACGGGAGAACGCCTATATCCTGCAAGTAACATCGACTTTTAAAACGGTGAATGATGAGACTCAAGTGGTCTAAGCCGGTATACAGCACCGATTATTTAAAATTAGTTTTTAATAGCTGGTAAAGGCATAACTACTACGGAAACCGGCAGATTACTACCAGCAGCTGCAGTGAAATACATCTCTACACTTTCTTCGATATGACCTGTGCGATACAGCACACTCATCTCATTCGGAGCTTGCACAGAACCATTTGTTGGTATACCCACAACCTGATTATTCACCATCGCATAGCCGGCGTATTCGCCTCCACGTGGGTTAAACGTAATCAGTGAATACGGCGCTACATGATCCAACTTAACCTTATATACAACACCAAAGTTGCCGGCATTGGAAGCAGAAGAGCCATCCAGACCGTCGGTACCAATCAGATTCGGGTCCACCTTATTATCACCAAGAACGATACGTTGAGCTGTTTTACCAACCTCTTCGGTATAATTGAGTGAAATATCCGAATTTGCGTACGTTCCACGGTTATGAATGCCGTCCTTAGGCAGTTTTGCCAGAGTAGGCAACGCAGTCAACGGATCTACATTAGCATCTAGCACAACTACCGTGTATTGAATAGGTTGATCCGTGTACAGATCGGATAACAAAGAAATAACTTGTTTTTGCTTGATTTTTTGCGCGTTCAAATCTTGTAAAATAACACGGCTCTCACCCGGATTTAGAACTGTGCTGGAATGCTTGCTTCCATCCAACATAGATTGAAAGTACCTTTGAATCGAAACTTTACCCGCAGCTGTGGCAAATTCAGATGGTCCAGCAAAACCGGAATTTTCGACATTTATATTGGTCGGAGTGATATTGTTGTTGGTCGCAATCACGTACATCTTCACATCTCGACCCGTTTCATTGACATGATGGACAAGAATACGCGTACTGCCTGATCCGGTTTCCTGATACACGATACCATCCTGGAACACACGCTCTGGGCTGTTAGCACGGATCAATAGACGTGGGGAAGAAGTACTTGTCACTGGAATAGTAGCCATAGCAGGCACCTGACTGCCATCTACACTGTATTTATCACCATATGGCGTGAAAATTTTATTGAAATCATCTTCGTTGTACAGCAGTTCATTCGTAATTTTAATCGTTTCACTTTTGGTACCTGTTGCGCCATGCTTATCAGTCACGGTCAGGGTAATGGTTACATCACCTGGCTGGAAGAAGGCAAGTTTCTTGTTCTCCCAATCACGCTTAGTGATAGCATTTTCGTCGTCAGTACTCAGGTCGGTAATGGTAATTTTTTCACCCATCTTGTACTCTTTTTTATCCGTTGTAAACAGAGCTACCGGCGGCTGGTTTGGCGGTCTTACTGTAATTGTTACTGAGTAAGGATCACTCCAGTTCCCAGCAGAGTCAAGAACGGAATAGGTAACTACATATGTACCCGGCTCCTGAAATACGTCCTGCTTACCTTCCCAACGTTGGTTCACAATCGGAAGACCTGTAGGAGAAGATTCCTTGGTCAAATACGTAACTTGAGTTTCACCCGCATAGATATCCTTTTGTTGAACCGTGAAAGAAGCTTTTGGCTTCTGATTCAAATCCATGATAACTTGTTTAGTTGTATTATTCACAGTATAAGGAATATTTAGGGCCTGTGTAATCGAAGTCAACGGTACCATAAATACGTTCTTTTGTTGGAAAGCAGGTCCCTTCATTTGTCTAGCTTCACCGTTAACCGTATAAACTTTGCTGTCTGTTTTGAAGCGTAGGACATTTGTTCCTTGGGTGATTACGGTTTCTTTGGTGGCAGTGTCATAACTAAACTGCAATCCGACACGGCTGACAAGAGAACGGATAGCTACATAGGAAACTCCGTCTTTGACTGTCATCGGCTGAGTTGCCGTATATACCTGTCCGTTTTGTTCCATTTTAGCACTGTTCAAATACAAAATCAGTTGATTCGCATTCATGGATGTTGGAGCTCCACCAGGATTGGTGATCGTTCCGTCTCCACCGTATACATCATTGGTTACGTTCGATCCGTTAGTGGTATCTGTAGGCAGCCCAGTCAATGGATCATTGGATACACCCGTGTTATCAGGTGTTACCGTATTAGCTGGTGTGCTTGTTCCATTTTGATCTCCGATACTATTCTGAACGCCGGAATCAGCAACATTGGTCGTCTGCTGGGCGCTAACCGAATCGGTGGATTGAACGCTTGTTGATGCTGCTTCTGCTCCTACAGGGGCTACTGCAGCCACCTGAGCTACCGCCAAGGCGGTGAGCATGGTCCATTTCTTGAAATTCATTGTCTGTCTCCTTCTATCCCCAAATTATTATCATTCCCGTGAAAAGTCATACTATTAGACGCGACAGTTGTCAAAAAGTTTCTGGAAATTTTGACGATCATGAAAAAAAGGTAACTTTCTCCTGTGACTGCAAAAATTCAACAACAAAAAAACCGCCGTCCATCTGATCTGATGTGACGGCGGCTTTATAACCTGAAAGTAGTTCTGATCCATTTACATTATGATGGACGGCAAGCAGTATTCGTTCCTGCAGTCTCCAGACGACCCTCTTCAATGAGTCGGTAAGCACGTTGAACTTCTTCATCTGTAGGAGACGGAACTCCCTCCAGCGGATATGCCTTACCGAGCATTTCCCATTTGTAAACACCCATTTGATGGTAAGGTAAAATTTCGAATTTCTCGACTCCGTTCAACGTTCCAATGAACCGTCCCAAATTGAGTAGATCTTGCTCGTCGTCATGGATACCCGGTACAAATACGTGTCTAATCCACATTTTTCGCCCTTGCTCAGACAACCAGCGGGCCGTACTTAGCATACGATCGTTGGATTTGCCTGTAAGCTTAATATGCTTGTCGTTATCAATGTGTTTAATATCTAGTAGTACCAAATCCGTTACGTCCAGTAGATCATGGATACGACCTGCATCATTAAAGCCGTTACTGTCCAATGTCGTGTGCAAATTCCAGCGACGTTTCACTTCTTTGAACAGCTCTGCTACAAAATGAGCTTGTAATGTCGGTTCTCCACCGGAAACTGTTAATCCGCCTCCCGAAGAACGGTAATAGGCTAAATATGGTTCAATCTCAGCCAATACTTCTTCTAACGTCATCGGATTACCTTCATTCAAGGCCCAAGTGTCCGGATTATGGCAATATTGACATTTTAACAAGCATCCTTGCATAAAGAGCACGAAGCGGATGCCGGGACCATCGACGGTCCCGAAGGTTTCCAATGAGTGTATGTGACCTTTCAACATGTTGCATCATCCTTCCCGCATCCGCTATGCGTGCGTCAGTGTATTATTTGATACGTAAAACTTATTTACATTGTACCGTGGAAAGTACGGTTAATAACATCCAATTGTTGCTCACGAGTCAGCTTGATAAAGTTAACGGCATAACCGGAAACACGAATCGTAAGTTGTGGATAGTTTTCTGGGTGTTCCATTGCATCCAACAGTTGTTCACGAGCAAACACATTGACATTCAGATGATGTGCGTGGCTTCCAAAGTAGCCATCCATCATCGAAACAAGGTTTGTTTTGCGTGTTTCTTCTTCTTTACCCAGTGCTTTAGGCACGATGGAGAAGGTATTCGAGATACCATCTAAGCTGTGTTCATAAGGCAATTTGGCTACGGAACTCAGAGATGCCAGAGCACCTTTTTTATCACGACCATGCATTGGGTTTGCACCTGGTGCGAACGGTTCGCCTGCTTTACGTCCATCAGGTGTTGTACCTGTTTTCTTACCGTATACCACGTTGGAAGTAATGGTCAGTACAGATTGAGTAGGAACCGCATTACGATAAGCTTTATGTTTGCGGATCATGCTCATGAAGCTTTCTACCAGTTCTACAGCGATAGTATCTACGCGGTCATCATTGTTACCGTAGCAAGGATATTCGCCTTCGATTTCAAAGTCAACAGCAATTCCTTTTTCGTTGCGAATTGGTTTAACTTTTGCATATTTAATGGCGCTCAAGGAGTCGGTAGCAACTGACAGACCCGCAATACCACAAGCCATGGTACGAAGAATATCACGGTCATGCAACGCCATTTCAATGCGTTCGTAGCTATATTTATCATGCATATAGTGAATAACATTCAAAGTGTTCATGTACAGTTTTGCCAGCCATTCCATCATAGGTTTGAAACGGCTTAACACTTCTTCGTAATCCAGCACTTCGCTTGTAATAGCTGGGAACTCAGGTCCTACTTGAACGCCGGATTTTTCATCCTTACCGCCGTTAATGGCATACAGTAGAGCTTTTGCCAAGTTGGCACGAGCGCCAAAGAATTGCATTTGTTTACCGATTCTCATAGCGGATACACAACAAGCAATACCATAATCATCGCCGTAGATTGGACGCATCAAATCGTCATTTTCATATTGAATGGAGCTAGTTTCAATAGAAACTTTTGCACAATATTTTTTAAAGCCCTCAGGCAGTTTTTCTGACCACAGTACAGTCAAGTTAGGTTCTGGAGCAGGTCCTAAGTTGTACAGTGTGTGCAAGAAACGGAAGCTGTTTTTGGTAACACGAGTTTCTCCAGTGACAGACATACCACCAATGGATTCTGTTACCCAAGTTGGGTCACCACTGAACAGTTCATTGTAGTCAGGTGTACGCAGGAACTTAACAATACGCAGTTTCATAACAAAATGATCGACCAGTTCCTGAGCTTGTTCTTCGTTCATCGCACCTTCCTCAAGATCACGTTGAGTATAAATATCAAGGAATGAAGATACACGTCCCAAAGACATTGCTGCACCATTTTGTTCTTTAATCGCTGCAAGATATCCAAAATATACCCATTGGAAAGCTTCTTTTGCATTGTTAGCTGGTTTAGAAATATCAAAACCGTGCTCAGCAGCCATTTGTTTCAATTCATTCAAAGCACGAATTTGTTCAGAAATTTCTTCACGCAGACGGATTACGTCTTCTTCCATGGAATCAACTTCAAGGCTTTTCAATTGAAGTTTTTTATCTTGGATCAAGAAGTCTGCACCATACAGAGCTACGCGACGATAGTCACCGATTATACGACCACGACCGTATGCATCTGGCAGACCAGTAATGATGCCAGCTTTACGAGCTGCTCTCATTTCATCTGTATAAGCGTCAAATACACCTTGGTTGTGTGTTTTACGAATATGAGTGAAAATGTCAACAATGCTTTGTGGCACTTCAAAACCATAGGCTTTACAAGCATCGATCATCATCCGAATTCCACCAAACGGCTGCAAAGAACGTTTGAATGGAGCATCTGTTTGTACGCCGACAACTTGTTCTTTGTCCTTGTCCAAATAGCCTGGTTTATGTGAAATAATGGTGGATGGCGTATTTACGTCTACATCAAGAACGCCGCCGTTTGCCAACTCTTTTTTAGTAAGATCAGATACAATTTCCCACAATGCAGTTGTATTGGCGGTAGGACCAACCAAAAATTCTTCATTGCCAACATAAGGTGAGATATTTGTTTCAATAAAATCGTTGACGTTAACTTCTTTAGTCCATTTTCCTTTTTTAAAACCTCTCCAGCCAGATTGTTGCTCTTGTAATTCTCTCTCAATCACCGACATGTAAATCCCTCCAAATTGTTTGGTCTTCCGGACTTGTGATTTTTTTCACGTTTAAACTATTTCTTGAGCCCGGCCTTTTCACCGATGCCTTACGCTCAGTGTCGGGACCTTTCTTACACTCTTATTGTAGAATAATGATAGAGTGTAGTATGTGACAAAAATCACAATATGAGTGATTTTTGTCACTTTATTTCCCCTAGCTTCACGCGTATACCTCTAGCCTTGCCGTTCACCTCCCTTCCCAAACCAAGAGGCCCTCTATATAGAGAGCCTGCATTGGTATTGTATAGGAAAATGCTTAGTTACAAGCCTCTTCATACTATTATATTATTGATCAAAGCGTCCGTAGAAGGCATTACGGTATACATCAGCCAATTCAGTAACCAGCGGCAGCTTTGGATTTGCAGTTGTACATTGATCCTCAAAAGCGCGGTCAGCCAAATAATCTACACGTGATTCAAAGTCTTTTGGATCGAAACCAAGTTGTTGGAACGATTCCTCGATACCGAGTGTTTTGTTCAACTTACGGATCGCGTCAATTAAGCTGTTAACCCCTTCTTCAGTGGTACGTGCAGGCAGTCCCAGTATGCGTGCGATTTCTGCATAACGCTCATCTGCAACAAAGTGCGAATATTTAGGGAACGAAGCAAATTTTGTCGGTTTTTTCGCATTGTAGCGAATAACGTGCGGCAGCAAGATAGCATTCGTGCGGCCATGCGCTGTATGGTATTGTCCGCCCCATTTATGTGCAAGACTATGGTTAATACCCAAGAATGCATTAGCAAACGCCATACCTGCAAGTGTAGAAGCATTATGCATTTTTTCGCGAGCCAGCTTATCACCAGTCAGAGCCGATTGCTCCAGGTATTGGAATACCAGTTGAATAGCTTTAATTGCCAGACCATCTGTATAATCATTGGCCATTACAGACACATAAGCCTCGATAGCATGGGTCAGAACGTCCATACCTGTATCGGCTACAGCAGTTTTAGGCAGCGAATATACAAACACAGGGTCAATAATTGCCACATCAGGAGTCAACTCATAGTCAGCCAGCGGGTACTTCGTGTTGCCCAGGTTTTTGTCCGTAATAACTGCAAACGATGTAACTTCCGAACCTGTACCCGAAGTTGTAGGGATAGCCACAAATTGTGCTTTTTGACCCAGACGTGGGTACTTGTAAATCCGTTTACGGATATCCATGAATTTTTGTTTCAAGTTATTGAAATCAGTATCCGGATATTCATAGAACATCCACATGCCTTTAGCAGCATCCATTGGCGAACCGCCGCCGAGTGCGATGATGCAATCCGGTTGGAAACGTCTCATCATTTCAGTACCGCGCTCTACCGTAACTGTCGATGGATCTGGCTCTACTTCGGAGAACACTTCAATAGCAACCGGTGTTTGACGCTGGTGCAAATAATGGATGACACGGTCCACATATCCGAGTTTCACCATCATAGGGTCAGTGATAATGGCTACACGTGTGATATCAGGCATTTTAGCAAGATACTGTGTCGAATTTTTTTCAAAATAGATTTTGGAAGGTACTTTGAACCATTGCATATTCACCGTCCGTTTCGCCACCCTTTTCACATTAATCAAGTTAACTGCAGATACGTTCGACGAAGTCGAGTTACGACCGTACGAACCGCAACCAAGTGTCAACGAAGGAAGGTTGGTGTTGTAAATATCACCGATTGCGCCATGTGTGGAAGGTGCATTTACAATGATACGTCCTGTTTGCAAACGGTCTGCGAAGCGAGCAATAACATCCTCATCTTGCGAATGGATAGCTGACGAGTGACCCATACCGCCGAACTCTACGACTTCAGCAGCACGTTGGATACCTTGCTCTGCATTTTTTACTTTGTAGCAAGCCAATACCGGACTCAATTTTTCCGCAGATAATGGGAATTTGGTTCCTACTCCTTCAATTTCAGCGACCAAAATTTTGGTTCCTGCCGGTACTGTAATACCGCTCATTTCAGCGATTTTTACAGCAGACTGGCCGACAATGGCCGGGTTCACTGCACATTTTTCTACATTCATAGCTCCTTGAGTGAGCTTAGCTGCCTCTTCTTTATTTACAAAGTAGCAACCATTAGCAATCATCAATTTCTTCACTTGCTCGAAGATAGGCTCTTCAATAATTACAGCTTGTTCCGAAGCACAAATCATACCGTTATCAAAAGATTTAGAAAGGATAAGGTCGTTCACGGCCTGTTTGATATCGGCTGTTTTCTCAATAAAGCAAGGTACGTTACCAGGACCTACGCCAAGTGCAGGTTTACCACAGCTATAAGCTGCCTTAACCATGCCTGATCCACCAGTTGCCAAAATCAACGCTACATCAGAGTGGTTCATCAGTACATTTGTTTTATCCATCGAAGGTGCTTCAATCCATTGAATACAATCCGCTGGAGCACCATGTTTAACAGCTGCTTCAAGCAAGACGCGGGCTGCTTCCGCACTACACGATTGAGCAGATGGATGGAAGCCGAAAATGATTGGGTTACGTGTTTTAATGGCAATTAACGCTTTGAACATCGTAGTCGAAGTTGGGTTTGTTACTGGAGTAATCCCCATGATAATACCGACTGGTTCAGCTATCTTTTGAAAACTATCAAAGTCATTGTCTTCAATGACACCGACGGTTTTCTCATTTTTGATGCTATGGTAGACATATTCTGTTGCAAACATGTTTTTGGTGATTTTGTCCTCGTACACACCGCGTCCTGTTTCTTCAACAGCCAACTTCGCGAGGTGCATGTGCTTATCCATCCCTGCGAGTGCCATAGCTTGTACGATTTCGTCCATCTGCTCCTGATTCATACTCATGAAAGCTTGCTGTGCCCGGTTCGCCCGGTCAATCAGCGTTTGAATATACTGCTCTGCGCTTTGCTCTTTTTGGATAACCTCGTTTTTAACAGCCATTTCCCTCATCCTCCTGTTATCTCGTGTACTATCTCTTGTTCACGCACTGATCGTAACACAGCTTTCTAAGATATTTTGTGATTTTTTTCACAATCTATTTAAAATTTTATTTTATGAAGTGAATTAAATCACAAAGTTTGGAATTCTGCCACTTTTACCCCCTCATCTTGCCCCAAAAACGCATTGCACAGGTATATAATGAATTTGAATTGATCAAGTTGCAGATAAAATAACATAGGATACAAAGGGGAAATGGACGATGAGAAACCCTACAAATGTAATGGAAGCCCGCGGCAACACCTGTTGCTTCTCGGAGGCCAGCTTCAACCGGCTGCAAGTGATGATGAAAGATCGAGTTATGCCAGAAAGTTCGCATCTGTTCTGGGAAGGAGATACAGCGGATAAGCTGTTTTATATTAAGCGCGGACGCGTAAAAGTGACCAAAACTACGGATGAGGGTAAGGAACTTATTCTATATATGTATCAAAGCGGCGATCTTGTTGGTCAAGCTGATCCTTTCTTCGGCACTAAGCATTCCTTTTCTGCTGAGGTTCTGGAGGACAGTGATATTGGCGTAATCGATCATACAGATTTGGAGTTGCTTATTTGTCAGCATTGTGATTTTGCGATTGACTTTATGAAATGGATGGGATCGCATCACCGCATTACCCAGACCAAGTTCCGCGATTTGATGATGTACGGCAAGCCTGGCGCTCTATGTTCCACACTCATCCGACTATGCAACACCTATGGTGAGCCTCACGGCGACTATATTCTGATTCATAAAAAGATTACTCATACTGACTTATCAAATATGATCGGTGCTACCCGGGAAAGTGTAAATCGGATGCTCAGTGATCTGCGTAAGAAAAATGCAGTCGAATACGATAATGGTATGATTGTTGTCAAGGATTTGGAAATGCTGCAAGGTGTATGTCATTGTGAATTGTGCCCACGTGAGATTTGCCGGATATAATAAATTTTTTTAATGTAAAAGGGAGTGCTGTAAGCCATTATTAGCTTATAACACTCCCTAATTTTATTCCACTCCCCATTTTTTAGAGAACGGACGGGACAGTAACAAAGCACATAACTCGACCTTCTTCTGCCTACCCACTTTAAAACTGCAAACATAGATAACTTAAATTTCCCATCTCATAGCTTCTATGGATGACCTTAGCTTTGTTTGCAGGGTCGCCACTACCCATTGCAATAAACAACGGTACAAAGTGTTCTGCTCTAGGTACAGCCTGACGAGCATACGGCGCTTCGCTTTCATAGTGATCTAAAGCTTCTATATCTCCGCTTTGCACTTTTTCGATAATCCAGTCATCAAAATCAATTGCCCAACGTTCCGTTTTCGTTTCTCCCCATTTGACAATACGCAGATTATGGACAGTCACGCCACTGCCAATGACCAGAATATCTTGTTCTCCCAACTCACGCAGCACTTCACCAATGGCAAATTGTGCTTTGGGCGAGAGGTACGGATTTACGGAAATCTGAACTACCGGAATGTCTGCCTCAGGATACATACGATGCAACAATGTCCAGGAACCATGATCCAGTCCTCTCACATGATCAGTTTGTACCTCGATGCCGTTTTGTTCATATAACTTTTTCAACTTATTAGCTAGTTCAACAGAACCATGTGCTGGATATTTCACTTCGTACAGTTCCGGTGGGAAACCTCCAAAATCATAAATTGTATCGTATATGTCATCCATTGAACTAATCGTTAACATTTGTGTCTCCCAGTGAGCTGTAAAGATAACAATCGCCTTAGGATGAATGCTTTTCCCCAACTGATCTAAAAATGCAGTATAGTCCGTCTGTTCAATAGCAAGCATAGGTGATCCGTGTGCTAAAAATAAAGATGGTATCATTAAAATCTCCTTATCGTATACAGTTTATTTTATTCATATAGTAACTTTATGTAAGTTATAATACATAAGTAACAGAGTAATGTCAATCTCGATGCCAGCATATACTCAAAGATCAGCAATTTCTTTAAATAAAGATTGATATAGGTATAAAGTCATAGTAATATGTAACTAATAAATTTTAAAATACTACTATATTCCGATACAAAGGACTGGTTTCTATGGAGATACATACTTCGAATTGCCCAAAATGCGGTTCCATTTTCCGTCAAAATCTTAGAAACCTGTGTAGCACTTGTATTCAAGAAGAAAATATATTCTTTGACCGCTGTTCTAACTATCTATGGAGGCATCCTTCTACTCATACCCGCCAACTCAGTGATGTGACTGGCACACCTATGGATTTGCTCACAGATTGGGTAAGAGCAGGCAAATTTCCCTCCACATACAGTCAGCTTGATTATCCTTGCGAGTCTTGCCGTTCTCCCATTTATGCAGGAAGACTTTGCCACTCGTGCTTAGGCACATTTCGTACAGCCGCACTGGATATTCAATCCCGTGTCCCCCGCCGTACAACAGCCGGAGTATTCTCAGTAGCAGGCCGTGCTAAAAGCTATTAAGCCGTACTACCTATCACAAAATAAAAAAACAGCCTTTTTCCTAGGAAAAGGCTGTTTTGCTATGAAAAACACTTAATGAGTTTGGTGATCATCTAATCCATTCCTCAGCCCAAAATTGAATCTGCTCCATAACCGGCTGAAGTGCACGACCTTTGGTGGTTAGCTCATATTCAATGCGGACAGGAGTTTCCGGATATACATGGCGTGTAAGAATCCCTTCATTTTCCAGATCCTTCATCCGCTCTGATAACATTTTGTCACTCATTGTGGGAATCAGATTGGAAATATCCTTAAACCGCTTGGGACCGCTCATCATGGATTGAATAATCAATCCATTCCAGCGCTTACCCAGACATGAAAAGGCGGTTTCAAAACGCGGACACATTTTTGTAAATTGCGGTTGACTCTCCAAATTTTTCACCTTCTTTTGCATTTCGGTTTGATAAAGCTTTCCTTTTGTTAGTATATATCATTTTAGCATACTTTATCCCGAAAGAAAACACTTTCTTAAATTTAATTACCTGTGATGATAAAGTTGCCATGACCAAAACTGATTATACAACAAACCAATGCGGCAGGTATATGTCTAATTCGTTAAATACAAAAAGGCGGAATCCCAGAGGTTCCGCCTGTAAATCTGTTCTTTATAGAATTTATCATAATGTGATAATTGTAACTATACCAACACTCCACCAAGAGGCCTTACTGGTTCACTCCTACCATATATTGGTTTTTTATTACTTGTCGGAGAAGCCCAACGGATGCTGTTAGCAATGACCTTCAAAATATCAGGTTGGTAATAAGTTGGATAGGTTTCATGCCCTGGTCTGAAATAAAATATTTTACCACTGCCTCGATGGAAGGTGCATCCAGTTCTAAATACTTCGCCGCCTTCAAAGTTACTGATAAAGACCAGTTCATCCGGCGCAGGAATATCAAAGAACTCTCCATACATCTCTTCCTGCTCTAAGAGAATTTTGGCGTCTATCCCTTCTGCAATGGGATGTAACGGATTTACTGACCAAATAATCTCCTGCTCGCCTGCAACTCTCCATTTTAAATCACAACTGGTGCCCATCAGAGCTTTAAATGGCTTAGAAAAATGGCCTGAGTGCAGTACGATGAGGCCCATCCCTTCCTGCACACGCTTGACGACACGCGCTGTAACTTCATCGCTCACCTGGTCGTGGGCTTTATGTCCCCACCACAGCAGCACATCTGTGGAATTGAGGATTTCTTCTCCCAAACCATGCTCGGCATTATCACGCAGAGTAGCTGTTCGAATGGCAAAACCTTCATCTGCCAAGCCGTCAGCCAATGCTTGGTGTATGCCGTTAGGATAAATCCGTTTGGCTTCTTCATTTAACTTCTCGTTCAGAAATTCATTCCAAATGGTGACGTTAATCATCACAGTTCCCCCTATTAGGTTAGACCCACCACATCTCGCTCAGCGGTTCTTCAATCAGGACCTGGCGAAGATTATGGACAGCCTTAGTAAAGCCTTCTTCTACAGACATCAGACCGTCTTCATGCTCAATACTTACTACATAATCGTATCCCACCAAACGCAGAGCACTGATAATATCTGCCCAGGTTTTTACATCATGACCATAGCCCACAGTACGGAACTGCCATGCTCGATCTAACATATTCGTATACTCCTGCATATCAGTAAGTCCGTATTTATTAACATTGATCGGATCAATCGTCGTATCCTTGGCATGGAAATGGTGGATGGCTCCCTCTCGTCCCAAAATTTGAACCGCCTGTACGGGATCAATTCCCTGCCACCACATATGGCTCGGATCCAAATTAGCACCAATGACCTCTCCTGCCGCTTCACGCAAACGAAGTAAGGTTGCTGGTGTATGCACGGAGAAGCCCCCGTGTAACTCCAGCCCTATTTTAACATGGTGATCTGCTGCAAATTTACCTGTCTCGGTCCAGTAAGGAATAATTTTATTCTCCCATTGCCACTTCAATACTTCCTGAAAATCATTAGGCCACGGAGCCACGGGCCAGTTTGGATACTTCGCGTCCTCGTGATCCCCCGGACAGCCTGAGAAAGTGTTCACGACAGGAACTTCCAGCTTTTCTGCCAATCGGACGGTTTTCAAAAATGCATCATGATCTGCCTGTGCCAAATGCTTTTGTGGGTGAAGCGGATTGCCATGACAGCTAAGCGCGCTAATCGTTAGTCCGCGAGATTCTACTGCCTTTTTAAAATTTTTGAGCGCCGTATCGTTCTCCAGCAGCTCATCAGGCTTGCAATGCTTATCTCCCGGGTTGCCACCTGTTCCAATTTCTACAGCATCCAATCCCTGAGAAGCCACATAATCCAGCGCCTCCTCTAGCGAACGTCCACCAAACAGCACCATAAATACTCCAAGTTTCAAAAGAAATCCCTCCCTGTATCATATGTGAAAAAAGCTGCTTTCATTATAGTGATTGTCTATTCGGGATAATTATAGGCTTAGTCAAAGTAAACTGCTTTTCCCGTGCGGGCCGATTCATAGATGGCTTCCAAAATTTCAGTAACAACCAGTGCCTGCTCCGGCTTCACAAGAAGTTCTTTGTCGTCCAGAATAGATTCGATCCACAGACGGGCTTCACGGTCTGCTTCATTTTCCGTTTCACCGGAGTAAAAGGCAACTCCTCCTGCATTCAGATCTATTTTTGTATCAAACAAACGGCTATTCTTTTCTCCGTTAATGCGCAATCCATCCTGCATATCTGCTCCGCCTTCGGTACCGCATAACAACGTCTTGGCTTCACCAAACTCTACAACATTTAATGCCCAGCTGGATTCCAATACAATTGTAGCTCCATTTTGCATGGTGATGAATCCAAAAGCTGAGTCCTCTACTTTAAATTCATCAGGATTCCACGGTCCAAAAGCGTTTGCTGCATTTTTTCGGTCTCCCAGCTTATGGAAGGTTGAACCTAGTACGCTTTTAGGCTTGTAATTATCCATCAGCCAAAGTGTCAGGTCGAGTGCGTGTGTGCCGATATCAATAAGCGGGCCACCCCCCTGTTTCTCTTCATCCAAGAACACTCCCCAGGTTGGAACCGCACGGCGGCGTAGAGCAATGGCTTTACCCAGATAAATCTCACCAAGCTCTCCTTGCTCGACCAATTGCTTCAGATACAGACTGTCATCACGATAACGATTTTGATAAGCAATGGACAGCTTTTTGCCTGTACGGTTGGCCGCATCAAGCATTTCCCGTGCCTGCTCAGCAGTTTTAGCCATCGGCTTTTCACATAGCACATGCTTACCTGCCTCCAGCGCCGCTACTGTAATTTCTGAGTGCGAGTCGTTAGGGGTACATACATGTACAACTTCAATGTCTTTATTTTCTAGCAACTGACGGTAATCGCTATAAACTTGCGATCCTTCTGCACCATACTTTTCAGCAGCCTCTTCAGCACGTTCTGGTATAATGTCACAGAATGCAATGATTTCTGCTCTCTTTTGCTTGGCAAGACTCGGCAAGTGTTTGCCGTTGGCAATGCCCCCACAACCGATAATCCCGATCTTGAGTGTTTTAGACATGAATATTTCCTCCTTGAGCTGCGTATTGTTGGAGCCACTTCATACTGGTTTCAATGCTTTCGATTGGAGGATTTGAGCTGAAATCCTGTTCCACGACAACCCAATCCACACCTGCTTCAATAGCGGCGTCTGTAATAGCCTGAAGCTGCACTTCTCCTTTGCCTAACTCTACAGTAATTGCTTTCTGCTGCTCGTCACGTGCCATATCCTTTAAGTGAATGATAGGTAGGCGTCCACGATATCGTCCGATGTATTCCACTGGATCATAGCCTCCATAGTATACCCAACAAGTATCCATTTCGACCTGTAACAAATCATCGGGAACCGCATCATATAGAGCATCGAATACCGGGCGATCATTGATTTTCTCTGTTAGTTCAAAATCATGATTGTGATAGGCGAGTATCAACCCATGCTCCTTTACTTTTTCACCAATATGATTCAGATTAACAAAAAGGTCATCCCACTCCCGCTCTTCTTCGGTTAAATAAGGAACAATGAGGTATTTATTGCCCAATTCTTTGTGATATGCAATTTCCTCATCCAAATGATGCAGCAAGCGGCTGTATTGTATATGGGTTCCGACAACCTCCAGATTCAGCTCATCCAAAAGCGCTCTGACATCCTTGGCACTACGTCCGAAAAAGTTATGAAACTCAACCCCTTTGTAGCCCAGCTCAGCTACCTTGCGCAATGTACCTTCAAAATCCTGTTCAATCTCTTCCCTAACTGTGTATAATTGCAATCCTACTTTAGTCATTCTCCTTCACCTCTTTGTCAGGATGAATTCCCGTTATATCTGTTCCATTACACCTGCTTGCCCGCCTCTGGTATCGCACATCTGCAGTGCCTGGCAGCCAGGTACCGGCAGATGAATGCAAGCTCCATCTCAAGCCGAAGCATCGATCCTTCCACTTTGTATACGTTTTCAACACTCAATTTATCGACCCTCTCCTTGGCCCTTCCATTCAATAGATCACCAAAGGTCACTACTTCAAAGGGCGGGTTGGTTTGGAGAATTTTAAGATATACCGAGCTAGTGTTACCACAGCTGATAATCCCGGCCTTGATTCGTTTTACGTCTTCACACTCCTTGGCCTCTAACATGTACTTTCTCATCTAACATGTAAGCTTTACAGTTCACATGGTATTCTATTTTGCTTTCGTTTAAAATGAATAATATGATTAAAACATGAACAATCTGGTCAATATTTGAAACAGCCATATGCCCAAAGGAGTCATCATCATGTCTATCATTGAGCCTTGCCAGGTTCTTACCGCAGGCTATTCCTTCCACCGTAAGCCCTTTTATTCGAACCAGCCTGATGGAATCAAAAATTATTTATTCCGTCTGCAAACAGATGGACGCTGTCAAGCACGCATTGACGGGAAAATGACACGGATTGAGGCAGGTGATCTGCTGCTGTTCAATCCAACCGAGCCTTATGAACTGGATATTCACAGTGAGTTGAATCCCATGGGAGAACAGGTTGTTGAAAGTGGGGATTATCACATTTTTTTCGGTGGTCCGTGGGTAGATGAGTGGTGGAATCATCACAAACGTCCCAACCGAATTAAGGTTCAACTCACAGAAGCCCTGCTTGGTCTATTTCGTCAGCTCGTGTTGGAGCAGCGACGTATTTCTAATCCTTACCCGGAAATATCAAGCTATTACATACGCATTTTATGTTTGGAGTTTGACCGTATACTATCTGAGCAGCCCATTGCTACTCATCATAACTATCTTGCTTATCAGATAAAAAATTATATTGAAGAAAATGCATCATCTAATTTTAAGCTGGATGATGTCTCTTCACACGTTGGAATCAGCGTATCACGAGCGGTACACCTTTTTAAAGAAACGTTCGATACGAGCATTATGCAGTACACACTGGACATCAGGCTCAACATGGCAAGGGAGCGTATCATTTTCAGTCCCATGTCACTGGAACAAGCCGCCGAATCGTCAGGATTTGCTAACTACACATACTTTCATCGTGTATTTCGTTCCCGCTTTGGTATGTCGCCCAAGGAATTCAGGTTGATTCATCGCGAGCAATTGTAGGAAAAAGAGAGCGTTCAGGGGAACGCTCTCTCTTTTTTTATAACAATATACGATACTACTCACATACCACAATCTGTTTTTACGGAGCAATCGTCAGCATCACAACTGACATTGGTGGCAGCGTAACATCCAAATGCTGTTCTTGCAGTTGATAAGATGTAAAAGCTTCCTTTTTCACCCGCTCTGGCTGATCAAATGTATTATGTGCCTGCATATCGTCACTGGCTAAGACAACACCATTGATCTCCTTAACCTCTTCGAGCCCTCTTAGTTCAAGGCTCAAATTTGCCGATTCACCTGGATGGACGTTGCATAAGCTTATATGAATAAAGCCATCTTGTGCCTTAGAGGCGGACACACTTACTTGTGGGATGGAATCTCCATCATACTCATAGTTGCCTACCTTCGCATGAATTGCCAGTGCTTGTGCATCCTGATGCACTTTGAACATTTCAAATACATGGTATGTCGGCGTCAACAGCATAGCAGGGCCTTCTGTCAAAACCATCGCTTGCAAAACGTTGACCATTTGAGCAATGTTGGTCATTTGCACACGATCATGATGATTATGGAATATGTGCAGGTGTAGTCCGGCTACCAGCGCATCCCGCATCGTATTTTGCTGATAAAGGAAGCCAGGATTGGTACCCGGCTCGGTCAGGAACCAAGTTCCCCATTCATCGACGATCAGCCCGACCCGTTTGTCAGGATCATATTGGTCCATAATGGCAGAGTGACGAGTAATCAGTTCATCCATATGCAATGATTTTTTCATCGTCTCAAACCATTCTGCTTCATCAAAACCAACTGCGTGTCGTTTCCCTTCCCAACTCCCCGGAATTGTGTAGTTGTGTAGACTCAAACCGTCCATCAGATGCCCGGCTTCGCGCATCAGCACTTCGGTCCAACGGTAATCATCCACATTCGCCCCACCAGCTATTCGATAAATGCGATTCTCTCCATAGTTACGGACATATGTCTGATAGCAGCGATACAAGTCGGCATAATATTCAGGGCGCATGTTACCGCCACAGCCCCAGTTTTCGTTACCTACTCCAAAATATTTGAGCTTCCAAGGTTTTTCACGACCGTTTTCCTGACGCCATGCAGCCATAGGGGACTCCCCGTCAAAGGTCATGTACTCTACCCACTCCGACATTTCCTGCACTGTACCACTGCCTACATTCCCACAAATATACGGCTCTGCATTCAATAGCTCACACAGCTGGAAAAACTCATGTGTACCAAAATGGTTATTTTCAACCACACCGCCCCAGTGCGTATTTACCATTCTTTTGCGGTTTTCTTTCGGTCCAATCCCATCTTTCCAATGATATTCATCCGCAAAACAGCCCCCAGGCCAGCGCAGCACAGGAATGTTCAGCTGTTTCAGCGCTTCTACCACATCATTTCGAATTCCGTCAGTGTGAGGGATTGGAGAGTCCTGTCCCACCCATAAGCCTTCATAAATGCATCGTCCAAGATGCTCAGCAAATTGCCCATAAATATTTTTATTAATTATGCCCTGTTCCCAATCGGTATTTACAATAACAGAACCCTTCACAACAAACCCTCCCAAAACATTAAGATTGTTGGAATACCACATAATGATTACGCTTTCATAACGGTATAAATTACACTCTCACTACCGTTACTTTTTGGACTCTAATGTTACACGTTGTCATGCCTAAAAACCTGTTAATTAATATAAATATTAATAATTAAATAAAAACATTTTACGTGTTTAATATATTTTATTGTCTACAATTTGTCAATTGCTAACAACAAAGTCCAAGCAAACTAAAAAGGTCCGCCATTAAGGCAGACCAGGGGATGACTACTTTAGCCTGTAATCTCAGGTTTAACTGAGTCTGGGCTTTACATTTTTCAAGCTGATCCTTGCCAACGTGAACCATGGTAGCTGGGACAATTTTGAGCTGCTGCCAGGGCACGTATACGAACAATACTTCCGCTACTGCCACATGTATGCCCCGACATTAACTCATTGCATTGTGCGCAGGCCAACAGTCTGGCTTCGTACACTTCATCGTTTACACATTCCATTTTGGGTCTCATATTGTTTAGTATTCTGGTAATTTGCTCTTCCGATAAAGCGATATCTCTTTCACAGCCTTTACAAGTGCTTGGCACAGGTATATCTTCCATCGTCAGCTTACCCTCCCGATCAACAATATCCTCAGTAAATAGTTTATTTACACGATGTTATGATGATTTTGCCAGATGTTTTATTTTAGCTGGACTTATTTTCGTTCCGACGGGAGCTGGGCAGCCGCCTCGGATACGACCATCGCCAAGTCCTCATTTCCGAACATGGACAGCACACCTAATACCGTATCCAGCGGAATATCACCTGCTTCTTCGCGCGATACAGTCAGTTTGCGTATTCGTAGCAGACGCTCGTTGCTATCCTGCTGTGGATACGCTACACGATATAATTCCTCTGGCTCCAAGCCGTTATTAATGCACCATTGAGCAAACACAAGGATCATCATATCTTCTTCTTGCTTATAATTTTCAATGATGGCTTCTTCTAACTGTTTTCCGCGGTTGTCTTCCATTGATACATTTCTCCTTCAACCTATAACTCTTGATGTCTCGATCGTCATGGTTCCTTATTAATTACGCAAACGACTAATCAGTTCTTCTGCCAGCATATGGCTTTCCAGGACTTTTCCAGCTTGTATCGCACACTTCTCCGGACGATGAATATGCTCCAGAAAATGATTCACCACCCCGGTAAATCCCCGTCTTTCTAATATTGTATCCCAACTTCCAAAAGTTTGAGTTTGTGATAAATTATTTTTTTGCATGAAAACAGCCTGTTCCATATTCGTTACCTCAACAGACCGTCCTGCCCCGTGAAGCTCCAGCTTCTCTATGTCAGCCCCTGCCTGTCTGCTCATACTGTATGTACCGGCAGCATCCCCCAAACGCAAAGTCCCAAATGCAGCGTCCATGTAACCTTCACTCGTTGTATTCAGACTACTATGCAGTTGCTCATAATCATCGCCACCCAGCCATAATAGCAAGTCAAGCATGTGAATTAAATCATCATAAACCGTCTGTGCCGCCGGTCTACGATCATATCCAGTTCGGTGTTTAATCGCCGCACATTGACTGAAACCACCCACTTCCTCTAGCCAAGCTTTTGCAGCCACATAGTGCGGAGCAAAACGCCGATTAAAACCTACCGCCAGCAGTACAGCCTGTGCCTCCGCGAAAGCAGTCATTTCCAGATTCTGACGAACATCATAGGACAATGGTTTATCCACGTACACCGCTATCCCTTTTTCAATACACGCCATGACTAGGTCAAAATGTGCTTCGGTGGCCGCATGTATAAATACAGCTTCCGGCTCCCATGCCAGCATTTCCTTCATATCCGTCGTTCCTCTAGGTAGTCTATACTGCTCCATAGTAGAACTAACCGGCTCCTGTGAACGGTTCATGACACCTACGATGTCTACGCCTTGGTGTGCAGACAGTAACGGCAGGTACACTTTACGAGCGATACCACCCAATCCTGCAATCGCTACTCTTGTCTTGATTTGCTTGTCCATATCGTTCCACCTCTAATACTCATTTCATCTGTTGTCTAGTTTACATGGAAGTCCGCTGACAAGCAAAGAAAAGAGGCTACTCCCGATCCAGATGGACCTGACGGAACAGCCTCTAAGACTTGAGTATCCAGCTTCAGCCAGATTACTTCAATATAAGTCAGCTTATGCGTGCAATGCTTCCTTTTTTGTTTTCTCACTTTTTATTTTTTTAACACGCATCCCAATGGCTACAACCAAAACTACAACCAAGGCTTCGAAACCATATTTAACGACTCCATTTGCGAACCAGTGTGCAATTAATGGCTCAGCCACCACCATTTTAGCAGCGGTATACGCTAATACTGCGGCTCCAATCGTAATCACTACCGGGTAACGTTCTGTCAGTTTCAGAATAATCGTGCTTCCCCACACCATGATCGGAACGGAAATTGCCAGACCGAGAATAACAAGTAGCATATCTCCATGAGCGGCTCCCGCAACAGCAAGCACATTATCGAGTCCCATCATTGTATCCGCAATAATAATGGTGCGAATCGCTGCCCACATCTGATTTGTAGCTGAAATTTCATGTTTTTTCTCTTCGACCAACAACTTATAGGCGATATAGATAAGGGCGAGACCCCCAACCAAACGCAATCCATATATTTGCAGTAAGTATGTGACCAGCACGGTAGCAATCACACGAATGATGACTGCTCCCACCGTCCCCCAGATAATGACCTTCTTTTGATTGGCCTTATCAACATTCCGCGCCGCCAAGCCGATTACGATCGCATTGTCACCAGCTAGCACCAGATCAATGACAATGATGGACAATAATGCGGTTAAAAACTCAATTGACAAAAAATCCATACGTGTCTCCCACCTTCTTTATTTATTTGTTATACTGTACATAGTTCAGCGCTTTATACTAAAAAAGCGCCATTTCGCGGAATCCGGAAACGGCGCTTGACCCCATTTTGGCATCAAAAAAAGACCATTTACCCGGATTCCTAAAATCCTGGCAAAGGTCTCGCTTACAACATTACGTTGCCAATAAAGCCGGGGATTAAGAATCCCGTAATGACGACTTTACTCGCTGAGCTACTCCCCTTTGGGAACTATTCTGTTAGTGGCAGTATAGCATACATTTTTGGGAATGTGAACCCTATTTTTTCTGTATAAGCAAAAAGCCGAACAGGGATATTGAAAGAGGTATGTAAATGAAAAAATGGTTACTCCCCGCGGCTTATGTTTCGCTGTTCTGCATCGCGTTTATCTACAGATATGACTGGCTAGCATGGGCGGACAAACAAACCTCCTTTCCGGTTCTGCTGCTGCTCGCATTTTTATTCGCGTTAATTCCGTTCATCCCTTACAAGCTGATTATCGCTTCCATTGCTTATGCAGCAGGCGCCTGGCAAGGTGCTCTGATTTGCTGGCTTGGCACTACTTTCGCTGCGTTGGTCGTATACAGTGCCGTACGTACCCTGTTTCGTGACAAAGGACGTGCTTATTTGGAGCGTGTTCCCGCACTGGAGCGCTTCAATCAGGTCATGGAGAAAGAGCCTTTTACTGCTGTGCTACTGGCTCGCCTGATTCCAGTCATTCCTCAGGCAGCTGTAAATGTATATGCCGGAGTAGCAGGGTTTCCGTTCTGGAGCTTTATGCTAGGCACAGCGATCGGCAAGCTTCCCGCAATTGCAGTGTATGCTTATGCAGGCGGTACCTTTGCGGAACATCCAATCACGGGTTTGTTTATTTTACTGCTATATACTGCACTGGTAGGTGGCGGATTTGTACTTTACCGAAAAAGAGTTAGGCGCGCCAACAAAACATGATAGCAATGAGTTTGTACCGGTTCTGTAGAATGTTTGATTGCTTTTTTTGGGACACACTACAGCTACGCAGCTGAGTACTTTCTGATGTTTCGTTGGATTTTGCAAAAATCCCGTATATAATTTAATTGTAAGCTATTTAAATAACAACTAATTAAACATTCTCAGATTGGAGTGATAAAATATGAGCACCAACAATCCAAACACGGTAGAAAAGGCAACTTTTGCGGGCGGCTGCTTCTGGTGCATGGTCTCCCCTTTTGAGGAAATGCCCGGTATTTTGAAGGTTAGATCTGGATATACAGGGGGACATACCGAAAATCCTACCTATGAAGAGGTATGCTCTGAAACAACGGGACATGTGGAAGCCGTGCAGATTACATTCGACCCCCAAGTGTTCCCGTATGAAAAACTGTTGGAGTTATTTTGGCAACAGATTGATCCAACGGATGAAGGTGGACAATTTCACGATAGAGGTTCATCCTACCAAACGGCTATTTTCTATCATAATGATGAACAACGCATCAAGGCAGAGGCTTCCAAAGAAGCTCTCGCTCAAAGTGGCCGTTTTGACAAGCCCATTGCAACATCTATTCTGCCTGCCGCAACTTTTTATGAAGCAGAAGAATATCATCAGGACTATCATAAGAAAAACCCCGCTCACTACAAACGCTACCGCAAAGGGTCGGGACGTGAAGATTTTATTGAGCAAAATTGGGCTGCCAAGATTGATAAGTCCGGGCTCAAAGATCGGCTGACGCCTATTCAATACGAAGTAACACAAAAAAACGCGACCGAGCGCCCATTTCAAAATGAGTTTTGGGATCATGAAGCTGAAGGCATTTACGTGGATATCGTATCAGGAGAGCCTTTGTTTAGTTCACTGGACAAATATGATGCGGGTTGCGGCTGGCCTAGCTTTACCCGTCCGTTGCGCAGTTACAATGTCAAAGAAAAGACCGATCTCAGCCATTTCATGATTCGTACCGAGGTGCGAAGTCGCGAAGCAGACTCCCATTTAGGGCACGTATTCGATGATGGTCCAGGTCCAGAGGGTTTGCGTTATTGTATCAATTCTGCCGCGCTCCGCTTTGTGCCTCAGGAAGACTTGGAGCGTGAAGGATATGGAGCATATAAGTCATTATTTGAAAAGTAAGCAGCCGTAAAATCATTAAGGCTGACCCGGAATCATCTTTATTAGATGGTCACGGGTCAGCCTTTTTTGGATATGGCAGCACATCTTTACTGATCTAGCTCATCACCCACCCAAGCCAAATGGCTAGCGGTACCAGCAATAGCTGAGCTAATAAAGTTCCTGCCAAACGCGAGATGATCATCCAACCGTACACACTATTCATCCGAATTAGGGGTAGCTCCCCTCGTAGCGTTTTTTCTGACAACACCGCCAATCTTGGATCAATTAACAAGGTCAACAATACCGTTGCGACGCCATTGATTAAGCCTGACGACATTGACATTGCCGTACCTTGGGCGGGCCATAGAAATGACGCATACAAGGCAGATACCACTCCAGTTGTATAAATTGCGGTAACGGCAATATTTAAAATAATTAGACGCTTGGGGATCACTCCACTGATCAGGGAGGTAAGCATGGACCAGCTAGGGCGCTTTATGTAGTAGCCTGCATGCTTCCAGCGATTTCGACTCATTAAATGACGTATTAAAGCTGGAATAGATCCAGTATGCTCCAAATGCACAATCCATCTGGCTGACATGCGCACCACTGTTGGATACAGTAATATAGCAAACATAGTTCCAACGGTGGCGGCCAGCAATACCCCGTGCATATACAGTTCCAGTCTCGTATCCGTTCCGCCCAATTGGGCTGACTCTTTAGCCTGATCGACCATCCCTCCAAGTAAAGGCCCCTGCGCCATATTGGAGGTGCGTGAAACCAACAGCAGCATTCCGGCCACGGTTAAGGCCAATCCAATCCGACGTGCTCGCAAACCACCAAGCCGAAGAGCATAAGACAAGCTATCGGTAGTATGAATGATGATGGTTAGTAAAAAAACGAAACCCCAGGCAAGCAAATGTTCCACTCCTTTTTCTGGTATTCTGCACACCATTATACGCCTTTTCTCAAGATATATTTTACAATACATTCATTACCTTAATTTTTGTTTGTCTAAGCCAACAACGGGTAATACATAATACAACATCTGCTAAAAAGGAGTGTGCAACAATGCCTTGGAACAAACATGATTACCCGCCATCCATGAAAAATCTGGAACCCCGGGTGCGAGAAAAAGCCGTTGATATCGCTAACGCTCTACTCCGCGAGGGCTATGAAGAAGGGCGTGCTATTGCGATTGCCACTGCTCAAGCTGAAGAATGGAACGATACTCATCCAGTAGAAGAAAATAAGAAGCAGTAGAAAAAATATAAAAAATAGCACTCAAGCGGCACTAAGTATGATCAACATTTGCTCTTCCCATACAGCGAAAGGGTGTTACGTAAGAAGATTTCTCTCCTGACGTAACACCCTTTCCTTATTGACGAAGGCTGTGGACGACCGGCACTGTTTTGGCAACTACCTTTTTAGCGGGAATAGCCGCTGGCAGTACCTTTTTCACAGGTCGGTGCAATTGGAACGTGGTCGTCCATGTAATTATTTTTCCGGCAAGCCACACAGCCAGTATTGTAAACATTGTTTCCTTCACAGGCAGATACAACAGCGATAATCCTAGCACGATGATGTCACTGACAATAAACACGTTGCCGATTTTCCATCCGCGCCACTCGCTCACCAGCAGAGACAAAATATCATCGCCCCCGGTTGCTCCACCGAATCGCAGTACGATTCCGGCTCCTAAACCTGTGAGCACCCCACAAAGTAGAGCTGCTATTAGCAGATTTCCATGCAGGTCTATAACCAGAGTCGAGTATTTCTCAAATCCTGCATAAAACAGTGAAAAGGCGACGGCTCCGATTAATGCTAGCATCATAAATCTTTTGCCCTTCAGTACCCATGCCAGCAATATGACAGGAACATCAAGCATCAGCATACTCCATGCTGGAGATATGCCAAACGCATAATGCCCCAGCAGAGCTAAGCCTGCAAATCCGCCCTCTGACAAATGATTCTGGGCGTTAATGTGATAGTACGTAAAAGCTAAAATGCATGTTCCGAGCAACATGACAGCAATCTGTCTCAGTGCTCCATTGTTCACGATAGATTCGTAAGTTTTCCTCATACAGGCTCCCTCGGTTTCTCGTAAGTTTGATGTGGATGAACCCACTCTTACGGAAGCAACCTGGTAAGATGTGCCTGGAGGACTTGGTCCTTCGCATGTACAATCCCCTCTTCCGCAGAGTTGGCTTTCGCAGCTTGACGTTACTCCGCGGAAAAGCTAAGTATAAGACAGATCAAATCGTTTCCAAATCGTCCTTTGGGGAAGTATCCTTCGGGGACACATGGTATCCTGATCCTTTCTTTTGTGGAATAAAACTCCGACATTTCTGTGGTACATATAATTCTATAATTTATTATACCACACCTTGTCACCTGCTAAACAGCTTGCTTTTTTGCTGCACCATATTTTATTTTATGTGTGAGCATGCTTTATTGTATGTGCGAGTTGACGCATTATACCAAAGGTTTGGCGAGTACACATTCAATGACCTGAGTGTGTTTTATTTTCACTTGGAGTTATTACCCTTAGTTTGGCTGTTCTGCGCTGATTGGCCATAAATACGCCCCCGAGTATAAGAACCAGCCCGGTCAGCACGTTCCAGCCGATATGCTCATTCAGAAGTAAAAAGCCCCATACGATGGCACTCACTGGTACAAAATACGTTACCGAAGAAGCGAATTCCGCACTCCCCCGCAAAATCATATAGTTGAACAAGATATATGCTACCCCTGAACCCAAAACTCCTAGTCCTATTAGGGAACCTAATACTCCTGGAACAGAAACGATCGACAAATCTGGTCTCTCTACAATTACCATCATAATACCACCCCCTGCTGCCGCACCAAACAGTGTCGCAAAGGTAGCCTGATACATGGAAAGATTGGAGAGAAAACGTTTGGAGAGCTGTGTTCCAAATCCGTAGCAGAGAGTCGCAAGCAGCATACATCCAAAACCTACCGGATCAACAGAAATAATAGAGGCAGGATTAATACCCAATAAAATAATAATTCCTATAAAAGCGAGCCCCATTCCTAACCACTGCAGGCGATGAAATATAGCTCCGAAGAAGACAAGACCCACCAACATAGTCCATATTGGCGTGGTGGCATTCAATACAGAAGCCATGCTGCTAGCTATTCTGGTCTCACTAAAACCAATCAATGTCCATGGTAAAACCATGTTGACACATGCTACCAGAATAACCGATTTCCACGGAATGCTTTTGATTTTAAACGGCTTGCGTATAAGAACCATTAATAAGATGATAAAAATAAGACCAAAACTGGATCGCAGAAATACAATGGTCCACGGTCCTACTTGATGTAGCAATAACACCTTAATAAACATAAAAGAACCGCCCCAAATAAGGCTCAACAATAATAAAGCTGCATATAACGAACGTGACAATATGTAAACCTTCTTTCTTGACTCTCTTATGTTAAATAGTAAAAAATGTCGCTATCAGAACGCTATCCCCTTCTATGTAAGTTTTTTATCCATTAGCTTAACATAAACTCTGTTTGGCTGTCATCGGCCCTATATGCAAGAATCTTTACATAATGGCACATGGAAGTAGCGCTCCCCGCACTTTTCCAATAATTGATGATTGCTTTAGCAACAGAAAAATTCCTATGATGAAGTATATTCAGAACATATGTTCTATATTCTTATTATATATTGTACTTTCACTCCGCGTAAAGGAGATATTTATGACAAACAGAAAGGTACTTGATAACAAGCATAAAGCTCCTTTGCCTTCTGAAGAAGACGCAGGACTGATCAAGATGTGTGTACTTCTAACACTTGTACTGGATGTGCTGGAACGAGACATTCGCATTATGAATATCTCTCCTCTAAAAATGCCCGATTTGTATATTCGTAGCCTGACTGGAGTACAACAGCGCGTAACTGTTCAATTAGCAGAAACAAAAGCACGAATGAAAAGACAGGGAGTGAAAATATACAGCGAAATCCGAAATCATGAAGGCGTAGAGGTTTTGTATGTATGCCGCGGTTACCAAAGACGATTTTTCATGCTTTCATCCTTTGCCCGCAGTGAGGTTCGGCGTAAACTCGGATACTACCTGGGAATTGATCTGACCCAAGACTATGCCCCCTTATAATCTCGCCTTGCCTACTTGCCTGAACAAAGAGAAAATTTTAAAGCCCATTGGTTACATGCAAATAATTTGGCTCGTATTTTCAAAAAGGAGAAATCTAAAATATGAAAAAAGAGCAGAGCCGCATAAAATGCTGGCTCTACTCATAATTACAACAGGCTGCTGGGATCAGGACAGCTTAAAGGATGCCAGATTGGCAAATGCATCGATTTATGATCTTACTCCTAAGGGCCTACTCCAGCAAACACTAGAAGTTGTAGATGAATCTCAAACCAATGAAGGTAAAGTACCAATGAAGTTTATTCAGGCACCGAGAATTCTGTCCGACAGATGTACCGGAGCCTGACTATCCAACTTCCCATTCAAGGTAGCCATTGTAATGGAATAGCGTTGGAATGAGGAGTATCCCCATGTCCGTTTTCATCCGCAGGTCACTGTCAATATTGTTGGAAACGGTGTTCTAAACTAGATCGTCCATGTTGCTTAGTTGTTGGATTGATCAGTCGTTGGTTTAGGATCGATAACCTCATCAGGCTGAGTTTTTGGAGCACCACTCTGGTTCTCTGATTCAGAAGGTGTCTCCGGCACGTTTTCAACAGAAGGTTGCGAAGTATCTGTTGATGGCACATCGTTATTCTCATCAGGCGGTTCGATCTCTGCGTCTGTGTCAGGAACAGAAGGAACTGTTTCCTCTGGTGGAACCTCCTCTTGATCTGTTGCTGGTACCTTGATCTCAGGGACATCTTCTTTCTTGATATCTGGTTTGGACGGAACTACTGGTCTAGCAGAACGTGGAAGCTGTTCTCTTCCGACTTCGGTCGGCACGTACTTTTGGTTAAACCAGTCAGTCACGAGGTGACCTGATTGGCGGGAATAGCGCCCTGGCAGCTTACCTGTAAGACTAGATACCGTAACTTTCACAACGCCTTCCGGCTGTATAAAATGCTTATTCTTAAAAAGCTCAGGCTGGTCCTTGACCGCCTCATTCATGATCAACGCCCACACCGACTGTGCTCTGGTGTGACCTTCTTGAGATAATGTATTAACCTGTTGACGATAACCAGCCCATACGCCTAGCGTAACGTCAGGTGTGTATCCCATAAACCACACATCACCAAAGTTCTGTGTCGTACCCGTTTTACCCGCAATATCAATGGTACCGTAGCTCTTAAAAGCTTTTTGCAGACGTTTGCCAGTTCCTCTTGGGTCTGATATAACGGTTCTGAGCATATCCGTCATCAAAAATGCGGTTTGCTGCGAATATACACGTTTCGTCTGTGGTTTAAATTCATATACAATCTTACCGTTGGCATCTGTAATTTTACTGATCAAGTGAGGTGCATTATACACGCCCATATTGGGAATTGTCCCATATGCTGCGGTCAGTTCCTCGACGGATACCCCCTTACTAAGTCCACCTAGAACTCCTGTTTGAGCATGTTCATCCTGCGGCTGAATCGTCGTAATTCCAAGAGAACGCACAAAATTCCAAGCGTTTGGAATTTTAACTTCATATAAAAACAGCCTCAGTGCAGGGATGTTAATTGACCGATTGAGTGCTTCACGGGCTGTCATAAGCCCCTCATACCTTCTGTTATAATTTTTAGGAATATGATAACCCTTTCGTCCGTCTTTCAATATGATTTGTGAATCATCAATAAGACCGGCGGGCTGAGTGTAGCCCTTCTCCAAAGCAGGTAAGTAAGCAGCAATAGGCTTCATGGCAGAACCGGGCTGACGTGTCATTTGAGTTGCATAGTTCATTTGCTCGGTATTAAAATCCCGGCCCTCGATCATACCGAGGATAGCCCCTGTTTTATGATCAATCATGATTGCCGCAATCTGTTCTAGTCCCTTCTTCTTACTGTATGGAGAAAAATTTTGTGGATTAGCTGCAATCTGTCGCATATTGCTATAAATTTTTTTGTTTATCGTTGTATAAATTCGATAGCCGGACCGTTGCAACTCTTCTCGCGTATTTTGAAGAAGTTCAGCATGCTCAGGCTTAGAAATCTCGGCTGCTGTGAGATTCGGATTTTGCTGGAGTGCTAACAGCTGTGCGGCCTCCCGCTCTGTTTCCAGCATCAAATAAGGGAATGTGTTATAGCTTTTTTCGCGATGGGGTGCAAGAGTCGCTCTCACATCAAATTGAAGCGCATCATTATATTCGGACAGTGTGAGCTTGCCTGTTTCCAGCATTCTTCCCAACACAACACGTTGGCGCTCCATCGCTTTGTTGAAACCTTCTTCATCAAAATTCCCTTTACCATCAAAAGCGGAATAAACAGATGGCAGCTGTGGAAGACCTGCCAAATAAGCCGCTTGAGCAATATGAAGCTTATGTAGATCACTTACATTAAAAATTCCTAACGAAGCAGACTTGATTCCATACAAATTGTAACCAGCGGAACCATTACCAAAAGGCATTTTATTTAAGTAAGCCGTTAATATTTTGTCTTTGCCCATAAAACGCTCCATACGTAGTGCCAGCAGCATTTCCTTCACCTTTCGGCTGTCCGTTTTATCCAGACTGAGGAAAACTCTTCGGGCTACCTGCTGCGTCAGTGTACTGCCGCCAGTTTGGCGGTTTTCATTCAAAAGTTTCTGTTTGACAGCACGAGCCGTCCCCTTTAAATCTACACCATGGTGCTCATAAAATTGGCTATCTTCTGTTGAAATGAGGGCATCCACAATGGACTGAGGGACATCCTTCAGGTCAACGAGCTGTCGGTCCTCTTCCATGCGCATTCTTCCAACCGGAGTTACCTGATCATTAAAAAATACAAAACTGGTCAGAGCATTCTCATTTACCTTTTCATATATCAATTGACGTGATCGTACAGGTTCATCATGAACCAGTGCCGCCACATAACCGGATATAAGACCTCCGGCAAACAGCACTCCAAGTACACCCGCAAGCGAGAACCACTTGATATTAATCAGCAAAACTCTGCCAAAAATGCGCCACCTACTGCGTTTTTGAGATGATGGTCGACGTTTTGGGTTCATAAAAATGGTTTTCTCCCCTCAATATTCATTCATTTCCACTTGTTTTTGTTCAAGATAATATGATACGCCATGCTAGGTTTCCCGTAAACTGTAATGTTCCAAAAAATACATTTGTATTAGGAACACTTGTTCTATATATAATACTACTATAAGGGTATATGTTCAAGAATATTCTGGAATATGATTAATCACATGCCAGGAGAGGAGATCAACATTGTGAAGGAGCGTGGAAGTAGAACCATATTTCTAGCGGACTGCCAAAGCTTTTACACCAGCGTCGAAAAAACGGATAATCCCGCATACCAACATAAGTCGCTCGTTGTGGCCGGTGACCCTGCACTTCGTTCAGGCGTTATTTTAGCCACGTGTCCGCTGGCCAAAAAACATGGTATATCCACTGCAGAACGTCTGGGGGAAGCTGTAAAAAATGTCCTGACCTTATCATTGTACGCCTGCGCATGCAGCATTATATCGATGTCTCATTAAAAATAACAGAAATCTATAATGAGTATACGGATTTGGTTGAGGTTTTCAGCATTGATGAACAATTTCTGGATATGAGCGGAAGTCTCTCCCTGTTCGGAGATCCGTTGAGTATTGCAAGTGAAATTCAGCGGAAAGTGCTGGGACAAACAGGAGTATGGACTCGAACCGAAGGAAAAGTATAAAACACAGCTAAAATACCAAATAGCATTGTAGTATTAACAAAGTCCAGCAATAATTTTCTAGACTTTAATTCAAAGATTAACAGTTTTTTAGTTTTACCTGTTTCCCAAGAACCCTTCAGACCAATATGTAGTGGGATCTGACCTTGCTCTAGTAATTCTAAATTACATCAGTATATCCCTTCATTTATTTATAATGCCCCCGATTTTTAGGGATCTCTCCAGTGCCTGACCAGCTTGGGTCAAAGAGGACGCTCTTACGATAGCTGCGCTACCATAGCGTTCTTTAATTTTATCTGTTGCTTCTTCCAAGGAGCGGATACGCTCATGATCCTCAAAGAAGGAAAGTTGATAAGTTTGGTCGTCAACCAACCCACTTAAAGTGACACCTAAGCGTCGTATCGGCATACCGTTCCAAAAATTATAAAATATTTTTTTTGCTGCGTTGTACACTTTATTCGTATTGTTAGTCGGATCTGTAAGCTTCATTTGCCTGGAAAATCCGGTGGGAGCCTCATATGGGCTACATGTACAACTAACGGTCACGACAGAGCCCATGCACCCCTTACGACGACTGTCTCGACAAACTTCTTCCGAGAGTTCAAGCAGGATGGTCTCTACTTCATTTGGTTCCAAATAATCTTGGGGTAGGGTTATCATATGACTTATCGACTTTTGTGGAGAACTGAAGGTATACGGAGCTACAGGACTCTCATCTAGACCATTGGCTGTTTTCCACATGACCTCCGCCTGTATATCCGACTGTTTTCCAAAACGAGCGCGAAATTTAGACTTAAGGTCTGGTAGAGACGTTCTAGCGATATCACCAATGGTTGTCATACCAAGCCGCTCAAAATGGGACGACATCCGCGAACCTACCCCAAACATTTTATTAACTGGCTGTGGCCAGAGCAGCTGCTCTAATTCTGTCTTGGGCAACGTGAATATACCGCTTTTAATTTTTTTAGCCCAAATATCGGTTGCGCTTTTGGCAAGAACCTTATTGGAACTGATTCCTATTCGTACCCAAACCCCGGTTTGTAAAAGAACCTTCTTTTGAATTTCTCTTGCAACGGTTAAAGAATCTCCAAAAATTTTAAAACTACCCGAAATGTCCAGAAACTGCTCATCGATACTAAACACCTCTACCAGGTCGGTGTATTCCTTGTATATATCCGTAATTGCTAAAGAGACATCGATATAGTGTTTCATACGGGGACGGACGATCACAAGCTCAGGACACTTCTTGAGGGCTTCACCGAGCCGTTCTGCTGTAGACACCCCGAAACTTTTAGCCATAGGACATGCTGCTAAAATAATTCCAGACCTGCGTGCAGGATCGCCTGCTACCGCAAGCGGTTTATTTTTATACTCTGGGTAGGAAGCTTTTTCTACACTCGCATAAAAAGACTGGCAATCCGCCAAAAGAATTGTCCGCTCAGTTGTTTTAGTCATGCTGCACCCTCCAAAAAAACGATCATATACGTACGAACATGTATTCTTATTTATTATAATACCAAACATTAGTTCTGTATTCAGGTAATTTATAGGATTATGTAAATCAATCATCAAAGATTGGGTATCTGGTACGAGCGTGGATCATCACATTATTTCTGTGATCATAAAGGCCAAGAAAGCTTAATGTGCTCGTGGGGGATGAGGATCGGAACGGAATTCTGGTTGGCTGGGCTTCATCTTTTAAATGTCAACAAAAATAAAGAACCAATGTATAACATTTTATCTTGTCTTGAAAAAGCGGAAACTTGGTATACACATTTGAATTCAATTAAAAAAAGGCTTTCTTCAACGATGTCGTAGGTACATTTCCGCTGTATGGACTGAATTCCATGACATTTATAGTTCCCAATGTACTTTTAATTTCTTGAAAAGCTCTAGTAAGCTGTGCTTTGTTAGTAATATCCGCAGCAAAACCTTGAGCCTCAATTTAGTTAATTGCTCAGTATACTGGTCTAGTTTCTCTTATGTTCTTGAAATCATAGCGAAATCCGTGTTTACCAAACGTTTTAGCCAGTGAAAAGTCCAATCAGGGATCTGCACCAACTATGGCCAATGTTTTCAATACAAATTCACTTCTTCTCTTTTTAAATTCTTATGAGCTAATTTACTAGCGTATTTATAAATTAGAAAAGCGGACGAGCAGCAATTCGTCCGCTCTATTGTAAGTCCTGTCTTTCAGATAAGTGCTTTTGATGATGTTTGTGTCTATTGAGTTATCCTCGAAAATACGACTTAAAAGGTAGATGTATCAATAACAAATCGATATCGCACATCATTTCGGATAAGTCGCTCAAAAGCTTCGTTGATTTGATTGGTGTGAATTACCTCAATTTCAGGGACAATACCATGCTCTGCGGAGAAATCAAGCATTTCTTGGGTTTCAAGAAGATCGCCTCCAGGCGTTGCTGCAATTCTGCGACGACCCATAAGCAAACTGAGCGTATTAAATTGGTTCGACTTACCGGGATCACCAATGATAACAAACGTACCATTTATATTAAGCATGGATACGTAAGCATCTAAATTAAGACTTGCAGAGGTCGTGTTGAAAATCACATCAAATTGACTAGCTAGCGTCGAGAATGTGTCAGGATCGTTCGTTGCATAGTAATGATCGGCGCCAAAACTTAGCGCATCGCTTTTCTTATCCATTGTCTGACTCAAGGCCGTAACTTCAGCTCCTAATGCATGGGCATATTTGATAGCTAGGTGGCCGATACCTCCAATACCGACGATAGCGACTTTTTTGCCTGGACCTACTCCCCAATGTTTCAAAGGATAGTAAGCCGTAGCTCCTGCACAGAGTAGTGGACTGGCAACATCTAAGCCCAAACTATCTGGGATCTGAAGTACGTAATTTTGCTTCACTACAATTTTTTGACTGTAACTACCGTAAGTAATATTTCCATCGTAGTCTACGGAATTATACATCATGACCATGCCCTTTTTACAGAACATATTCTCACCACGTAGGCAATTCTCGCACTCTCCACAAGAGTTCACGAGAGGCCCTACTCCAACCTGGTCACCCACTACAAACTTAGTTACTTCCGTTCCAACCGCTTCTACAATTCCTGTCATTTCATGACCGGGAACCATTGGGAATTGAGAGTAACCTCCATCATTATGGACCATATGAACATCGGTGTGGCATACACCACTATACTTAATATCGATTAGAACATCATCTGGGCGCAGTTCCCTCCGTTCAATCATCGTCCGTTCAAATGGCGCATTCGCACTGAGAACACTCAATGCATGAACTTTACACATACTTGTTATACCCCTTTCATTTTTCATATTATATATTTCAGATATCAGCTAAATTGTTGTATTTGAATTGTATTCGTATCCCTATCTCATCCCCCTTCATACACTATTTCCAGCCTACACTTAGGTACAGCGTGATAACGCATCTAAGGTTGTCTTAATGGATACTTATAGTTTAAAACTCCAGATCTATGGTTAACATAGCCTGATTACAGACAAAGTTGTCCCTATTACTGATTATTAGGAAAGAAAATGAATACAAAAAGCCCCTCAACTTCAGGAAAGCAGAGGGGCCATCGTAAACCTTATTATTGCTCCGTACTTATTTATTCATATAAGGGCTAATAACCTTTTGGCAGTAATCCCAAACTTTTATTTCGTTTTCTACAGAATAATATCGATCCCGTGGTTTTTCCTCCTTCATGTTACCAAAGAATTTCTCTCATTAACCTTTTCTACTTCTTGTGATGTGGCCAAATATACGGTTGTAGCAGCTCCTTTTTCTGGCGTATTCATGAATGGAAGTGCCAACTTAAACACTATATTATTAATTAAACCTTTATCGTTGTCTTGTCCAAATCTAGTCGCAACAGCACCAGGATGTAACACGTTCGCAGTTATATTTTTCAGTCCCCTTCTCATTAGTTCAGCTGACCAGTGTCTTGTGATCCAAATCGTATACAATTTGGAGGATGCATACGCACCGGACGAGGTGTAGTCCTTTTCCAACTGTAAATCGCTGAAATCTGGTTTTTTGGCAATCCTATGTGTTGCGGAAGAGGTATTAATGATCCTTGCTGAGGGGCTTTTTGAAAGAACATCTAATAATAACTCTGTTAAGAGCAATGGTGAAAATACATTAAGGGTCTCTGTGCTTTGTTTTGATTCCGTCCATGAATGATCACAGTGTGTCCCTGCTTTGCCATGGTTTTCGCCGCAACTTTTCCGATTCCATCAGTAGCTCCAGTAATAAGGATGATTTTTGTAATCATCGTAATTCTCCTTTTCATTTAAGTAATATATTTATACTGCAACCCATTCGATTAGGTACATATCCAGGTTACTGATGATATTGTCCAGATTACTGATAAATAGTTCTGTAATTCAAACAAGTTTATCGTGGATTAGACTATGTCTTACTTGAAATTCAAAGGATATGATAAGAAGAGCTTTCTATTTGCGAGGAATTGTTTTGTTCATAAGGAGGGCAAATCATGTTAACGGTTGAATCAATATCTGACTTACATGAATTACTCGGATACAATAAACCTAAACATCCATTAATTACTGCGATGAATTTTGAAAATGCTAATCCATCGGAAACCATGTTTAACACTGACGTCATGTTGAATTTTTATGTGATATCTCTAAAAAGTGGTACTCAATGTGATTTTAAATACGGCAGAAAAAACTATGATTTTCGTGAAGGCAGCCTTGTTTTCACAGCTCCTGGTCAAATCATGATTTCTGAGGGCAATTATACACCTGAATATTCGGATGGCTGGATGCTTTGTGTTCATCCTGACATGATCAGAGGAACCACACTATGGTCAAAAATATCCGAGTACAGCTTTTTTGAATACGAAGCAAATGAAGCCTTGCAGCTCTCTGAACAAGAGAGAGAGACGATTGAACGTATAGTGAAGAACATTGAAGATGAATACAGTAAAAATATAGACCTTTACACGAAAGAACTCGTTGTGTCCAATTTAGAATTACTCTTAAACTACGCTAAACGCTTTTATGGCAGGCAATTTATCACTAGAACAGTGGTTTATAAAGACGCCGTCACCAAGTTCGAAGAGCTTTTAAATGAACAGTGTACAGTGGATATTATTGAAAAATCAGGTACACCAAGTGTAAAAGGCCTTGCTCAAGCAATGGGGTATTCACCTAATTATCTTTCGGACATGCTAAAAAAAGAAACCGGTAGAACAGCTCAGGATTTTATCAAATCCAGGGTGCTGGAACTTGCAGAAAACTTGCTTTTAACGACTAAAGAGCCTATTCATCAAATTGCTGAGAAGCTTGGATTTGAACAGCCTTCTAGCTTCACAAAATTTATAAAAACGCACTTAGGTTTGAGTCCAATGGATTTCAGAAGGCAGCATTTGGTATGAATAAAATTAAAAAAAGGTTTGTCTCTATGTTTATTTTGAGACAAGCCTTTTTCCTAATGTTCATCCTATCCATCGAAATAGAATAAAAACATTATATTGACACTTTTTGAGCCTCTCAAAACTGTAAAACATCATTGCATTTATTAATTATTATAAAATACAACTAAATAAGCTTGTCCGAATAACACACCTATCTTAAACACCTGTAATCAGGAAGTATGCGCAACGAAATTTCTGCCATGTACAAAGCTGTCTGTCACATATATTAATGCACCACATTTATGACTGTAGTAAAGTACAGCAAACGGATAATCTTTCTATTATTTATAAAAATACTTTTACAGCGGGAGATGTTATTTCAATCTCAAAAGCTACTCACCTGAAAACTACTTCCTTTGACAGTGATTGCGCGTCCTATGACCGCTGTTAAACACAAAATTCCAAAAAAAACCTATGCAATGGTTAAACCATTCACATAGAGTTTTCTCATTATCCGTTTACTTGCGAAAGCTAATATTTTTAATATTTCCGCCTCGGTCAGCCGCAATCTGTAGCTTGTAGCGCTGGACGAGAACGGGTACGCTACAAGCTATCTCAAAAGGTACGGGTTTGTAATCAGCGCATTCCGCTAATATTCAATTGCTAAATCTCAGAGCTTGACCAGGCTAATCAATCCCACTCCGACCATGATTACCGTAATGCCGGCCAGTAGACGAAGCCATTCGCCGGGACTCTTCTTTTCCCTGAAAATCAGAATACTGCCAACGCAGGAGATGGCGATACTCGCCTGAGAGATCGGAAAACTGGCAGCGACTCCAATAAGCCCATTCGAAATGAATAGCGCCAAATTTGCCACGCTCCACGACAAACCCGTAGACAAATTGCGCAGCACCTGAACCAGATGAAGCTTCTGCCCTCCCTTACAGTTCATTAAAAGCGCAGAACACAGCATGCCAAGTGATTGCGGTAAGATGACCGACAGACCGGAAACATGAAAGATTTGATTAATAATAACATACAAGGTTAAGGCTATACCCGAACAAACCAACATGACAAGAATTTGAAGGGGTAAAGGCTTGGACAAACCACTTGATTTGCCCTGATAGCTCGTCAGCAAGATGCCAGACAAAATAAATATAAGCGCTGCTAATCCAATACCAAATTGGTACCCAGTCGTCCATTCGCCCAAGATTAGTGCTGCAAAAAGCGTCGTTCCCATAAGTTGTAGCCCACAAATAATGGGAATGGCCGTTGAAACGCTTACTTTCTGGAAAGCTTGAAATTGAAGCAACTGTCCTACGGACCAAAACACACCTGAGACAAAGCTCACAATAAATGGTGTGATTTGAAAGTTAACAGGTGAGTACGAATACAGGCACAGTGCGAACAATACGGCACCGATGACCGTCCCCGTCAGTTGCTCGCGAGGACTGGCTTTTGTCATTTGCGCCAGTATGGGCATGAATCCCCAGCCTATGGCTGGAATAAAGGCAATGAGTGTATCCACATGCAGTTCCCCTCTCGTAAAGTGAGTTCTTCCGTGCAATCCTTTAAAATACCATGCAGGAAAAACCAACAGCTTTACGATATCAAAATACACCCACCTCAATCACCAGTATTTTTAGAAGATATATATAGCAAAATCAAAGAATATTTTCACGATAAGCGCTGGGAGAAATGCCCATCATTTTTTTAAACGCCCGTGAAAAGGTCAGTTGATCCGAGTAACCGACCGAATTGGAGATTACTTGAATAGAGTAACTGGTATCCTGTAACAGCTCGCATGCCTTTTTAATCCGAATGTTCATTAAATATTGCTTTGGTGTTTCGCCTATTTCCTGCTTAAAAACAGAGGTTAAGTAATTTGGGTGAAGGCCGAGATACTCTGCCACCTCATTGATTTGAATGCCACCGTTGTAGTTTTTCTCCATATAGTTGATAGATTGAACTGAATAGGGAAGCTCTTGTTTCACAGGCATCGTTTCACCCGATTCATGCACCAGCTTGGCGAGAATATGGCACAAATACCCCTGAATAGCCAAGGATGAAGAAAGCGTATTATTCCCTATACGAAGCATTTCAAGAATGGTCGAATGAAAAAAAGTGATGTCTCCGATACTTACCACATACGGATTATCCTGAACAAGAGAGATGTTCTGCAAGTACATTTCGGATTTGATCCCCATAAACCCCACCCAGCTGTACTCCCATGGCTCGTACTCATCAGCTTGATAATAAGCGGCCTTATTGGCAGGGATTAAAAAAGCCTGTCCTTTCTCTATGTTATATGTTTCCTTATCTAATACCAGTTTGCCTCTCCCCTTTAATACGAAGTGGATAAGATTGAAATCCCTGGCGATAGGCCCAAAGTCCTGGTTGGGAGAACAAGGCTCGGAACCACAATTATATAGGATTAAATCTGTAATATTTTTATGTTTTGAACTGGTACGTGTATCTACAAATTGAATCATATTCTCACTCATTCCTAACCTCCACGTTTCAGAATTTAAAAGTTAACCAAGGGCGGTGTTCCCGTAACAAATATAGCATAAATTAAGAATTATGTTATAAGAGCTAAAAAGAAACCTCAACCTGTGAATGTTTGCGACAATCTTTGTTTTTGCTATCATCTGCTTTAGAAAAATCATGTACTCCTCCTGCAGCTTTTGTTATTCTGTAATTCAAGATAACGCTTACAAGTTTGCGTTAAACGTATCATTACAGTCTGTTATGATCGTCAATTTTTGAAAGGGGTTAAAACATGCTTACTTCTGCATCTGCAAAAAATAATGACAAAGTCAGTTTAAAAACACTGATCTCTTACTCACTGAGTAGTTATGGGATGAATGTTATTTACAATTTAACCGCCGTTTATCTTATGTTCTTCTATACTGACAGCTTTGGATTGAATGCGCTTGCAGTCGGGACATTACTGATGGTGGCACGGGTGATTGACGCGGTAGTTGATATCTTTATCGGCATTGCAGTCGACAACACGAATACGCGTTGGGGGAAGTTTAGGCCTTACATGTTCATCGGGGCTTTCTTGGTAACACTCACCACCTTGGCGCTCTTCCTCAGTCCGGACCTTTCTTCCGCCGGGAAGCTGGTTTATGCCTATGTTACCTATATCGCTTGGAGCATTAGCTATTCCATATTGGATATTCCGTATTGGTCACTGTCCGCCGCTATAACCAAAGATGCTGCAGAACGAACCAAGGTCGTGACTGTTCCTCGTACGGTTGCAAGTGCCGGCTTGTGGACGGTCAATGTCGTAGCGCTTCCCCTCGTCCATTTCTTCAACGGCTGGGCTGGAGCGGTTGCTGTACTTTGTGGCCTGTTCTTCGTCTGCATGATGTTTACAGTGTTTGGCGTAAAAGAAAAACACGTAGTGCCTCGTCATGAAAAACAAACGTTAAAAGGAGTACTCCGCCTATTCTTCATTGAAAACCGACCTTTGCGGCTGTTGATCATCTCGTTTTTTATTATCGAAATGACTGCCAACATTCGTAATGCCTTTACTTTGTATTATTTCAAATACAACCTAGGTGCCGAAGCATTCATTCCACTGTTTATGGGACTAACCGTGGGATTTCAAATCGCAGGTAACGTCGCAGTTCCGTTCATTGCCAAGTGGATCGGCAAAAAAGGCACTAGCATAGCAGGGGTGCTAATCACCTCCATATCCATGATAGCTCTTTTCTTCTGCGGCAACTCTATTGTACTTGTCTTTATTCTCAGCTGTATCATTTCTTTCGGTGTGGGGCTGAACTATGTTGTCATGTCCACAATGCTAGCAGATTGCGTCGATTATGGAGAGTGGAAAACTGGAAACAGATCAGAGGGGATGGTTTTCTCAGCTAACGTTTTCCGGGCCAAATTGGCGGCCGCAATCGGCAGCGCCGTGGGTGGTTATGCGCTGGCGTTAGCGGGTTATCAGCCTAATATCGTCCAAACAAATACAACCCTTATTTGGCTCACACTACTATTTACAATTATTCCGGGGGTTCTGACATTTCTCTCCGTATTTCCAATGAAGAATTATGAGCTGACGGAAACAATGAACAGAAAAATTGTCCAGGAGGTTCGGGCAAGACGGGAACAAGGTGAACCATCCGTACAGTAACCGGATTCTGGTCCTTCGCGTGATGCGCTTACTGGAGCAGTCACCGTGCTAACCTTTACAATTTTCTGGGCTAGGGAGCGTTCTCTGCACCGAACAACGGTACGTCCAGGTGTACAGGCCATGGAACGGTCTATCAAGATTGGTGGTTATTACGAATAGAATTTCACACTAAAAGACTACTGCCTATTGCCCGGGGAATGAAATACAAAAGCCTTAAATAAAGCCAAAAAGGATCGCCTAACATCAGGCAATCCTTTTTTTATCTATGCTTCACATAAAACATGGAAAGTGCTTTGAAGCACCCGTTCGAACAGCATCAACGGAACATTCCCCATAGCTTGATCAGATGGAACGTATTAGACGGATCAATTTTTTGTGCCAATACGAAGGCAGTCAGTTGCTCCTCCTGTGTAGCCGTCAATCGCTCGTTTAAAATAGCAGAAGTGGTCTTCACAAGATGACGCACCTTAGCTTTGTTTTGCAGATCTGCTTTGGTCACGCCCTCGATCTGCTGCTTAACCCGCTCCTTGAGCGCACGATTTTTCATTTTTAACTTAATCCGCTCCACCAATTGCGGACTAATTCCATATTGCTGATAGCTCAATGTTGCCACACCTCCCATATCATTCGGTCATTCCCAAATATATGACGGTCAGCCTGTCCATTGTACCTATCTGTTAGAAACGTTTAGAACATCCTCATCATTCATGGTGGGTCAGTCGATAAGATCCCCTTGGAAAATCTGCTCTTTTTGCAAATAACCGCGAAGTGCTTCATACTGCGGAGATGTCCAAAAAGAGGAGTCCTTGATTAGATCAGTTGCATCCTCACGTGCCTTTTCCAGCACCTCAAAGTCCGCTACCATATCTGCTAACCGAAACTCGGGCAACCCGCTCTGCTTGGTGCCAAAGAAATCCCCCGGCCCTCTCAAATCCAGATCGCGTCTAGCAACCTCAAAACCATCGTCCGTATCGGTCATTACCTTCATCCGCTCTTGACCAACCTCCGACTTAGGATCCGCGATCAGTACACAGTATGAGGCATGTGCGCCCCTTCCAACACGTCCACGTAACTGATGTAGCTGGGACAATCCAAAGCGATCTGCATCCATAATAATCATTAGCGTCGCATTGGGCACATCTACCCCCACCTCTACAACCGTGGTTGAAACGAGTAGCTGAACCTCATTTGCATAGAAGGAACGCATAACTTCTTCCTTTTCTGCAGGAGTCATTCGTCCGTGCAACAGCCCAACGCGATAATGTGGAAAAGCCTGCTGCATTTGGATATGCAGATCGATGGCATTCTGTACATCCAGCTTCTCTGACTCTTCAATCAACGGGCAGATTAGATAAGCCTGCCGTCCCTGATCTACCTCACGAGAAATAAAACCGAGCACTCGATCCATCAGTTCGTGCTTCACCCAATACGTAGAAATTGGAATCCGTCCCTTTGGCCGCTCTGATATTGTAGAAACATCCATATCACCAAAAGCAGTAATCGCCAGCGTACGCGGGATCGGTGTGGCGGTCATGGTCAGCACATCGGGGTTGTAGCCCTTGCGGCGCAGTACACTACGCTGGTTGACTCCGAACCTGTGCTGCTCATCCGTTACAACTAGTCCAAGCTGGCGGAAATACACATCCTCCTGAATAAGGGCATGCGTGCCCACCACAATATCCAGCAGACCCATTTGAAGAGCGGCAAGCAACTCCTTACGCTTCTTCCCAGTTGTACTTCCTGTCAGTAACCCCACGCTGATTCCAAAGGGTTCAAACAGCTTGTGAAGCGACCGCATATGCTGCTCGGCCAATATTTCGGTTGGCACCATCAGTGCTCCCTGAAAACCGGAACGTACTGTTGCGAATAAACCGATGGCGGCAACCACAGTTTTCCCCGACCCAACATCCCCTTGAAGCAGACGGTTCATACAATAAGGTGAGCGTAGATCGTGCAGTATTTCAAGCTCTACCTTCTTCTGTGCGTCTGTTAATTCAAAAGGCAAAGCTCTTACAAATTCACGAATCGTGGCGTTATCCACCGTATGTACCACCCCGTCCGCTCGACCACGATTTAACGCCCGGAATGCCTGCATTTTCAGTTGAAATAAAAATAGCTCCTCATACACCATCCGCCGACGAGCCTCTTGCCCCTCGCGATTGTCCTGAGGCTGGTGTATACCCGCAATAGCCTGCTTGCGCGGCATCATACTATATTTGCGTACAAGCAACTCAGGCAATATTTCGGGAATCATTTCACCAAACTGCTGGAGCGTCTGGTTCATTATTTTTCGCATCCAACTTTGCGTAACCTTGCCGCCTATAGAGTACACCGGTTGAAGTGTCCCCGAACGGGCTACTCCTTTATCAGGAAACTCAGAATCTGCAACAGTCATCTGCATCCGCTTGAGGTCCCATTTACCAGTCACCACAATTTCACGACCTGATGTTAGCTGATCCTTCAAAAAATGCCGATTAAACCATGTTGCAGTAAACATCCAATCCTCAGCCATCAATTTACAAGTTAACCTTGATTTGCGTCCGTAACGCTGAAGCACCGGAATGCCCATAATTTTCGCCTGTACTGTAATCTTATCTCCGTCCTTCACTTCGCTTAGCGATCGCAGTCGGTAATCTTCATACCGAAACGGATAATATTCCAGCATATCTTGCACGTTAGAAATGCCAAAAGCGTGAAGCTCTCCTTCTTTGAGAGCACTCACGCCGTGTATTTGTTTTAATGGTATTTGATCCAATTGCAGCATATTACCTCTCATCTCCGGCCGGCCATGCAAAAATACCAATCGTTCCTGGTCCCACATGAGTTCCGATCACAGCGCCAAGTTCAGTATATATTTGATCGCCCAGTTCAAAATGCTCTGCCAGCTGAGCCACAAACGCTTCTGCCGCCGAGCGATCTGCCGTATGACCCACAGCAATATTAATTTTTTGGCCTTTTAAATCCCGCTCCAGCAGTTCAATAATTCGTGCTGTCGCTTTTTTATGCCCTCTCGCCTTATCAGCCGAATAAATAATACCTTCTTTGTCAATCGAAAGAATTGGCTTAATGTTAAGCAACGTACCAACCATAGCCGCTGCCTTGCCAATTCGTCCGCCTTTTTGCAAGTATTCCAGTGTATCCACCAGGAAATACAAACAACGACGTTCCCCAAGACGTTCCACACCCTGAATAATTTCAGCCGGGGATTGCCCGGCAGCTGCCAGCTCTGCGGCGTAAACCACGAGCATACCGTATCCGTACGAGGCCGACTTAGAATCCATAACGGTCACTCTATCTTCATGCTTCTCCAACATGGATTTACCCAGCAGAGCGGACTGGTACGTTCCGCTCACACCGGAGGATAAATGGATAGAGATAACCTGGCTCTCGGGGTATTGCTCCAACAGCTCCGTGTACGTCTCCAAAAAACGGGCTGGTGATGGCTGTGACGTTGTAGGCAGTTCATCAGCCCGTACCAGTTCGCTGTAAAACTGTGCAGCTGACATCTCAATACCGTCCAGGTAAGCTGTGCTGCCGAACATCACCGTCAATGGTACAATGACTATGCCGAGACGATCTGCTATTTCCTGTGGAATATCAGCCGTGCTATCTGTCAAAATGATAGTTCTCATCAGTCAGACCTCCTTTGTAGTGGACTACCATGGGTGTGCCAAAGCACATCAGGTTTCCACTGAGAACAGATAAGGATAAATCGGCTGACCACCTTCATGAACTTCCACTTCAACATCCGAATAATTTTCTTCAAGCCACGCAACAAGCTGATTTGTCTCTTCTTGTTTTGCGTCCGAACCTGTAAGAATCGTAACAATTTCATCGCCATTCACCAGCATTTTCGCCAGCAAAAGGCGGGATGTTGCCATTAATTGCTCCTCAGTCGCCACGATCTTAGAATCCTGAATACCAATGTAGTGGCCCGCTGTAATATGCAGATCATCAAGTGTCGTATCCCGAACCGCATAGGTCACTTGTCCAGACTTCACACGGGTAACTGCGTCCCGCATATTATCTTGGTTTACCTCAAAGGCTTCTTCCTCTTGGTAAGCAAATGCTGCTGCAATGCCCTGAGGAATTGTTTTGCTTGGAATCACCGACACCAAACGTTCCACCTCTAACAATTCACGCGCTTGTTCAGCAGCCAAGATTATATTGGAATTATTCGGCAGAATAAAAATATGTTGAGCCGCAATCGAGCGAGCCGCATTCACGAAGTCTTCTGTGCTCGGATTCATCGTCTGACCACCCGAAAGGACAACATCAACACCCAAGCTTTTGAAAATATCAGCAATCCCTTCACCAGAAGCCACAGCTATAAAGCCAAAAGGTGCTAGCTCATGAGCTGGAGGCTCAGATGGCTCCTCCTCACGTGCAGGCTCTGTTGGTATTTCTGCAAACCATTCAGGCTCAGGAGCACCATCCATACCTGCAGACAGCAAATCACGATGCTGCTCGCGCATATTCAAAATTCGAATCTGTGTAATTTCCCCGTAACGCAGCGCAAGATTCAAGACTTCACCTGGAGCCTTCGAATGCACATGAACCTTGATGACATCATCATCCGAAATAACGATAATCGAATCACCATCTACTGACAACGCTTTCCGGAAAGCTTCCTCATCAAAATTTGTACCTTGCGCTTCGCCCAATTGTCGATTAATAAAAAACTCCATATCATACAAAAATTCAATATTCTCCGTTTCGAGCTTCGCCTGCGCAGAAATCGGCGCATCTGGAGAAGGAGCCACAGGCGCAGCTGTAGGTCTCTCCGATACATAAGGAGCAAAAACCGGGCGTACACTATCGCCTTTTGAAGTTGGAGATGTCACCAATCCGCTTCCAAGATGCTGCATAAATCCTTCATAAATATACACAAGTCCTTGTCCACCCGAGTCTACAACCCCTACTTGCTTCAGTACAGGGAGCATGTCCTGCGTCATGGCAAGCGTTTCCTTTGCTTTGGCAAGCACTTCTTCCATCAGTTCTGTGATGTCGTTCGTCCGGCGCGAGAAAAACACAGCATGTCTGGCCGCTTCCTTCGCCACGGTAAGAATTGTACCCTCCACCGGCTTAACCACCGCCTTGTAGGCCGCATCCACCCCGCTCTGCAATGCCGATGCGAACTGAAGGGTATTCAATTCCTCGTATGGGGCAGCGTAACGGCTGAAGCCACGGAACAACTGAGACAGGATAACCCCTGAATTGCCGCGGGCCCCCATCAGCAAGCCTTTGGATAAGATGCCGGACATGACACCGATGGAGGAAGAATCTCCCCTCTTCAATTCCGTTACGCCCGCGCTCATCGTCAGATTCATATTGGTTCCCGTATCACCATCTGGCACCGGGAATACATTTAGTGAATTGACATGCTCCGCATGCTGCTGTAATTGTTCCGCCCCGGCTAAAACCATCGCGGTAAAGTCTGTTCCATTCAAAGAACGATTACTCAAGAGAATTCCCCTTCCTAGCTTAATACAATTGTTTTACAATCCATCTTCACAACACATGTTCAAGGTTCAATTGAATTATACTAAAGCCAGACGACGAATACGAATCTCACCCTTTCGTAAGCTTCCGTAACCATCCTCTGGTTTCTTTCCACAGCTCATATAATATGAAAAACCAGTCAACTGCCCAACAAAAAATCATTGGCCGGAATGATGATTATGGTCCCGCCTCTGAACTGCCCGGCATGACTGGAATAAGAATTCACATTCCATTAAAAAACAAAATAGTCGCAACAATAGCTATCCCATATTGTACTATAATGCGAAAGAGAAATAAATAAAGTTTTTGAATCAGTTGACGGAGCTTTTTTGACTATGATATTATATTTAAGTATTGTTTTGTTCAGGTTAGTGACTTATAAAGTCCGGCTGACCCAGTCGGCCTGAAGAGCGACCCATTCCATATGGAGTTTGGTTATTTTCAGAATAGGAGGTGGAATCATGTCTCGTAAATGTTCTGTAACAGGCAAAAAGCCTGGCAGCGGTAACCACGTATCTCACGCTAACAACCGTAATCGCCGTACTTGGGGCGTCAACGTACAAAAAGTTCGCATTCTCGTTAACGGTAAACCGAAACGCGTTTATGTCAGCACTCGTGCATTGAAAGCCGGTAAAGTGACTCGCGTGTAGTCGTAAAAAAATATCGTTATAAACAAAAGGCACCTCGTTTTAAACGGGTGCTTTTTTGATTATTCGAATAATATCCCACTGATTCAGGAGGACAAAATGTCAGGCAACTTCCCGCGCATTCCTGTCTTTTATTGCCGAGCTATCAATCTGCTGTGCCCGGGAAGCGTGCCTCCTGTGTACCTTTCGCCTTCATCCTACATCCTGTGTCAACGTTACTTTGATTTCAGTTCTTCTGGAATGTATTCAAAATGGCTTTGACGAATCCACCCAGAAATTTTGGCAGCTTGATTGTGTAAAACTTCATGCCTCACCCTCCCCATCATCCTCCTGCATCCGTTCTCTGTAGTTTATGCAACCTGTCAAGGGTTGTTGCCCCACAAAAAAAGGCTACATGAGAATCCCGCTCATGTAACCATATTTATGCACAACCATCCCAGGCTATACCATCAGACAAGTCCACGAACATAGAGATATGCTGAGAGTATAAAGATAAACAGGATATAATAAAGCACACTGCTCACCACAAAACCGATACGCAAACCACGCCTTTCATTTTTACGAAAATAAAACAGGACAATAAGAACAGCCAAAAGTGAAAGTATAGCATTCCAAGGCGTCTTCACTAGCGAGAAACAACTGAGTGTCAAACCGGTCATCATACTCGCTAAGGTCATCCACAGTGCTTCAGTTAGCTTCACTTGGACAAATGAGCGACACTATCCCGAATAGCAGTAATAGCCGCTGCACGGTCTGCTCTGCCGTATACTGCACTACCTGCCACTAATACGTCAGCACCTGCTTCAAATACGGCTGGTGCCGTCTCCTCCGCAATACCTCCGTCCACTTCGATATGTACGTCTGGACGACCCAATTCATTCAACCAAGCACGGATTTGTCTGATTTTATTCAACGTCTCTGGAATGAAGGACTGGCCCCCAAAACCAGGGTTAACCGTCATCACAAGAATCATATCCACATTCGGTAGCACTTCCTTGATCGCGTATGGTGATGTCCCCGGATTGAGAGCCACTCCCGCCAGAGCGCCTTGCTGCTTGATCATGTGAAGGACACCATGCAAATGAACACAGGCCTCCGCATGGACCGTGATGATATTAGCTCCTGCCTTTACAAAATCACTAATATAACGTTCAGGCTGCTCAATCATCAGATGAACGTCCAGTGGGAGAGTTGTATGCGGCCGAATAGCCTGAACGATAGGGGGGCCCAGTGTAATATTGGATACAAAATGACCATCCATAACATCCACATGAATCCAGTCTGCCCCCGCTGCTTGGACTTCCGCGACTTCACTGCCCAAACGAGCAAAATCAGCGGATAAAATCGACGGTGCTATTTTTAACATATGCTCAATACCTCCGTTTTTTTTCTTTTAATTCCTGATAAAACTGCAGATAGCTATCATAGCGTCCCTGTGAAATATGTCCCTCTTCCAAGGCCTCTCTTACTTTACAGCCAGGTTCGTGAATATGCGTACAACCCCGAAATTTGCATCCTTCCGCATATTGTTGGAATTCTCGAAAACAAGGCGATAACTCATCCACACCCAGCTTTAAAAAATCCAGTTGGCTAAACCCCGGTGTATCTGCTACAAACCCGCCGTTGTCTAAAGGAATTAGCTCCACATGGCGAGTCGTATGTCTTCCTCGTCCCAGCTTATTGCTTATGGCGCTCGTCTCCAGCGTTAAGCCAGGCTCCAAAGCATTAAGCATGGAGGACTTCCCTACACCTGACTGACCGGAAAACACGCTGATTTGGCCGGCCAACAGCTTCTTGAGCTCAGCCGTACCCTCTCCAGTACGGGCGCTGGTTACCAGCACCTCGTAACCAATCTTCCGATACATTTCCTGAACCATCAGCACCTTATCATCCTCTGAAGGGCTGCCTTCATACAAATCGCGCTTGGTCAGACAGATAATCGTATCCAGCCCAGCGTGCTCAATATGGACTAAAAATTTGTCCAGTAAAGGCAGGTTTAAATCCGGCTCACGCAGGGAAAACAGCAGCACGGCCAGCGTGGTATTAGCTACTGGAGGGCGAATTAGCTCCGTCGTACGCTTTCTAATCTCCTTGACCGTACCTTCCCCGTTTTCAGTTAGTTCGTAAAGGACCCGATCACCAACAAGGGGCGTAATCTCTTTTTTCTTGAAAAGGCCACGTGCTCTGCATTGTACCGTAGCTTCGCCGGATACCGGACGCCCATCCTGATCCAGGCTGGAGACATAATAATATCCGCTAAGCGCCTTGACGATCAGACCTTCAGGCATGTGTAAGATGTCCTCCTTCATAATGTTCAAGTTTCATTGTGTGGAACAGGTTAAGCTTCTTTCTCTAGTAAGTTTACTGATGCTGCACAGCCTCGATCACTTTGTCCTTCTTTTTGCGGGAACCGTGACCGGGGTTGTTTTTTTTGCTAACCGCCAACTCACTGCGCGTAACTCCTGAGGAATCGGTTCCTGGGGCAAAAGCAGAAGGATCACCATCGCCTTCTGTCCCCTCCTGGTTGTTAGAGTCGCCTCCACCATTACCACTATCGTTAGAAGATTCCCCGCTGTTTCCTTCCTCACCGTTTCCACTTCCATTCGGTGAGGAAGTACCACCAGATGTATCAGTCGGTGATGTTCCTGCAGGTGGAGCAATTTGAGGCATCGTCACCGTTCCATTTTTTGCATCAATATAAGAAACAGGATACGTGTCAACAAAAGCACCATCTCTAAATACGGAGACGACACTGTCTTTGTTAGGGGCCATCAGCAGGTTGATCGTAAACACCTGTGTCGTATTAATCGTACGGCTGCCCCACTCCTGATTTTCTCCACGTGCATCTGTATAAGTGATACGAATTTTACTGTTTTTGCCCTCTTCCTTCGGCGCCACAGGTACATTAAACGGTAACGTAATCGCTTCTGGCGGGTAACCCGTACTTACATAAAACGTAATTTCCGTATTTGGGGGCAGATCACTGCCCGCCTCTGAAGGCCATTGTTTGGTTACTTTTCCTTTATCCTGCTCATAGCTAAATTCCTCTTTAATTGAGCCAACCTTCAGCCCCGCCTTTTTGACCTCATTTTCCGCCTGGCTCTGCGTCATCCCTACAAGATTCGGCATTTTAACAGTGGCAGCGCCTTTGCTGACGGTGAGCACTACCTGAACCGAATCCTTATCAAATGGCTCATTTGCAGCAGGTGTCTGACTAATGACGGTTCCTTCAGCCTGATCACTGAACTGCTCATTTTGCTGAATCTGTGTTTCCTTAATCTGCTGGGCGGTCAGTAGCTTGACAGCATTCTCGTAGCTTTGTCCTTTGACATCTGGCATCGGGGTGAGCGGCTTGGCAATCCCGACTTTCAGACTAATCTCCGTTCCTTCCTTGACTAAAGAACCTTCAGGGTAGCTTTGATAAAAAACAACTCCCGGTGCAATCCCCTCTTTATATTCATGCTGGATTGGATCATCAATGACTAGTCCTGCTTTACTTAGAGTGACCTTCGCTTGGTCTTCTGTTTGTGTCAGTACACTTGGTACTTTCACCTCAGGTACGACAAGCACACTTTGCACATAGTACACCACGCCGCCCATGCACAAAAGTAGTACCAACACTAGTGTTACCCAGAAGATCGTTTTTTTTCTATTTTTCTTGGACGTTTGCTTGTTCGGAAGCTGTTCAGACTCCCGAGGTTGGACAGGCACATCGTCACCACTGGAAGACACACCTAATTGTTGAGGCTTAATAGCTGGGATAACCCGCGTTTGGTCCTCATCATCCAAATGTGTAAACTCCAGCTTGGATTCATTGCGCCGCCCCGGTAGCAGACAAGTCTCCAAATCCCTTAGCATTTCGTCTGCTGATTGGTAACGTTCCTCCGGATTTTTACGCATCGATTTCAGAATGACATTTTCTACACTTTGCGGAATCAACGGATTAATTTTACGCGGTTCCTCAAATTCCTCTTGCAAATGTTTGAGTGCCACACTAATTGGGCTTTCTCCCAGAAAAGGAAGCTGTGCCGTTAGCATTTGATATAAGACAATACCTAAAGAATATAAGTCCGATTTTTCGCCGGTAATGACACCCTTTGCATGCTCAGGTGAAAAATAATGAACAGAACCCACAACAGAACCTGTCTGAGTAATTGTCGTTGACGTAACAGCTCGAGCAATCCCAAAATCGGTTACCTTAACCCGTCCATTACGTCCAATTAAGATATTATGAGGCTTAATGTCCCGGTGAATAATCTGATTTTGGTGGGCATGCTCCAGCGCATCACAAATCTGGGAAGCAATCCGCACTGCTTCATCCACTTGTAATGGCGCACGTTCTTTAATAATTTCATTCAAATTTTTGCCTTCAACGCACTCCATTACAATATAATGGATTTCATCCTCTTGGCCGACATCATAAATACTGACCACGTTCGAATGAGAAAGCGAGGCCGCTGACTGTGCCTCACGCCGAAACCGGCGAATAAATTCCTCATCATGAACAAATTGCTGACGCAACACTTTTACCGCGACATTGCGATTCAGCAAAATGTCTTGAGCCTTATACACCAGCGCCATACCGCCGCCACCGATGCGCTCAATAATTTCGTACCTTCCCCCAAGCAGGTGCCCGATCATGCTTCACACCCCTTTTCACTCAATGAAACCGTGTTGTCGGGCAATTCAAACAAAGCTACAGTAATGTTATCGTCTCCACCGGCAAGCAGCGCCAGATGTAGCAGACGATCCGCACGTTCCTCCAAAGGATTTTCTGCGGCACCTACTACCTTACTGATCTGTTCTTCTGTTACCAAATTGCTTAATCCGTCACTGCATAGTAATAGTACATCGCCTTTTTCCAGCGTAATGGTGTCAATGTCCACCTTCACCTCGGAATCAGTGCCCAATGCCCGTGTCAGCACATTGCGACGGGGATGGTTCTCCCGCTCTTCCTTACTGATCTGACCGTTTTTGAACAACTCATTAACCAAAGTATGGTCTTCTGTAAGCTGACGTACCGTTCCTTTGGATATGACATAGGCGCGACTGTCACCAATATGTCCGATAATTCCAGATGCATCATTGAGCAACACGGCAACAACCGTCGTTCCCATATTATGATACTGGTCATCGCGCGCAGCCGTTTGGAAGATGACTTCATTGGCATGCAAAATAGCGTCGCTGAGCGCCGCCGTCAAAGAATGTGCGGATAATCCGCTCTCCAGCGTCGCCAAATCAGCGGCAAGTGTCTCTACCGCAAGGCGGCTGGCCGTATCACCGGCCAGATGCCCTCCCATACCATCGGCAACAATTCCAAGAATATAGCCTTGCTCCAAGTGCCTGATCCAGGCAGAATCCTCATTTACCGAACGCACACGTCCGACATGGCTGACATGAACTGTTTTGATCAAATGGTTTCACCCCAACTCCATATGCTTTGCACGCAACTGACCGCAGGCAGCGGCAATATCGTGACCCTGTTCACGCCGGATCGTCACATTGACGCCTTTTTCGGCAAGAATACGTTGAAAATTAAAAATATCGCTGCGCGATGTGCGCACATACTTGCGCTCAGGCACATGGTTGACTGGAATCAAATTGACGTGACACAGCATGTCCTTCAACACATCCGCAAGCTCTTCAGCATGTTCTGCCTGGTCGTTTACTCCACCGATCAAGGCATATTCGAACGAAATTCTCCGCCCCGTCTTAGCAAGATAATAACGAAGAGAATCCATAACATCCTTAAAAGGATAACGCCGATTTACAGGCATCAGCTTCGAACGCAGCGCATCATTGGGCGCATGGATGGATATTGCCAGATTAATCTGTGTATCCTCGTCAGCAAATTTATAAATATTGGGCACAATGCCGCTGGTTGACACCGTAATATGACGTTGACCAATATTCAGGCCCTTTTCATGAATCATTGTACGCAAAAACGTCATTGTCGCTTCATAGTTTTCAAAAGGCTCACCCGAGCCCATAATCACAATACTGCTCACTCGTTCATTCGTTTTATCCAGAATTTTCTGAGCCTGCACCACCTGTGCCGTAATTTCGCCAGCCGTCAGGTTTCTTTTGAGACCCCCAAGCGTCGAGGCACAAAAAGTACAGCCAATCCGGCAACCCACTTGAGTCGTTACACAAATACTGTTTCCGTAATTATGTCTCATGATAACCGTCTCAATAGCATGGTCATCGTGTAAGCCAAACAGAAATTTAACAGTCCCATCTTTCGATTCCAACTTTGTTATTTCGTGAAGCGTCACAAAACTGAATTGCTCCTCCAGCTTTTCTCTCAGCCCCTTGGACAAATTCGTCATCTCACTGAAATTATTGACCCGCTTTACATACAGCCAGTCAAAAATTTGTCCTCCCCGAAAGGCAGGCTCACCGTTGTTTTTGGCCCAGTCCTGAAGCTCTTCCAGTGTTAAATCATATATAAAAGGTTTCATCAATATTTGCACCCGTTCCTTCTTCATTAAGTTCTGTTTAATCACAGACAGTGTTTTTCATTCTTCCTATTTTAGCACAAATCCCTGAGGGGGTAAAAATTTTTCATCTTCATGCAAAAAACCGCCGGAAGTGTCCGGCGGATTGTGGAAATACTGGTGGGCAGCTACCTGGAATTCTCTTCCGAGCTACTTTACCCGGCGCAGACGCGCAATATAAAATCCGTCACTGTGAAAATGCTGCGGTAACAGCTGTACCGAGCCTTTCTGTATACCATCCATTTCATGACTCACGGCTGGAAAAGAATGATCCTTTGCCAACTCATACTCTGGATGTTCGCTTAAAAACCGAGCCAATTGTCCTTCATTTTCGTCAGGCTCAATCGTGCAAGTACTGTATACCAGAATACCACCCGGCTTCAATAGTCCGGCCACACTATCCAGCAACTCGTGCTGCAGTTGAGTAATGTCGCGAACATCCTGCGCAGTTTTGCTCCAACGCAGATCAGGTTTACGGCGAATCACCCCAAAGCCCGAGCATGGCGCATCCAGCAAAATACGGTCAAAAGAAGCCGGAGCATATCGTTCCTTTAGATCCAACGCATCACCAGTAACCGTCTCAACAGCGTCTAGACCAAGCCGATTCGCTTGCTCACGGATTAGTTGATGCTTATGGGCATGCAGATCGTTTGCAACGATCCGGCCGCGATCCTTCATCAACTCAGCCATATGAGCTGTTTTGCCGCCTGGAGCTGCGCAGCAGTCCAGCACTGCCATGCCAGGCTCAGGAGCGACCGCTTCAGCAACAAGCATGGAGCTTTCATCCTGTACAGACAACAATCCGTCCGTATACCACGAGGTAAGCGCCATATTTCCGCCGCTACGAACAACAATCCCATAGGGGCTAACGGCCGAAGGAACGGCATCAATCCCTTTTGCAATCATCTCGTCCAGCAGCTGATCACGACTGGTCATCGTCGTATTCACTCGCACGCTGACTGCAGGGGCTCGTTATTAGCCTTGCAGATAGCCTCAGCTGTATCGGTACCGTATTGCTTGATCCAGCGCTTAACTAGCCACTGTGGATGGGAATGTTCTAACGAAATCCGTTCCTCTGCTGACAAACCGTCAGGAATACGCAGCTTGTTCGACTCACGCAGCATGCTGCGAAGGACGCCATTGACCATACCGGAAATCCCCTGATGCCCGCGCCGCTTGGCAATGGTCACTGCTTCACTAACAACTGCATGATCCGGAACTCGATCCAGATACACCAGCTGATATACGCTCATCCGCAGCAACGAACGTACCCAAGGCTGAAGCTTGGCCGTTCCTTTTTGAACAAATTTATTCAAAAAATAATCCAGTGTATTTCGGCGTGCCACTGTACCGTATACAAGTTCCGTCGTCAAACCAACATCACTTGCAGATAAACCTGCCTGCTGAAGCCGGCGATTGAGCTCAAGATTGCTATACGCGCCCTCTTGCTCCACACCGGTCAGCACGTCAAGTGCAACTTCCCGCGCCGTCTGTTTGCGAGTTTTGTCGGATCTGGTCCCCACTCCCTTGCGTTGGTCTCCCTGACGGGAGTGTCCCCCGCTCATCCGAGCACCGTGCCGGGCTTCATCTGTCCGCCGCGTGCAAAGGTTCCGGCTTCCATAACCTTCTTGCCTGCCGGTTGAACCTGGGTCAGCCAGAGAGTGCCTTCGCCTGTCTGCACCTCAATGCCACGGGCGGTTAATTGAAGAACCGTGCCTGGTGCTGGAGCATTTGAGCCACTCGCTTCATTATTTATGGAAGGCTGCTCCGCAGCCCATATTTTAAAAACATTGTTCTCCCAAAGTGTAAACGCGCCAGAAAAAGGAACCAGACCGCGAATCCGGTTGTATATTTGCTCTGCATTATCACTCCATGTAATGCGCTCATCATCACGGTTCAGGTTCGGGGCATAGGTCGCCTCGTCCTCATTTTGCGGCGTACGGTCTGATTGCCCTGCCAGCAACTTGGGCAGCTCGTCCTGCAAAAGTCTAGCTCCGGCTACACTTAGCTTTTCAAAAATTGTGCCCGATGTATCCTCCGGCTCTATAGCCACCTCAACCCGCGATATCATATCGCCGGTGTCCAGCCCTTCCGCCATATACATTAGCGTCACACCTGTCACAGTTTCACCGTTAATAATCGCACGCTGGATCGGTGCACCTCCCCGATATCGGGGAAGTAACGAACCATGCACATTCAGACAGCCGAAACGAGGCAGGTCTAATACGGATTTAGGCAAAATTTGTCCATAAGCTGCGGTTACGATTAGATCGGGACGCAATTCCGCCACCTGAGCTACCGCTTCCGGTTGACGCAGGCGTGTCGGTTGCAGCACAGGCAATCCGCGCTTCTCAGCCGCTTCCTTGACTGGTGTAGACGTCAATATTTTTTTCCGTCCCTGTGGCTTATCCGGCTGAGTAATTACACCGACCACGTTATATCCGTTGTCCAGCAACATGTTCAGCGATGGGACTGCAAATTCAGGTGTACCCATAAAGATAATACGAATGTCTTGGCTCATCGAACCTCACTCCCCTGTCTGACGGTTCGGTCCTGGCTGTTCCAGAGCAACCTCATATACTTTTTCTGCAATATCCGTGAACAATACTCCATTTAGATGATCAATTTCATGCTGAAAAGCACGAGAAAGCAACCCTGTCGCTGTAACGGTAATAGCCTTGCCCTCGCGATCCAGTCCCTTGACTGTAACCTTCTCGGCACGACGTACATCCCCGTTCAACCCTGGAATACTTAGGCAGCCTTCAGGTCCCAGTTGCTCTCCTTCTTCGGCCACAATTTCTGGATTGATCATTTTTATCAAGCCATGCTCATCTCCAGCATCTACGACGATGAGCCGCTTCAAAATACCTACTTGTGGAGCAGCTAGACCTACTCCTTCCGCTTCATACATCGTATCTGCCATATCGTCCAGCAGCTTTTGCACATTAGGCGTAACTTTAGTAACTTCCTTCGCTACTTTGTGCAATACGTCATCCGGCTCCAACACTATAATTCTAATTGACATGACAACAGAACACCTTCCTCTTTTTCCTTCATTTAGGCTTTACTGTATTCATCACAAAAGCGACTGCTACATTATCCTATGTACGGACGGCTTGTCCGCATCAATTGTGCGAATAACTTTAGTGTTAACACTCTACATTAGCATCTGCGGATCAACATCCAGACTAATCAGCAACTTTTGTGCCTGTGCAGATTCGGCCATTTCATCAGCCACTTGCTGAGCCAAACCAATCGCGTCGATATTTCCACGCCATTTTATCATACATTGAAATCGGTATCTATTCTTGATTCTCGAAATGGGTGAAGCTACTGGCCCCAAAATGTCCAATACATCCGATGTAAGCCGGTCCATATTCCCGAACCAGCCCCGTTGTCTGGCTCGTCCCTGTAGTGTCGCTGAATAATTTTCAGCCAATCGGACTAGCACTGGAAGCTGTTCATGAGAAAAGGTCACCAAAATAAGTCGGCAATATGGCGGGTAGTGCAAATTACGGCGGTGTTTCAACTCTTCCCTCACAAAAGATGAATAATCATGACGGCTTGCATGAACCACCGAATAATGCTCTGGAGTGTAGGATTGTACGAATACTTCTCCCGGCAATTGATGCCTTCCAGCACGCCCGGCTACTTGTGTTAACAGCTGAAAGGTCTTTTCCGCAGCCCGAAAATCCGGTAAATTAAGAGCAGAATCCGCAGTAATGACACCTACCAGCGTTACATCGGGAAAGTCCAGCCCTTTGGCTACCATTTGAGTACCCAGTAGTACGTCTGCTTTTTTATCACGAAATTGCTTAAGCAGCTTTTCATGAGCGTTTTTTTCAGTCGTTGTATCGACATCCATTCGGACAACACGTATACCAGGGAATAGCTTAGCCAACTCTTCTTCCACTCGCTGAGTACCTGTACCGAAGTAACGAATATGCTCACTACCGCATTCCGGGCAAGTCTGAGGTACAGGCTCGGAATAGCCGCAATAATGACAACGTAAATTGTTCGACCGCTGATGATAGGTAAGCGAAATATCACAATCCGGACATCCCGCCACATAGCCGCAGCTCCGGCACATGACGAACGTGGAGTGACCACGCCGGTTCAACAGTAATACCGTCTGCTCCTTACGCTCTAATCGCTCTGCGATTCCATTATGCAACGCGCGGCTGAACATGGAGCGGTTGCCGGCCCGTAGCTCCTCACGCATGTCCATGATATGGACTTCGGGTAACGTGTTCCCCAATGCGCGGGTCGGCATTTCAAGCAGTAGCGGCGCAAACTCGTCGTTGCTTTGGGAGCGAGCAGCATAATAGCTTTCCAGTGACGGTGTAGCTGAACCGAGTATAACGACAGCCCCGTGCTGGTGTGCTCTGCGAATGGCTACATCACGCGCATGGTATTTGGGTGTCTCTTCCTGCTTATAGGACGTTTCGTGCTCCTCATCCATAATAATGAGCCCTAGCTCACGAAAAGGGGCAAATACCGCTGAACGAGCGCCAATCGCTACTTTTACACGGCCTTCGCGTATTTTGCGCCACTCATCGTACCGTTCTCCCCCGGACAATCTACTGTGCATCACTGCGACCTGGTCGCCAAAACGTCCTTTGAAACGTTCGACCATTTGTGGAGTTAATGATATTTCGGGTACGAGCACAATCGCCTGGCGATTCTGCTCGATACAGCGCTGAATGGTCTGCAGATAGATTTCCGTCTTACCGCTCCCTGTGACTCCATGCAGCAAATAAGCTCCTTGCTCACGCATGTCCAGCTGACGAACAATCCGTTCATACACCGACTGCTGCTCTGCCGTAAGAGGGAGTGGGTCTGTAGGCTTGAAGTGTCTGCCCCGGTAGGGATCGCGGAACACTTCAACATCTTCCTGTAACACATAGCCCTTATCTTCCAGTGCCTTAACCGTCGCAGCTGATACACCTAACGAGGTCATAACTTCCTTCAGCGGCAGAGGCAGAAACTCGCTACGTTCCAGCAAAAAAGCAAGTACCTCCCGCTGACGCTGCGCCTTGGCAGAAAATTGCTCCAGTGCCATGGATGCTTCATCTATGCTGATAGCCAGATCAACAGCTTTCATCGTCTTTTTGCCAAGCTTGTCTTTAATAACCTGGCTTTCCTGAAGCACTCCGCGGCGTAACAGCGATTTAATAACCTCCGCCTCCTCGGGGAAACGTCTACTAAGTTGCTGCAACGGGACTTGCTCCTTATTCTGAATGAAGCTGACAATCTGACGCTCCGCCGGGTCGCTCATACCGTCGTCAGTCAGAAGGGCCCATTCGATCTCATCCCCCTGATTAGACAGCATAGATCGCTGTGGATTCGTAGACTCTTGCTGTTCGGCAATGGAGATATAACGTTCCGCCTTGCCCTTAAGCGCGGTAGGAATCATCACTTGCAGTGCCATAATTTGATTACAAGCATAACGCTCGCTCATCCATTTGCCCAGTTCAACCAAATCGGGAGATAAGGGCGGTACCAGATCCAGCAACTCCTGAATCGCCCTCATCCTATATTTCGGCGGCTCTTCAGCTGGAACTACCGAGATAACAAAAGCCTGCACCGTCCGTTTGCCAAATGGCACAGCTACCCGACTACCTGGCTCAATCCAAGGTCTCATGGAATCTGGTATCAGATAATCGAAGGTACGATCTGTATCCTTGGCAGGTACATCGACAATGACCTTGGCAACTAAATTGCCTGTCTCCATTAATGCAGCACCCCACCCATGCGTCCCGCGGCTAGAGTAAGCAATTTACGCGCAACCTCTTCCTTTGACTGTACAGGAATCTGCTCCACCATCCCGCTTCGGTCATATATTTGAACAGCATTTGTATCGACGCCAAAACCTGCACCATCCACAGTTACATCGTTTGCCGCAAGCAAATCACAATTTTTACGTTCTAATTTATCTATTGCATACGTCTCCAAATTTCCCGTTTCTGCTGCAAAGCCAATTAAAAATTGATGTTTCTTGCTGCGTCCGAGTGATTCCAGAATATCAACGTTCTTCACTAACTCCAGTGTAAATACACTATCATTTTTCTTGATCTTGGTCTGTGCCACCTCACGTGGTCGATAATCTGCAACGGCAGCAGCCATAACGACCATATCACTCGTTTCCCATTGTTTTAGCACAGCCTGGTACATGTCTTCAGCTGACTGGACTCTTTCAAGCGAAATACCTGAAGGCGGTTCCGCACTGGTATTGGCAGCAATCAAATGCACCTCTGCCCCCATCTCCTGAGCGACTTTCGCAATGGCAAAGCCCATTTTACCAGATGAATCATTCGTAATATAACGGACAGGATCAATTCGCTCAATCGTGCCTCCAGCCGTGACAATGACTTTTTTTTCCGAAAGCGCTAATTCATTCTTATCTACAAGTCGCTCGGTTACTTGTTTCTCCGTAGATTCTTCTCCAAACCACCGTGCTTCAGACTTGATTGTGGCTTCAGGCTCCTGAGCTTGCTGATCAAAAAAGCGCTCAATCGTTTGCACAATAGTTTCTGGCTCTTCCAAACGTCCTTTGCCAACATAACCACAAGCCAGTAATCCTTCACCAGGCTCAATCATCTTCACACCACGGGATACCAGTGTCTCCATATTTTGCATGACTGCAGGATGAGTGTACATATGTACATTCATCGCAGGGGCCACCATAATAGGCGCTGTCGTAGCCAGCAACGTTGTCGATAACATATCATCAGCAAGACCATGCGCCATTTTCCCGATGATATTCGCCGTTGCAGGAGCAACTAGCACCAGATCAGCCGCATCCGCCAGATGAATATGGGATACGATAGACGGCTCTCTTTCATCAAATGTATCACTGTACACCGGATTGCGAGAGAGTGACTGCAGCGTAAGTTCGGTAATAAACTCCTTGGCAGAAGCCGTCATAATCACATGTACATCGGCTCCCTTTTGCGTCAACTTACTGCAGAGCGCAGCCCCTTTATAGGCAGCAATTCCGCCGGTTATACCAAGAATAATAACTTTCCCCTTCAACATCGTTAACTCCCCCTGACCGAAAAAAATAACAACCTTGCGGTTGTCAAAGGAATTGGCATTGCGCCTGGTTATAATGATTGTCTATAATTCTTATTCTTCTTCGCCGCTTTCAAGCAAAAGATGATCTGCATAGATCTCTTCCAGAGCTACTCCAACCTGTTTGTGAGATTTAGGACTCTTCAAGCTCGTCTTCTCGCCCTCACGCAACTGTCTAGCACGGCGTGATGCCGCTACAACCAGCGAATATTTACTATCTACCTTTTTCATCATTTCATCAATGGAAGGATACAGCACGAATAGACACCTCTTCATGTAGTTTTAAGCTGTATAAGCTGAACTCCAGTGTACACCTTCAAGCTCAGCTTATACAGTATTATTTCACTTTCGGTACGCTTGGCATATGTAAAGCCTCGCTTAAGGTCGAACCTTACAATGTTCGGCGATAATAATGGATTCTATTCGTTTACAAGCGAGATCAATCTCATCATTGACAACCGCATAATCATAATGACGCAACAGGTTCATCTCGTCCACAGCTACCGACATACGGTGATCAATGGTTGCTTGAGTTTCTGTGCCACGTCCCCGAATTCTATCCTTCAACTCATCCAGCGAAGGTGGAAGCAAGAATATAAATATGCCTTCTGGAAATTTTTCTTTAACCTTTAGCGCGCCCTGAACTTCAATTTCCAGAAAGATATCTTTACCCTGCGCAAGCGTCTGGTCTACAAAATCACGTGGAGTGCCATAGTAGTTACCTACATATTCTGCGTACTCCAGCAATTCATCCCGTTCAATCATCCCTAAAAATTCTTCACGCGTTTTGAAAAAATAGGTCACTCCATCTTGCTCGCCCGAACGAGGTGTTCGAGTTGTAGCAGAAACAGAATACGTTATCTCAGGTAGCTTTTCGCGCAATGCATTGCCTACCGTTCCTTTACCGACCCCGAAGGTCCGGATATTACAAATAATAATCCCTTAGCCATAGTACACTCCATTTTTATTCGTCATTGTCATCATCTTTAGTGGATAGGCGATGAGCGACCGTCTCCGGCTGCACCGCAGACAGGATTACATGATCACTGTCTGTAATAATAACAGCCCGTGTCCGGCGGCCATAGGTAGCATCAATTAGCATATGACGGTCCCTGGCTTCCTGTATAATCCGCTTGATCGGAGCAGACTCCGGACTGACGATGGAGATTATTCGGTTGGCCGACACGATATTGCCAAAGCCAATATTGATCAATTTGATTGCCATATTCAGGTCTTTCCCCCTATACATGTGACTATTGCAGCCGTGCCGCTACCAGGTAGCTACTCAATATTTGCAGCCTGCTCACGAATTTTTTCGAGCTCTGCTTTCATCTCAACGACCAGATTAACTAATGTGAGATGATTAGCCTTAGAGCCGATCGTGTTGACTTCCCTGTTCATTTCCTGGATTAAAAAATCTAATTTGCGACCGGCCGGCTCGTCCGACAGCAGCAACCTTTTGCACTGTCCAAAATGACTTTGAAGCCGGGTAAGCTCCTCATCAATATTGCTGCGATCCGCGAATAACGCAATCTCCATTCCGAACTTATGTTCATCAAGCGTAAATGAACCGTCCTGAAGCTCTTTAAGCCTGTGCTTCAGCCTGTTACGGTAGTCGCTCACAACATGAGGAGCCAACACCGTCATTTCATGATGAAAGGATTCCAAACGTAAAATGCGGGATTCCACATCTTGTGCCAAATGCCCGCCTTCTCGCCTTCTCATCTCCAGCAAACCTTGCAAAGCTTCGTTCAAAGCTCGCTGTAGCTGCTCTTCCCAGTCATCTTCGTCTCCATTGCAAGCCTCTCCAGGCTCACCCAGAACATCAGGCAAAGCAAGGATATCACTTATACCTAACGTTCCTTTCACGCCATAACGATCCGCCAGCTGCTCCGCTGCACGCAGGTAAGCCTGCACCACAGTGTCATTCAACCGTGCGGCGGGTATCTGTTCTTCATCACGTTCCCTGTGGATGAAAACATCGATACGACCGCGTTTAATCTGCTGTTGAACCGTTCTTCTCAAGCCATCTTCATAACGAGTCCATTCACGTGGAATTCTCATCATCACTTCGCAATAGCGGTGATTGACCGATTTCAATTCCAAGCGTACTTTATACCCCTCATGATGAAGGATGGCTTGACCGTATCCGGTCATACTCAATGACATCGGCATCACATCCATTATACTATTGTAATTGATTATTATAGTCGAAACAAGGGGCCTGTGCTCGGCCTGATTTTTCCCATACATATGAAGTCAGCTCAGCTGTCATTTCATAGAACATAAAAGGAGTCATGAAATAGATCCCATTAAAATGTTCCATGGCCGTATCAAGCAGCTCCTTGGCAATAGACACGCCCATTGCTCGTCCTTCCGAGCCCTCTAGTCCCGACATACGTGCACGCACCTCATCGGATAACTGAATGCCTGGCACTTCATTGTGCAAGTATTCTGCATTGCGGCCACTAGCCAGCGGCATAATACCGATAAAAATCGGTATTTCCAAATGCCGTGTCTCTTCTGCAATGGCTATAATCAGCTCAGGATCGTAAACAGGCTGGGTCATAATATAATCGGCCCCGGAGGCAATTTTCTTTACCAACCGCTGTACGGCTTTACCCAAATGCTTAACATTCGGATTAAAAGCAGCTCCCACCACAAAATTAGCTTTCTGCTTGAGTGGTTTACCGGAAAATGCGACGCCATCATTTAACTGCTTGATCATGCGTATGATTTCAAAAGATGTCATATCATACACCGAACTGGCGCCTGGTAAATCACCAAACCGCGCCGGATCACCAGTAACCGCCAGTACATGGTCAATACCCAGTGCGTCAAAACCCATCATGTGGGATTGAGTACCAATCAGATTACGGTCACGACATGCGATATGAATTAATGGACGCAAGCCTGTTTCAATACTAACCAGATGCCCAAGCGCCATGTTGCTCATACGAGTGACTGCGAGCGAATTGTCAGCAAGTGTAAGTGCATCGGCTCCGGCTTTCTTCAAGGCATGCGCACCTTGCATAAACCGGGTAATGTCCAGATCTCGCGGAGGATCCAGTTCTACAATGACCGTATGCCGTTCCTTAACCAGATCCACAATGTTGGGTTCGCTGGCATGTCTGCCATTGCCTCGTCCCCCTTCATTTGCTGTCTGCTCCACCACATGAATGGACTCTGTCGACAAAGCTTCTTTTGGAGCCAACGGGGGCGGTTGCAAATTTTTTAAAGCTTTGGAAACAGCAGCAATATGGTCTGGCGTAGTTCCGCAACAACCACCAATCAGCCTGGTCCCGAGATCTACAAAGGACGCGGCACATTCTCCGAAATATTCAGGTGATGCACCGTATACATAGTGACCGTCCACATAATCTGCCAGCCCCGCATTTGGATATACAGACAGCGGTACAGACAAAGGACCATCCAGCTGCTCCATTACACTCATAATTCCCTGCGGACCGGAGTGACAGTTAAACCCGAGGATGTCAGCTCCTTCACTACGCAGTGTTGAAAAAGCTTCTGACACTAGAAAACCATCTTGGGTACGACCAACCTGATCGACCGCAAATTGACAAATTACCGGAATGTCACTGTAGTTACGTACACTGTGAAGCGCAATGCGCATTTCGTCCAGTGAATAAAACGTTTCGCATAAAATGCCGTCAACCCCTTCGGAAAGAAGGGCATCGATCTGCTGCTCGTAGTTTCTTGACAGCTCCAGCTTGGATATGTTAAGACGTTTGCCTCCGCATATGGAACCGACCGCACCTACTACATAATGTTCAGGTCCGGCAGCAGCCTTGGCAATTCGCACACCAGCACGATTAATCTCTTCCACCTTAGATTCCAGTCCAAAGCGGGCTAACTTATAATCATTTGCAGAGAATGTATTCGTCTCCAGCAATCGTGCTCCTGCATTTAAATACTGCCCATGTACGTCTGATATAACATCAGGCGAAGTAATGTTCAGTTCTTCGTAAGACGTATTTACTGGAAATCCTAGCTGGTACAAAAAAGTCCCCATAGCGCCGTCTCCGACAATAATTTCACGATTCAGCACAGTACGCAAATCCGGTTTCATGTCCTCTGCTCCACCCCGCTCTTTATTTTCATACTAATGTAACATAAAGAGACTACAAACATAAGCCAAAAACAAAAAAAGCCGCCTCACGCCCCGACAAAATGATACCAGGAGTAAGGCAACTTGAGTTATCATTTTCTATTTACCACTACATTTTCATAGCATTTTCCCATCAGAAGAATGGAGAGAAAACTCGTAAAAAGTCCCTTTTTTATTTACTTTAGCCACAATAGAATCCGTCCCCTTTTGGGAGAACGTATATTGATTTCCTTGAACATTCACTTTATAGCCGGACACATTGATATTGAACAATAGTTGAACCTTAGGCTTGACCAGCTTCAATGCTTCGGCGGCGGTATATTTTGGACTTGCAAAAGATTTTTTGAAATCTGCGTCATCATTCCAGTCCATCCCTGATGTGGATACAGCCAGCACTTTACCGGTTACCGCACCAATTTTGACTTCATTCGCCTCGCTTGCATCCTCGAACGACCAATAAGAAAGCCCCTTTTTCTCATCCTTGTACCGTGAGACATGCTGCACTGTGATTCGCTGTCCACTCACTCGCTTAAACGTGTTCATTGCACGGTTCAGTAACACAGGATCCACCTGCTTCAGTGCATAGTCCGCATTGACGGTAATAGCATTACCTTGATCCACATCAACATACAATGAGGAAGCTTTTTCTCCTGCCCCCCAGAATACCCAGTAATTTGAAGGCTTGTTGGACTGATAAGGGGATTTGACTCGCCAGAATGCTTCAAATTGTAAGGGGCGCTTGCTGTCAAACGCTTTGGCGCTGTTTAATACTTTTGCCTTGAGTGGCGCGTTCATCGCCTTTCCCAAACTACTTATTTTATATCGTATGGTTGTAGAATCTACTCTGTTTTTCTCTTTATTATATTCTGTCTGTAACGTAGCTGTTCCATCTTCCAATTCACCCTCGACAATCCAGGTTTTCCCCATATCCGTTACATCGTCAAATTGAAATGCAGTTTTTGAACCGATAAGTTCTTGCACTGCTTTTTCTAAACGGCTTACGACTGTCGGAGTTAGCGAACCAACCTGCTTGTCCGTCGTTTCTGTGGCAGCAGGAATAGTCGCCGCTTGAACCGGAAGCGCGGTGGCTATAAGAATGAGGATTGCAATTGCTGATACCCAACGAAATTTCCGCACTATGAACGGCCTCCTTATCGTTTTCTCATTTTCTATATTATACATCGTTCAGACGTCAAAAAAAGACAGAATATCGCTCTGTTCACCATTTTCCCAGTAAACAGCGGCATAAAAGGGCAAAAAAAGAAGACCTGCTAAGGTCTTCTTCACCCTCACTTCTATATACGACCTTCGAACACAATCTCAGCCGGCCCTGTCATATAAATGTGATTATCATCCTCGCTCCATTCAATATCCAGATCGCCGCCCTTTAGGCTTACCATGGCGCGGCGGTCGCTGTATCCATTTAGTACAGAAGCAACAAGCGTAGCACAGGCTCCAGTTCCACAGGCTAGCGTAGGTCCTGCTCCCCTCTCCCATACCCTCATATCTATATGCTTCCGACTCTGTACCGTGGCGAACTCAACATTTGTTTTTTTAGGGAACAATGGATGACACTCCAGCTTTGGCCCCCAGGCCTCCAGATCAAAGCTAGGCGCATCCTCAACATAAATGACACAGTGCGGATTTCCCATAGAAACAGCCGTAAAGCGAAAACCACTTCCTCCAGCTTCAATGGGCTCATCTATTACGTTAGTCAAATCGAGTGTAGTTGGAATTTTCAATCCTTCCAGAATCGGCTCTCCCATATCTACCTTTACCATTCGTACAGTTCCGTTTTCCACAGTCAGTTCAACCTGTTGCACACCTGCACCCAGCGTCTCAATCGTGATCTGTTCACGGTTGATATGCTTACGGTCATACACATATTTGGCAGCACAACGAATAGCGTTACCGCATTGCTCGGCCTCCGAGCCGTCTGAGTTAATGATGCGCATGCGAAAATCTGCTTTTTCAGACGGCAATATATATACCAATCCATCGGCGCCAATACCAAAATGTCGATCACATAGCCGAACAGCTAATTCCGAGGCGTCAGACGGCAATTCCTGATGCCCGTACCAAACGATAAAATCATTACCCAGACCATTCATTTTAGTGAATTCCATAGCTTCCCCCCGCCGTTGCTGCTGATGTCATGCTCCTCTTGAAGCTTTGATCCCATAATATCATACAGGGCAAAAGCGTGAAAGCGATGCGATATGCAAGACCCGAATTCTAGGCTGAGAACTTTGTACGTCCCGCTGAAAATCGTGTATTTCCGCCGTGACGACGGTTACGTCGACCGCCCCATACACTTCCCGCTCCCATCAGGAACGTAGGAATTCCAGCTGCGACAATAGATAGTGCCCATTCACGTAAACCAAGGGGTACCGTTTTGAAAATAGGTTGCAGCACAGGCACATACATTACAACCAGCATCAGTACAATGGAGGACAGTACGGCAAGCACGAGATAACTATTTTGAAACGGATTACGATGGAAAACGGAGCGGGAGCTACGGCAATCAAATACATGAATTAACTGCGCCAGCACTAACGTAGCAAATGCAACCGACTGCGCTTTGATCAATTGCCCTGCATCATTCGGAGCAATCCGTAATGTCAACCAAAAGGCCGCAAGTGTACATAGGCCAATCAACAGACCGCGACTAATAATTTTCCAGCCCAGTCGACGTGCAAAAATATTTTCCTTTGCGCCACGAGGCTTATGCTCCATAAGATCCTTTTCCGGCTGATCCACACCCAGAGCCATCGCTGGCAAACCGTCAGTTACCAGGTTCACCCACAAAATCTGAATGGGTAACAAAGGTAGCGGCAGCCCAGCCATCATGGCAAAGAACATCGTCAAAATTTCGCCAACATTGGAAGCGAGTAAATAACGTATGAATTTACGGATGTTCTCGTAAATATTTCGTCCTTCCTCAATTGCCGCTACAATAGTTGAGAAATTATCGTCACTCAGTACAAGTGCAGCTGCTTCTTTGGTCACATCTGTTCCTGTAATGCCCATGGCAATACCGATATCCGATGCCTTGATCGCAGGTGCGTCATTGACGCCATCTCCGGTCATAGCTACGACATGTCCGCGTCTTTGCAGCGACTTGACAATTCTCAGCTTGTGTTCCGGCGACACCCGCGCATACACAGAGACGGTATCAACAACGTTATCCAACGCCGCATCATCCATGAGAGACAGTTGCTGTCCTGTCAATACATTTGAGCCGCGTTGGAGAATGCCCAGCTGCTGTGCAATGGCCTCCGCAGTTGTGCCATGATCGCCCGTAATCATCACCGTGCGAATGCCAGCACGACGGCACTTGCCAATGGCCTCGCGAACCTCGCGGCGTGGCGGATCAATCATGCCGGTCAGGCCGATAAAAATCAGCTGTGTTTCAGCCTCCTCAACCGTAGAGACACGCTCATGCGAGCGGATATCACGGTAAGCGACGCCAAGTACACGCAGCGCCTCCGATGCCATACCTTCATTGGCTGCCAATACCTTTTGGCGCAGCGTACCCGTTAACGGAACGACATTCCCTTCCCATAAAATGTAAGAGCACTGACCCAGTAGCACGTCTGGCGCTCCTTTGGCAAATACAATATGTCCTCCCTGGTGGCGTACGAGTACCGACATCCGCTTCCGATCTGAGTCAAAAGGAAATTCTCGCTCCCGTGTGTACAGTTCGTATAGCCCTTGTCGCGTGACTCCGCCTTTGGCAGCTAACGTGACCAGCGCTCCTTCTGTCGGATCACCTTTCAGCTCCCAAACAGCGGAAGGCGTCGGCTCTTTGGTTTTCTTTTTTGAACGCAGCTCATCTATGTCAGCTTGAACAATCTCCGCATTATTACAAAGTACACTAGCTTGCAGCAATCTACGCAAGGATTGTCCGTTTTTTAGGTCGGCCGGAAGATCCCTGTCCATAATATGACCGTGTGGATCATAACCTTCCCCGGTAACTCCCCAGAAACGACCATCCAGCCACAGCTTGGTGACTGTCATTTTATTTTGGGTCAGTGTGCCCGTTTTGTCAGAGCAAATGACAGACGCACAGCCGAGCGTCTCAACGGAAGGCAGCTTGCGCACAATGGCCTTGCGTTTGATCATACGCTGTACACCCAAAGCGAGTGCAATGGTTACAATCGCGGGCAATCCTTCTGGTATGGCTGCCACAGCCAAGCTCACGCCGGCCAAAAACATGCTCATGGCTGGCTGACCATGCAAAATACCCGCTATGACCACGAGCACGGTTAGCGCTAACGCCACAATAATCAAAATTTTGCCCAACTGTTCCAGTCTGTGCTGTAACGGTGTCTCCTGCGACTCCGTATTTTCGATCAAGTCTGCGATCTTTCCCATTTCGGTACTCATGCCTGTGCGAATGACCACGCCTTGTGCGGTGCCTCTGGTCATCATGGTGCCCATAAAACCGATGTTCTTTTGGTCCCCAAGAGGTACTTCGGCGGCATGAATAGGACGGGAATGCTTACTCACCGGAACCGATTCACCTGTCAGGGCAGACTCCTCGACATCACAGCCGTTTGTACTCAACCACCTTACATCTGCAGGGATACGATCACCACTTTCCAGCAGCACGATATCGCCCGGCACCAGTTCTCTGGCCTGAACATGTATTCGTTTGCCGCCTCGCAGCACCTTGGCGGTTGGAGCCGAAAGCTGTCTTAAAGCTCGCAATGAACGTTCAGCTCTGAATTCCTGCACAAAGCCGAGAATTCCATTTAGCACAACGATAGCAATAATGGTAATCGCATCCAGATACTCGCCGAGTAGGCCAGAGATCAGGGTCGCTCCCATCAATACAAGCATCATAAAATCCTTGAACTGGTTGAGCAGCAGCAAAATTGCCGAAACACGCTTGCCCTCGCTCAGCTCATTCCAACCCGTCCTTTCTCTTCGTTCCGCAATCTGTTCCTCCGAAAGACCCTGCTTCGGGTCGACTTCCAGACTAGTTGAAAGCTGTTCATTGCTTAATTGGTGCCAGTGTGCTTGTTCCATTCTCCCCAATTCCCTCCCGGTCAGATAGTCCGTTTCCGTCGGTTGTGCGTAGGATGGCTGCCCGTTATTCTATTTTTGTGCCACGATTGCTGATATGCTGGACAGACTTTCTTGATTCAATCTATTCGGACAGGACTCGAAATATCACAAAGCCGCTTAAGTTTTGTCCCAAAGTTATGTATCATAGAAGGAAGGCGAAAATACATTTGCTTCAAAGGAGAACATACATTATGGCATTGGACGGAATCGTAACCCGCGCTATCGTACACGAACTGCAAGCCATCCGGGGCGGGCGCATTAATAAAATACATCAGCCAAACGAACGCGATATCGTGCTGAACCTGCGGGCACAAGGCGGGAGTGTAAAGCTGTTGCTGTCGGCTAATCCGACATTTCCGCGCGTACATTTTACAGAGCAAAGCTTTCTCAATCCGACAGAAGCTCCCATGTTTTGTATGCTTCTTCGCAAACATTGCGAAGGAGGCATTATTGAGAACATCACGCAGGTGGGCATGGAGCGCATTATTCATATGAATATACGTCAGCGTGATGAGCTGGGGGATATTTCATTGAAGCGCATTATTATTGAAGTGATGGGTAGACATAGCAACATTATTTTGCTTGACCCGGAAACAGGTATGATGCTGGACGGCATTCATCATGTCACACCCTCTATCAGCAGCTATCGGGTCGTTATGCCAGGCTTTCAATATACGGAACCTCCTGAACAAAATAAGCTGAATCCACTAGAAGTCGAAGAAGCAGCCTTCATCTCCTCGTATCAAGCAGCCCTTGAGGCCGAAGAAGCTCCCAAACGCTGGCTCGTGAACACTTTTACCGGACTTAGTCCCCTCATTGCTGAAGAGATACTAATCCGAGCATCTAACGAAGAAGCATCTGGTGACAAGGATCGTCGACTGTGGAGGACATTCAGTGACATTATGGATGACGTGCGGAATCATCGTTTTCAGCCAGTATCTGGACTGAACGCACAAGATAAAGTAATATTTTCAGCCATTCCACTGACGCTGATCGAAGGAGAACGTAAGGAATACGCTACCATCAGTGAGTGTATGGAGGACTTTTTCGGTGAAAAAGCAGAAAGGGACACGGTTAAGCAAAAGGTTAGCGACCTACTGCGGTTTCTACAAAACGAGCGGAGCAAAAACGTAAAAAAACTCGATCATCTCCATCAAGATTTGGCTGAAGCGGAAGATGCCGATCAATTTCGGATTTACGGAGAGCTGCTGTTCGCTTCACTGCATGAGGTAAAAAAGGGAGACAAGGAAGTAACACTCACTAACTTTTATGACGAGGAACAGGGTGCGATCACCATTCCATTGGACCCGCTACTCAACCCTTCAGATAATGCACAACGTTATTTTAAAAAGTATAACAAATATAAAAACAGCCTGGCTGTCATTGACGAACAACTAGCAAAAACACACGAAGAAATTCGTTATATGGACAATCTTCTTCAGCAGCTAGCCCATGCCTCTATTAACGACATTGAGGAAATACGTGAAGAGCTGGTTCAGCAGGGCTATCTCAGAGATCGGGTTAAAAAAGGAAAGAAAAAGAAGAAAAATGACCGCCCGACCTTGCACGTATATACATCATCCGAAGGCATCGAGCTGCTGGTCGGCAAAAATAACTTGCAGAATGAATATGTGACCAATCGACTGGCCGGACCCAATGACACGTGGCTGCATACAAAGGATATTCCAGGGTCACACGTCGTTATTCGTGCCGAGAAATTCGGAGACGCAACGTTGGAGGAAGCTGCTCAACTGGCTGCCTATTTCAGCCAAGCCAAGCAGTCTAGCAGCGTACCTGTAGATGCCACTTTGATTCGGTATGTACGCAAGCCAAGCGGTGCGAAGCCCGGCTTTGTCATCTACGATCATCAGCGTACGCTCTTTATCACACCTGATGAGGAACTGGTCAAAAAGCTGCCGAACCGCATCAAAAACGGCTAGGTTCCACCAGCATATGGAATCTACAAAAAAAGCCCTTCGCCCGTTGCACGTACACTTCTAGTGTTCCATGCGGTAGGCAAGGGGCTTTTTCTCATTTACTTTTGTCCAACAGCAGCCTTTCTCAATTCCTCGACAACCTGACCTTCCACACTACGGCTACCCAGATCACCGTGGAAAATCACACCTTGGCGCGCACCGTGAAAATCCGAGCCGCCTGTTGCGATAAGCCCATAGTGCAGCGCCATTGCAGTATATCGGCTCTCAGCCTCAGCATCATGGTCTGAATGGCTCACCTCCAACCCTACAGGCTTCGCTGCCTCTATAATGGAGCGCACCAGTTCATCATTTCCATACAAGCCAGGGTGGGCCACTACAGGCACACCTCCTGCTTCACGAATCCAGCTTATAGCCTCCGCAGGCTCTACACGGGGTACAGATACGTATCCGGGCGCACCTTCTGCCAAGTAACGGTCAAACGCATCACGCATGTCCTTCGCGTAACCTTTTTGAACCAGGGTATCTGCCATATGCGGACGTCCAATGCTTTCATCTGGCGCTAGTGGTCTGCCCATTGTAGCCACCACCTCATCTAGCGTGATTTCCAGGCCCAAGCTACGCAATCGACTCAAAATCAAATCATTACGGGTATCCCGCGCCTGTCTCAGCTTTTCCAACCGTTCCAAAAATATTTTATTACGGTAATCCATAAAATAACCTAATATATGAATATCTTTGCCACCAGCACGTGTACTGATTTCCACACCCGGCACCACGGTCATTCCAATGCGTCTTCCCTCCTCCAAGGCTTCCTCCAAACCGGCCACCGTATCATGATCTGTAATAGCCACACCGGCCAACCCTTTTTCCTTCGCCCAGCGCACATTATCAGCAGGTGATTGCATACCGTCAGATGCTTGGGTGTGTGTATGTAGATCATATCGTTGTGAATTAATCTGTTCCTTCATTACGCAATTGCTCCTCCTCTTTCATCACTACAAGTTTGTCCTGCGAGTCCTCGAATACGTCCAATCCCTGATCATGACGACGCAAGTAAGATAAAAAAGTTACTACCGGGATTGGCAACAAAGCTGATTTCAGATGAATCGCATAAAACTCTCGTTTGAAGGTAATATCTGAAATATTTACAATTTTCAACAACCCGAGCGCAACCTCGTGTTTGACTGAAGAAGGTGACAGCATGGTAATCCCCAGTCCTGCCTCTACCGCTGATTTGACCGCTCCAGTGCTGCCCATCTCCATTACAATATCAAGTCGAGAGGCATCCGCACCACGATTTTTGAGCCCGTCTTCTATGACTTGTCGTGTACCAGAACCTTTTTCTCTAGCTACAAAAGGATGCTTGAATACATCTTCTAAAACTACTTTTTTGGCCTTGGCTAACACATGCCCCGAAGGAACAATCAGCTTCAGTTCGTCCTGCATCACAGATTCCACCACAATATCCGGGTGTTGAACCGGGGCCTCAATCAGCCCTAAATTCAACTGATGCTTTAGTATATCATCCATAATTTGAGTCGTATTCATTACATTCATTGCCATGCGTATGTGAGGGTACTCCTGACCAAACGGGCCCAACATTCTTGGCACAATATATTCACCAATCGTTAGGCTGGCGCCAATATGCAATCTTCCCTCCAGCATGTGAGTAAAAGCAGACATTGCCTCGTCAGCTTCCCTGATCAGTTGCATACTTCTTTTTGCAAAAGGAAGTAATGTCGCTCCTGCCTCCGAAAGCTCAATTTTTTTAGTCGATCGGTGCAGTAGCTTCGTGCCAAAATAATCTTCCAAAGATTGAATTTGCATCGTCACCGCAGGTTGCGTCATATGCAGCGCTTGCGCCGCCGCCGAGAAGCTTCCGCGCTCCGCTACGGTATAAAAAATGTGCAGCTGATGAAAGTTCATATTGACAGCCCTCTCCCCTCTGATCTCCTTATTTTAGCATAAGAAAAACGTCTGCGAACAATTTCCGAGTAAACTTACCGAAATGAGGAGTATATGCTTGCAAAATAAAAAAGCATGCAGCTGATAACTGCATACTTCTACTCAAACTCGACGGTGTCAATGAGCGCGGTTTTAATGGAACCGTTCGCCAAATCACCGTCTATTTTTGCTTACGACTGCTTTTCATCAGTGTCATGCGCCGCGAATGGCGCAACCATGAATAGTAGGATTTTAAGTCCCTCAATTCGATAGTCTCTGACATCCGACCCAAAAAGGTAATAATAATCATCTTATGAAGCGGATTTCCCGCAATGTCCATCTCACCTGGCAACTCACCAAATTCGGCGACAACGACCAGATCACCATCAATTAAATATACATCCTCTTCATTATGATAGTAGGACTCCATCCTGTTTTGCTTCAGGCATTCCCAAAGCCAGGCGGCGATATGATTCGTCTCGGACTGTTTCTGCTCTACCCGATCTAAATAACGTGTTTTCGCATGATTTGTAATCACGATATCGGCGACTTTCTTATCGCCCATCTCCACGTAGAACGGTTCGTATGTACTCCATCGCTGCATTGCCTTGTCACGCACGGGATCACTCTCCCCACCAGATAGGTCTTTATATCTACCAATATATTCATATGTTACCTCAACAGACCCGGGACTACAAGTTACAAAATTGAAGTTTATGGGTGTTTTTTAAAGATTTTTTAGGTCTAACAGCATTAAGATTAGTATGCAAAAGTCCTGGCTTCACAAAAAAAAGCCAGCCCGTAGGCTGACCTTTTTTAAGAATTCTAAATGTATAGACAATCAAAGCTTATATTTCATATTCTTTCATCTTTTCCTTATCGTCGTTGTACTCCGTCCTAATCTCATTTCGGAAAGAACGCTCAACCTTACGTACATAGGAAAGTCTGCGAATATTTTTAACGGTGTCCTCTGCCCGATCCGCATTCATATAAATAACTACATAATGCATACGCTTTGAAATATAGTGGACATTTCCGTATTTCTCCAGATTGCGGGCAGCCTTGATATCGCTTACCCAAATGATGTACCCTGTCCGCTCGGCAAACATTCGCTTCATCTCCCCTCCGTATCATTCCTATGGCCTATCCGCAGGAGCATTTTCCTCCGCTGCCGCATCCGCCCTTTTTCACATTCGGATCGTTGCTCGGCACCTTAATGGTCTCGGACACGGAATATGCAATCGTTTCAGACATGGCATGAAGCATATCATCCAGCGCCTTTTCGGCCCGTTTGAACTCCTTAACAGCCTCAAATTGTTCTAGCTCCAGTTCAACGACCTGCACTGCGTCCTTCGCTTCATGATAGTTGGGATGAAAATGCCCAAAACGCTCCGTTTCAGCAAAAAGCTCCTTTTTGGCATCCAGCTTGCGTACACACGCCTGAATAGACGGATTCAATTCCACACGCTGCTTCCAATATAAATAATCCGATACCTCAAAGGACCGGTTGACCATATCGCCCAATTCATAGGCGTTAATAAGCACTTCTGCCATATTGACCGTGTTCAATTCGGCTACGCTCATGAATGTCATCTCACTTTATATAAAGTTCTACCCAATAAAAGTAGACTCATTTATCATACCACATCCTTCTTTTGAGAAGAAGGAGTTTCATGCACTTCCTGACACGACTATGTAAAAGGAACCAACAACCTCATCTCGGACCAATCCCTTGGCTGCAAGGTTGCATGAGAAGATGTTTTCTCATCCAGTCCTGAGGCGTACCAGCCTGTGACACTCCAGGGATCGCCCGAAACCACCGATTCCGGTATCCATTTAACCTCTTTCCCACTAATGCGCAATCCCACCGCCGCCTGCCAACGGATCGCTTGCTCCATCAACTGCCTGGAAGTGGACGTATGGTAACTCCTCCATTCTTTTGTCCATGAAGAGGGTACTGTAGATCTTTCTGGAAAATAGTCGGACGGATTAGGCAGGGTGTGCTCTTGTTCATAGAAATGCAACGTACGCCCTGTGTAAACCAGACCAGCTCTTCCCTCTTGTGAAAATAGGGAACGGCCTGCTTCTAGGTTCTCTGTCTCCGTCAAAAGTGGATAATGATGATCTGGCTCATCCGCACCTTTTGGCTCAAGACGCGGACTTAATCCAATTGTAGCGAGCGCTTTTCGTATTTTGTCAGCAAAGCGCACCGGGATAATAAAATCTTTGTCACCGAGTCGCTCCAGTAATCCTTCCAGTGCAGGATGACGCGCAACCATGTCCGCATCCTCCTGAGTACCGCATCGCAGAAGTGTTACCGTCGCAAAAGCCGTTCGTCCGACATCGCCTGCCCACTGCTCTACTGCCAGCCGTACATGTTCTGGCACCCCTGTCCGACTGTACTTGTCCAAAAGAGCAGGAATCGCCTTAGACTCCATGCCCAGCTCGATTGCCTCTGTAATACTCTCTCTGGTAATCCGATATACTACCATCCGGTCTCCTGTCACACGTTCACAGCAGCATTCCAATCGCCAGCGCACATCATATGCGACATCTGGCGGCACTAATATTTCAAAATCAGGCTGCACATAAAAGGCACCTTGCTCTTGATGTGTATCCTCGTCATGATAGGGACGAAGCAGATCTGTCACAGAGACATTCCAGCGAAAACACAATTCACCTGATGTGGTCTGACCCCAATCCCCCATTCCAAAAGCCGTCAGGGCCTTCAACCAACCCTTTATATCTTCCATAAAAGGTCCATTAAAATTAAAATCAGATACTGTTTCATCCGCAAGCCCATCGAGAGTTGCGTTTGTAGGAACAATATCTATAAGGGTACTGTTTGTGGAATCATCTCCCTTTAAACGATTTTGCGGCATTAAGCCTACCTGAAGCATCCATTGCAGCAGACACTGAATAGATATCCATCCGTCTGTTCCTACATACTGCGAGACGGCACACAGCATATAGCGAAAATGCTGTATGGGCGCTTCAGCCTTGCCGTACCTTTCCATGAGGGTGGCAAAAATATGCTTGCGCATTTGCCCAGCAGACAAGCGAATCCATGTCGCCAGTTCCGCTTCCTGAATGCGGAAAGACACAGTTTCTTTCACAAGCAGGCCCAAACTAAGTAGTAAATCGATCATGACCACCGTTTGTACTGGATACAGCTCGGCATGCGCATAATGCAACCCAAGTCCCTCCAGGTCCTCTGGACGAAAGGGGGTAAGTTCATTTAATTTTTGCAATGACCGCTTATGTATGGTTCCTTTGGCCGTCAAAGGAACCCCCTGTATTGCAATACGTGACAACACATGCAGTAACTCTGACTCCAGTCCAGTCATTGCTTCATGTACCGTTATCGGATGATCCGTATGTATCTCGTTCATTGGAGTTTGCTCTAACAACATATCGTACAGAGCGGGTAGTCGATCAACCGGAATATATAAAATCCGCTCACCCCACGATTTGGTAACTGCCTCCAGCCACCCCCGGGTGCGAAGCCCATGCAGTGCCAGTTTTGTTTCGACTCCGCTTAAGGCACCTTGGGTAAGCTGCACAGGCTCCTCTTCCCTCATAGGCTGTGCAGCATGTCGGATAAAGCATCGTTTAAGCACCAGCAGTTCATCCGCTGAAAGCTCATTCCAGCTGCCTTGCGTATTCGTTACGCCCATCCTTGATTAGGCCTCCTTTTTCTTTCCGCCATCTTCTGTCTCATCCTCCTGGCTTCTGCTAGCCATTGTCCTATCAAACCTGCGAACCGCATATTCATAGCCCTGCTCAATCAGAAACAGCTGACGACGTGCTGCAAAATCCGTCTCCTTACTGTTCTCTGTCACTAATGCATAAAAATAAGCTTTATTCTCGCCTGGCTTTGGTCGTAAAATGCGGCCAAGTCGCTGCGCTTCTTCCTGACGTGAGCCAAAGCTACCCGATACTTCTATGGCCACCGCTGCATCCGGCAAATCCACCGCAAAGTTCGCCACCTTGGATACCAACAGGGTTTGAATACTGCTCTTGCGAAACGCATCGAACCAACGCACCCGCTCACTCTGAGTCATGGATCCCGTAATCAGTGGAACGTCCAGCTCCTGAGCTAATTTACGTAACTGGTCTAAATATTGACCAATAATAAGCGTGGGTAGACCCTTGTGTTTCTCCATTAGACTGCGTACTGCCTCCAGCTTAGCCGGATTTTCGGCTGCAATTCGGTATTGCTGTCTGCCTTCAGCGCGCATACTTCGCTCCAAAAGGTCAGCGGTCATGGGCAAACGCAGCTCTACACAATCGACCTGAGCAATCCAGCCCTGTCGTTCCAGTTCCTTCCACGGCATATCGTACCGTTTGGGTCCAATTAAAGAGAACACATCCCGCTCACACCCGTCCTCTCGAACTAACGTAGCTGTTAATCCCAAACGACGGGTAGCCTGAATATCAGCCGTCGCTCGAAATACTGGCGCAGGCAGCAAATGTACCTCATCATATATAATGAGTCCCCACTTCCGCTCACTCAGTAGCTTCATATGTTCAAACTCTCCGTCTTTGGTGCGACGATGCGTCAAAATCTGGTAGGTTGCCACCGTTATCGGTCGCACCTCCTTTTTCTGACCACTGTATTCCCCGATAGAATCGACAGGAATATTCGTCTTTTGCTTCAATTCTTCGATCCATTGCCGCACGGAGATAGTATTAGAAGTTAAAATAAGCACCTCACACTGAAGGCGATTCATCACTGCCATACCGATCACTGTTTTTCCGGCTCCACATGGGAGGACCAGTACTCCACTACCCCCTAAGCCGTCTGCACCTTCAAATGCATCAGCGGCTTTCACCTGGTAATCACGAAGCTGCAACTCCGTTTGTCCCTTTCCCAAGGTAAAACGAAGCAGGTTCCCCTCAAGATAACCTGCCGTATCCACAACAGGATATCCCAAGCGAGTTAATTCCTGCTTGAGCAAGCCACGATTTTCGGGCGGTACGGATGCACTTGTCTCATTGGTGCGAAGCAAACCAAGCTGTTTTAGCTCTTTCTTGTTTAATAGCTCATCCAGTAAAGCTGGGGTCTCTGCCGTCAAGATCAAGTGATCCCCTATTGTGTATGTGTTGGTTTTACTCGCCTTTGTATCTCTGTCTGACTCTTGCTCATCACGATTCGCGTCAATCGTATCAGTGTCGTAAATTTGTTCTTCTTTTGCACTTGCCCGTGACAGCGTCAACGTCCCGTAACGAGATACAAGCTGTTCAATATCTCTCAACAAATCACGCGGAATATCCCAACGGGACATAGAGTGCAAACTTTTTTGAATGTCCTCAGCACTCCACCCGAGAGCGGCCGCATTCCAGAGCGACAATGGAGTGATGTGATATGTATGAAAAGCGGACGGACTTTTTACCAGTTCCGCATAAACCTGCAACTGTGAACGGGCCCATTCCGAATCGGGCAAACCCATTTCCAGTAGAACGGTAAAATCACGTTGTACAATACAAGGATGATCTGGGTTCATGACTACCTCCTGACACTCAAAAGTTCTATAATAAATAGCTTATCCGTTTATTCGCATATCAACCGGAATAGCAAGGAGTCCAACCCACACTCGGGTTGAACTCCTGATCAGAAGCTCGGGATAATGACCGTCCCAAACTGGTACCTGCTATATTATCCTTCTAGTGAACCTGCTCGGAAATTTGGCTAAGCGCCTCTCCAGCGTTGTCTGCAAAAATATTACGAACCGCTAAATCCCCAATCGAAACAATCCCGATCAGACGGTCTCCTTCCGTCACGGGCAAACGACGGATTTGCTGTTCTGCCATCAGTTCAGCTGCTTGGTCCACTGACATGTCAGCACTGGCTGTACGAATACCTGTTGTCATTACCGTATCCACCGAACCAGAACCAGAATTTTTAGCTGCGTAGCCGCGAATCACAAGGTCACGGTCTGTTACCACACCGATCAACTTATCACTGCCTTCGCTTTCCACAACTGGGATAAAACCAGTATCATTGTCTTTCATTTTGACCGCTATTTCGTAAATATTGTCCTGCGGGGTAACCGTTACACATTTTTTAGTCATAACTTCCTGAACCTTTTTCATGGGTACTCCCTCCTTTTCAAGAGTAGGGTACCCCATTTCATTCAGCTCATACTCCAGATTGGACCCTTCCCAATTTAGCTCGTATTAGCCGTTAATTGCCCCTTCTTTTCGTCCAGCAACATATCCGGTAGACATGGCAATAAACAGACGAACTGCGTTGATCATGGCATCCTCATCAAAATCAAATTTTGGATGGTGATGCGGATAAATTGCTCCTTTGGCCGGATTACCCGCCCCGACGAACATAAAACAACCTGGCACACGTTCCAAATAATACGCAAAATCTTCGGCAGGCATCAACTTTGGCGCTTCCTGTACATTCCCCTCGCCGAACACAGGCTTTGCTTCCTTAAAAAAGCGGGATGCTTCCTGGGCATCGTTAACAACTGGCGGGTATCCCATAATGTAACGAATTTTTGCTGATGTCCCATATGTTGCTGCTGTAAGCTCAGTTACCTCATGCAATCGCTCTTTCATGACCGTCCGGGTCTGCTCATCAAACGTACGAATGGTTCCACTCAAGCGGCAGGTTTCTGCAATTATATTTTGCGCAGAGCCCCCTTGGATCGTTCCCACCGTCAACACAGCAGGCTTTAACGGGTCGACTGAACGGCTTACGATACTCTGCAGTTGCATAACAAGAGCAGAGCCTGCCACCACACTATCATTAGTGGACTGGGGCATACCGCCATGCCCACCCTTACCTGCAATTTCAATATAAAAATCGTCGGCAGCCGCCATCAACGGCCCTGCACAACTCGCAGCGGTCCCGACCGAGAAGGGTGTCCATAAATGGATGCCATAAATAACATCCACACCTTCCAGTACGCCATCTTTGATGACATTAACCGCACCCCCAGGCAGCAATTCCTCCGCAGGCTGGAACAAAAACCGGATTTCTCCCTCCAGCTCATCACGGTTCAGACTGTAATAGTATGCTGTTCCAAGCAAAACAGACGTATGTCCGTCATGTCCGCAAGCATGCATGGCCCCATCCACACTGGAGCGATATTCACATTCCTTTTCATCCTGAATAGGAAGAGCGTCCATATCGGCGCGTAACATAACCACAGGTCCAGGTTTGGCACCACGAATGGTACCTACAACACCGTGTCCCCCTACCTGTCGGCGAACATCTAATCCCCAGCTCTCTAGCTTATCCGCTACAAAAGCGGCAGTTTTACTTTCCTGAAAAGAAATTTCGGGATTCTTATGTAAATGTCTACGCCACTCCACCATGTTTTGTTGTAATTGATTAAACCAGGTTTGGTCCATCGCCTGTTGTGTCATTATGTTCCACCTCTCCTTTTAAAACATCGGGACAGCTTCCGATAAATCATGCAGCTTTACCCCATACGCGCCGTTTCTCTCAAGTCTTTATTTTTATCCTATTGTAGCAGATATGGAATTGTTGTGATATCTGTTGTTCCAGATGGTTGCAGAAGCCTATCAAACATACTATGATAAAATGGATAAACGATAAAATGATAAACGTCTGCGAGGAATATACCTTGCGGCGAATACCGGGGGAAGCTGATATGAGAAATACGAAGCCGGAGACTCGAAGAAGAGGGACACCGGATTTCCAATTGCTGATCCTCACTTTGTTGCTGGTTGGATTCGGTGTAATCATGGTATTTAGCTCCAGCTCCAGCGTAGCTCTGCTGAATAAAGAATACAATTTTGACTCTTTATATTTTGTAAAGCGCCAGTCCGCATTTGCTATACTTGGACTTTTTATTATGCTGGTAGCTATGAATATTAAGATGGAAAAATATAAAAAGCTTTTTGTACCTTTATTTTTCATAACCATATTACTGCTAATCATCGTACTTTTTACAGGCTCTCTGAATGGTGCAAAAAGCTGGCTCAGATTTGGTAGTATTGGCTTCCAGCCAACAGAACTCGCAAAGATATCCATCATCCTTTACTTATCCGCACTGATTGTCAAAAAAGGAGATCGATTTAGAGATTTGCGGACTGGCTACATACCTGTAACGGTCATTGTAGGCTCTGTCGCAGGACTCATCATGCTTCAACCGGATTTAGGCTCCTGCTTTATTTTGGTAGCCACCAGCGGCCTGATTATTTATGCCGGGGGGGCCAGCGTCAAACACATTACAGCATCAATCATCCTGCTCGTGCTAGGCGCTTCCATCGTATTTGGTATTGGATCGTTGTTTGGAGGAGATTCCGACAGCGCAAATGGACAGGCTACTGCTGCCAAGCAAGATTATAAAATCGGACGCTTTCAAGCCTTTCTTAATCCCGAGAAGTATAGACAAGGCACAGGATACAATCTGGTGCAGTCCCTGCAAGCAATTGGCGAAGGCGGCTTAAACGGATCAGGATTTGGTAAAGGCATTATCAAGCTTCATTATCTGCCCAACTCGTTTAATGATTTTATCTTTTCAGTTATTGGTGAAGAATTCGGATTTATCGGAACAGCCATTTTCCTAATGCTATATTTGTATTTCATTTGGCGAGGCATGATCATTGCTCTGCGTTGCCATGATCCGTTCGGAACGTTGGTGGGCACTGGCATCATGGGTTTGATCGCCATTCAGGCCTTCATTAATATCGGCGGGGTAACCCAAACGATTCCAATCACTGGCGTAACTCTTCCGTTTATTAGCTTTGGTGGTTCCTCCCTGCTTGTCATGATGTTTTCTATGGGCATCATGCTCAGTATTTCTCGTGAGAACACCAAACAAGCAGTGCAAGAACGCACCACAGGGGTGACGGTCCGTAATGAAGTTCCCACTCGCTTTCAAACTCGTAGAACCAACCGTTACCGCTAAAAAAAGAACTTCCATATGACCACTAATCACGGTGGCATTGGAAGTTCTTTTTTTGTATATGTATATAACTACAGGTCCGTCTGCAAAATGTTAACCAGAAGATTCACAAAACGAAAACTGGCGTTTTATAACCACCAGTTTTCGTGTTCTTATGCGGATTATCGCACGGAATTCCCGGCATCTATACCATTGGTGAAAAAATGTCCATTAGCATGCAGTGGTTCTATTACACTGCGTCGTCCTTGAACGCGACACCTTCCACTTTTACGTTCACTTCCACGACCCGCAACCCCGTCATGCTTTCGACGGCTTCTCGCACATTTTGCTGAAGAATTCGGGACACCTCATGAATAGGTGTTTCGTAGAGCACGATAATACGTAGATCAATGGCAGCTTCCAGTTGTCCAACCTCCACTGATACGCCCTTTTGCACATTTTTACCGCTCAGCCTTTTGGCCCAGCCTTCCGATAAGCCGCCTGACATTGCAGCAATGCCTGGTGTCTCTAATGCGGCCATCCCGGCAATTTTTCCTACGACATCGTTGGAAATCTTGATGTTTCCTGCTTCCAGTTGTTGAATTTGCTCTGCCATGACCTATGTCCCCCTTCATCCATCCTTTATTTGTATTGTAAAGCCTCAGCCACTCCAAATGCAAACCTTACGTATAAAAACATCGTTCGTTTACAACCTATATCATTTTGGGTATATTAATTTAGAAAAATCCATACAAGTGACAGTATTCACCAAACTTGTACACATCTATTGATATCGAGGTGCTCTTCATTGAAAAAATGGTTATCTCCCGCTTTGCTTATAGCGACATTTGCTCTTAGTGCAGTCGCTCATTACACACATTGGAATGCCATAGCCCAATTTGTCATTTGTGCGATTTCTGTTGTATTCGTAGCCGGTTTTCTCGGTAGGGCGACTGAAAGTGTTGCTCATTATGCTGGTCAACGTTTAGGTGGATTCTTAAATGCCACCTTTGGTAACGCAGCCGAGCTGATCATCGCCATTTTTCTTGTCAAAGAAGGTCTTTACGATATGGTAAAGGCCAGTCTTACCGGTTCGATCATCGGCAATCTGCTGCTGGTGCTCGGAGCGAGTCTGTTCGCTGGCGGTTTGAAATATAAAGTGCAAAATTTCAATATATCGCTGGCTGGATTAAGTGGCTCACTGATGATTGTGGCTGTTATTGCCTTGTTCGTTCCAGCTGTCTTTCTGAACACACATGTGATCACGGATAGCGAGTCAGATACACTCAGTCTCATTGTTGCAGGCACGCTCATTGTCGCGTATATTGCGTGGCTTATTTTTTCTATGATTACGCATAAGGACTATTTAGCTGACGTGACCGAACAAAAAGATGAAGAATTGCCGCATGAGCATGCCCCTGTATGGTCTAGAAATAAATCCATTGCCTATTTGGTACTCGCTACCGTTATGGTCGCTTTTGTCAGTGAATGGCTGGTAGGTACACTGGAAGTATTTACGACTCAATTTGGACTCAGCGAATTGTTTGTGGGTGCATTTCTTGTCGCTATTATTGGTAATGCGGCCGAACATAGCGCTGCCATTTTACTAGCCATGAAGAACAAAATCGGTGCATCTGTTGAAATTGCTGTCGGCAGCAGTTTGCAAATTGCCCTATTCGTTGCCCCTGTGCTGATTTTTGTCAGTTACTTTATGGGAAACACGATGAATATCGTTTTCACCACCATTGAATTGGTAGCCATTGCCGTCGCTGTATTTATCGCCAAATCCATCACTCAGGACGGCTCAACCAACTGGTATGAGGGACTCATGCTACTGGTAGTGTATGTATTGTTGGGTGTATCCTTCTTCCTGGTGTAGCTTCCAAAGTTTAAAATGTAGATTACATTGTAGTGACTTCTTCGCGTTTCGTTTATTCTTCTGATCACTAATGCCCTTGAATTTTTAAGACGATATAACCCCTTAAACTGTAAAAATTCAAGGGCAAAGGTGAATGCTATAAGCGACCTCTCGTCCCCTTTTTAAAAAATGGCATCAAAAAAAGCATGCTCTCAAACTTCGCATGCTCTCATCAATTCAACCGTCTTCCTAATTAGCCTTATTATTCATGGCCTCATATAGAATAGCCAGATTGCGTTCCAGCTCACTGACCAGCTGTTTACCTACCATTTCCGGAAGAAGTCCGGCACGAACCGCAAAATCCACTTCCTTGGAAAATCCGTACATCTGAGTATCCAGCACTTCCTCATAGAGAGGGCAATAACGGGTTGCCAGATTCTCCATCTGTACTTCAATAAGCTTCTTTATTTTATCTGCATCTTCCTGAAGCAGATTAATGGCCTTGATATTCAATTGTTCCTGCAAATCAGATGAAGTCATGGATTCTTCCCCCCTATGTCTCAATGTCGCACAAGACGTCCTAACCTTAATATTAGACCAAATTGCAGGCTAATACAAGAACCTGACAAAAAAAGCATCCCTACAGTTACAGGTAGGGATGCTTTTGCTTCCTCAATAAGTTAGGTGGCTACTGAAATGTGCAGCCCGTGCTTCTGGAACACCTCAATAATCGCTTTTTTGGCTTCCTCGGCGTCAGGCCCGTGAACATGCAGCTCATAACTGTGACTGCTGACCAACGTCGTAAACAAGCCCAGTATACTTTTCACATCAATATACTTATTTTCGGAATGAAGGACGATGGAAGAAGTGAATTTGCTCGCCGTCTGTGCAATTTCAACAACCGCCGCATTATTGTTGGACATAGTAAGATCCCTCGCTTTACTGGATTGTCATGTATCAATGCTCATTCATTATGATACATTGAAATCGCTTTCTCAGCAAGAACAGATATCGTTATTTCAAGTTTTCAGGATTTAAAGGCTCCAGCTCAGGCAGCACAAAAATGCCATCCTTACGGATTAGAACATCATCAAAATAAATTTCACCGCCACCATATTCTGGACGTTGAATCAATACCAAATCCCAATGAATCGAAGAACGGTTACCGTTATCCGCCGTTTCATAAGCTTGACCTGGTGTAAAGTGCAAGCTGCCTGCAATCTTCTCGTCAAACAGAATATCCTTCATTGGGTGTAAAATGTGTGGGTTAAACCCGATGGCAAACTCGCCAATATAGCGTGCTCCCTCATCGGAATCGAGAATATCATTTAACCGCTTTGTATCGTTGCTTGTCGCTTCCACGATTTTACCATTTTCAAAACGGAATTTAACATTCTCAAAGGTAATTCCATTATACAGGGTTTGTGCATTATAGCTAATAGTTCCGTTAACTGAATCACGTACAGGCGCGCTGTATACTTCGCCATCCGGAATATTGCATTGACCCGAACACTTAATGGCTCCGATTTGCTTGATAGAGAAGCTCAGGTCAGTACCTGGACCGCTGATCCGTACTTTGTCTGTCCGATTCATCAAGTCTGCCAATGCATCTTGAGCCTTGTCCATTTTTGCGTAATCCAGGTTACATACATCGAAATAAAAATCTTCGAATGCTTCGGTGCTGATATTGGCCAATTGAGCCATGCTGTCATTCGGATAACGCAGCACTACCCATTTTGTGTGTTTCACTCGTTGTTCGCTATGTACCGCATGCTGATAAATTGAATTATACATTTTCATTTTATCTTCCGGTACATCTGACAGATCATTTACATTTTCGCCTGCACGAATTCCGATGTAACAGTCCATTTGTTTCATCCGGTTGAGGTCAATTTCAGCCCAAGTTTCCAGCATTTCCTTTGTCGCATTGCGAAGCATAGCGCTCTGCACCTTACGATCTGTAAGCTGAACAAAAACATTTCCACCCTTTTTACCAACTTCATGAATGATGGCGTTAAGCAAGTCACGCTCTGTACCAATCATTTCGATCAATACATTTTCTCCAGGCTGCACTTCAACAGAGTAACCTACCAGATTTTCCGCCAGCTTAAGTATTCTAGGATCTTTCATGTAGTGTCTCTCCTTCTTTATTCGCTCTTTTTGAACAACGGTTAATTCAAATTCCATTGTATCATGCCCGCTCCGTTACTTGTAGTCCTCAAAAACAACTCGGGTGATCAGAGCCTCCTGATGCTGCTCTTCATTCGCAACCTGTCGGGAAATTCGGCATTCCGATGATAGATTTAAGGGTAAACCCGTTTGGCGATCTATAGTTAAATGGTACACAGTCTGCACACTGGAATGCTCCAGTTGGTTGTTCATATCCTCACAACTCTGCTTCCATATTTGGCTCAGCTTTTGTTGCAGCTCTCGGTTTGTTTCTGTATGCTGTGTTTTTAATATCCTGATTTGAGGATTTAACGTATTCATCTCTTCCATTAAACGTTCTTTTAACCAACGCTTTGCCGAGGCAGGTTCTGGTTCAATCCTCACCACCCAAGTTCCCCGGGCAGCTCCCTTTTCCATACGAATGCTCTTATTCAGTGTATTTAATTCCTCTAGCTCCTGAATCGGATTGAAGCGATTTAACATGCCATTTTGAACCATAGAAGTATCCCCAGATGTCAGCGCAATCCATTTCCCATTTTGACGAAGAAATCGTTCATGTGTAACACCAGGCTCGGACTTACCTTCTTTTAGTGCTACATAGTCGCCTTGCTTACGGAAAGCCTCTGTAGATCCCCAGTGCATGATTAATTCATCGTGATTTCTTAGCTTCCCGCGATATTCAAACTGTTTAGCCGTAGGCAGACCGCCGTCAGTTCTGATTCCAGTCTGTCCGCTAAATGTTATCCTCTCTCTGCCAGCCATTCCTGCAACAGATCTTCTAAAAATCTGCTCAGGAGTATATTGTCGATCCAGTACACAACCGCTTAACACACATATAATTAGAAACGCACAGCCCCGCATTACCCATTGCTTTCTCCAATGCATACCATCATCCGTCCTATCCTAAACATGACTATAAATCATGATAAAAATTCTGTTTTAGAACATCCATGTTATAGCTACGCTTAGGATTACCTGTCTACAAACGGTTATGCAAAACAAAAAGAGAACATTCCCTAAGGAATATTCTCTACACATCGCCTATATGATCAATAACTATACGATTACGGCCTTCATTTTTTGCTTCATATAAGGCCATATCAGCCCTATAAAATAAAGATTCGATACTGATCTGCTCGTCCAGCCAGTTCCATTCAGCAATCCCACAAGAAACAGTCACCTGAGGATTAGTTTCATATTGTACACGGCTACGTATTTTTTCTGCATACCCCAGTGCCTGCTGCACCCCCAGCTGCGGCAAATAAATGGCAAGCTCCTCTCCGCCCCATCTGGCACATACATCCTCATCACGGGTCGCCGAGCGAACAATATTGCTGACGCTTTTCAGAATTTCGTCCCCCGTCTGGTGGCCATACGTATCATTCACCTGCTTGAATTGGTCAATATCGACCAAAATAAGAGAGCCACAGAAATCTTTTTCCTGATGCTCCTGAATGATTCGGTCTACATAATGACGCACATATAAACCTGTTAGCATGTCCATATTAGCGAGACGCCGCACCTCGGCATGCAGCATAGCATTAGTTACGGCCAGTCCGATATGAGGAGCCAGCATTTGCAGCATCTTGTAATTATCGTAAGAAAAAAAGTGTGGAAGCTTGCTCGATAATAATATAACCCCTCTAGGAGTCCCCCTGTTCTTCATAGGCACAGCCATCAATGACTGAGAGTCAGTCGCATCCATAAACCAAGAGGATATCTTTCCATCCTTCCTATAGTCAGACACAATCACAGGCTCTCCTGTTTTGCATATCAGTCCAGCAAATCCGCCTTCACGAGGGTAACTCTCCAGCTTTAAACTTTCCACATTGCTTGACATCACCCTAAAGCAACTTCCATCCTGATCCAGCTGCACAATACAACAAAAGTCGGCCATGAACATTTTTAATAACTCCTGCACGGCAAACTCAAATATTTCATTTAATTTCAGGCTCTGATTCAAACGCTGAACCAACTCATTAATGAGCCGCAATTCATGGATAAGTACATTCGATTGCTCCAGCAGCTTCGCATTTTCAAATGCGGTGCCAGCTGTATCTGCCATCATCGCAATCAGCTCTACGTCCACTTTTTCCATACTATCCGCACCTGCCGGAAGAATCATATGGAAAACACCATATACGCCCTGCTTACCACGTAACGGGATACCGATTTCAGTTATTTCATCTTGTGGACCAGCAGGCTCATTCACAGCCATTTGCCCTTTCATAAATGCACGGACACATACATCCTCGTCCCGTTCATGCAGCAACAAAGGCTTGACCTGAGGATTTCGACTGTGCCGATCCTGACTCATATACAACGTGATATCCACATGGGGAAACAAATAGGCGATACTTCCAAATACTTCATCCAGCACGCCTTCCACATCGATCTTGTCATGCATCCGTTTTACAATCTGAAATAAAATAGAGCGGCGTCTGCCCTCACGTTCGCTCCGATTCTGCATCCCTAGGATATCTTCCATAAATATATACTCAAACTTCGAGTAAAAGCAGGATCTAAAATGCAAAGAAGCCACTAACAATGCGTCCTGATTCGAGACAGAATGTTGAGCAGGCCGTGTAAAACGAAGAGCGGCGAAAGGCTCTCTCTTGTAATTGCGGCATAATATGGGGACCATGTATACAAATGCAAGGCTCCCATCTCGAAGTTTACGCTGGCTCACTTCCATCTCTCTAGATATGCAACAACGCTCGACCAACTCTAAATCCTCGTCATCATCCTCTTCCCTACCAGCAACCCGAACACCTGTAAAATTAAAGACAGCAGTATACTCTTCACTGATCCAGGATATACCATTGCTCTGCTGTAACCAATTCCGATATCCTTGGACGAGAAGCTGATTAATATAGGGGTAATCATAGGGTGTCATATCCATGTTCTGGAGCCAGGCAAAAGACGTATATCCTTTATCATCAAACAGCGGAGCACCGCTAGCCTGCACTGTTTTACTGTCAAGCGTTTGCTGATCCGTTGTTGAAAATTCCGACATATTAAGGCGCTCCTTCACAGCAAAATTAGCTGTACCAAGACAGCGGCTATACACCACTATAGCTCATAATATGATCTATTTTACTCTCAACTTTAGAAATTTGCATCCATTTTTCAGAAATTCGTCCCACTTTTTTAGTTCTAAAGCCCTATCGACAAATTTTGACGTTTTCATTCTTTTTCTCTTCTTGACATTGACCCACTATACCATATAATATATATTATTGAAAAAGACTGTACGGCAGAACTATCTACTGTGCGGATCTTAAATTTTGGGCGTAACAGTTTGTGTCACCCTCATCTTATTTGTTGCTGACAGGACAGCGGCTGAACTTTTCTGTCAGTAGTGCGTCTCACCTTACTAGGTAGCGCCGAACAAATTGGAGCGCAAAGAGAGCCCCAACTCAAATTTTAATTATGAAGGAGTTAACTCTATAATGGCACGTTACACTGGTCCTAAATTTAAATTGAGCCGTCGTCTCGGTATTTCCCTGAGCGGCACAGGTAAAGAATTGAAACGCCCTTTCCCTCCGGGACAACATGGTGCAAACCAACGGAGAAAAATCAGTAACTACGGTATGCAGCTTCAAGAAAAGCAAAAGCTGCGCCACATGTACGGTTTGGGTGAAAAACAATTCCGTACCCTGTTCAACAAAGCTCAACACATGCACGGTATCGCTGGTGAGAACTTCATGTTCTTGCTGGAAAGCCGCCTGGACAACCTTGTATTCCGTCTTGGCTTTGCTAATTCCCGTGCAGGCGCACGTCAATTGGTAGCTCATGGTCACGTTACTGTGAACGGTAAAAAAGTTGACATCGCTTCTTACCAAGTAAGCCTTGGCGACGTGATCGGTCTTCGTGAAAGAAGTCGTTCCCTGTCTTCCATCAAAGAAGCTTTGGAAAACCGTAACCACTTGGCAGCTTACCTGGAGTACAATGACGCAGCTCTGGAAGGTAAATACATTCGTTTGCCTGAGCGTGCTGAATTGTCCCAAGATATCGATGAAAAACAAATCGTCGAATTCTACAACCGCTAATCCTTGCATTAGCACCAAAAAGCACCCGAATTCATTCGGGTGCTTTTTATATTCCCCACGCATTAAGCCTTAGAGTTTTATTCAATGGGGATGTACACTTTCATATTCAAATGATCAGGATAGGAATTCATCACGTCCGTAATTTCAAAATCAGGTCCCTCCCTCCGTTCAAAATTAGAATTAGGAAGCCATGTGCCGTAGATAAAATCTCGTATACTCTGAACACGTCCATTTGAACCTGAAGCGTCAAACTCAGCATACTTGCCTGCTGGAATCTCCATATATATGAAACCCTCAGCCAGTTCTTTTGATTCTTCTTCAACGGCCTCACCCACCACAAATGAAAATGCACCGTTGTCTTCAAATCGACAGGCAATCCCATATGACATTCCCGGTGCGATTTTATTTGGAATACACATAAAATATTCATGTGCGCCAAAGTGTTCATAAAATCCTGGGATTTCTTTATAATGCTGCTCATTATTGAGATTTGTTTTATATTCATATCCTACAATTTTGGTCGTTTCGAGTTGCAGTATCACAGGCTTGTTCACCTCTAATTCCTCCGCTGCGTTTTTTTTGTAATCCAGAAAATTGATTTTACTTTGATCAGAAAGCTCAATATCACAGTTACGATATTTCCCAGGGGTGATCCCAAAACTTTTTTCAAAAGCGCGAGTAAAAGCTTCTTGCGAGTTGTACTGATACTCAATAGCTATGTCCAATACCTTTTGGTTGGATTGCTTTAGCCGTTTTGCCGCCTCGGACAATCTTCTCCTTCTTATATATTGTTGAACTGTAAAACCCGAAATGGCCTGAAAAACCCGCTGGAAATGAAAAGCTGAAAAGTATGCCTGTGAAGCAATCTCGGCAATTTTTAAATCTTCCCGGAGATTCAATTCAATAAACTCAATCGCACACTGAATTCGTTTAAAGTAGTCCATATAATCCTTCCCCACACTTGTTATTTATCTAGCCTTCACCCACATTGGGCAACCCACGTATTCATTATGTAAAACTCTGTATCTATTTGTTTGATTATTTGTGCTAAGTTTACCACGGCTTTTCGCTTGGTAGAAATAAAAAAAGCAGCACTGAGATACGAGATCAATCTCAACGCTGCTTTTAAATGTATTTTAATTATCCAAGCTTGATTTTAGCAAATTTCCGTTTACCTACCTGTACAATGTCGCCTTCCTGCGGCTTGTATGCTTCGTTCACATCGGTCCACTTCTCTTCATTAATTTTGACCGACCCCTGCTGAATACTACGCTTGGCCTCACCGTTAGATGCTGCAAAGCCTAGATGAGTCAGCAACTGGATCACACGAATGCCACCTTCTTCTAACTGATCTGCTGTTAAGGTGAATTCTTCAATGTCATCAGGAAGCGCGCGTTGTTGGAATACAGTCACAAAATGCTGCTTGGCCGCTTCTGCCGCCTCTTCACCGTGGTACATGCGCACTAATGTTCCGGCCAGTTTCATTTTGGCATCGCGTGGATGCACCGAACCCTCCTTAACACCTTTCGCCAGCTCTGCCAGCTCCTCATTGGTAATATCCGTTGCAAGCTCAAAATATTTCAGCATCAACTCATCAGGAACGGACATCGATTTACCATAAATTTCATTTGGCTCCTCATCCACACCAATGTAGTTACCCAAACTTTTACTCATCTTTTGAACGCCATCAAGCCCCTCAAGCAGTGGCAATGTAATGGTTGCCTGCGGTTCTACTCCGTATTCCTTTTGCAGGGTTCTGCCCATCAGCAGATTAAACTTTTGATCTGTTCCTCCCAATTCTATATCGCTTTGGAGAGCCACAGAGTCCATGCCCTGCATCAGCGGGTAAAAGAACTCATGGATGCTGATCGGCAAGCCGTTTTGGTACCTTTTTGTAAAATCATCCCGCTCCAACATACGGGCAACCGTTACTTTGGCAGACAGAGTTACCACATCCGCAAAAGACATCGGTCCTAACCATTCGGAATTGTAGCATACCTTTGTCTTTTCAGGATCGAGAATCTTAAAAATTTGTTCCTTGTATGTTTGTGCATTACGCTGTACATCTTCCTCAGTCAGTTGCTTGCGGGTCTCCGATTTACCTGTCGGATCACCAATTCTGCCTGTAAAATCTCCGATAATCAGTTGCACTTGATGCCCTAATTCCTGGAACTGGCGCAGTTTGTGCATAACAACCGTATGTCCGATGTGAATATCGGGTGCAGACGGATCTAGACCCAGCTTAATTTTAAGTGGCTCGCCGCTAACAACCGATTTAATAACCTTACGCTTCAGCTCATCCTCAGGTACAATTTCCGCTACTCCACGACGGATAACTTCTAGTTGTCGTTCTACCTCTGCCTGTTGCTCAGGCTTCAATTCTTCCCACTTCATCTTGAATCCCTCCTATTTTCCATCCAATATTTACTATTTAAACAAACCAAAAAGCCCCTTTCATCCCAAGGGACGAGAAGGAGCTACTCGCGTTACCACCCTAATTAAAGAAACGTATGCAAAAAACCAACGTTTCTTTCACTTCATTCCTATAACGAGTTTACACCCGGTACCGGATTACTATGGAGAGCTTCGCAAACCTGCAAAAGCTTCCATTCATCCAGACAGCTCCAGACGGTAATTCAAAGGAGGGACGCTACCGATTCACACCACCCATCGGCTCTCTGCACAACGTGATTCCACCTTCTACTGAAGTCTTTCTCTGCTTTTCACGATATTTACTTTGACCTATTTATAACACACTGTTTTTATGTAGTCAACGACACCAAAAGACAGGCTTTTTAGCATATGGGTTCATTTTGTAATTTTATGCTATAATAATGGCTGTTATAAAGGAGGAAGACTTAATGGTTGAAGAAAAAAACAATGTATCAGAGCCTAAGCCTTCCCGCTTACGGAGAACCATGCGAAGGCTCGGCCGTGTCATAAAGTGGGTCGTCATCATCGGTTTTATGGGGGCACTATTCGCAGGGGGAACCGCCGCTGGCTATGTTGCTTCTATTGTAAAAAACGAGCCCGTGCGTTCCAGATCTACGATTCTACAGGAAGTAGATAAAAATGCAATTACAGGCTTCGCTTATTTTAATGATGGCTCTCCCATCGGGCAGCTTCGGACCGAGGAAGATCGAAGACCTGTTACGTTTAAGGAGATTCCTCAGCTCGTCATTGACGCAGTTATTGCCATTGAAGATAATCATTTTTACGAGCATAAAGGTGTCGATTTGTCGGGAACGCTGCGTGCTGTGAAGCAAAAGGCACTACATGAATCCGTACAAACTGGAGGGAGTACGCTTACCCAGCAGCTTGCACGTCGTGTCTTTTTAAATCTTGATCGTACGGATGACCGCAAGGTCAAAGAAATTTTGCTATCTCTGCGCCTTGAGCGCTTCCTGAGCAAGCAGCAAATAATTACAGCCTATCTCAATAAGGTACCTTTCGGTAACGGATCAAGCGGTTACAACGTCTTTGGTATTAAAGCAGCGGCCAAAGGTATTTTTAATGAGAATGATTTGGGCAAGCTTAATGTAGCCCAAGCTGCCTATCTGGCAGGTCTGCCGCAACTCCCTTCTTCTTATTCTGCTTACAACGGTAAAGGTGAGTTTAATGAAGCCGGATTTAAAAGAGCGATTAACCGCCAGCACCTGGTGCTCAGCCGAATGCTGGAGGAGAACAAAATCAATAAAGCACAATATGATGAAGCGATGGCTTTTGATATCAAAAAATCTCTAGCACCACGCACTGTTAAGGCTTATAACACCTATCCATATCTTATGATGGAAACAGAGCGGCAAGCTGCTCAGGCACTCATGTCTGTCACCAATCCGAGTCAAGCAGCTAATGCCAGTGCAGATACCAAAACCAAGGATGATAACGACATGCTCAAAGAAGCTGAACAGCAGCTTCGCACAGGCGGCTATATGGTATATACCACCATTGATAAGAGCGTGTACAAATCCATGCGTCAAATTGCAGAAAATAATGACAACTTCTCTGCTACAAGTAAAACCAAGGGTGACGAGCAAGCGGCGGCCATTCTGATTCAGCATAAAACCGGCGCCATTCTCGGTATGATGGAAGGTCGGGACTTCCAAAAAGAGCAAATGAACTATGCTACCCAGATGGTACGCCAGCCGGGTTCAGCCATGAAACCGATTGCTGCTTATCTGCCTGCTTTGGACAGCGGTCTTGTACAGCCTGGCACGATTGTGGATGATGCTCCTATTATTTTGAAAGATGGCAGTAATGGATATCACATCCCGAAAAATGCCAACAACCGCTACCAAGGATTAGTCACAGCGCGTTATGCACTGAATCAATCGCTAAATACGATAGCACTCAAGCTGTTTAACGAAAAGGTAGGGATCAATAAGGCTTGGGCTTTTGCTAAAAAACTGGGTATTACCACCTTGGAACCAAGTGATAACAACGCCCAAACCGGTGTACTCGGCGGCTTGGCCCACGGGGTAACCGTTGAGGAACTAACCAATGCATATGGAGCCATCCCAAATGGCGGTGTGTTTAATGATGCCTACATGATCGAAAAGATCGTGGATTCGCAAGGCAATATTGTATACAAGCATCAGCCTAATCCTGTACAGGCCTTCACACCACAAACCGCCTACCTGATGACAGATATGTTACGTACAGCCGTATCGGAAGGCACAGGCAGACTGGTGAAGCGTAACTTTAATCAATCCGGCAAGATTCCGATCGCCGGCAAGACAGGTACTACGCAATCTTACACCGATGTGTGGTTTGAGGGTTTTACGCCTGACGTCACGCTGGGAGTGTGGGTTGGTTACAAGCAACCTGTCAATAAGCTTGAAACGAAAGCACAAAAAGAGCGGGCTCGTCGTCTATGGGCTCTAATCATGAATGAAGTAACGGCTAAAGATTCTCAGTTATTCCAAACGGACAGTTTCAAGAGACCTGACGGTATTGTAAGCCGGACAGCGTCCGCCTATGGTTCAGACATTTATAACAGTAAATATTTACCCAAAAACAGTGAAAATGGTGTTACCCGTGCGAAATACATTACCTATCAGGGTGTAAATTACATTCCACGTGATGGTACGCCAGATGATATGTTGTATGAACGGACCGTTAGAAAACGGGAAAAGCCAATCTCAGAATTGATTAAAGAGCTTCAGCAAGCCTTTAGAGTGATGAGACGGCATAATTCGTTGTCCTACTATCTGCCTCAAGATGCAGATAAAGAAGCACCTACTCAGATTGATCCACGCAAGGACGATGGGGCAGCTCCTAACGCTCCATCTAGCGTCAGCGTAAGCTATAGTGATGGCAAAGCCATAATTAGCTTTAGCCCAAGCGGAAACAGTGATGTTGTAGGTTACCGTCTATATCGTTCTACAGATGGAGGCAGCTTCCAACGGCTTGGAAAGGTTGTCATGGCTGATGGCTCCAAGGTATTCTCTGATAGCCCTGGTGGAAGCAGCGCAAGTTACTATGTGACCGCCGTTGATGTGGGAGGACATGAATCTGGGCCAAGTACCCAAGCAAGTGCAGCGCCTGTAGTGCCACCTGCAGATTCTGAGTCACCAGATATTCCGGGCGAGGGAGATGGAACAGGTGCACAGCCTACAGAAGTTCCTACTGCTCCTGGGCAGCCCCAAGCTAAAGCTGCAGGCACGTCCGTAGTCCTCCAATGGAGTGCAGGAAAGCCTGCGGACGCTATAACAGCCTATAACGTATATTACAGTGAAAGCGGTGCGGAGCCTTTTAAAAACATAGGCTCTACCGCAAACACCAGCTTTGAGTATAAACCAGGCCGCAAGCCCAAAGGCTGGTTCCGTGTTACTTCCATGAATACCATGGGGGAATCAGCTCCTTCTGGAGCCGTTCGTCCATAGTTCAAAACAAAAACAAGAAGCGATAGTTTGGGTGAGATGCATGAGTTCACCCTAATAAAAAAGGGAGTCTCCATAGCTATAATAGCTATGGAGACTCCCTTTTTGGTGCAAACATGCATCAATTCAATCCTCAATAGTAGACAAGTCACCTGTAGGAAGGTTAAGCTCCCAAGCTTTCAGCACACGTCTCATAATTTTGCCGGAACGGGTTTTGGGTAACCTTTCCTTAAATTCAATTTCACGCGGAGCAGCATGAGCAGACAGCCCTTCCTTGACGAAGCGGTAAATGTCCTGTTGTAACGCTTCCGACGCGGTATAGCCATCACGCAGGGCGAGAAAAGCTTTAATGATCTCTCCTCGTACAGTATCTGGTTTGCCAATGACTCCTGCTTCTGCTACGGCAGGATGCTCCAGAAGCTTGCTCTCCACCTCAAAAGGACCGATGCGCTCTCCAGAGGAGTTAATAACATCATCAATTCTCCCCTGAAACCAGAAATATCCATCCTCATCCATGTAAGCTGAATCACCGGATACATACCAACCGGAAAAGCGGAAATATTCCTGAAACTTATTGGGGTTGTTCCATATGCGGCTCATCATGGATGGCCATGGTGTACGAATCGCCAAATGTCCCATCCTATTAGGAGGCAACACCTGGCCTCTGTCGTCCAAAATAGCAGCCTGAATACCTGGAAGTGGCTTTCCCATCGAACCCGGCTTAATCGGCAGCTCTGGGTAATTACAGATCAACTGTCCTCCTGTTTCCGTCATCCACCAAGTATCATGAATACGCTGTGTGTATACTTGCCAACCCCATCTCACTACCTCGGGATTCAGTGGCTCCCCAACGGATAATACATGCCGCAAGCTGCTTAGATCATAATTGGCAACTACCTGCTCCCCTGCGCTCATCAACATCCGAAACGCCGTAGGAGCACTATACCAAATAGTCACTTCGTGACGTTCAATCGTGCGGTACCAATCCTCTGGGCTGAAACGTCCTCCACGGATGACATTCGTGGCTCCATTTAGCCAAGGAGCAAAAATACCATATGATGTTCCCGTAACCCAACCAGGGTCCGCAGTACACCAATACACATCATCTTCCCGCAGATCCAGTACCACTTTCCCCGTATAGTAATGCTGAATCATTGCATTTTGCACATGATACACGCCTTTGGGCTTGCCCGTTGAGCCTGACGTATAGTGAATAATTAATCCATCTTCACGCCCCAGCCATTCGGGCTCAAGATCTTCTGAGGACGTGAGCATTTCCGTTTCGAAATCAATAATTCCCTGCTCCCGTTCGTCCATATCACCAACCACAAAAATATGACGCAACGCAGGAAGCTCCTCACGTTTCACCCGTGAAAGAAGCGCAGGTGTGGTTACTAGTGCCACCGCCCCGCTATCCTCCAAGCGATCTTTAACCGCCGTTTCCATAAACGCCTCAAATAGTGGACCGACAACAGCCCCTACCTTTAAAACCCCAAGCATGCTAATGACCAGTTCAGGTGAACGCGGCATGAATATAAACACCCGCTCCCCTTTACCAATACCGTATTTGCGCAGCACATTTCCGAACCTGTTGGAGCTGGCACGGAGCTGAGAAAAAGTGTAGGTTTCATGACGGTTTGCGTCGCAATACAAAAGTGCTGCTTTCTCCCCCCGGCCTTCCTCTACATGTCGATCAATCGCCTCATGTGCCATATTCACTTTGCCTGTTTCATACCACGTAAAATGACGTTCTACATCTTCCCACTGAAAGTTGTTGTAAGCTTGTTCATAAGGGCCCATGTTGGATGTGGGAACTACAGCCTGGAGTTCTTCAATCTTCATGCGTTCAGCCTCCTCACAATGGAATAATGAGAATTACACAGAACAAAATAGCGCTTACAAAATTAATGATGCAAATCAGGTCTTTTGATTTGTGGTTTGATTTAAAGCATTTAATTGTGAACAATTCGTGTCTAAATCAGTATATCATAGGTGAGGATGTGACGACCATCCTTTTCATTTATTTGTTTTTTTGTTATAAGTAGGGGATATGAAGAGGTACTGATGGCAAACAAGGAGGTCGCACCCATGCAGCATTTAAAATTGTACCACTTGGACACACTGGATCATAACGGACAAACCATCCATGTAGAAGGACCGGTATCCGCTGATCGATTGCGTTCATTTCAAATGCATACGCAACTGGACGCCTTTCGTAAACCAAAGGAGCAATTCGACGCGCTGGTGGAAATTTCAGAATTGCCTGAAGGCAGAATCATCATTGCCCATGATGGAGAAACCCTTCTGGGATATGTCACTTTTCACTATCCAGACGAGATGGAACGCTGGTCGGAAGCTGGCATGAAGGATTTACTGGAACTCGGAGCTGTCGAGGTAGCCGATGACTATCGCGGACTGGGCCTGGGTAGCCGAATGATTCGGATTGCCTTTGAAGACGGACAGCTCGAATCCTATATTATTTTTACAACCGAATATTACTGGCACTGGGATTTAAAAGGCAGCGGTCTTTCCGTATGGGAATACCGCCGCATGATGGAACGTCTGATGAAAACCGTAAATATGGTATGGTACGCCACGGATGATCCTGAAATATGCTCACACCCTGCGAACTGTCTGATGGTACGAATGGGAGATGATGTGCCCCTCGAATCACGAGAACAGTTTGACCGTATCCGGTTTGTTCGAAGATTCATGTATTAAAAATATTACACTCTTATCCCAAATGCTTGAGCATGAACTCCACAATACGGTGCGAACGATGTGAGGCTTCTACCGTAAACTCAGCATAATTCACGTGAGCCGATCCATCAGCCTTATCTGACATAGATCGTAGGACAACATAAGGCACAGCGTTCATATGAGCTGTCTGAGCCACTGCGGCGCCTTCCATCTCGGTACAAGCACCGTCCATTTCTTGGTGCAATGCTGTCACTATCTCACGATTTGCGACAAATTGATCGCCGGAAAGTACTTTCCCGACAATGTATCGATCGCCAAACGATTTGCAGGCTTGTTCAGCCAGACTGACAAGCTCGGGATCGGCCGCGAACTCTGAGGTGTCCTGATAAGGAATGACCCCTCTGGCATAACCCAAAGGCGTTACATCCATGTCATGCTGCATACATGTTGATGAGATGACAATGTCCCCAATGTTTAAATCCGGGTGTACCGCCCCTGCCACTCCCGTGAATATAATTTGTTCGACGCCAAAATGATCAATCAAGATTTGTGTTGTTACTGCAGCATTGACTTTGCCTACACCGGACTTGCAGACGACTACCCTTTGCCCGTGAATCATTCCGGTAGTGTATGTGATTCCCGTCTTGGTCGTCTTGCTTGCCTCGGTCATCGCCGAGAGCAGCAATTCAATTTCTTCATCCATCGCACCCATTAATCCATAAAGTCGGCTCATTACGCATCCCTCGTTTCTTAGTTTGATGATGATGTCACAAGAAGCTATGTATCTACGAAAAAAGCTCCCTCAAAGGAGCTTTCATCGAAGGTGTATCCTATTCGGCACTGTGCCTAGTCTAAATAATTAACTGATAACCGCAAAATAGTCTCGTGCGGCAAAATAACGCGAGAGTTCTCCACGTTTTCCTTCTTCATCAGCTTGGTCAGCAAACGCATGGCTACCGCACCCAAATCGTACATTGGTTGTGCGACGGTCGTCAGCTGAGGACGAACCATGGAGGCCATACGAATGTTGTCAACACTGATTACCGAAAAATCATCAGGTACTTTCAATCCCTCATCCTGAATACTATGAATCGCACCAATTGCCATTTCATCCGTAGCGGCAAAAATAGCACTTGGTTTCTTCTTCAGACCAAGGAAGTATTTCATGGCTTCAACACCGGATTCATAGCGGTAGTTCCCGATTCTCACGAGATCCTCCTGATAATCAATTCCAGCTGTTTCCAATGCTCTCTTGTAACCTTGGAAACGTGCATAGCCGTTTGCAGGGTCTTGAAGCGTACCACTGATCATTGCGATTTGACGGTGTCCATGACGGATCAACGTGTTAACTGCATCAAAAGCAGCGGCTTCATGGTCAATATCAACTGAAGGATAGCTACCTTTTTCATCACTCGTTGCACATAGAACAATAGGAACTGCAGCTGTATGGAAGGCCTGAATATGCTCGTCCGTTACTGTGCCGCCCATGAACAGCAGTCCATCCACTTGCTTTTCAAGTAATGTGTTGATAACGCGGATCTCTTTTTCTTTACGCTTGTCGGCATTACATAAAATAATGTTATAGTGATACATATTTGCAATATCCTCAATACCGCGTGCAATTTCTGCAAAAATTGAGTTCGATATATCCGGAATAACCACGCCAACAGTCGTTGTCTTCTTGCTGGCCAGACCTCTAGCTACCGCATTCGGGCGATATCCCAATTGTTCAATCGCTTCGTACACCTTCTTGCGGGTCTGAGGTTTTACATTAGGATTATTGTTAACTACGCGGGACACCGTGGCCATTGAGACACCAGCTTCGCGAGCTACATCATAGATCGTTACCGTCACATTCCTTCTCTCCATTGCCAATAAATTTTCAACCGAATCCTAGATCAACTAATTAGAACCATGATACGACAAAATACTACTTTATGCAACGACAGCACTCATTCTATCTATGTGAGATGATCGTGAAGCGCACGGGCTGTAATATTCGAATGGGATGTATGCCAGACAGCCTCCCCGTCCTTGATTAAAATGGCCTGCGGCGATTCATGTTTCACCTGAAGCATGTCCGCAGCCGCATTGGACACCGGCCGATCCTCTACTACATAAATGATACCGTATTCAATATTTTCGTCGGGAGCATCTTCCAAATAAGACTCCACTTCCTGATATGCACCTGCACTTATCGGACAACGTGTACTGTGCTTAAAGAGGAGTAACGGCTTGTCTGATGACGCTTCCAGAGCCGTATTTAATTGTTGAATAGTAGTCATTTTCGTCATCGTCGCCATTGGATATACATTCCTTTCTGTGTCTTGTCGTATGGCCTATTCTCATCGTAACAAAAAGAACATGTAAAATCCAATGGTGACCATGAAAATTTTCATATTTTTTAGTTTTTTGTATTCGTAAACACCGATTTACTGGTAAAACCGGATAATTGAACCAATCTTTTCTCTACATCATTCATCCAATCTTCATCTCCTAGGCTTCTCGCATAGCGATAAAGATCCAGTAAGAGATTAATTCGAAGCTCCATTCGCTCCTCCAAAGCGGATTGCCAATCCACATTGGGATTATCCGCTTCCTCCAGTACAAGCTTACGAATAATTTCTGCCAGTTCATTGTTGCGTGCAAAAGATATTCGCCGGGGTGCAGGTTTGCTCCCTAGACTTTGTAATAGTTCCTTAATGTCCTTCGTCACATGCTGCAAAACCTCACTGGAAAAGCATGACGGACATGAGAATACAGGGACATGCAAAATTTCAACCTTACTCGCGTATATTACCTTTCGCAATTCCAGCCCCATCGGTTCACCACATTGGCATTGCTTATGCATTTTACCACCTCATTACGTAGGATCAAACTTATATGAGGATCTCATCAGAATCCAGATATATCTATCTACTAGTCTATAAAATATTTGTTAACTCAATAAAATCTATCATACCTTTTTTTATTTCGACTTTGGGGCCTCAAATCCTTCCACAGATTGCAGCAATGAACAAATTACCAAAGCTTTGGGGGTCAAAAAATGACGACGATTGTTGTTAAAGAGCGACTCCTAACCCGAGAATCTGCGGAGGAATGGACTTCGGGCGTACTTTTTCTTAAGATGTAAAAGTACAGATTACAAAACAAAGGTGTCATCATGTGACGCACGAAAGGATGGTTGGATGTCAAGACTTACCGGAAAAAAGGTAATTGCCCTGGTAGATGAGGAATTCGAGGATCTGGAATTATGGTACCCGGTGTATCGCGTTCGTGAAGAAGGCGCGGAAGTACATTTAGCCGGTGCTGAAAAGGGTAAAAAGTATATTGGAAAATACGGCGTACCTGCTGAAGCAGAATATGCCTTTGAAGAACTGAATAGCAGCGATTATGACGGAATTCTCGTTCCTGGCGGTTGGGCGCCTGATAAACTGCGCCGCTATCCCAAGGTCATTCAACTCGTACAGGAATTTCATGCCGCACATAAACCCATCGGACAAATCTGCCATGCAGGCTGGGTACTGATTTCTGCAAAAATATTGGATGGTGTTACGGTCACCTCCACACCAGGTATTCGTGATGATATGGAAAATGCAGGAGCCATCTGGAAGGATGAAGCTGTGGTGACAGACGGACATATTGTATCCGCTCGTCGACCGCCTGATCTTCCCCCTTACGGAAAAGCGTTCTGCGATGTATTAGCTAATAGCGCTCAGAAATAAGATATCCAGTCCGCATATTCAGGACTTGAGTAACCCTTATTTATAGCTATATCGAAAAAGCACCTTCAAAACCACTTTATTCATGGTTTTAAAGGTGCTTTTTTGTACGAGCCAAGCTAAGCTTTCAGATTTTAAAGCATTACTGCCGCCCAGGTCCGGCCGGGGTGCAGCTGATATTAGCCGCAGTCAGCTTGTCTTCGATCGCTGCACCAGTAGACATGCCAAAGCAAGCACGAGCAACTGTCATCGCCTCAGATGCGGTCGTATTCAGCACACGATGCTTGACCCGCAATAAAGATTGGGGGGACATACTGAGCTGATGTATTCCTAGTTCCAGCCAAAGTGGAACCGACCGTTCATCTCCAGCCATCTCACCGCAGACACTCACATCAATTCCGGCTTGATGTGCCGCCTGTGCAGTCATGCGCAGCATTCGAAGTACAGCCGGGTGGTATGGATGGTACATATGCGCAATCTGCTCATTCATACGGTCCACAGCCAGCACATACTGAACTAGATCATTTGTTCCGATACTAAAAAAATCGGTTTCAGCTGCTAATAGATCCGCGATCATCGCCGCAGCCGGAACCTCAATCATAATTCCTCGCTGTATTTTGGGATTATAGGCAAGCCCTCTTGCATCCAGATCCGCCATAGCCTCCTTCAAAAGAACATCTGCCTGACGGACTTCCTCCACGGATGAGATCATCGGGTACATGACCTTGATATTCCCCGTTGCACTGGCTCGCAAAATTGCAGTCAATTGAGTTTTAAACATTTCCTTCCAATCCAAACTAATCCGTATAGCACGATAACCTAGAAAAGGATTTTCTTCCTCTGGGAGTTCAAGATAATCCAACGGCTTGTCGCCGCCGATATCCAATGTACGGATGACTACGGAGTGATTGCCTGCCTTTTCCGCTATTAGCCGATATACTTCATACTGTTCCTCTTCATCAGGAGCAGATTTGCGATCCATATATAAAAATTCCGTGCGGAACAGCCCCACACCTTGAGCTCCATGCTTCAAAGCGGCCTCCAGCTCTTTAACGGAGCTAATATTGGCCGCCAGCCTCAGCGTGGTTCCATCCTTGGTCACAGCTTCTACCGAAGCGAGTACCTGAAGCTGCTCTTTTCTGCGTCGCTGCTCGTCACGCAAAACGATATAGTGGTCTGTTACTGATTTTTCCGGATTTACATACACCCTGCCCAGGTCTCCGTCCACAACCATCATATCTCCGGTTTGAACGGGCAAATTCAAATTGCTCTCCAATCCTGAAACGAGTGGGATACCAAGCGCACGGGCCATAATCGCGGAATGCGATGTTTTACCACCATTCATAGTCACAATCCCCAACACGTAGCTGGGATTCAGGTGTGCCGATTGGGATGGCGAAAGCTCCTTGGCTACCAGAATATAGGGCTGTGTGTCGTTGGGAAGAGTCACTTCCGGTGCGCCCAGCAAATGCTTGAGCAGTCGGTTCCCCACATCCTTAATGTCGATTGCCCGCTCCTTCATATATTCATCATCCAGCAAATCAAACATGGTCACAAAATGATCAATAGCTTCCTTCACAGCCACCTCGGCCGCCTTATACTGACGCTGAATAATTCCGCTAATTTCATTCATGAATTCCGGATCTTCCAATATCGCAAGATGAGCATCAAAAATGCTGGATTCCTCCGGTCCCACCATCTCTCGAAACTCATCCTTAATAAACTGGATTTCACTTTTGGATGTACGTATCCCTTCATACAATCGTTCAAATTCCTTCGCTAGATCTACCGTATCCATTTTTTGATCTGGTAAATCCCATTCCCAGCTCGGCAGGACAAATGCCTTCCCGATGGCCACACCTGCTGCGGCGCCGATGCCTTCTATCATGTTTCTACCCCTCCAACATTCCTGTCATGCAGCACAACGGACATTACCGAGGCCTGACCTTTTTTCACTGTTTTAAACGGAGCAAAGCTCCACGACTTGACGCGATCCGGATTCGTGATGACCATAGGAGTCACCAGCGATGGAGCTTGCTCTCGTAGCGCCTGCAAATCAAATTTGATCAGCAATTGCCCCGGTTCCACCGTATCGCCTGCTTCTACCATAGCAGTAAAATTCCCTTTTAGCTGTGAAGTATCAATCCCGATGTGAAGCAGAACCTCAAGTCCTTCTCGTGTGGAGATGCCTAAAGCGTGCATGGTTGGATACAAATGCATCACAGTACCATACACCGGAGACACAAGTTCACCGCGTTCAGGAACAAAAGCAACACCGTCCCCAACCAGCTTCGTTGCAAAAATTTTGTCAGGCACTTCATGAATCGGTAGCATTTTTCCATGTACAGGAGCATTGAACAAAATTTGAGGAAGATCACGTTCCATCAACTTCGCAATTTCCTCACGGATCAGTTCTGAATATGTTCCAAATACGACTTGTAAATTACCCCCGCCCAGATTAATAAGCCCGGCTGATCCCAAAGCCTTCATTGCTCCGGTATTAATCAGCCTGTCATTGTGAACGGTCAGCCGTAAACGGGTAATGCAGGCCTCTACCTGCACAATATTCTCCTTCCCACCGAGTGCTTCCAAAATAAGCGGAGCACTGTAAGGAATATTACCGGCCCAATCCTCCAGAACTGAGCCTTCCTCGCGACCAGGGGTTGGAATACGGAACCGACGGATCGCCCATCGAAACAGTACATAATACACAAGCCCATATGCCACTCCGACTGGAATTAGTAACCAGGCGTTATGTGACAGGTGGAAATTAAGGACATAATCTATAAAACCCGCCGAATATGAAAAGCCATGATGAATGTCCAACTCAAAGGTAAGCCACATGGCCAGACCGGACATAACCGCATGAACGAGGAACAAATAAGGAGCAGCAAACAAAAAGGCAAACTCAATCTGTTCCGACACTCCGGTAAAAAAGCAGACCAATGCGGCCGTCAGAAACGTTTTCTGCACCTTTGGCTTCAAATCTTCACGAGCTTCCTGAATGATCGCTAACGCAATCGCAGGGATCGCAAACATCATAATGGGAAACAACCCAGACATGAAATAGCCCGCTGTCGGATCGCCAGCAAAAAACCGGGGCAAATCCCCCTGCACAACGTTGCCAGACGGCGTTTTATATGTACCCAGTTGAAACCAAAATATATTATTAAGCAGATGATGAAGACCAAAAGCTGCCAATAATCGGTATAGAATACCGTAAATAAGCAGTCCAAAACCGCCCAAGCTCGATTCCAGGCCTACTATAAATTCCAGTCCTCGCTGGATCAGCGGAGCAATAATCAACATAAGCCCTGCAAATACAGCAGAGAACAGGCCAATAAGCAGCAGAACAAATCGGGTTCCCCCAAAAAACTGAAGCACTTCGGGCAACTTAATGCTTTTGAAGCGATTATAAGCCAAGCCTGAAATAATCCCCAAAATGATACCTATGAGCGTCGCTGGCTGAATGAGTCCGTTTCCAAATCTCAATGTGACCTGATCATATATAGCCATACCAGCCAATGCAGCCAGTCCCGCCTGACCTGCTTGATTCGACATACCCAGTGCAACACCCACCGCAAACAAATACGGCAAAAAATAAAAAATCCCGTGTCCCGCCGCATTTGCCATATCAGACACCATAGGAAATCCCCACGTGGCCCAAGGAAGGCTGCCGAGACTTAGCAATATTGCAGCTGCTGGTAGCACCATCGTCGGGAGCATGACAGCACGACCAAGCTGTTGTAAGGATCCGAGCCAATTCATGGCATTCCTCTCCCTTCTATCCCTGATGGTAAGCCGAATAAATACTTTTGTCAAAGCAATGGTTCCGTCAGCCAAAAATATTTATTTACGCTTTTACAGGTCATATAACTTATTACTCAGCGATAACCCTATGAATTTAACTAGACCCTATCATATTCCAAGCATACATACATTATATGGATTCCTGAAAGTATAATATACTGTATCATAGTTCTGATTTCACACCAAAAACCTTCAACCCTATGAAATAAGGGAAGAAGGTTTTTTTCATGCTCATATAGCATGATTCAGCGATGTGATTATCCTTTACGTACAGCTTGGGTCACTGAATCCTCCACCTTAATGCAACGATCCATAATAACCGTCATTCCATGCTCCTGTGCAATGTCAGCGGCTTCCTGGCTTATAATTCCCTGTTGCAGCCACAATATCTTTGCTCCAATAGCAGCGGCTTCACGCGCAACCTCTGCGCAGTATTCGCTACGCCGGAATACATTAACCAATTCAACGGGCTCTGGTACTTCAGCAAGACTGGCATAGCAAGTCTCTCCAAGAATCGTTTGTCCTGCGGCCGCAGGATTTACCGGAATAATCCGGTATCCCCGCTGTTGCATAGCATAAGAAACCATGTATGAGGTGCGGTCTGATTTATCAGACAAACCAACAACCGCAATATTGCCTACTTGTTCCAAAATATTCTTAATCTCTTCTCTGGACGGATTTTCAAAAGCCATTTTTTCTCCTCCTGTCTGCATCTTAACTTACCTTTATTTTACCCATTCTACAGAAGCACCAAGCGTCGTCAGATGGTCGAAATACTGTGGATACGATTTGGCGACATGATGCGCATCCTTGATCACTAGCGGCTTCTGCGCACGCAAACCTACAACCGTCAATGCCATAATGACACGGTGATCAAAATGCGCGTTGATTTCCACACCACCTTCGACACCCTCCGGTCTACCATGCACAATGATTTCCGCTTGACGTTCTTCTATCCGAGCTCCAGCCTTGCTCAATTCATTCAAATAATCGGTAATACGGTCACATTCCTTATACCGTAAATTTTCCACGTTATAGAAACGGGACGTACCTTCGGCAAATACAGCCGCAGCTACCATGGCAAGCACAGCGTCTGTCGCAGCATCACCGTCAAACTCGATGGCTTTCAATCGACCGTTCCCCTTTACGACAACGGTATCGTTCTCATGTGTCAGTGGCACTTCCATCATACGCAGCACGTCTACAATAGCACGTTCTCCCTGTTTGCTCTGTTCTTTAAGACGATGGATGGTTACATCGGAATTCGTTACTGCAGCCGCCGCCAGCACCGCAGCACTCCCTGGATAATCCCCCTGTACAGTATACGTACGTGGCTGATAGGATTGCCGACCCGGTACGCGGAAAGACATGTAGTCATCACTTGCATGAATGGTAATACCAGCCTCTTGCAATACCTCCAGCGTCTGCCCAATGACCACTTTGGATTTCAAATCATGCAGCACTTCAATTTCACTATCTTCCTCCAGTAGAGGTGTAAGGAACAACAGAGCGCTTAAATACTGTGAGCTAACCGAACCGGACACTTGGATTTTACCGCCCTTCGCCTGACCACCCTGAATACGTATTGGCAACTTGCCTTCACGATGATCTACTCTAACCCCCAGTTGGCCCAGTGCATCAATTAGATCATCATGGGGTCTTTTCCCCAAGGAGTCGGGATATGTATTCACAAATGTAACATCCGGACATAGGGACGCAATTCCCATCAAAAAACGGAGCACCGCTCCTGCATTGCCCACGTTCAGTTCCTTCACAGCTTGAGGATGGCTACCAAAACCTGTAATCACGATTTTTTCATTATCCTCTTCCAGCACTGCTCCCAGATCGGTGATACAACGACGCATAGCATCACTGTCTTCACTATGAGCTGGATAGTAAATAGTACTTTGCCCATCAGCTAGTGCAGCCGTTAGCAGATAACGAGTAGTGTAGTTTTTGGAGGACAAAGCCCCAATCTCTCCTTGCAGGGAAGGGGTAGGTCTAACGATAACATCCATATTATACATGCTCCTTTTCGATTCAAACCATCCTAGTTTACGTTAATTATACAAGTTGTAACGTTCATTTCTCCACCTAAAAAATAAGGAATATTCATCTAGGTCTGTCGAGGTTTAGCAACCTGGTTGACCAATCTTTATTTGATTTTTAGATTCAGGCTAATTGACAGCTTAGAGATCGCTTCGCTATCATACATAGAGAGTGTGACGTTTCTCACACGTCAACAATACAAATAGTACCCATTTACATTAGAAAAGAGGTCCAGCCATGACGCAAATCGCTCTGATTGAACCTTCTGAGCTTCGCGCACGCCTGCAAGCAGGAGAGCAATTGCAATTGATCGACGTCCGTGAAGCGGAAGAAGTAGCGGAAGGTATGATTGAAGGTGCCAAGCACATTCCGCTCGGACAGATTCCGGGCCGCCTTGAGGAAATTGAACGCACCGGTGAAATCATCTTTATTTGCCGGAGCGGTTATCGCAGTGAACGTGCCTGCGAATATTTGCAGCAGTTAGGTTACGTGGGTTGCACCAATATGATTGGTGGCATGCTGCAATGGTCACAGGAGCAGTAAAACAGCTAGTCTATAAAAGAGACGGGAATCTTCCGTCTCTTTTATTTAAACTCAAAGCTTAGACGCGGTAAAGCATTAAAATTTTGTGTTTCTATCATACCATAGCGTCAAAAGATTATACAATCCTTTAGCGAATTCAACATTGTATCTAAAATACCAAATCAAAAACGGAAGCTTTTTCTACCCAGAGGGCAAAAAAGCTTCCGTTGTGTTACATACTGCATTCTTACATATTCGTCAGTTCATTAAAACCATTGATGATGGAATACGCCTTCTTTGTCCACACGCTTGAACGTGTGTGCACCAAAGTAGTCACGTTGCGCTTGCAGCAGGTTTGCTGGCAAACGCTCCGTGCGATAGCTGTCATAGTAAGCAAGCGCGCTGGAGAAGCCAGGCACTGGAATACCTTGAGATACAGCCACGGAAATCACTTGACGCCATGCATCTTGATACGTTTCTACTACATTTTTGAAATAAGAGTCCAGCAATAGGTTTTTCAGAGCAGGATCACGGTCATACGCATCCTTGATGTTTTGCAGGAATTGCGAACGGATAATGCAACCACCGCGGAAGATCATTGCAATTTTTCCGTATTTCAAATCCCAATCATATTCATCGGAAGCTGCACGCATTTGAGCGAAACCTTGAGCATAAGACACAATTTTACTTGCGAACAGGGCTTTACGTACGCTTTCGATAAATTCTTTTTTGTCGCCGCTGAAGGATTCAGCTTTAGGACCGCTCAGCACTTTGCTTGCCGCAATACGCTCATCTTTCATAGCAGACAAGAAACGGGAGAATACGGACTCGGTAATCATGGACAATGGCACACCCAGATCCAGCGCGCTTTGGCTTGTCCATTTACCAGTACCTTTTTGACCCGCAGCATCCAAGATCACATCTACCATAGGCTTGCCTGTTTCAGCATCATACTGGGAGAAGATGTCAGCTGTAATTTCGATCAGATAGCTGTCCAGTTCACCTTTATTCCATTCTGTAAAGATTTCATGAAGTTCTTCCGCACTCACATTCAGAACTGATTTCAGCAAGTGATATGCTTCACCAATCAATTGCATGTCACCGTACTCGATACCGTTGTGCACCATTTTTACATAGTGACCAGCACCGTCGGGACCGATATATGTACAGCATGGGTCGCCGTCCACTTTAGCAGAGATTGCAGTCAGAATCGGCTCTACCAGTTTGTAGGCACTTTCTTGTCCACCTGGCATAATGGCAGGACCATTCAAGGCACCTTCTTCACCACCGGATACGCCTGTACCAATAAAGCGAAGTCCTTTTTCCTCCAGCTCCTTGCTGCGGCGCTGTGTATCAGGGAAGTAGGCATTGCCTCCGTCTATAATAATGTCGCCCTTGTCCAGATGAGGCACAAGCTGTTCAATCGTGGCATCTGTAGCTTTACCAGCTTGAACCATGATCAGGATTTTACGGGGTGATTCCAGTGAGTTCACAAATTCTTCAATGGAGAAAGTACCCGTCAGTTTCTTACCTTCTGCTTCTTTGATAAGATCGTGCGTTTTTTCTGGAGAGCGGTTAAAAACCGAAACGGTGAAGCCTCTGCTCTCAATATTAAGGGCCAAGTTTTTACCCATTACCGCCAGGCCGATCACACCAATTTGCTGTTTTGCCATCTGGTTCCTCATCCTTTGCAACATATTTTGTATTCTATATCGCCGCTTTACCGCATTACACTTTATGTGAATCGGAACACGTGCACTTCTATTTTAACGTTTTTAGTGTCAGAAGTGAACCCCTGTCTAATCACAGGTCAAAACACCCCATTTGCATGAGGTGTTCCGATGTACTACGCTTCCATCATCAGCAGTTGGTGAGATAGCGTTTGCAGGCGTTTGTGGCAATTCTCGATTTTAATCGTATCTTCCTCGGTCATGGCTGTGAACAGCTTCTCCAATTCATCATCCACTTCCATTTTGAGCAGCAGCAGCCGGGTTTCCCCTTCATTGGAAGCGTACATATCTTCCATTTCCTGAGCGGACAGCACGGGTCCTTTCTGATAAATAACACGCTGCTTAAAGCCAGTAACCTCGACCAGACGAATGACCTCGCCGAACAAAATATTTTCTACCAAGATATGATGATCCTTGACTCTTTTGACAATGGCATGACCTCGAGTACTTCCAATTAGCTTCTCCAACCACTCAGCCAGCTTGGCATCGCGGATTACATAATCTCCAGCCAGCTTATAGTGCCCTGTGCGCAATTGTTGAAAACGGAGCTTCACCAGCTTGCGCCCGGTTCTCACCGACAAAACCAGATACGACTCATCCTCGCTCCAGTACAGCGAATACCCTTCCGATATCAAATCCTTGATCAGATTATGGATATGCCGACGGCTAAACCGGAGCTCTAGATTGCAATATTCTACCTCACAGCCCTTGTTCACGGCATTCCCTCCTTTTTCAAGTCCGATTCAAGAAGTCCGGCTACAGCAAGCCTGCGGCTTTCCCGCTTGATCTTCCCTTGCTCTATTTTATACTTCATTTTATGTAAGGGTACTTGGTTATTTGACCTATTTTTATGAGTAACAGCGCACAATCCTACTTTTGCCTTATGTGCTTGTACCGAGCCTGGTCTAAAGACGGTCAAGCCCGCTGACATTATGCTATAATCGGACATAATACGCCACACGATATGGCTTAGCCTAGTTACTGGAGGAATAGGAATGACATTTAGTGGATTTACTGCAAAGGACTTTGATGTTTTTGAGATACCAGGATTGGAACCTCGCATGGAGGTGCTGATTCAACAGGTTCGGCCCAAGTTGGAGGCGATTGGCGAGGAGTTAGCCCCCTTCCTGACGGACTTATGCGGGGAGCCTATGCACGTTCACGTTGCCAAGCATGCACGACGCAAGGTCAACCCCCCGATCGATACATGGGTAGCCTGGGCGGCAAATAAACGCGGGTATAAGGCGTTGCCGCATTTTGAGGTAGGTATGTTCGCTTCCCATATATTCGTCATATTCGCAGTCATTTATGAAAGTCCGAATAAAATCACATTTGCCCAGGCGCTTGAAACCAACCTCAGCGATGTGCGATCTAACATACCAGGTCACTTTTACTGGTCCATGGATCATATGGCTCCACAAGGTACAGAACAGCAGCAAATGGACACTGAAGAGTTTCAAACCATCATTAACAAGCTGCAGCAGGTGAAAAAAGCCGAGGTCATGTGCGGGCTCCGCATTGATCGTAATGATCCTCTCGCTAGTGACGGAGCTGCGCTACTGCAGACAGTGCGTTCCACTTTTGAGCATTTGCTGCCACTGTACCGGATGTCTTTTCCAAAGGAATAGCTTCAGAATAAATGCGGCCCTGATCCACTTCTAAAAGCACCGTTCAAGCCTTAACAACGGTTTTTCTCCGTGGATTGCGCGCCAAAGCCAGATGGCAGCCAAACATGAGCAGCATCACGATCCCACTGATGATAAATGGAGCTGTGTGTCCAGCGCGGTCCCATAGCACTCCTGAAACGAGCGGACCGATAACCATGCCAGAGCCTTGGAGTGTTAAAAAAAAGCCCCATACTGTTGCACGCTCGCTTTCCGGAATCAGTTGGGCAAGAAACGTGTTCCATGCAGGCAAAATGAGCGCATATCCCAAGCCAATAATTGCTACGGATACAAACACAAGCGGGATGGTCTGTACTGTTGAAAAGAAAAATAGCGTGGTCCCGGCAAGCAAAAATCCGATGTGCAAAAAGTACTTGGTTCCAAGGCGATCCACCAGCTTGCCACAAGGGATCAATGCCAGCACAGTCACCCCACCGCCGGCAATCAGAAGCACGCTATACAAGTTCGGTGAAATTCCGAGATCCGTCCGCGCGTACAGCGTTAGCACAGGGCTGATCAAACCGATGACAAAGGACTGCAAAAACAGCGCAGGGTAAATTAACGGATTCACATTAAGCTTGGTTTTGAGCGTGCTGATCGTCTCCTGGATACCACTCAGCACTTGCCGCTTCTGCTTGGACTTCCCATCAGAAGATATGAGTGCGCTCTGTTCGAGGTCACCTTTGCCAGCAGACCTGTTCGTTCCAGGCAGCATAAGAGCAACCAGTAGTAATACAATACTGCATCCTATCAAAATCATGAACACCATACCGTAAGAGTGTCCGTAGTGGGATATGGCGAAGTTCATAACGAGTGGACCCAAGCCCGTTCCGCCCATGGACGCAATTTCCAGTGTTCCCATCGCTGCACCATTATTGTTATTAGGTCCGGACATTTCGGTCGTTCCGGTCATCACACACGGCCAGAGCGGAGATGTCCCCAGTCCTAGTAGCAGACACGCGATGACGAGCCACACAGGTTCCGTCAGTGCGCTTAGCATAATGATCGCTACAAGTGTAAACAACAACGCGGTTGACATCGTGCCACGGTAACCGAGCCGTTCAGCCATCCAGCCCGCCGGTGCCCGGAATGCATTGTCTCCGAAATACTGAAGCGAAAAGGCTAAACCGATAATTCCGGCCGACAGCCCCAACGTTTCTCCCATATATACCGGCAGGATCGATACCAGAAGAGATCCCTTCATAAATTCGACCAGAAACACCAGTATCCATAATTTGGCGAAAAAAGGAGTCCACAGCCGCTGCGAAGCTTTTTTTCGTCTAATTTGCTTCATCTATCCCACATCCTCCGCCTTTGTTTTTTGTCTATACATTCGGGGTTCTCCGCCTACTCCACTCTTTCGCAAATAAATGCGCCCTCAATCGCTTGCATTCCTACTTCAAACTGCTATACTCAATTTTGTTCTATTATCAATTGCACAGGATTGTCGAAATCCTGCATGAAAGGTTGTGACAACACTAATGAATCAAAGCAACACCCCGCTTTTTACTGCTTTGAAAAAGCATGCTCAGAGCAATCCGGTTCAATTTCACATCCCAGGTCATAAAAAGGGAGTGGGGGCAGATCGGGAATTTCGCGAATTTATGGGGGATAATGCTTTTTCCATAGATATGATCAATATCGCTCCATTGGACGATCTGCATCAGCCATCAGGCGTCATTGAAGAAGCTCAAAAGCTTGCAGCAGAAGCCTTCGGAGCTGATTATACTTATTACAGTGTACAGGGGACAAGCGGAGCCATTATCACCATGATTATGTCCATTTGTATGCCAGGTGATAAAATTATTGTACCCCGAAATATACACAAATCCATAATGTCTGCCATCATCTTCGCTGGTGCGAAGCCGGTATTCATTTCTCCGGTCAGTGATGAGAATCTCGGTATTCACCACGGGGTTACAACCAAGTCCGTACGCCGGGCATTGGAACGTCACCCTGACGCCAAAGGCGTCCTTGTCATCAACCCGACATATTACGGTGTGTGCGCCGATTTGAAGGAAATTGTAGATCTCGCTCACAGCTATAATGTGCCGGTCCTGGTCGATGAGGCTCACGGAGTACTGATTCATTTTCACGCTGATTTGCCGATGTCCGCCATGGAGGCGGGGGCAGACATGTCAGCTACAAGCGTTCACAAGCTGGGTGGTTCTTTGACTCAAAGCTCGATACTAAATGTAAATACAAAAAACGGATTCGTTAATCCGCAGCGTGTACAAACTATTTTCAGTATGCTGACAACGACGTCCACTTCGTATATTCTGCTGGCTTCGTTGGACACATCCCGACGCAATTTGGCCCTTAATGGCCATGAAATCGCACAACGTGCTCTGGAATTAGCTGAATATTGCCGCGCAGAGGTCAACAAAATCGAAGGGCTATATTGCTTTGGCAGTGAAATTCTTGGCACGGAAGCTACCTATGATTATGATCCGACCAAAGTGACGGTTCATATTCGCCATTTAGGCCTTACCGGATATGATGTGGAAAATTGGCTGAGAGATCACTACAATATCGAAGTTGAGCTTAGCGATATGTATAATATTCTCTGTTTGGTGACTCCTGGTGATACCAAAGAGGAAATTGACATTTTATTAAAAGCTTTGCGCGAGCTGGCTTCACTGCACTATTCCACAGGTCAGCAGCATGAGCTGGTTGTAAAGATACCGGATATACCGCAGCTCTCCCTCATTCCGAGAGACGCTTTTTACGGAGATACGGAAATCGTACCCTTCAAGGAATCTGCTGGCCGTATCATTGCAGAATTCATTTATGTATATCCACCAGGCATCCCAATCCTATTGCCGGGCGAAGTTATTTCGCAGGACAATATTGATTATATTGTAGATCATGTGGAAGTAGGCCTGCCTGTTAAAGGACCTGAGGATCGAACGGTACATCAGGTGAAGGTTATCGTTGAAACTGACGCTATTTCTTAAACAATGATCTGTTAGCATCTGCATGCAAAAAAATGTTGATGGTCAACAAAAAAAGCCCCCATTCGGGGGCTTTTCTAGTGTTTTGAAGAGCAAGAGCAGCTGCTGTATCCAATCTTATTCGTATTGGGCAACAAGCTCGCTATAAGCTGCTTCTACACGCTTCCACTCATCTTCGTCCTCAATATTGTAAAGCACCATTTCTTCGTTTTCTTCTTCCATACGAAGAATGATACCATCCGCTTCGGGATTGCCACGCTCAAGCAACAGAGCATACACGTGATCTTCTACGTCAAAGGTCTCTACCAGCACCATTTCTACATCTTTGCCATTTTCATCAGTTAGCGTAAGAACCATTTCTTCATGTTCGTGGTCATGATCGTGGTTGCAGGCTTCACCGTGTTCATGTTTGTGATCACTCATGGAAATACCTACCTTCAAATTGTTTTATTTTCCCTCGTATCGTAACATGATCAAGAGTGCAGGTCAATTTGTGGTATGCCTAATTTATCGCTGTAATGACTTTTTCGGATACCAGTGTATAACTACCGTCTTTACTTTCTTTAATGTAGAAACCGACTCGATAGTTCCCTGCTGTTTTGAAATCATACGTAAAGTCGTTCGTACGGAACCAGAAGTTATCCTTTTGCGCTCCTTTGATATCTTGGGACTGAATATCCTTTACATTGCCCGAAGGGTCGGTAATCGCTACTTTCACTCCGGAGATATCTGTTTTCAGGGTATCAATTTGGCTGAAAACATTAAACTTCACTTTGTTACCTTTATTCACGTTACCAAACACAGTATCTCCCTTGAACAGGAACATATGCACGTTTGGCTGGTCGAAGACAACTTTTCCACCAGAGGGATCAAAATTTACAAGCCCGTTAAAGTCACGGATAGGCACATAAGTTTTCCCATCAATGACAACTGCGCCATCTTTTGACACTTCTCCGTTAATAATCAACTGCACTTGGTCCTTGGCGGACTCCGCCGAAATGACGGTCCCTCCCATTATTGAAAAGGCCATCACTAGGGCCATCACTTTTCTCCATTTCATACTACATATCCCTCCATCGTTATCTGTTAAAAACCATCTGTCGTACATTTATACCTAGCTCAGCCGCACAAGTTGCGCTGTGTTTCACAAATTGTCCAAAGTTTTTACATAAGGAGCCAAATCTTTAGTTCCTGCAGCCTAGATGTTAAAATACGATTGTAGAGTGTCTTATAACACATCGTCTGGAGGGTGAATCCATAATGGGCCTAACGATACAGATGCTTGGTACAGGTAGCGCCTTTGCCAAGCATTATTACAACAACAACGCGCTGCTGGATAGCGGGGAAGGCAAGCTGCTGATCGATTGCGGTACAACCGCATCTCTAGCATTACACCAGATGGGTGTCCCTTTGCCTGATATTGACGCTATTTTAATCACACATATTCACGCAGATCATGTCGGAGGCCTAGAGGAATTTGGTTTTCAAATGAATATCCTCCATCGTCGCAAACCTCTGCTTTATATCGCCGAACCATTAATCCACCCTTTATGGGAGCATACGCTCAAGGGCGGCATGTCACAGCAAGGTATGATTGACAAGCTTGAGGATGTATTCGAGGTAAATGTCATAACCCCTGGCGTACCCACCACCTTAGTACCGGGTATCCAGGTAGAGCTGATCCCTACACGGCATATTCCTGGTAAAAACAGTTACTCTTTGTTCATCAATGATCGTCTTTTTTATAGTGCGGACATGGTTTTTGATCCCGATTTACTTCATCATCTGGTGCATGAACGGGGATGTCGGAGCATTTTACATGAGGTTCAATTACAAGGTGCCGGAGAAGTCCATACAACGTTAGATGAGCTGCTAAGCTTGCCAACACCTCTTCAAGAGCAAATTCATCTGATGCACTATAGTGACGATATGGAACAATTTAGGGATAAGGCAGGGATTATGTCCTTTCTGGAGCAGCAACGAGTATATCCGCTAGCAGAATTGGAACGTGCAGAGTAACCGAGCTAAAGGGAGTATTAACAATTAACAAAAAGCCGCCCGACTTTCCTACAAAGGATAGCTAGGCGGCTTGCTGCATATTTTTTGTATACAATGATAAGCTTGGACGTTAATGTTGCGAGTCAAGGTCAGAACAACGGCAGTTGATCTAGGTTATTAGAAGGATCTCCATCGGCATCCCCTCGAATTCGTTTGCTTCCATCCTTGGCCTTGAACACGTTGACGCCTGCAATTGAACCTGCTTCAATCTCGTTCAACGCTTGGCTATAATCCAAAATCCGTCCAGTAGACGTCTGAAATGACGCAAGATCGCCATCCCCGTTTTTACGTACTGCCGTAATTTGTTCTCGTTCTGTATTAGCCATGCTGCATCGCTCCTTATCCATAGTATAGTGGAGGAACTTTTACTAGCATGCGCATTGTACAGCTTTGTATACACCCTGTGCCTCGACTACAACTTTTTAAGCATACGTACATGCGGTATTCCCGCATCGTCAAAAGGTTCATCGGAGATCGTTTCATAGCCAAGCTTTTCGTAAAACTTCTCAGCTTGACATTGAGCATCTAACAACGAGTATCTCAGCCCAAGTTCACGTGCACGTTCCTCCAGTGCTAGCAGTAATACACGTCCATAACCTGCTGCACGATGCTCCTTGAGAACGGCAATACGTTGCATTTTAGCTGTCTCTTCATCGTAATATGTCAGCCGACCAGTAGCCACCATTTCCCCATGTTCACAAATTAGCAAATGATGGGCGGTATCTCCCAGCTTGTCATAATGATCAATTTCAAGATCCAGAGGAACCTTCTGCTCTTCGACAAACACTTTGGTACGGATCAATATTGCCTTCTGCAGTTGCTCTTCTGTTGTTACAGTTATAATTTCTGCGGCCATCATCAGTTCCTCCTATCCTTAATTTCAAATGTAAACTCACTAAATTTGAATTATATATATAAATAGTCATGAAGTACAGGCTGATTTCTATTTTTTCACTTTACATATATGGTTAATACATGATATTATCTAGTAACTACAGGACGGTAGCTCAGCGGGAGAGCATTATCTTGACAGGGTAAGGGTCATGGGTTCGATCCCCATCCGTCCTATTCGTCAGAAGCCTTGATTTTCAAGGCTTTTTTTGTTTGTTTGAAGATAAAGCAAACGGTGCCGAGACGAGAAACTGGCCGTCGTTCAAGATTTAGGCAAAAAAAAAGCCAACCAGAAGTAAGGTTGACTTTTTATATACACCACGCTTAAGCAGCAATGTCTCTTTTTTCAGCAAGATTGAATTCTAGAGAATTGTTCGGCAATACGTATCTCTTCTATTATATAGAAGAACAACTAAGCCCAGCACCCCAAGCAAATAAACCTAATGCCCCTAGATTACGATGTAAACTGCTCCACTCTCACTGTCAATCTCCGTCGGGTAAGTGGTCACACATCCAGTATCCGGCTCTTGCACCTGACCAGTGGACAGGTCGACTTTCCAATCATGGAGCGGACAATGGACCACCGATCCACATATCATTCCTTCAGATAGCCGTCCCCCTTTGTGTGGACAACGGTTCTCAAGCGCACGCACGCTGCCGTCACTAAGGCGAAATACGGCTATCTCTGCATTATGAATGCGAACTGTTCTTGCTCCACGTCGGTCAATCTCGTTCAGATCTGCTATCCTGATTCTGCTGGTTATCGTATTGCTCTCCATTTGGTCAGCCTCCTATTCCATTACTGCCTTAAGCTCCGGCAGCTGTACAAAGTTTTTGCGCAGCTCTTCGTTATGAATGATTTCGTGCCACGGATCAGTCGTTGTGCTTAACGTCTCCTCAATTCTGCTTACCAGTTGCTGCCTCGTCTCCGCATTTGCTAATACCTGTTTGATCGACTCTACGCCTACCCGTTCTACCCAATGAGCTGTTCGCTCGTTCCAATTCGCCTGCTCACGGTAATACTGTAAATAGGCACCAGTCCATTCCATCACTTCATCCTCGGTTTTTACAGTACACAGCAGTTCTGCTGCCCGCACTTTAATACCGCCGTTACCTCCAATGTAGATCCCCCAGCCACCGTCAATAGCGACAACACCCAAGTCCTTGATCGTCGCTTCTGCGCAGTTACGCGGACAGCCCGACACAGCCAGTTTGACTTTGGATGGCGCATTCAGACGTTCGAATGCCTTTTCCAACCGGATGCCCATGCCCATAGCGTCCTGTGTGCCGAAGCGACAAAAAGTGTTACCGACACACGTCTTGACGGTTCGCAATGTCTTTCCATATGCATATCCCGATGGCATATCCAATTCGGACCAGATTCCCGGTAGATCTTCTTTTTTTACACCAAGCAGGTCAAGACGTTGGCCACCCGTAAATTTAACCAAAGGCACATTGTATTTCTCCGCGACAGCAGCAATCTTCTTCAGGTCGGCAGGTGAAGTAACTCCTCCATAAATGCGGGGCACCACAGAGTAGGTGCCATCTTTCTGAATATTGGCATGGTACCTTTCATTCGTAAATCTGGATTCCTTCTCATCCTCATAATCCAGTGGCCACAGCATACCTAGATAATAATTGAGGGCCGGCCGACATTTGGTGCATCCTTCAGCTTCGTTCCAGCCCAGCACGTTCATCACTTCTTTGACGCTCTTCAACCCCATTTCTCGGATACCATCAATAATCGCCTCCCGATCAAGTGTCGTACAGCCACATATCCCCTCTTTAATCGATTCTCCGGCTTCTGCACCTGCGTACAGCTGTAAGAGCCCCTCCACTAATGGCTTGCAGCCGCCGCATGATGCCGATGCCTTCGTGCAGGCCTTAATTTCCCCAAGACTCTTACAGCCAGCCGCAACCGCCTCTCCAATGTCACCCTTGGATACACCATTACATCCGCATACAATTTCGTCTTCAGGCATCTGCTCCAGCATCATGGTGCCACTACCTTCTGATTGACCAGGGTTAAAGCCAAGTAACAACTCTTTCTCTCGACCAACCACCGACTCCCCACTTTTAATCAGAGAAAACAACTTGGCTCCATCAGAGGTATCCCCAAACAGAACGGCACCGATCAGTTTTTCTTCCTTAATGACGATTTTTTTGTAGACGCCATCAATATCATCCTGATACCGCAGTGATCGCGTTCCCGACTCATCCTTGTAATTTCCTGCTGAAAATACATCGACGCCCGATACCTTCAATCTTGTAGAAGTAACGGAACCACTGTAGCCAGGAGTCTCCATTCCCGCGAGTCGCTGAGCCAGGACGCCCCCCTGCTCATATAATGGGGCAACCAGACCGTAAGTGATTCCCCGGTGTTCTGCACATTCTCCAACGGCATATATGCCAGGAATATTCGTTTCCATGTGATCATTTACGATGACACCGCGGTTTACGGGGATTCCCGCTGACACCGCCAGTTCAATGTCTGGTTTGATACCTACCGCCATAACGATCAAATCCGCTTCCAGTTCGCTGCCATCAGCAAACTTTAGCCCTTCCACGCGACGACGCCCGGTGATAGCCGCCGTCCGCTTATTGACCAGAAAAGTCATTCCCTGTTCCTCCAGCTCGCGCCGTAACATAAGGGAAGCAGCCTCATCCAGCTGCCGATCCATAATATAACCGTTAATATGAATAACTGTAACGTCCATTCCCAAATTGAGTAGCCCCCTGGCTGCCTCTAGCCCAAGCAATCCGCCGCCGATAACGGCCGCTTTTTTGTGCGTCTTCGCCGTCTCCATCATCATCTCGCAGTCACGAATATCCCGGAACCCAATCACACCATCCTTGTCGGCTCCTGGAAGCGGCAAAATGAAGGGTTTAGAACCTGTTGCCAACAACAGTAAATCATAAGAGACGCATACACCGGATCGTGAAGTCACCTGTCGCTTTTCCGTATCGATCGCTGTGACAGGATCATCGGTATACAATCGGATATTATTGTCTTCATACCAATTCCAATCGTTGATGATAATATCCTGCAAACCTGCTCCACCGGCCAGAACAGAGGACAGCATGATCCGATTATAGTTTGGATGGGGCTCGGCCCCAAATACCGTAATCTCATAGGCACCTGGTGCGATCTTCAGCAAATGTTCGAGAGTGCGTATCCCCGCCATTCCGTTGCCGACCAGCACTAATTTTTGGATGTAGTTCATTAGGTCACTCCCTCTCCATTTCTATCCTTAAAACATAAAAAGCCTGCTTCACATACGGGGATGCAAAACATCCCTCCACATGTGAAAACAGGCTCCATTGCCGTTTCATCGAATACGCCGTTGTATTCATCAGAGTATGAATTTAAAGTACTGTAGCCAATATATAACGATTCAAATCACATGTCAATATTCCTTACGCAAAATCTCGTAAAAATAATATTTTATCACTAAGTAACATATTGATGACGTATAAAATATCACTCTTCTACAAAATTAGGATTGATTTTCAGTCCAAAACACGCCAAAATGGTTTAAAAGTCCGTTTCCACTTCATTATGATGGAAAAGTAAACCCATCTCATCAAGTTATATGTCATATTTCTTATCAAGACATACAATCCTATGCTTATTTACCCTTCATGTTAAAGAGAGGAGGAGCCAGCTTGCGTTCCTTGTTGGTAATTCACTCACATGCTGACCCTGCATCCAAGCAGGCAGACACCATTCCCTCATGGCAGGCAGGACCTGAGCACCTTTTAGAATCCAACGGATACCTGCCTTTGCCCTGCCGCCATGAATCTGAAATCAAACAGCTCATCCATAATGCAGATGCGGCCTTACTAAACATACCTGTCGGCACAATCAGCATGTGGAGTAGCAGGTTGGAGCAAACCAAAGCAATTCCGTTGCTCTGGTGGTGCAGCGCGACATCAGCGCTGTCATCGACGGAGGCTTGTGAAGCAGACGTGACTGTCGACGGTATTCTAACCCCTTCCATGGCAGCCCATGAGCTGAATTGGGCTCTTCATTTTAGCGCCAAACGCTTTTTTGAACGCCAGCATTGGCAAAGTGAACGCAAACAACTGACCGCTCGGCTGGAAGAACGCAAATGGATTGATATGGCGAAGGGGATACTTGGCGAAGTAAACGGCATCCCGGAAGCGGAGGCATATGATCTGCTGCGTAAAAAAGCGATGAATGAGCGCAAACGAATCGTTGATGTGGCCATCTCCATTGTGAAAGCACAGCAAATGCTAAAAGCATAAATCTGAAAGGGGCCTTGAACATGAATATCATTGAAATATTAAAAGAAGTTGGGCGCGGCAAAAGAGGCGCTCGTGATCTGAACTATGCCGAAGCCGAAGCTGCCGCCGAACTGATTATGACCCGGTCAGCAACCCCAGCTCAAATCGGTGCCTTCTTTGCCGCGGAACGCATCAAAATGGAGAGTGTTACCGAGCTGGAAGCATTCGTTAATGTCTGTCGCAAATATTCCCACCGCTTTCCCATGCAGGAAGGCATTGATTTCGCCGGTCCGTACGACGGTAGGAAGTCATCATTTATTGCTACCTTCGCAACTGCCTTTCTACTTGCCTCATACGGATTACCTGTAACGATGCATGGGAGTGCACCCCTCCCTCCCAAATGGGGGGTTACACTCCCACTTTTGTTGCAGGAGATGGGGGTAGCGACTGCGGACATGTCACACGAAACCACCATTCATGCTGCGAAGCAGACAGGCGTGCTTTTCGTTGTTTCCGAACAATGGTGCACGCCCCTGCGGGATCTGCGGTCTATTCGCGAAGAGTTGGGGCTTCGCACAGTACTGAACACAGCCGAGAAACTGGTTGATTATGGTTCCTCCCCGTACATTGTATTTGGTGTTTTCCACAACACCGTATTCGACAAGACGGCGAAAGTCATGCAAAATCTGAGTTATCGCAGGGCTTTGATCGTCCAGGGGAGCGAAGGATCGGAGGACCTATTCATCGATCGACCGACCCGGACTTACCTGTTTGCTAATGGTAAGGTGTCCCTCCAGGTTATAGATCCCGAAATGTACGGGCTGGATTCGGTAGTACCAGAACACCACTGGACCCCTGCTGAACAGCTGCGCATATCAGAGGAAGTGCTGCAAGGCACAGCTCCTACTGCCTTCTCGAATCAAGTGTTGCTCAACGGCGCGGTACGACTGTTCATTGCAGGGCGAGTCGACTCCATCGAGGAAGGTTTGTACACCTGCAAACCGCTGCTAGAAAACGGGGGTGCCTGGAATTTGTACTGCCGCTGGCGTGAAGCAATGTTGAGAAAAGAAATAAAAACGGGTGCCAACACATCCGAACCCCATTTTCATTTATAAAACTCGTCTCCTACAGTCCAGCATTTATCGGGACATAAACTGAACTACTCAAAAAGGTCCGCCCCCATGCTCATGCAAAGGGGGCGGGCCTTTTATGCAAGGAAAAAGAAAATGCACTCACACCTTCCTGTTCTAGAACTGTGACCACTCCCCGTTATGTCCACTGGTTGCAGCTACAGCTAGGCGGAGGGGACGGATGCATACAGCTGCCGTCTTGAAGCCGGGCATCCGGCAGAACGGATCAAGGTCTGGACGGGTCGCCCGATTTACATTTTGCGTCCCGCCCCAATGCATGGGCACGAAAAGCGTGTCTTCGCGAATATGTGGCCTGATCCGGCTGCGGACGGTGAAGCTGCCGCGCTGGGATGTTATTTCCACCCACTCCCCGTCCCTGATATACCAGCGCTGCGCAGTACGCGGATGAATTTCTACATAATTCTCAATCTCACGCGCGGCCAGCGAAGGACTTCTGCGTGTTTGCGCGCCAGTCAAATAGTGAGCCAGCACGCGGCCATTCGTCAAAGTAAGCGGATATTCCTCGGATATTTCCTCTCCTGCTCCACAGCTTTCAACCACTGTAAAAACAGCCCTTCGGTTGGAAAGAGCAAAACTTTCCCGAAACATCGTATCCGTACCAGCTTCATCCATAGATGGGCATGGCCAATACACCCCTTCCTCGCGACGCAGCCTGTCATAAGTGATCCCGTAATAATCAGCAAGTCCCCCTCGGCTAGCGAGACGCAGTTCTTCAAAGATATCTTCTGCATCTTTATATGCGAAGTACCTCCCCTTGTTCAACCTTGCAGCTATTTGGCATAAAATGCTCCAGTCATCTCTAGCTTCGCCCGGTGCAAGGCGCACCGCTTCCCGCAGCAAAACGCGGCCTTCCAGATTAGTCATCGTCCCCGTATTCTCCAAATAAGACGTCACAGGCAAAACAACGTCGGCCTTTCGCGCCGTTTCAGTGAGAAACATATCCGCCACAATCAACAAATCGAGCTTTTCCAGCGCGTCCTCGACCAACCGTGCATTCGGGTTAGATACAACAGGATTAGAGCCCATCACGAACAGGGCTTGAATTTCTCCCTGATTCACAAGCTCCATCATTTCATAGGCCGATACTCCTTTTCCCGGCAAGCTGCTTGGTTCAACTCCCCACACGGACGCAACATAGGCTCGGTCTGCTTCATTCTCAATCGATCTGTAACCAGGAAGCTGATCAGCCTTTTGACCGTGCTCTCGCCCCCCTTGCCCGTTCCCCTGACCTGTGATGGCCCCATACCCACACCCTTCTCTTCCAATCTTTCCGGTGGCCAGCACGAGATTAAGAAATGCACGTACCGCCATATGTCCATCCGTCTGCTGTTCGACGCCCCTGGCTGTAAAAACGATGCCAGTCTCCACGCCGCCAAAGGCACGTGCTGCCTGCCGGATCATTTCTGCCTCAATTCCGCACAACGCAGCCGATTCGTTCAGATTCACCCCATTCAAATGAGTCAACAACTGGTCATACCCGTTGGTCCGCTTGCTGATAAATTCTTCATTTATCAATCCCTCATCCACGACGACCTTTAGCATGGCATTGGCCAGTACAGCATCCGTACCTGGTCTGATTTGCAGGTGCAGATCGGCTATTGCCGCTGTGGGAGTCGTGCGTGGGTCAATTACGATGATAAACGCGCCATTTTCCTTCGCTTGGTGAAAATAAGGCATTAACGTCGGCTGACATTCAGCGATATTCGTGCCTGCTAGCACAATACAACGAGCCAACGGAATATCAGCCAGCCTACAGGTCAGTCCGCGGTCAACACCAAACACTTTGCTGCCAGCAGATGCTGCCGCCGACATGCAGAAGCGCCCGTTATAATCAATATAGCGCGTACCTATAGCCACTCTGGCAAATTTCCCAAGTAAATAAGCCGTTTCATTCGATAACGAGCCTCCGCCGTAAATGCCGATTCCATCAGGACCCTGCGTGGACAGTAGCGAAGAGAAACTGCTAGTTACAGCATCCATCGCCTCTCCCCATGGGACAGGAACGAGCCTGCCCTCTTTGCGCAGGAGAGGCTGTGTCAGCCTTTCTGCATGAGTTGCATGCTGATGCGCATTCATTCCCTTGATGCACAACCTGCCTTGTGAGGCTGCATTAGGTTTCCCTTCCGCTTTATACACCGTTCGAACGATACCCGCGAGTGCTTCCGTTTCCGTACTAACGGTCATCTTACATTGCACGCTGCAAAATGGGCACTGTGTCTCCACCACAGGGAGGACGTATTGACCGGCTTCCAGTTTGTTTTCTCCTGACTGACACATAAAAGTCACCTTCCCTCTCCATTCACTACAACTCCCACAATCTGTTAACCTGTCAGCATGGTGGACCGCAGGCTACCGGTCAGCTCACTTCGCAGAGTAACGTCGAGCACACTTTCCCGCAGCGCTAGAACGCCAGTCCGTTCAATCCATTCCCACATTTTCTCCCCATACCTAGCACTATGCCTGTATATTTGCAAGCAGGTTACAACCATCAGCACCACTTCTTCCGGATTCTCCTCCAATCCAAGCAGCAACCCCTGACGAACCGGATGTCCTGCATGGCCACCAGCATAAACCTCCCAACCTGCTGGAGATCGGGAGATTCCAATGTCATGGACAAGCACGCCATCGGGATACTCTGAACCCGGACTAACAGCAACCGCAACTGGTGACGGTAATGAAAGACTGCCCCATACTGCTGCCAGCCGCTCTCTCAACCAGATCACTCCACCAGAAGCCTGATCGATCGGGGCAGGATCAACAAAATCCCTACGTTCAACATCCAAATTTGTAAAACTCAGGCCCACAGAACCCGCTTCCCCTTCGTATGGTACGGTGGGCTGAAGCGCAACGCCTATTCCCAGTTGATTTGTTGCAGATCCGTTCCGCAAACCTAGAGATTCCAGATAATAAAGTACAGCAGGACGACATAATTCACAGCCCTGCTGCCTGGTCCAACCGAGACGAGATACCACTTCCTCTAGAGTTCGACAAACTGCCTCCACCATCGCTGTCTTAAGCGAATCATGATCATAATGCGTACAACCACACACAGGAACAACTTCTTGAGCAGTCGGAGTAACCACAGGTCCAGAAGCTGTCGCTCGGGACAAACCATTTTTGACCAGTGCAGCCACTAGCGGCCGGCAACCACCGCAGGAACCGGACGCTTTGGTCCGGCTCTTCACCTCTTCGACTGTTTTCAGCTTATCTGTGGCAATCACTCGCAAGATATCCCCCTTGCTCACACCGTTACATGCGCATACCGTCTCTCCTTCGGGCAATGCTTCCGCAGCATCCTCTGCTTTGCTTTTGCTGTTATTCTGAGGTGTAAGCTCTGTAGTCGGCGCGCCGCGCCGAACCATTCCAAGCAGCGAGGTGCTTTCCGCCGTATCGCCGAATAAAATCGCTCCAGTAATAGCGCCAGCGCGCATCATCACTTTTTTGTACATCTCCTGCATACCGTTATATTCCATGATCGCAATCTCGTTTCCCTCTTCACGAATGTCTCCTGCCGAAAACACATGAATTCCCGCAACCTTGAGCTGGGCATAGGGAACCGTCCCTTCATAAGGAGCCGTTTCACGACCACAAATCACCTTTGCCAGCACTTTGCCCTGCTCATATAGCGGCGCCACCAGCCCATATGAAATTCCACGGTGCTCAGCACATTCGCCAACTGCGTAAATACCAGGAATACTCGTGCGCATATAATCATCCACGACAATGGCACGGTTTACTGTCAGACCACTGTCCTGAGCCAAAGCGATATTGGGCCGGATACCAACCGCCAGCACGACCAAGTCTGTTTCCAATCTGTTCCCGTCCGCAAACATCAATCCTTGTGCCCGGTTGCGGCCTATAATATTGACCGTATCCTTCGCCAAATGAAACCGCATGCCCTGCTGCTCCAACCGCCGTTGTAAAAGCACAGCCGCAGTACGGTCAAGCTGACGATTCATCAGATACTGCGCATTATGAACAACGTCAGTTTCCATCCCTAGATTCAGCAAGCCTTGAGCAGCCTCAAGCCCCAATAGCCCTCCTCCGATGACGGTGGCCTTGCGATACGTTTTGGCATATCTGGCCATGGTTTCACAGTCATTTACATCACGAAAAGCGATTACTCCCTCTTTTCGGACTCCGGGAATGGGAGGTATGAAAGGCAAAGAGCCAGTTGCCAGTATGAGAATGTCATAGGGCTCTTGAATGCCGGATTCCGTTTCCACCATACCGGTTGCTACATCAATACGACACACACGTTCACCGGCTTGCAACTTTACCCCATTTTCTTCGTACCAGTCCCAGCTATGGGTAACAATATGTTGGAACGTGCTCTCCTCCTGAAGCATTTTGGACAGGAGCACACGATTGTACCCGGGACGTGGCTCTGCACCAAATATTGTGATTTGGAACCGCTCCGGCTCCAGACTGAGAATTTCCTCCACACATTTGATGCCTGCCATACCATTACCGATGACGACCAGTCTTTTTATCATAATTAATCCAGCCCCATTCTCTGAACCTAAAATAAGACAGAAAAAGCCCTTCTCCATTCGATGGAAAAGAGCACCGTTGCCGTAAATGTCGGCACATCGTTGTACCGATATGTACTTAAGATTACTGAATTGTGAGTATGATGTCAATATTCAATACATGAAACCTGTATTTAAACCTATTTTTTTAATTTATTATAATTTTAATGTTATGTATATTGACACAAGTAGAATGTCTTTTTATAATTTGAATTAAAATCACTACCATGTGATCATACCAAAGCGATGCACAATGAAGTGTGTCAAACACGGCAATGAAGCCGCAAAACGTTCCCAATATCAATGACGGGACGATTTGCGGCTTTTTATGTTCAGCAGAGGGCTGAAGTCTAAGGCCTGAGCTCTACAAACCCCAATAAGAACAGGAGAGATGGAGAATGAAGAAAAAAAGTTTCTGGCACAGCGGACACAAGCCCACCCTTTTTGGCTCTTTTTTGTATTTTGATATTAGCTTTATGATATGGGGGATGATTGGACCGTTGGTCGTTGTCATTGCTAATGATTATCCAATGGACCCTGTACAAAAAGCCAACCTTGTCGCTCTCCCGATACTCAGCGGCTCTCTGTTGCGACTTGTGCTTGGATTCATGTCAGATTATATCGGTCCGAAGCTCACGGGACAGATCGGTATGCTTGTCACGATCATTCCTCTCCTGCTCGGCTGGCTGTGGGTTGATTCGCTGGAGCAGTTGTACACTGTCGCCCTGCTTCTGGGTGTGGCCGGCGCCTCATTTGCAGCTGCACTACCATTGGCTGGCCAATGGTACCCCAAAGAGCATCAAGGTCTGGCCATGGGAATTGCCGGTGCCGGCAACAGCGGGACCGTCCTCGCAACTTTGTTTGCCAACCGTATTGCCCAACATTTTGACAGTTGGGAGGTCGTGTTTGGATTGGCCATTATCCCATTTTCATCGTCTTTGTTCTGTTCAGTATTTTTGCCCGCAACAGCCCTCATCGCCCAGCACCAAAAAGTCTGGCGCAATATGCTTCAGTGCTCAAACAGAGGGATGCCTGGGTGTTCTGTGCCTTTTATTGCGTGACGTTCGGTGGGTTCGTCGGCCTTTCTAATTATTTGACCATTTTCTTCAATACCCAATACGGCCTCTCTGCGGTGCATGCCGCTGATTTTGCAACCGTTTGTGTGATTGCCGGAAGCTTCTTTCGTCCTGTAGGCGGCTTTTTGTCTGACCGGATTGGTGGTTCTCGCATGTTAATGTATTTGTATGCCGGGGCCGGGATAATGCTCGCCAGCATTGCATTTTTGCCACCACTTGCCGTAGTCGTAGTTCTGCTGTTCGTAGGCATGATGTGCCTTGGGGCTGGCAACGGCTCCGTATTCCAGCTTGTGCCGCAGCGATTCGGCAACGAAATCGGGCTTATGACCGGCATCGTCGGGGCTGCTGGTGGCATAGGTGGATACTGTCTTCCTCTTATTCTGGGCCATCTGTACAAATTAACGGGTTCTTACATGCCTGGCTTCATCTGTCTAAGTCTGATCACATTCTGTGCTTTTGTCCTCGTCATTATCATGCAATTGAAATGGCGCAACAGCTGGATGCAACGCTCTGCTCCAGGCGCTAATGAAGCCGTTAACCGAATCGGAGAATTAAATATCTGACTATCCACTAAATAGACAGCCACCAAACGTTTAGATTTTAAGCCTCAATTATCCCTTATAATAAAAAATAGCTTAACTTCATTTATAGAAAAATGAAGTTAAGCTATTCCTCTATACATATTCAATCAAATTATAAGAGCTATGAAAAAAGTCACATTTAATGAATATTTACCGAAAACATTATGAAAATTTAATGAATTTTTCAGTTGAAAATCATTGAAAATCGCTTTCATTTTCATATTTTTTCTTATGTAAACACTTATATAACCATTTTTCACACAACATACTTGTTCACTTGGTTTAAAATAAGGCGTATACTTGTTCACGAATTGTTCAAGGGTTAACCAAATGTATTTTTTTAGGAAAGAAGGAATTGGAAATGCGTGCTTTTCATGTTACGGAAGATGGAACTATCGAAACCAAATTAACCGGAAAGGATCTTCTTGCCAACCCACTGCTGAACAAAGGAGTGGCTTTTACGCTGGAAGAGCGTCAGCAGCTTGGACTTGACGGCCTCCTTCCTCCTACCATATTAACTATTGAGGAACAGGTTCAACGGGTATACGAGCAATTTCAAAGCCAACCAGATAATTTGCGTAAAAACGTTGCATTAAATGATCTTTTTAATCGGAATACCGTCCTTTATTATCGTTTGCTTTCCGAGCACCTGAGCGAGATGCTTCCGATTGTTTATACACCAACAGTCGGTCAGGCTATTCAGGAATACAGTCATGAATATCATAAACCAGGTGGTATGTATTTATCTATTGATAACCTTGCTGGCATCAAAGAAGCTTTTAAGAATTTGAACTTGGGTCCTGATGATATCGACCTGATTGTAGCCACAGATTCTGAAAGTATTTTGGGAATTGGGGACTGGGGAGTTGGCGGTATTAACATCTCTATTGGTAAGCTTGCTGTATATACAGCCGCTGCTGGTATTGATCCTAGCCGGGTACTGGCCGTTGTGCTGGATGCGGGTACAAACAACGAAAAGCTGTTAGAAGATCCTTTATACATGGGGAATCGTCATAAGCGTGTACGTGGAGAACAATATGATCAATTTATTGATACTTATGTTCAAGCTGCACTTTCTTCTTTCCCGAACGCACTGCTGCACTGGGAGGATCTAGGTAACGTCAATGCTCGGAATATTATCAACAAGTACGGAAATAATATTTTAACGTTTAATGATGACATTCAAGGTACTGGCGCGGTTACACTAGCAGGTGTGATGTCTGGTGTCCAATTGTCCGGAATCCCACTGAGCAAGCATCGGGTTCTAGTGTTTGGTCCAGGAGCTGCCGGAATCGGCAATGCAGACCAAATTAGTGCGGCTATGATGCTCGAAGGATTGTCAGAAACTGAAGCAAGACGTAACTTCTGGGCATATGATTACCGTGGTCTGCTTACCAATGAAACGGAAGGACTTTTCCCATTCCAGGTCCCTTATGTGCGTGATGCTGCCGAATGCCGTGACTGGGAGCATGCTGAAGATGGCAAAATCCCTCTGCTTGAAGTCATTCGCCGTGTGAAACCGACGATTATGATCGGAACTTCCGGTGTTGCTGGAGCATTTAGTGAGGAAATCGTGAAAGAGATGGCCAAGCATACAGAACGCCCTATTATTATGCCAATGTCCAATCCGACTCCTCTGGCAGAGGCAACTCCTGAAGACCTGATCCACTGGACGGAAGGAAAAGCCCTTATTGCAACAGGAAGTCCTTTTGAGCCAGTAATCTACAACAATATTAAGTTTGAAATTGGACAATCCAATAATGCTTTCGTATTCCCAGGTCTTGGTCTTGGAGCAATCGTAGTAAAATCCAAAATTATAACAGATAGCATGTTTGCAGCAGCTGCCCATGCAGTAGCTCAAATGGTTGATTTGTCACAGCCTGGTGCTTCCCTGCTGCCAAAAATCAACGAACTGCGAGAAGTATCTGAAGCTGTAGCAGTGGCAGTCGCCAAGGCAGCCGTTCAAGATGGAGTTGCGCGTCATCAGCCGGATGATATCGTACAAGCGGTTCGGGAATCCATGTGGGAATGCAAATATAAACCCATCAAACAGTATGGACAGGAAGCCGTTCTGGTTTAAAAATAGCGAACAACATCAAAATTTATACTTGCTGTAAGCAAAGTGATTATTTAACTGATGTCCGCCATTTTTGGCGGACATCTTTATTGGAGGCGACATCATGGCTACAGGTCATATCTTTATTATCTTAATTCCTATTTTCTTTGTCATTTTAATTGGTTATTTTGCAGGTTTTTTTAAGGCTTTTAACCCAGCTTCATCTAAGGGATTAAATACACTGGTAACCAAATTCGCTTTACCTGCACACTTGTTTATTGGTATTACGACGACACCAAGAGAGACGTTAATCCAAAAGTGGCCCTTTCTTGTTGCATTGCTGCTTGGAGTGATCGGCTTTTACATTGTATTGCTCATCTTATATCGCTTAATTGCAAAAAAAGGTCTGACAGAATCCTCCATGTTCGCATTGAATTCAACACAGCCTTCTTTCGCATTCATGGGGATTCCGGTTTTGGGAAGCTTGTTCGGAAGTGCGGCGGTCGCCATTCCTATTGCGATTACCGGCATCGTCGTTAATGCGATTCTTGATCCGCTTGCAAGTATTTTGGGAACGGTCGGCCAGCGTAAATCAACAGAATCTAACGACACTAAAGGCAATTTATTTACAGTCACTATAAAATCTGTCCTTCATGGACTCAGCGAACCGCTGGCTTGCGTACCCTTGATTGGTGTTGTATTGACTTTATGCGGATTCCAAGCTCCGAAGCTTTTGCAATCCATGTTTGATCAGATCGGCAATATTACTGCTGGTACGGCTCTATTTGCTATTGGGGTAACTATTGGGATTAAAAAGATTACGTTCAGTCCAAAAGCACTTAGTATCGCTGTACTGAAAGCGATCGTGATGCCTATGGTTATGCTCGGTATTGCTGTTCTGATCGGACTGTCCCCTGAGGATGTAACCAAAGCCGTACTGCTTGTCGCATTTCCCGGCTCTGCTGTAGCCGCTATGATCGCGACCCGCTATGAATCACTGGAAACAGAAGCGGCATCTGCATTTGTTATAAGCTCAGTATTATCGCTTATTTCGCTCCCTCTGCTCATTTCACTACTTGTATAATGACAGAAAGCTTTCAACGTTCAGCGAAAGACTGTTATATAATGATTAAGGGCATTCGTTCGCCCGCATTTATCTTATTTTTTAAATATTGTTCAAACAATAAAGTAATTTAGTTGTATTTGAGTTGAAACCAGCTATCCCGTCTTGCTAGCAAGCGGCGACCTACATTTATTGCATGTGGGTTGCCGCTTTTGTTTTTAGTGAAACCAGTAAGTATATCCCAATTGTAATAATTCGCTAACATTTATAAAGGAAATTGACGAAATATATAAGGGATAGCTGTACTGTAGCATTAAATTAAAATTTAAAGGAGAAGAAACTTGTGAAAAACTTGAAGTGGAGCACTATGTCCTTTTTTGGTAAAAATCTATTAATATCTTTTCTTAACATCGTATTAATAGGTGCTATTCTTATCACATCTAGCTATATACTTCAAAAGAACATTCTCACCACGCAGCTGCAAGATCAGGTTAAAGTGCTGACCAAAAAATGGGCAGAAGATGTTGACAAAACAAAAGTACAACAAGCATTAAGCGAAAAAGATTATAACGGTTCTGTTCAACAGGAATTACGTAAATTTCTAGATTCTATTCACACATTTTATCCTAATGTCGCCCAAGCTTACATATTTGGGACAGAACTAAAAGAAGGAAATCAAACCTCCATTATTGGCGTTCCCACTAATTTGGTTCAAGCTTTCCAAGACTCGAAGATGAATATTGGGGATATGTACACTCTGCCTGACGAAAATGCAGAAGCCGTAAATAAGGTGCTTCAATCCAATGAATCAGCATTGAGCAGCTTTTATACGGACGAATATGGCACATGGACTACGATTGTTTACCCGATTACAGACGCAAGTGGTAAAGTCACAAGTGCAATTTACTTTGACGTAGATGCGAGCTCTGTACCTACAGGTCTTCATAAGCTGCTTGTATATGGTGTTTCACTGCTCATTCTGTTTCTTGCTATCTTCTTGACGATTCAATACTTGCTGGTAAAACGCACGCTCTCCCCAATTCGTTCCTTGATGAAGGGAATTGAAGAAGTCAGCGAGGGTAATCTGAATGTGAAAATTAAGACAGGACTAGACGACCTTGGTATTATTAATCAAAAATTTAATTCTATGATCAAGCGCCTTAACGATACAATGGTGAAAGTACAGGATACGACGCAAGAAGTAACGGGATCAGCCCAGGAATTGTTAAGCATCAGCGAGAAAAACAGTACGAATACAAACGTCATTAACAGCAATATCCGGGAAATAACCCAGGGGCTTGAGGCTCAGGATCACGCAGCACTTGAAAGCTCCAGGGCTATGAATGAAATGTCTACAGTGATCCAAACCATCGCTGAAAGCTCCTCTTCTGTTGCGGATCAAGCTTATTCCATGGAAAAGCGCTCCGTTGAAGGCAATCAGGTAGCTCAAAAGCTATCCACTCAGATGGACTCTATCTCCACTACAATGGAAAGTACAGTTGATTCCGTTAATGCATTGCAGAACCGTTCTAACGAAATCAGTAATATTGTAAGCATCATTACCGGTATTGCCAGCCAAACGAATCTGCTTGCTCTCAACGCTTCGATTGAAGCTGCCAGAGTCGGCGAAGAAGGCAAAGGTTTTGCAGTAGTAGCTGGAGAAGTGCGTAATTTGGCTGAACAGTCTCAAGAATCCGCCAAACAAATTGCAGAGCTTATTGAAGAAATTCAAAAAGAGATTGAACAAACTGTAAAAGGCATTAGCCTGGGTACAAAAGAAGTTCACGTCGGACTGGAAGTTACGAAGCAGACAGGCGAAATGTTCTCTGAAATTTTAGAAGCGTCCAACAAAGTGTCGTCACAAATCCAGGAGGTATCCAGTGCAACTGAGCAAATCTCGGCCAGCACGCAGGAAATGTCAGCTACCTCGGACGAGTTGTCTTCCACAGTTAGCAAAACAGTCAACAGCAGCAAACAAATTGAACAAACCATTGGGGAACAGACAGAGTCTATGGCTTCGATTGTCCAAGCTTCGGACAAGCTTACATTGATGTCCGGGGAGCTGGAAGAGCTTATTTCATTCTTCAAGGTAAACCGGGAAGTCTAAACATTATAACTACCCAATCATCATAAAACAAAGAACCTCTAATCTGCATAGAATGCGCATTAGAGGTTCTTTGATATGCTCTTACATCGTTCTTTAGTTTAAAAAGCCTTCCAACGCTGAGGTTGGCTTACCATCAGCCTGCCAAGCACCTTTGTTATAGCCTTGATTATAACCTGGGGTTGCAGCTGGCTCCCAATAAAATACGCCCACGCCTTTACCGCCTCCGATACTCCGAACCTTCGTTTTGATTGCAGAAATAAATGCCTTGGAAGCAGCAGGTTCATTATATTCCATCCCGATTTCACTGATAACAATGCCTTTACCATATTTCGCAATGAGGCTATTGGCATTGGTAATCGTCTGATCCACCTTACCCTGCCAGTCAGAGGAAGACGGATATAAAGACAGTCCAATAAGGTCAAACTGAGCTCCATTTTCAATCAGTCCACCAATGTTCCAGTTCAAAACGGAACTGTTATCCCCATTAGCTAAATGTACGATCGTCTTGGTGCTGTTGCTTACGGATTTAACAGCGTTATTCCCTGTATTGACGAGCCACGCATAGTTTTTCATATTCACTGAGGCTTTGCCGTCATCCCAGAGCATGCCATTGTTCGTTTCATTGCCGATTTGCACCCAATCCGGTGTCACACCCTTGCTCTTCATCGTGTTCATAACATAGACGGTATGGGACCAGACCGCATCCATAAGTTGTGTAAATGTAAAATTGCGCCATGCGTAAGGCTTATTCTGCTGTCCTGGGTCAGCCCATGAATCGCTATAATGCAGGGTCAGCATAACGCTCATGCCTAACTTTTGAGCTCGCTGCGCAAGTTCTGCTGCCTTCTCGGCATTCATGTATCCGCTTGCATAATCCTTCATGTCAGGATTTACCCACACTCGAATACGAACCGAATTGATCTGATAATCGTCCCGTAAAATTTGCAGCACATCCCGGCGAACCCCTTTTTTATCCTTCCAGGTCATACCTTGGGCTTCCATCCCTGCGACCCAGCTTATATCTGCTCCTTTGGCGAAAGCAGGGGCGGCCGAAGCCGCACCCACTCCCACAGAGCCCAATGGGTACAAAAAGCTGGATAACAAGATCAACATCGCAAATACCATAGTACGTTTACCTGTTTTCATAAGTCATCCCCAATCTAAATTGTATACTCACATTGCCTCTGGCCAATCCACCTGCTCCCTCACTCGGGAATCGGCGGCGATCACATGTATAACGTGTTCTAATTATTGCGCGCTGTCTTTAGAACCTTAACAGCATAGGCACCCAATTGAACGCTGCTGTCTGCTACCACAAGATTTTCAAGCATATCCGTATAAGTTCGTCCATCCAGTGTAATCTCTTGCGGCTCATGCGTAAAATTCATTACAAAAATATAATCATGAACTCCATCGGTACGAATCGCTGTGTTCACTCCATGTGGCAACTGCACATCGAGTGCTTTACTGAGACCTGCCTCATCAATTAAACTCTTGTAAAAATGACTATGGAATAGTCCGGTGTTGCGTGATGCGATGTAATAAGCTTTTCCCTGTCCCAAACGGTTCACCGTCAAAGCTGGACGTCCTGCATAAAAGTCTGTCCCGTACTTAGCCAGTACCTCTGCACCCTCCGTATGAATGAGATCGCACAATTCTACAGCTTCATACTCCTCCCGTAGATCCAACTCATTGCCTTCAATAGGTATAATGTAGTTACGATCGTGATCATGTAATCCATCAATTTCTTCCGACCAGATTCCCAGCGTCTTACGAAGCGGCCCTGGAAAGCCTCCAAGGAAACACAAATCATGTTCATCCACGATGCCAGACCAATAGGTTGCTACGAAAATGCCGCCATTTTCGACAAACTTCTGTATGCGCTCCCCTACACCGCTGCGGACCATATACAACATCGGAGCGACCAAAAGTTTATATTTGGAGAAATCTGCATCCATATGAATGACATCTACTGGCACTCCCTGCTCCCACAATGCCAAATAATGTGCTTCAGCTGTCTCCTCATATTTCACGCCTTTGTTCCGCGGCCCCTGTGAATCGTTGATTCCCCAACGGTTCTCCCAATCAAAAATGACTGCGGCCTCAGCCGGTACGGATGTACCGATCACCTCTTCCAGTTTTTCCAGCGCATGACCGACATCTGTCACATCCTCGAATACCCGAGTATGCTCGTGTCCTACATGATCGACGACTGCACCATGCAGCTTTTCACTCGAACCGCGACTTTTCCGCCACTGAAAATATTGAACGGTGTCTGAGCCGTGCGCCACAGCCTGTAAAGATGATAGCAGATGCATGCCCGGTCGCTTCAGCTTGCTAACGTCTTGCCAGTTTGTCAAACTTGGCGTACTTTCCATGAGCATCCAAGGCTTCCCACCTTTAATGGAGCGAATAATATCGTGCATCATTGCCACTCTTGCAGCCTGCTTGCTATCATCTCCTTCACGGTCATGCCAGGTCGGATAACTATCCCAGGATATAACATCGAGCAGATCAGCAAACTTCCAGTAATTCAATCCTTCGAAAAACTCCATTAAATTGGTTGTGACTGGAATGTCCGGATTTGCAGCCTTAAGCGGCACAATCTCATGCTTGATAAAATCTGCGGTCTGTTCGGTTACAAATCGTCTCCAGTCCAAATTCATGGCATGAACCTGCGTTTCACCATGAGGTGCTGGAGATTCGACTTGGCTCCAATCTGTAACTGTATGACTCCAAAATGTTGTCCACCATGAATGATTAAGCTGATCCAGCGTACCATATTTATCCTGCACCCAAGTGCGAAAAGCCTCCTGACAATAATCACAGTGACAGTCTCCACCAAATTCATTGGAAATGTGCCAGCCAATAACAGCAGGATGATTAGCATATCGCTCAGCCAGCTTCGTATTCATGATACGTACTTTTTCCCGGTATACAGGCGACGTATAACAGTGGTTATGTCGAAACCCGTGCAAGTTACGGACACGGTTAACCCCTACACGCAGCACCTCGGGATATTTTTGCGACATCCAGGCTGGTCTTGCTCCGCTCGGAGTGGCCAAAAACGCATAGATTCCGTTCTCAGCAAACGAATCCAGTATACGATCCAGCCATTCAAACGTAAATATACCTTCCTCAGGCTCCAAGGATACCCATGAGAAAATGCCGACAGACATTACGTTGCATTTGGCTAGTTTCATCAAGCGGATATCCTCCGCTAACACCTCGGGATATTGCTGCCATTGCTCCGGGTTATAGTCTGCTCCATGCAGCATACGCGGAACTCGCTCACTAATGGGAGGGTACTTGGTTATGTTTGGATATGTCACTGTAAATCATCTCCTTGTATTAGTTCTGTTACTCTTTGACGGAACCTAACGTCATACCTTTAACAAAATACTTTTGTAAAAATGGATATACAATAAGAATAGGCGCTGCACCAATGAAAATTTGTGCTGCATTAACCGTCGTCTGAGACAGTAATTCCATCTCTTTGGGACTCATGCTCATGGAACTCATATCCTTCTGTATAATTACAGTTTGCAGGAACGTCGCCAGCGGATAATCCTTTGCATTGCTCAAATAGAGCAGACCATCAAACCATGAGTTCCAATGAAATACCATACTGAACAGCGCAATCGTCGCAATGGAAGGCATGGATATCGGTAAGAAAATACTAAACAATGTCCGAAAATGCCCTGCTCCGTCGATCAATGCCGCCTCTTCCATCTCTTTGGGGATACCTCTGAAAAAGTTCAGCATAAGAATGACCAGAAATGTATTGACGGCTCCTGGCAAAACAAGTACCCAGAAGCTGTCCATAAGATGAATCTTTTGAATAACCATATAGAATGGAACCAGACCACCGTTAAAAATCATACTAAATACAAACAGCCATGAATAAATGTTGCGACTACGGAACACCGTGGTTTCCTTCGAAAGCGGATAAGCAGCTAAAAAGGTAATCAGCAGCGTCAATCCGGTTCCCAAGACAGTTCGACAGACGGAAATCCAGATGGAGTGCAGGAAAATTGGGTTATTCATCGTTTTCTTATAGGCTTCTAATGAAAATTGCACTGGCCACAGTCCAACCAGATTAGCATCTGCTGCTGATTTAGCACTAAACGATACCGCCAACACATGAATCAGTGGAACAATACACATGATAGACAATATCACAAGCAAGCAAATGTTGAACACATTAAAAATGCGGTATGGCGTTGTTTTATGATACATGACTCTCCCTCTTTCAGCCTCGTGGAATCAGAATATGCGGTAACCTGCCCATTTGTAAGCAAGCCGATAAGATATCAGAATGAGAATCATACTGATAACGGATTTGAACAACCCAATGGCGGTAGCAAAGCCCATCTCCCCATTGATCAATGCTGTCCGGTAGACGAATGTGTCAATAATATCGCCTTTTTGGTATACCAGCGGATTATAAAGGTTGAAAATCTGGTCAAAACCAGCATTCAGAACATTACCAAGGGCAAGCGTCCCAACAACGACCACCATCGGAATCAATGATGGTACAGTAATGTGCAGCGTCTGTCTCCATCGGCTCGCTCCATCCATTTCAGAAGCCTCATACAACGAAGGATTGATACCCGCCAGTGCAGCGAGGAATACGATGGTATTGTAGCCAAACTCTTTCCATATGTCCGATACAATGACGGTAAAACGAAACCAGTTGTTATCTCCCAGAAAGAAGATAGGCTGGATTCCTATACTTCCAAGAATCCGGTTCATAAATCCGTCAGTAGCCAACAGATCAATCAGTATTCCACCCAAGATTACCCAGGACAGAAAATGTGGCAGATACACCAATGTCTGAATGGAGCGCTGAAGTCCGACCTTGCGAATTTCATTCAGCAGTATAGCAAATACAAACGGAACCAGCAGATTGAAAAACATCTTTAACACAGCAATAATCAGCGTATTCCATACGACCTGAAGACTGTCCTCCCGTTGGAACAAAAAGCGGAAATTATCCAGTCCAACCCATTCAGAACCAGTTATGCCTAGCCAAGGTTTGTAATTTTGAAAGGCCATCACGATGCCGCCCATTGGAATGTAGCTGAATACAATTAAGAAAATGATGGCTGGCAGCAGCATGATATGAAATGGCCACGTACGTTGCAGACTTCTCATTGCAGTTCCTCCTGTAACTCTCATGGTATACCTCAATTATAAAAGCGTTTTCGCAGTCCTAACAGTTCAAAAAACCAACATACATGGCACAAAAGCAATCATTTTTATTTAATCCATATGAAGCTGAAGTAAAAAGACTGTCCACCTTGGGACAGCCTTTTACAATCTGTTTTACAACATCGACAACTTTTACTTTTCGACGCTCTTATACCATTCGTTTACTTCATTTGTAATTTGTTCGCCACCAGCGGCTTTCCACGTCTGTACAAAGGTATCAAAAGCGGAAATCGGCTGTTTGCCATAAATAATTTCATTGAACGTCTGGCTTTCAATCTTATCGAGATAATCCTTTTTAGCCTTCATCGTTGGCGTGGTTGGTCCTGTAAACTGATCTTTCATAGAGATATCCTTTTGTTCCATAAGCACTTTGGCCGCTGCGGGAGTGTCTTTCCCGTAATTCACCATTACATCTTTCTCCAGTCTGGTTTTCGGTTCTGCACCGTCAGCCAAGCTTAACAAAGCCTTCATTTGGGCATCAGGGATACGTGCACCATCACGAACCAGCAAATAACGAATAGAGTTTACATAACCACCCGGTATTTTATCAATAGACACCAGCTTTCCATTGGCATCTAAATCATAATCGTAGCCCTTAAACAGCCCATTCGACAAATCACCGTCCGGTTTGGCATTTGCATAATGATCAAACAAGTAATTTTGATATGTGAAGAAGGCTTCAGGTTGCTGCATTTGTTTGTTGATGAGTACGACACCATTGGTGTACTGCGTTCCATGGCGCATAGCTTTGTTGTCAGGTCCGGCTGGAATCTTGATCGGCTTCCATACAGCACTCGGCGCATTTTTAACCGTATCTTGAAGCGGCCATCCGCTCATCCAATATGGCCCAGGAATCATCCCGGCTGTCCCTGCAACTGTAGGTTCTGTCGTTTTATTTTCATCCCATAATGCTGCTTCCTGAGGGATATATCCTTTTTTGAGCCACTCACTCAGTTTTTGCAGACCCGGCTTCATGCCAGGCAGGACAGAGCCATATTCCAAGCTGCCGTTTGCACCTTTGTTCCACTGCTGGGGTAGTGTGCCATAAGCCCCGAAAATCCAGGATGGGTCACCCATCCAAGTGTTCATGGATGTTTTGAAACCGATGCTGAGCGGGGTCACTTTGTCCGGAGCCAATCCGTCCGGATTTTTATTTTTAAAGGCATCCATCACTTTTTCCAGATCATCCATCGTCTCAGGAGCCTTCATCCCCAGCTTATCCAACCAATCTTGTCGTACCCACAATACATAATCATGGTTATAGGCGAAATCAAGCACAGGGATACCCATTTTTTTACCATCCCGGCTATACTGATTCCATACATTCGTATCCTGACTCATGGCCTGCTTCCAAGAATCCGAAGCATATTTATCAAACAACGGGCCAACTTCAGCGAACATACCGGAATCGATCATATCCTGGGCCAGTTGCTCATTCTCCGTTCCCAGTACAACGACATCAGGCATCTCCTGACCAGAGGACATCGCCAACCGCAGCTTGGTAGCAAACGCACCGTTTGTATCCGTGACAGACCAGAGTGATTTTATATTAATACCAAATTTCTCTTTGGCCCATTTCGTCGCAACGTTATTTTCGATAGATTCGCCATTTTTAAATTTTAAGGCGGGATCTACACCCCATACCGTGGATATTGTAACTTCTGGGTTGTATTTTTCTTTGTATACGTTTTCAGTTTTAGCTGTACTGTCCGCATTCCCATCATTTCCTGCACCTGAGCAGCCCACAAGGCCAACCCCTAATACCATAGTTGCGGCGAGCAACGACAATAGCTTTTTCTTCGAATGAACTCGCATCTTGTTCCCCCTCTAAAAATCATTTTCTACTCTTTTATTATAAGAGGGCTTTTCTTAGCAGCCTATGTCACAAAATAAATATTTCTGCACCTTTCCCAACTGATCTTTACTCATTCGTCTTTACTGGTCCCGAAATTCATGCGGAGTCATTCCATAATGTTTTTTGAACATCTTGCTGAAATATTGGGGATTCTGATAACCGAGTTCAGTTGTTATTTCATATATTTTTTTGTTGGAATATTTGAGCAAATAAAGAGCCCGTTCCATTCTCATTCGGATAATATAATCTCCCAGGCCTTCCCCAGTTTCGGCTTTATAGATTTTGGACAAATAGACGGGATGAAGATAGACCTGATCGGCAATCGTCTTAACAGACAGCTCCTGTCCTTTATCTTGAGCGATCAACTCCTGAACCTGCTTGACCACATAGCTTTTGGCGCTTTGCTCGCTTGCGGACCACTCGGCTTTAAGCTTGTTCATCATGGAAAATATCCACTCTTTGAGGTGGGGAAACGAATGAACCAATTTCTGCGCATGTAACGGATCGAAGCCTATCTGGTCCATTTGTGTAATGAAGCGTCCTTGTTTGTGAGCTGTATACATAAAGGCGCTCGTTACCGAAATAAACAGTTCATACAAATGCTCGCGTGTATAACCTGCCTCTTCCATTTTGCCAAATACACGGCTTACTTTTGCTTCGGCCTCTTCCCATTGCCTGGACTCTAGCAGATGAGTAAGCGTAGGGTGCGTATAAAGCCCTTCCAGCGACTTCACTGAGCTATGTGACTGTTCTGTCTGCTCTTCTATGAATAGCAGTGGATTCGTTTCCTCCTGTTGGTTCCAATATAAAGATCTGATTGCTGTCTGATATAGCTTAGGCAGCTCATCCGGGAAATGAAACCAATTCGTTAATGTGACGTAAATTTCACCTTTCAAGTAATTGCTCACATTTTTTCGAAAGGTCTCAATCGCTGCACGCAAAAAATGATTCTGTTCATCCACAGTCCTTTCAGCAAATAAATCCCAATTTCCTTCAATTAACACGATTAGGCAATCATGTGGCGCTTTGCAATGCCAAACATGAAAATCAGGAGCAAACACTTCTTCTGCAATATTTCCAATCGCATACTCAATTAAGGACACTGAGTGATAATCCATATCAGAAAAATGCTTGCCCAACTGAATAAGCAGCATACTGGCAGGATGTTCTGTACGTAGCTTGATTTCATATTCGGACATTTTGTCCGTTATTTTCTGTACAGTCAAATCACGCCCGAGTAACAAATCGTGCATCAAATGAGTGCGCAGCACACCGAAATCGTTCCTGCGACTGTATTGTAATTGATGAACCTTGTCGAATGCTTCCCATTCTTCCTTTATCGAATCCATAGCAGCTGACACACATTTGATAAACTCATCATCATCCACCGGCTTTAATATGTAATCAAAAGCCTTAAGCTGGAGCGCTTTTTTAGCATATTCAAAATCAGCATAGCCTGTCAGTAATAAACTTCGGATGTGCGGCCAACGTTCGTTTACTTCAACAATCAGCTCTAATCCCGTCATGCCAGGCATACGAATGTCCGTAACCAGAATATCAATATCATGCGCTTCCAGCACATCTACTGCTGCCAAGGCTGAAGCTGCTTGATGTACCCTCTCAATTCCCAATGACTCCCACGGTATGGTAGCCGCCAGGCTTTCAGTAACATAACTCTCATCATCGACTAGTAATATCTGAACCATCAGTATCCTCCAATTTAACTATTTCTCGAATTTGATGAAGAATGGATCAACCCGTCTTCCTGCCCTTCTTCAATTGACAGTGGCCATTTTAAAATCACTCTTAATCCTCCCAACGGAGACAACGAGAATTCCAGCCCGGCGTTTTCACCAAAATGTAATCGCATTCGTTGATGCACATTCCATAAACCATAGCCACTTTTCTCCTCTACAGGCTTCTCAAGTGCTAAAGTCAGGGATGTTATATCCTCTTCACTCAAACCGAGTCCGTTATCGTCTACAATCAAGTACATGGATGAGCCGATGCACTCAGTCATAATACGGATGATCCCCTCCTCCGCCTGAGGTTCTATTCCGTGCAGCACTGCATTTTCCACCAGGGGTTGCAATACAAGCGGTGGAACCAGCAGACTATGAGCCTGTGAAGAAATGTCAATAGTGAACGTTAACCGTGGCATACGCATCTGCTGAATTTTCAAATAATATTGCACAAACTCGACTTCATCCGATAAAGGAACCAGATCTCTTTCCTGTCTTGTCGTATAGCGATAATATTTGGACAAATTATGAGCCATAGCCACGACCGCCTCATGATTGCGCAGCTTTGCCATACTCGTAATAAAGGAAAAACAATTATAAAAAAAATGGGGATTGATTTGAGACTGGAGCTGCTTTAGACGAGCTTCCTTTACATGCAGCTTCTCAACGTAAACCTTCTCAAACAGCTCTTGAATCTGTTCGACCATCAGGTTGAATTGACGTGACAGAAATGCAAATTCATGACTACCCTTAGGACTCAAACGAACAGCATAGTCTCCATCCTTTAATCTCCGAAACGCCCGCACAAGCTGGAGAATCGGAACTTGTACCTGTGAGTGAAGAAGATAAGCACCAATGATCCCCACCAGTAGCGAGCCAACAACGGTTATATAAAATAGTCGGTTAGATGAATAAATCGGAGACATCATATCGGACAAGGGCATGTAGTCAATCAAATACCAACCTGTTGTTTGCGAAAGAACGGCGTGAACAAGGTAACTCTCTTCTCCAATTTTCACGGTCAAATTATCAACTTCATGTAATCCCAATTTCTCCAGTTTCGCAATCAGCTGGCTTGACAATTCTTCGTTTGCAGAGCGATTGTAAATCACGCCTACACCTTTTTTATAATAAAAAGGCTCCTTTCGCCCATCGCCTTTAAAGCGGTCAAGCATGTCCTGAATGTTGCTGCTATCGAATTCCACTTTAATAATTGTGTTAGCGGTTTCCGGATTGGCTAGTGAGGAAAACGGGGATAAGGTATACAATGAAAATATAAATTGATCCTTACCGTACACTCTTTTTTTAGATACCTGCCAGCCGTTTGTAATCGATTGTCTTAATTTCTTCTGATCATAATAACTGGCTCCATTCTCCGATACAACTCGTCCAAGCGAAGGAGAATATATACTCAGCCCTGTTCTCCAGTTCGAAGAGCTTTCCTGAAGCCCAAGCTTGGTTTGAATCCGCTTGACAAGGTTAATTCCATCCAGGTTGAGAGTCTTATCCTTTAAAAAAATTGCTTGGAAACTGGCTACATCAGGATCATGAATCAGCAGATGCGGCCAGGAGGAAATCATTTCAATATTCGTATTCACCTGGTTTTGAAAAAAAGTCAGCTGGTTATAATTGGATTGATTCAGTTCTTCACGTAATACGCCTGTCGTTGTCTGATTAGAGTAGACATACAGAAGCAGCACAGGTATCAGCAATACGATAACGATGGAAACGATTTTAGTATAAAAATTAAATTTTAACATGAGTTTTACACATCCTCTGCACAAAAAACAGGCATACTTAAAAGGTATGCCAGAGCCCTGACCTTCGTTGCCGCCACTACATACTATACATTATTAAGGGTTGGCGGTGATAATATGTTTGACGCTAAGCAAATGGAATGGTTAGATCAACTATCTGCTGAAGACCTGGCCATATTAGGTGCCGGCTTCAATACACTAGGTGATTTTTTTGATTTTTTGGCGCTGATTAAAGCCAAACAGGAAACATCTAAGGAGCTAAAAGGTAAAAACACTAAATCAAAAACTATTTAATAACGAATTTTACACGAGTCCCATCCTCATACTGATCTAACTGGTGACTGACCCATGATCCTGCCCCACGATTATCCTTAGGAGCTATGTATTTGATATTTGCACCCTTACCCCCTTCTGAGCACATAGCCATCGGCCATTCATCACGATCAAACCCTTTACGAGTAGGAACACCCGCAAGTGAATGCTGACGATTTTGCTCGGCTCCTTCCCGGTCAATTGTGCATACTGGTGATTTTCCCGCTTGAATGGCTTCCTTAATATGCTGCGCCGTTTCAGGATAACGACCTGACGGAAATTGCAGCGTTACCTGAGCTGATGAAGGCGGGTTCTCTCCTGTTATTTTCGTAAAAAGATTGTCTCCTTCAAACCAGTACGCTCCCACAGCTAGCAACACTAAGGCTATAAAACTTAGCAACTTTTTCTTCAATTTCCCTCTTCCTTTCAAGCTATTCCAGTAAATGACCTTCAGCTAAGGTAATCCCCAGATTTTATTTTTTGTAACCCCTTACCGACTATAAAAAAAGGTTAAATATCCGACGACAAATAGTATAGAGAGGAGGTTGTACGAATGAACGATGAGATCAAACTGGCCGTGAGCCAAATGCAAGCTGTTGTAATCCGGTTACTGAATGGAAATACCGTAATTGGCTGGCCTAAGCTCCTATCTGACCAAGAAACTCAGCAATTCAAGCTCTACGATGACGAACACGTATATACGATTTCCGTTAATGACGTGGATACAGTCGCAAGAGTTATTGTATAAGATACAGAGAACGACTTAATGAGTCATCCAGCGGACAAGCCCAAACAAGGCGCACCACAGGAGAAGACTAATCAGAATTCCCCAAAATAAACCTTTAAAAAGCTTCATACCATACTGACAACCTTTCCGACTGGGCTTTTTCCCCATTATAGCATGTCAGAAAGACAGCTGTCGCAGCCTGCTTTTACATTGTCTTCGTATCATATATTTTAAATTTTGAAATCACGATACCAAGAAAAAAGCACAAAATTCCGAGATTAGGACTGATTACCATTGAAAATGCAATCATGACATAATAAAAGTCACAATTTAACCGAAATTTAATGAAATTTTTCCGAAAATGATGTATAATTATTGACATAACAAAACGCACGAGGTGATCATCATGGCATTATTAAACAGAGTTAAGGAATTAAAATTACAACTGCCTAACGAGCATCATAGCATTTCACAATACGTGGAGCATGCATTGCATTCGATTGACAGTTTTGTAGAACAACATCGTCAATTTGTAGCTGCTCAAGCTTTATATGGTGAAAAAATCAACGGTACGGAAGAAAGATTATTTCGTGACACAATCGCTGAGATTAAAGCCCAACTAGTAGCTACTCTGGAGAAAACAGTTGAAGATTTCGCGCACAAAGGCGATAAGCACTGGAAAAATCATTATCAGGACGGCGTAGAATAAGCTGAAAATAAAACCCCCGGTCTTTGGACCGGGGGTTTATTTGTTTGGTATACGCCAGATGTGGCAATGTACGTAGACTATTTTAACACTTTGGCAGACGTCGTTACCTTCTTACCACCATAGACTACTTTAATACTGGAGCTTCCGCTATCCAAGGCCTTCACCTGACCAGCTGTAACCTGTACGATCGACGGTTTGGAGGATGTCCACACCGCTGAATTGGTCACATTCGCAGTCGCGCCTGAATCATAAACTGCACTCACGCTAAGCACTTGAGATGAGCCCTTAGGCAGCTTCAGGTTTTTATTGCTCAATACCAGCTTAAGCAACTTAGGTGTAACCTTAATCTCCACGTTAAACGACTTATCCTGGTACGTACCCGTAATGGTTGCTGTTCCAATTCCAACAGCTTTAATGGAAGACCCTTTTACGAGCACTACAGAAGCATTCGATGTTGTCCATTTCACTTTGCTGCTCAGGGTAACTTTTTTACCATCTGTATAATTGCCGACGACTTTGATGGACTTACTTCCCTTCAAATTCATCTCAGCATTCGAAAAACTTGGTGTCAATGTAGAAATGGCTCCCTCCACAATGACAGGCACTTTCACGTATTTATTCATATACATTGCCTTGATTCCCGAGTTTCCACCACTCACCGCTTTTACTTTGCCATTTCCCACTGTAACTGCCGCTGTTGTAGCTACCCAGCTTACCTGGTTGGTCACATCCAGTACTCCGCCACCAGCCATGTGTGCTTTTACAGTCGGAATACTCGTTTCTTGGCCTGCAACCAATACATATTTTTTCTCAGAAGCCGTCAGCTTAAGAACCTTATATTGTACGGTCACTGGAATGTCCAGCTTGAGCGCACCTACTGTCGCTGTCAATGTTGCACTACCTGGGTTTACTGCTACCAGTTTACCATTTGCAATTTTGACTGCACTCTCACTGCTTAAGCTCCATTTTACATCGGATTGAACTGCTTTTTTGGCTCCATTGACCAAATAAGCAGATATACTCGGAAGAGATGTTTTGCTGCCAGTTTCAAGAGCCAGACTGGCTTTGCTTGAGACCAGTTTTTCGACAGTTGGAAGTACATTAATCTTCAGAGTCTTACTCAAACCATGATAGGAAGCTGTAATCGTCGAATTCCCTACATCCATCGGTGTGATTTTCCCTTGCTCTACAGTGGCAACCAGCGAATTAGAGGAAGTCCATTCTGCTGTGTTGGTCACATCTGTTTTGCCGCCAGTCAGGTTCACATCGGTTGCAGTAACCTGAATGGGGGAGCTCCCCATATAGACCGATTTGGAGCCAGTCTCACTCAGTACCAGTGCCTGGGATGAAGAGCGCACATACACGATCAATTGAGCATTAAGGCCATCTTTGGCGGCTTTTATATAAGTCACGCCTTTGGCAAGAGGACGTACAAGTCCATTTTCTACGGTAGCAACAGCTTCATTCGTGGATGTCCATTCCACGCCGGACACATTTTCCGTGCCACCTCCGCTAAGCACACCTTGAGCAGTCAGTTGCTTCGATTCTCCGCCAATAGTCAGATTCAGAGGACCCGTCGGATTGAATTGCAACTTGCTGTAAGGCGATTTTACCGTAATCGTCGTACTTACCGTTTTCTGACCATATGTGGCAACAATCTTAATCTGCCCTTTGGACACTGGGGTAATGAGTCCCTTTTCTACCTTTAAAATACTTGAGTCCCCGGAGATCCATTCAGCTTCTTCGGTTACATCCGTTTTACCAGTCTCCGTCACAGACCACACTTTTAATTGAGCGGGGCTTCCACCCAGATTGATTGTGGTTGGATTTTGACTGTCCCACTGTACCGTAGAGGTCGTTTTCTCCTCAGCCCGGATCAAACCTGCTGGCCATGCTGCGAATACAAACATCAGCAAAGCAAGTAAGAAGGTACTCCGTTTGCTCATACGTTTCATACGCTCCATTCGTTTCTCTCCCTTGGTTTCATTCTATAAAACAGGATATTATTAACAATCCCATTATCTTTTATCGGTAAGCAGCTAACTAAATTGAACCCTTCATCAAAAAAAGGTGAATTATAACAGTTAAAGTTCGCCACGCAGTGACCTCACTACAAATAAATGCTCTGCCTTGGATAAGGTTTGTCCATCCTCAAGAGTCACATGGTCTGCCGAGTGACTAACCAGCTTTACATTATAAGCAATCAGTTGATCATCTCTCCAAATCGTCACCGCCGACTGAAAATGAATGGCATTATCAAACTGTAACGGAACATTCATTACATAACCGAAAGCGTTCAGCCTCGCTGGCTGGCGGCTTTTACGCTCACGTCCCGGAGGAAGCATGGTAATATGCGTAATATTTTCAAAAGGAATAGCCAGCATTTTCGGGCCCAAAATAACGCATTTTCGTATATCATCCCATTTTTCAAGTGTGCCGCGCACCTTCTGGGTATGACCGTTGTTGCCGTGATATAAAATGACCTGACGTCCCTTCCATTGACGCATGTCCTCACCTCCCGTGCTAGCGGTTAGGAATCTCCCACCGAATCGGTTCCATTCCATGCTCTTGCAAAAATGCATTGGTACGTGAAAAAGGCTTGCTGCCAAAAAAACCTCTATGAGCCGCCAATGGACTCGGATGAGCAGATTTCAGCACCAAGTGCTTACTGGTATTCACGAAGCTTGCTTTTTTCTGAGCATGGCTCCCCCACAAAATGAACACTGCCGGCTGTTCACGTTCATTAATCGCTTCAATGACAGCATCCGTGAAACGTTCCCAACCTATTCCCTGATGAGATTGAGGTTGTCCTTCGCGCACGGTCAACACGTTGTTCAGCAGCAGCACACCTTGCTCAGCCCAAGGAACGAGGTATCCCTGATTCGGAATGGGAGTGCCGACATCATCGCGCAGCTCCTTGTATATATTTTGTAGAGACGGCGGTGTACGCACACCGGGTCTAACCGAAAAGCTCAAGCCGTGAGCTTGTCCCTCTCCATGGTATGGGTCCTGCCCTAATATAACCGCTTTGGTCAGATGATATGGCGTTAATTTGAGTGCTGAAAACAAATCTTCCTTTGGAGGATATACCTTATGTAACTTGTACTCTCGAGCTAACGTATACCTTAATTCATTAAAGTAAGGCTTTTCGACCTCTTCCCGTAGTACATCATCCCAGTCATTCCCAAACATACCGCTGTCTCCTCTCAATATGTAAATCTGTGAAAGCTGTTAACTTTTGTACAAACAAATAAAGCTGACCCCTCATCCGGAGCCAGCTTATTTATTCGTTACTTGTGTTTCTATGCCGAAGGACCAGAAAAGTATTCTTACGATAGTCAACTACCGCGGGGTCTAAATTCGATTTCCTTATTATAGCATTCACGGTATTGATGTCAAGTAACTGAATGCTTAAATTCCTCAGAAGTAAAGCTCTTAATTGCTGTATTGGTTACGACTTTGGATGAGCATTCAGGTATTCCAATGCATTGTATAACATAACAGCAGCTTCGGCACGTGTAATCGCACTTTTGGGATGAAAATTTCCCTTCCCATCCAGGACATTGACCTTGTACACTAGCGAGCGTTGAATGCTGCCTTGGTAAGAAGGCTCCAGCTCGCTGTCATCCGCAATATTTGCAGGTGCGATTTTAATCATGGGAAGAGCACCTGCTTTTTCCATGCCCTGAATCAACATGTGAGTGAACTCTTCTTTGGTTAGTGCTTTGGCAGGATTGATTTCTTTTGGAATGTCTACACCGTTATAATACGCGTTAATAAAAGCTTCGGCGTACCAGGCGGTATCCCTAACCTGGGTAAACAGTCCACTCGCCTGCGGCGCCTGGTTCAAATCAATGGCGGCCAAACTAAGCTGAAGTCCGCCCGAGATCAACTGAATGCCTTGGGCAGCGGTCACTTTAGATGAGGGGAGAAACTGCGTGTCAGAGGCACCTTTAAGTAACCCCCGCTCTTTAAGGGATATGATTTTTTCTTTGCCATTTACATGGCCCAAATCCTTGAATTGACTGTCTGCCGCAGACAAATGACCTCCAATCGAGAAGGACAGCAGAGCTATAGTCGTAAGGGCTGCGATTGCACTTTTTCTCATGCTCATGTTAAGTTCCACCTTGTAGTTGAATTAGGCCGCTTGGCCGTTAACAACTTCTTGACGTGGTTCACGATAGAAAGGTTGCAGCAGTTGCTACTAACCTAAATTGAACAATCTAAGCTACATAAAAAAACTCTCCTCTGCTTCTAGCAGGGAGAGTTTTTAGCTCACTCAATCGGATTTAATTGCGTGCTGGATTCAGCTTTGCTTGCAGTATCTTGTTGAATCCGTTCATTCTGTTTGTGGCTTGGCATTTGCCAATTTTATATGAACATCTCTCAATTGTTTGTCAGTAACCTCTGAAGGGGCTCCCATTAATACATCCTGTGCTTTACTGTTCATTGGAAAGGCAATAACCTCTCGAATATTCGATTCATTTGCAAGGATCATCACAATCCTATCAATTCCAGGTGCTATACCTGCGTGAGGGGGTGGCCCAAATTGAAAAGCATTAAAGAGTGCAGGAAATTTACTCTTAATCTCTTCATATGTATAACCCGCGATCTCAAAGGCTTTTACCATAATCTCTGTATCGTGGTTACGGACAGCCCCCGAGGACAGCTCAATTCCATTACATACAATATCATATTGGTACGCCAGGATCTCCAGAGGATTCATATTCAGCAGCGCATCCATGCCACCTTGCGGCATCGAAAATGGGTTATGGCTGAACTCTATTTTATGAGTATCAGGGTCCAATTCAAACATGGGGAAATCAACAATCCAGCAAAACTTAAACGTATCCTTTTCCAATAAATCCAGCCTTTTGCCTAATTGGTTTCGGACAGCGCCAGCTATTTTTTCGACATTTTTAAGCTCATCGGCAGCAAAAAACAGTGCATATCCCGGACCAGCTTGCGTTACATCGATCAATTCGTTTTTTACCTTCTCCGGTATAAACTTTGCAATCGAGCCGCTGAGAGACATATCATCATTAAACTTAATCCATGAAAGACCTTTCGCTCCAGCTTCAGCAGCAAAGTTTACCATGTCGTCGTAAAAGCTTCTTGGCTGCCCTCCACAATCAGGAACAGCAATAACTCGTATCGTTTTATTTTTAAACACTTTAAAATCACTCTCTGCAAAAAGCTCTGTAACATCATGGATAATTAATGGATTTCTTAAATCAGGTTTATCGCTCCCATATTTGAGCATGGCTTCTTGATAGGGAATTTTACTAAAAGGCTTTGAAATTTTAAAATGTGTAAATTCAGAAAAAACTTCATACAGCATATTTTCAACTACATTAAAAACATCTTCCTGTGTAGCAAAAGCCATTTCCAAATCCAGCTGATAAAACTCACCGGGTGATCTGTCTGCTCTTGCATCCTCATCTCTAAAGCACGGGGCTATTTGAAAATATTTATCAAAGCCGGAAACCATTAATAGTTGTTTGAATTGTTGAGGTGCCTGGGGCAAGGCATAAAATTGGCCTGGATGCACTCTACTAGGAACCAAATAGTCTCTGGCGCCCTCTGGAGATGAACTTGTCAGAATCGGTGTCTGAATCTCCAAAAAATCCAAATCAATCATCTTTTTTCGGATACTTTGAATGACTTTAGAGCGAAGTACAATATTATCATGCAGATTTTCATGGCGCAGATCCAGGAAACGATACTTTAATCTTAAATCTTCCCGGGCTTCATGTGCTGAAGATACTTCAAAAGGCAATGGGTTCATGACCTTCCCTAACACTTCTATCTCCTTGGCAATGACCTCAATATAACCGGTTTTCATATGAGGACTGATCGTACTTTCGGACCTGTGACATACAGCTCCTATAACAGAGATGGTTGATTCCCTATTGATCTTGGATGCAAAATCCTTTAATTCATTAGGATCAGAGACAACGATTTGCGTAACCCCATAATGATCCCTAAGGTCAATAAAAACAATCCCGCCAAGGTTACGCATATTTTTAACCCAACCTGCAATTCTCACGATTTCCCTGACATGCGTCTGATCCAGTTCTCCACAGTTATGAGTTCTATATCTATGCACAGAAACACCCTCTTTCTTTTACCCTAGTATCTACATGGTTTCAATGATGTAACCCATGGTCTGATTGCATATATTGCTACTCTATTCTGCATGAATCCGGCCATGGGTTTATACGGTTAGAACATACTGCACTTCATTATTAGCTTCTTGCCCTAGCTTGAATCCAACTAGATTGTAAGACTAGCAGTTAAAGCTTTAAATCTTTCATTTAGGTGCTCTGCAGTCTCAACCATTATTTTTTGTCCTATATCGTCAACATGTCTATTCTTCCAATTCTCAAGAGCTGTCCCCTTAACCCATTGATTAAAAGCGCCGAGGGCTGGTCCGCAGTGTACTTGATAATCGACTCTGTTGTTTTTGTCGCCATTAATGGCAAGTCGAGTAGAATAAGTAAAGTACCATCTAAATATCAAGGCCATCTTACGTTTCGGGATTCTTTCAGCTTTTTCAATGATTTCAGCCGGGTAATAAGCTTTAATATCTTCATAGACTTGTTCGATACTCTTCTTAAAATATTTTTCTTCAATATAATGTTTGGTTTCTCTATCAATTTCATCTATGGAATTATAATTCCGGTAAAGATCATATAATTTATTCGCCCTGGCCGGGAAAAACACTCCTTTTTTCATAACCTGAACTTTTGCCCCCATTTCAAACATATCCCCTGCTGGAGCGTAGTCCGTATCCTGAATGTTTAATTGCTGGAGCAAATCTTTTACTTCATCACTCGTCCCTGCTTCAACCGTACACTGATTGATTGAACCCGTCATGATAAAATCAGCACCCAGTATAAACGCCGCCGCTGCAGCTTGTGGAGTCCCTATTCCCCCGGCTGCCCCTACCCTTATACTTTTATTGTGTTTATACTTTCGAATCGCTTCATCCCTCATCTGAAGCATCAGCGGGACCAATACATAAGCAACTGCATGGTCAGTATGCCCACCTGAGTCAGCCTCGACGCACAAATCATCTACCATGGGAATTTCCATCCCCATCATCGCTTCTTCCCGGCTGATCCTATTTTCCGCCAGCAGCTTATTGATAATATTCTGAGGCGCAGGACTCAGGAAGGCTTCAACAACCTCTGGCCTGGATACTTTCGCAATAATTCTGTTCTGTGGCGTAACATTTCCCTGTGCATTCCGTCTCAGCCCCTTCAGCCTGTACCTAACCAAAGAAGGTGTGATACTCATAAACGCAGAGGCTTCAATATTTCTAACACCGTATTTTATGTACAAATCAACGATGTTATTTTCTATGTCCGGGTGGTCCGGCACATGAATCAGATTCATTCCATAGGCTTCGCCATGGTTCAATTGCTTCTGAATATACTTTATGGTTTCCTCCAGAACATCCATCTTCACTCCCCCAGTTCCAAAAAATGCCATCATTCCTGCCTTTCCTGCTGTTACGACCATCTCTTTTGAAGAGATTCCCTTGTACATAGAGCCTATAAGATACGCATACTTAATTCCGTAATCTTGTTTAAATTCGCTATGCCCAAGAGACTCTGCCGTAAATCGTTTGCTGGATTCCAGTACGTCATGACCGGATTTTGTTATGGGAGCCTGTCGCTTTTCGGATATCGATTCATCATTTCTCAACGTATCCTTCGACATCCTCTTCTGTACCTGTTCGTTTCGGTCTTCAACCTCTGTCACGATCAATGGCTCGGCTTCTCGTTGTATGGCATTAACCAATCCTGCCACAACATTTCCAGGCCCGATTTGGATAAACTGGGTTACACTTTTACCCATCAGATACCGTATACTCTCCGACCACTTGACCGGGCTTACAATCTGGTTGATCAGCGTACTTCTTAAGTCCTGCTGCTTGTAGGGTCTGGCATGGACATTGGAAATAACGGGTATTTTGATGTTCGAGAATTCAAATGGCGCCGCATAGGCCTCAAATTTCTGTTTGGCATTTTCCATATACCTAGAGTGAAATGCTCCACTTACATTCAAAACCACATAATTTCGGGCTCCTGCATCTTCAAAAATCGGTTTCGCCTGCTCAATCAGTTCCTTTGGCCCTGAAATGACAATCTGGCTGGGCGAATTATAGTTGGCAACATCGAGCTCTATTAATTTATTTTTCTCCATTACTTCCCGAAACACTTCTTCTTTCAAGCCTAAAACTGCCGCCATTCCGCCACCAGTAGCCCGAGCCATCAGCTCTCCTCTTTTTTGGACCAGCTTCAAGCCGGTTTCAAAATCAAACGCTTCCGCGGCAAATAAAGCATTATATTCACCCAAGCTATGTCCTGCAACATAATCGGGTTTTCTTCCGGTCTCTCTTATTTTTTTCAGATAGCTTAAAGCGTTTACGACGAATAGGGCTGGCTGGGTAAAATCCGTTTGCCCGAGCTGGTTGGCAGGGTCTTCAAGGCACAGCTTCTGAATAGAATAACCAAGAACTGCATCCGCTTTGGCAACCAATTCTGGAAATTCATCAAACAGTCCTTCGCCCATACCTTTTACTTGAGCTCCTTGTCCAGGGAACAGATATGCGATCATTGATTTCCTCCTTGTTAGTAATGGATGCATATTAGGCAAATATTTCGAACAGACGATCCAAATTTTTTATGTCCTGTTGAAAAGGGGAGAGAATAGAACAGACGCTTGCCTTTTTCTTGGGGCCAAAATTGTACTTTACAAAATTAGCAAGCGTGCCCGAGGGACCGAGATCAATATAGACAACACCGTCCCTGTCTCCCAGACACTTTAGAGCGCTCTGAAATTGCATAGGCTTTCTAGTAACATCCCAAAGAAAACGGTTGTCAAGCCATGTCATCTTCCCGCCGTACATAGATGAAACCATATTTATTTTAGGGCTTCTTATGGTCATGAGCTTTAAAAATTCCGTATATTCCAATGCGATTGGGTCCATTAAGGAAGCATGAAAAGCATAGTGTACTGGCAGTCTTTGACAGATCATCTCATTTGCCTTCAAATAGTGTTCAATCTCTGACAGACCCTCGCAGCTGCCTGAAATAACAAAATGCGAGTCAAAGTTGATGGATGCCAGCTCTGAGTTGGTATTCAATATGGGTACTTCATCATACAGACCGGGATCACCAATGACGGCCATCATACCCCCTTTCGGACAGTACGTTTCCACCAGCTGTGCTTGCTTGATAATGCATTGAAGTGTGTCCTCATAGCTCATGCAGTCAGCCACAGCACCAGAAACAGACTCACCCAGGCTAGAGCCTAAAACATAATCAGGGTAAATTCCCTTTTCCAATAACACCTGTGTGAGCGCATATTCAACCATAAAAATGGCAGGATGAGTATATAGCAGGTTGTCAAACTCTTCTCCCCTGCGACGCGTGTCATCGAACAGCGTTTTTAATACAGACCTGCCTGTAACATCCATATGAATCTCATCCAACCTGGTCATCCATGTTCGGAAAACCGGGTTGGACATATATAATTCCTTTCCCATACCGTAGTATTGCGAACCTTGACCTGAAAACATAAAAACCACTGATCTGTCCATCCGAGTAACCCCCACAACGTATTGATCAGACTCGCCTAAGCAGTTCCTCTATCATTCACAGTTCATAACAAATTGCGCACTAATTGCATTTGGGATGCCGTAGGATTACTTTCATTAAGGACATTCTCCATATGCTGCCTGATTGCAGGTTTGAATTTCGGTTCTGTGATGATATATAGCTGCCCTTTTCGGATGCCCTCAAAAATTTGATGGGCCACATCCTCTGGAAGTATGCCATTTTGGACAGCCTTGCGAGCCAATTCGGTAATGACTTGTCTTTCGGGCGGAAGATTTCCACTCCCATCTGGCTTACGCAGCTCTGTCGGGCGGTTTCGCTCTGCATCCATAATTTGAGTACGGACGAATCCCGGACACACAACCGACACTCCCACATTAGAACCGATCAATCTTAGCTCTTGGTATAGCGTTTCAGACAGGCTTAAAACGGCATGCTTTGACGCGCTGTATATTCCATTTCCAGGACCGGACAGCAGACCAGCAATCGATGCTGTATTTACAATATGGCATGGAGTTTTTTGTTTCACCATAATAGGAACAAAAATTTCGGTAGCAAACAGAATTCCCCAAATGTTTACGTTAATTACCCACTGCCAATCTGCCACAGTATTCTCCCATAATAAGCGGCCTGTGCCGGCATCCACACCTGCATTATTGAACAAAAGATGCACAGCACCAAAGGTCTGAACTGTTTTTTGCGCTAATAAACGAATATCAGCTTCTTTGGAAATATCGGTCACAACAGATAGTGTAGCTGCGCCCATTTCTTGCAATTCTCGTTCAGTCCTTAGAAGAGCCCCCTCCTCAATATCCGCCAGAACAACCTTCATCCCTTCATTGACACATCGGTCTGCAATAGCTCGGCCAATTCCGCTGGCAGCTCCCGTAATCACAGCTACCTTATCTTTGAACTCCCTCATGTTTACCTCCGGAATATTCGTATTTTTCGTTAGACAGGGTTTTGTTCCCCAATGTGTGCTCAGAAAGGAGAAGTCGGTAAGGGAATTCTACGAACAGTGTGTCCCTCATGGAGCGCCTCCCACGTAATCCTGCCTCCCTGGGTCCAATACATCGCAATATTTTCCAGATTTCTCTCCTCTAGAAGTATTTGAGAAACTTTCTCGCCTACTTTTCCTGACAGAAGTGCACTTTTATTTGAATCTTCTCCGCCTTCTCCGATAAATACTGGAATAGATGCTCTCTCCGGCTCGTTGCCCTGGCCGACTGACTCGATAAGCTCTCTAAGACCAGTTCGCAATTCCTCCCGTGAGCTCGCTACGATTGCCGCCCGGCACTTCATCGCTTCACGGCCTGTCTGAAGGGTGAAAGCAATATCATGTAAGGAAAGCTCGTGCTGCTGCTCTACATATTCAAGTAATTGACTCGCAAGCGCATTTAGTCGCTCCCAGTTTATGTCTGAGAGAACCACTACTTCTGTCTGATCTGCCCCTTGCAACTGGACAGCTTCTTTTGGCGAAGGGATGTATTCTTCCAGAATAAAATGAACATTCGATCCCCCAGCACCGAAGGAGCTTACTGTTGCCCGTAGCGGAAATTCCCGCTCTTCTCCCTCCAGCTCTATTACAGGCCGCTTCCATTCCTGAAGCTCCCGCTGCAAATAAAATGGAGTATTGCTGAACGTAAGATTAGGATTCAGCTTTTCCGCTTTAATGGTGGGAACCAGCTTTCGATGCCACAATTGCAATATGGCCTTGGTAAGCTGCGATATCCCCGAGGCCGCTTCTGCATGGCCTATATTGGATTTAACCGAACCCATGGCACAAAAGTGCTGCTCATCCGTAAATTTCTGGAAAGATTTTTTCAAGGCGACTAGCTCAATCGGGTCTCCTAATGTAGATCCATTGGCTGCTGCCTCTACATAGCTGACTGTCCGAGGGTGAATGCCGGCTTTCAAAAAGTTCTCTTCAACAAGTTGTGCCTGTGCATTGGGATTGGGGACCGTGTACCCATTACTGTGTCCTCCATGATTAGTGGCCGTAGATTTGATGACTGCTAAAATGCAGTCTCCATCCTCCTCTGCCTTATGAAGCGGCTTTAAGAGAACTGCCCCAACACCTTCAGCAGGAAGATATCCGTCTCCATCCGCAAAGCTTCGACTTTCTTCATGGCTTCCGATCAATTGGTTCTGGCTGGATTCAATATACTTTTTGGGGCTTGTCAACAGATTCCCACCGCCAGCTACTGCGATTTGACACTCACCTCTGATCAGGCTTTCACATGCCATATGGACAGCCACAGCAGAGGAAGAGCTCATCGTATCAATGGATATGCTCGGTCCCTGGAAATTGAAATAATGCGACATGGGGTTGGCGACGGCAACAGAACCAAAGGATGTGATCCGAGGGGCATCCGTATTTGTATCACAGGTGCAGTATTTATGATACGTAGCACCAACGTAGACCCCAACCTTGGATTGGTGTTTTTTCTGTAGCATCTCTCGCGTATATCCCGCACTTTCCAGCAGGCTCCATATCATTTCCAGGAAAAGCTGTTCCATAGGGTCCATCAAACTCACCTCATAAGGAGTGAGGTGAAAGAAAGAAGAATCCAACGGATTTATTCTGTTTAGGAAGCCCCCCCACTTGCAGTAGGTTTTTCCCGGTTTATTTCTTTCTTTATCAAAGTAAAGATCGTGATCCCAGCGATCTTTGGGAACTTCGGTAATGCAGTCCTTGCCCTCTTGGAGATTTCTCCAGAATTCTTGAATATTTTCCGCTCCAGGATATTTTCCAGACATCCCGATGACAGCAATGTCCATCGCTCCTGTTTCTGTTTTTGTTTCTATTTTTGTCTTCGTTTCTTTTGCCTCCTCCTTAGGCTCTACTCGCACTGACGAAATAGGTGAGTGCCGAAATAAAGGAGAGGGCGCTTTTGCATGCTCTACGATGCCCATGGATTTCGTGCTGGCTGCCGCGACTAGCTCTTGTTCAGCACCAAACAAAGCGTTCAATTCGTCCCGATGAGATTCCAGGAAGTAAGCCGTTAAACTCTGGATATTCGGATATTCAAACAGTAAGGTTCTGGACAGTGATCCAAACGTTTCTTCCAACTGATCGGTTATTTCCATAGACTTTATGGAGTCAACCCCATAGTTTTCTAAGTTTTTATCCTCTTCAATGCGCTGTTCCGGCAGTCCAGTGGATGAGGAAAGTAAGCCCTTTAGATAACCCGTTATCTGATCACGCAACCGCTCTTCTCCAGCCAGGGATTTTGTCTCATTGGCTACGGAAGCCGTGTCAGCTATTGCACTTACAGTCGCTACCTGATCCAGACCAAACAAAGTGCTTAATTCGTCTCGGTGAGATTCCAGAAAATATTCGGTTAAGCTTCGGATATTCGGATATTCAAACAGTAAGGTTCTGGACAGTGATCCAAACGTTTCTTCCAGCTGATCGGTTATTTCCATAGACTTTATGGAGTCAACTCCATAGTTCTCCAGGTTTTTATCCTCTTCAATGCGCTGTTCCGGCAGTCCGGTAGACGAAGAAAGCAAGCCTTTTAGATAACTTGTCACCTGATCACGCAACTGTTCTTCTCCTGGTCGAAGTTCTGTATCCATTGCTGTCGTAGCGGTGGTGGCTTTTACACCTACAGTTACTGCCTGCTCCAGACCAAACAGAGCGATTAATTCGTCTCGATGAGATTCCAGAAAATACTCGGTTAAGCTCCGGATATTCGGATATTCAAAAAATATCGTCTTCGACACCTGATCGAACGTTTTCTCCAACTGGTCAGTCAGTTCCATGGACTTGATAGAATCCACCCCGTAATTTTCCAACGGCGCATCCTCTTCAATTCGATATGCAGGCAGTTCGATTGACGAAGACAACAAAGTCTTCAAGTAATGGGCCGTCTTTTCACGCAGCAGATGTTCATCTTGGACGGACACTGTCTTATTTTCTGAGAAAGGAGCGATGTTGTCTTCTGATCCGAGTCTCTGATCTCGGGCTGCTTCTCCGCTGTCTTCAAGCTGTCCTTCCATAATCATCATTCTGCTGATCAGCTCAATGTCTCCTTCTACCACCATCGCTTGATTCGATATGCAGGCTATACTTTGATACAACGCACGAATACCAGTCTCTGTCCTCATCGCATACATGCCTACATTCTGCAAAGCTTTTTCCGTCTCCTGGTCAGGTCGCATTCCGCCGTCTTTCCATAACGGCCAATTGATCGACAGCGTTTTGCCCATACGCTCCCAGGAGGATACCAAAGTATTACGATACCAAGCATAGGCATCCATGAACGCATTCGCGGTGGCATAGTCAGACTGACCCGCATTTCCGCCCACTCCGGCAGCTGATGAGAAAAGAATAAAGAAATCTAGGGGCATGTCCTTACTGGCCTGATCCAAATTGGCTAGTCCGACCACCTTCGGTGCCAGAACTTCCCTGAATTCTGCGCTCGTCTTTTTGATAATATAGTTATCTTTAATGATTCCAGCACTGTGCAGAATGCCGTTAATTCCGCCGTATGCCATTTGGATGTCCTCAATCAGGCCAACCACCGCTGCCTTCTGCGTGACATCCACCTGTCTGTATTCCACCTTGGCGCCCAAAGCCTTCAATTCTTCCAATTGGGCCAGCTTGTCCTCGGTCAGCAGGGACCGCCCAGTCAGAATCAAGGTTGCTTCCCTGGTCTGGCGCGCAATTTCTTTGGCAAAAATTAGACCCAGGCCCTTGGCACCTCCAGTAAGCAGGTAAACCCCATGATCTTTCCATGGAATTTGTGGTGTCGCTGGCATTTCAACCTTGTTCCAGGCAGGAATCCAACGTTTACCTTCTACAAAACGGATGCGGCTGTCCTCTGGACGCTGACTGCTCGACCTTAATATTTCAATGAGTCCTTCATTTTTTTCCGTTTCCCCTACTTCAATCAGTTGCCCGTAGAACTTTGGATTTTCCTTATGAGCCGTTTTGAGTATGCCGCACAGCCCGGAGAAAAGTAGTTTCTCATTTCCAGACATCGTTACCATTTGTACCAGCACTTTGCCTTTAGGCTTGTCAATTAGGATGCCTTGTATTTTCTCAAAAACCTGAACGGCATATGTTTCAAAGCGTCGGTTGACCTCTTCCATGCGGGCTTGTAGGGTGATGCATTCCACGCCTGTCAAGGAGGCCTCGACATGTACTGCAGCTATGGCATCTGTCTCACAAAGTATGACCACATGCCGTTCGTAGTCGGTTGCTATGGTTTCCTTATTAGCCGCCTGTTCTTTCCAGAATGGCTGTAGCATCATTGCACCGAGCGGTTGCTCACAAGTCTCCGCTTCCTTATAGGAGACCCCTTTTATGCGCACACAGATTCTGCCTGCCTCGTCGCACAAATCAATATCATACTTGTGCATCTTATGATTAATCTGATTTCCTCTTCCATGCCGTACTAACGCCCACATTTTGCTCGGACATTCCTGAAATATTTGAAGCTTATCTATCGCAGTCGGCAGTATTTTTTCCCGAGAATCAATGCCATTGAACTGCATAACATTTTCATTATTCGAAAGCAGGTATAACGGCAATTGCAGGGCAGCACTTGTCATGAAGGGATGCATAACAAATAGGCCCCCAGTATTCGCAATACCGGAAGGCAGTGATAGCTTGGCCAACACCAAACCCTGACCTATATAAACTTGCTCAGCGGACTGGAATTCCGAATCGTAGTTGGCTCCAGTCGTGCGCAGTGCTTCATCGTCTCCCCTAGGTAAAATATGATCAATGCACTCCATCTGCAAAGCCTGAATATCTAATGTTTCCGTTCTATTTAAAGCCTCCAGCTCGGCACTTCCCTCGCTGTGTAAGACAGGATCTCCTGCTTCGGTTCGTGTGCTGTAAATTTTGAAGCCAATTCCACCTTGATCTCCCGGAAAGAGTCCTATATGTATTTCCGGCTGATCTCCTATGACAGGAGCATGTGTCCATACCATGTCTGTGAGTGTGATGCCTGCCTGACCCTTCTCCTGAACTGTTAACGATTGTTCAACCGCTGCCCGCGCCATTTCAAGACATGCTCCATCCGACAGAACAAGTCTTCCATCAACGACGGAGTTATTCAGATAAAACTCCTGACCGTTGAAGATTGAGCTGAATCTTTGCTCAGAAAGAACGGAGGTATTGTGATGCAGTAAGGGGTGCAGATATGCCGGAGTGACGCCAGCGGGCTTTTCTTCATCTACTGATATCCAGTAGCGTTCCCTAGCAAAGGGATACGTAGGCAAACTGATGCGGAAAGGCTGGACATCACTGTAAAGTCTGTTCCAGTCAATGTGCACACCCTTGACCCACAATTCCGAAAGCCTGCCGTATTTCTCTGCTAGATTCCAGGCATCAGAGGATTCATCCAGCGCTTCTTCCTGCTTAACGACATCTAAACTCTCCTTATCTCGTTTAGCCTGTCCCCGATAAAGCTGTACAATATTCTGCCTTCCCCCAATAAATTCCTGCAGCTTGTTTCTAAGTTCCTCCACTGACTGAACGACCACAGCAAGGCGCTCTTCCATCGCCTCACGCCCTATCTGCAAGGTGTAAGCCACATTTATCAGGTCATTATCCGAGAAGTCATTTTTATCCATTGCAGCAGTCAATTGAACAGCCTGCTCTTTCAATGCTTCATTACTTTTGGCCGACAATACGATGACAACTGGCCTTTGCGGAGTAGAGGCAGCCTGTTCTGCTGGAATGTATTCTTCAAGAACGATATGGGCATTAGATCCTCCGGCTCCGAAGGAAGATATTCCTGCAATTCTCGGGTATTCCCGTTGCTCGCCGTTTTCCTCCAGAATCGGACGTTTCCATTCAGCAAGTCCCTGCTGAACTGCAAATGGCGTCTTGGCAAAATTTATATTGGGATTCAATACTTTGGCATGCAGACTTGGGGCAATTTTCTGGTTTTTCATTTGCAGTATAATTTTAGCGACACCCGCAATCCCTGCGGCCGCCTCCAAATGGCCTATATTTGATTTTACCGAGCCAATCGCACAGAACCCTGTATCCTGTGTATCCTTCTTGAAAGCCTGGGTAAGTCCGGTAATTTCAATAGGATCACCAAGCTCTGTCCCTGTTCCGTGGGCTTCAATATAACTGACTGTTCGAGCATTGACGCCTGCTTTATCCAAAGCCTCTCGGATCAATTCTCCTTGTGCTACCGGATTAGGAACGGTATATCCGTTCGTTTTTCCACCATGATTGATACTAGTAGCCCGAATAACCGCATAAATGTGATCCTTGTCAGCAATGGCCTGAGATAAAGGTTTGAGCAGTACAACGCCCGCACCTTCACCAGGGACAAATCCATTCCCCCCTTCGCCAAAACTCTTGCAACGTCCCTCTGGCGATAGCATTCGCATTGTGCTTAGAAAAACATAGTTGGAAGGATGAAGATATAAGTTGACTCCACCTGCAATGGCAATCTCGCATTCTCCGTTATGAATATGCTCACAAGCCTCATGGATTGCAGTTAATGACGAAGAGCACATGGTATCGACCGAAAAGCTCGGTCCCTTCAAATTCAAGAGATACGATATTCGATTGGCTACCGAACTGAACGATGTGCGAGGAAAGATCGGTTTGCCTTGCTCCCACAGCTTGGGCCCGTATAAATTGAAGCCTGTTGCGGTAATGCCTGCAAAGACGCCGATGCGCCCATTGTATTGCACTGCAAGCTGATCTCTGCTATATCCAGCATCCTCGAAGGCCTTCCAGCATTCTTCCAGGAATATCCGTTCCTGAGGGTCCATACTCATCGCTTCCCGGGGCGATATATTGAAGAAAAGAGGATCAAAATCTGCGAAATCCTCTACAAATCCTCCAGATTTGCTATAGCTTTTGCCCTTCTCCACAGCTTCCTTGATGTCAGGAGAATAAAATCCTTCCCTCTTCCAGCGATCCGCAGGGACCTCTGTAATACAATCTTTGCCCTGTTGTAAATTGCTCCAGTATTCTTCCATATTTTTCGCTTGTGGAAATCGTCCGCTCATGCCAATAATGGCTATTTGCTCGTGTTTCGCACTGCCTGTGTCTATAGCTGCGCTGCTGATACGTTGGTTTTCTTCCTTTGGCAGAGTCGGCAATGATAATTCGCTATTAACATGCAAGGATGCAGGGACGAAGTTTTCTTCCGGCTCCACCCGTCTGCCAAGTCCTGTCCACCGTACGCATTCCTCATAGTAGTCAGCAATAAAATATTTCGCTACCGCTTCCAACGTCTGATATTCAAAAAACAGGGTCATCGAGATTTCACCAAAAACTCCCTGAAGCTTTTGATTGAGCCTTGTAATCATGATGGAGTCTATGCCGTAGCTCTCCAAAGGCTCACTGACATCAATCTTTTCAACGCTCAGCTTAGTCACTTCTCCAAACAACACTTTAAGCTGGTGCAAGGTTTTTTCCAGAAGCAGCTCAGGATTTATCGGTGAAGAAGCTGTCTCTTCAACGTACACGTTCTCCTGTGGCTGAGGCTCCAATAGATGCTTCCGCAATCTGGACAAATCCCCCTCTATCACCAGCACCTGCTTCTGGCCAGAGGCCAGGCTATCATATAAAGCCTTAACACCGTTTGAAGTTTGCATGGCCACCATGCCAATACTTTGCCAAACCCTCTCCGTTTCAGCATCCGCATGCATGCCTCCATCCTTCCAGAGAGGCCAATTGACAGACAGCGTCTGCCCTTTGCGCTCCTTGCAAGAGACGAGGCTGTTTCGATAAAAGGCATAGGCATCCATAAACGCATTTGCTGCGGCATAATCGGCCTGACCAGGATTGCCCATAATCCCTGCGATGGAAGAGAAGAAAATGAAGAAATCAAGGTCTAGCTCCTTCGTCGCCTGATCCAGGTTGATCAATCCAGCTACTTTGGGCGCCATTACTTCCTTGAACTCTTCCTGCGTCTTGTGAATCATAAAACGATCCTGTATCACCCCTGCACTATGGAGGATGCCATCAAGCCCCCCATGCTCCTCTCGGATCTTTAGGACCAGTTGCGAGACCTCTTCCTTTCGGGATACGTCCGCTCGTTTGTACTCTACGCGGGCTCCCAGCGCCTTCAACTCCTCCAGTATGACCTGCTTGCCTTCGTCAAGCATGGAACGTCCTACAAGGACTAGCGTAGCTTCTCGGACTCGCCGGGCGATATCTCTCGCCAAAACAAGCCCTAAACCTCCTGCACCGCCCGTAATCAAATAAATCCCCTGATCCTTCCAGGGCACTCTTCCCGGAGTTTCAGGGGCTTTCATTTCATTCCAGCTGAGAATCAGACGTTTACCGTTCTCATACCGTATCCTTTTGTCTTTGGGGTATTGACTGTTCTCTTTCAATTTCTCAACGATCTCTTCCAAACCTGTAGCTTCCAATTCAACAAATTGCCCTACGATTTTTGGATTTTCTTTTTCGGCTGTTTGCAGCAATCCCAAAAGCCCAGCAAAGAGCTGCTGCCCGGTTTGTGAAGAAGCAACAATCTGTACCAACACGCTGCCCCTCAAGTTCTCTTTGAGGAGCATTTGCACTTCTGCAAGCAGTTGAAGGGCATAGCGCTGAAAGCGTTCATCCATGCCGGTCAAACCGGCATGGAGCTTGATGCATCGGGTTCCTTTCATGAGCGCTTCAATACTTCGCTCTGAGATATGATCCAGTTCACAAAGCACCACCAGATGCTGGCTACATTCATGAAGAGTCGCTTTTTGGAGCGCAGCTTGCTCTTTCCATGAAGGCTCAAGCATAAGCACTCCTGTATCCGCCAGAGCCCCCTCCGTGTTCCCTGCTCTGCTGTGCAGAGTTCCATCTGAAGCCATTTGAGCTTGAATTTGGCGTATTCTGAGGAGAGCTTCCTCTTTCTGCATCCGTCCGCTTTTTACCTCGCCCAGAATAGTTTGAAAAAAGTCCTTCATCTTCGATTGCCTCCCAGCATGTAGAAACTTCTCATTTACGTATGAATATATTGAAGATTTCATTGGCGGCCTCATCAACAGACATGGCGTCGTTCATCATTTCATCCAAGAGTCTGCCGCACAATTGATCATCAAAATCTACATTGCTTTCATTTTGCGACAGTAATGCGTGGGCTTTTAATTGATCCTTGCTATCCGAAGTCCAATAATGCTCTTTTGCAAATGGGTAGGTTGGCAGGCTGATACGGTGAGGTACCTTCCCTGTATAAACTTTTTCCCAATCCAAATTTAGCCCTTTGGCCCACAGCTCCAGAAGCTTTGTATACTTCCTTTTGGAAATCCAATGTTCAATCAGTTGTTGCAGGTCTTCGTCCCCCGTAAAAATGGACAACGCTTCTTTGTTGCGTTTTACTTGACCTCTATACAGGTTGAGCATGCTGTGGCGTCCGTCCACAAATTCCTTTAATTTCTCCTCAAGATCTGTGATCGAATCCACGAGCATGGCTAGACGCTCCTCCATCGGTTCGCGTCCCACCTGGAGCGTATAGGCAATATCCAATATGCTGGCCGAGGATAGCTGACCCTGAAGAGCCTCAAGCAGCTGTCGTCCTTTTTCCTTAAGCTGCTCCTCACTCTTGGCTGATAGCACGATCATCGCAGGTCCCTGAGAAGCAGGTTCTATTCCTGATGGCTCCTGAACCTCGGGAATATACTCTTCAATCACGATATGAGCGTTGGCCCCACCTGCACCGAAAGACGATATTCCAGCCCGTCTCGGATACTCCTGAGTGATTCCATCGGTTGTAATTACCGGTCTCTTCCATTCTTCTAGATTCTGCTGAACGACAAAAGGAGTATTGCTGAAATGAATTTCAGGATTCAACTTCCTAGAATGTAAGGACGGTACTAACTGGCGATGCTTAAGCTGCAGCAATATTTTAGTTACTCCTGCAATGCCTGCTGCGCTCTCGGTGTGACCAATATTGGATTTGACCGAACCTATGGCGCAGAACTGCTTGTCTTGTGTGAATTTCTCAAAAGCCCTGGTCAATCCGGCAATTTCAATAGGGTCTCCCAAAGCCGTGCCGGTTCCATGGGCTTCAATATAACTGATGGTTCTTGCATCAACATTCGAACGCCGTAGCGCATCCTCAATCAGTTGAGATTGAGCTTGAGGGCTAGGCACGGTATAACCACTGGTTTTACCTGAAGCATTGAGCATGCTCCCTTTGATGACACCATAAATATGGTCACCGTCTGCAATAGCCTTCTCCAGCGGCTTTAACACGATAGCGCCGACGCCTTCCCCATCAACGAATCCATCCGCTTGGTCTCCAAACGACTTACATTCGCCAGTTTTCGAAAGCATCGTCATTGCTGACAGCTTGATATAGTGGATTGGGTCTACGATCAAATTGACCCCTCCGACAATAGCGCACTCGCTGATACCGCTATACAGACTTTCCAAAGCTAGATGGATAGCCGTCAATGAGGAGGAACAAGCGGTATCGATGGTCATACTTGGACCTTGGAAATCCAAATGATAGGATATCCGATTGGAAATAGAATTGTATTGAGGCCCCAAACCGTAATTTCCATTCATCACGCCTGCGAATACGCCCACTTTACGACTCTCACAAAGATTGGCAGGGGTATATCCGGCATCCTCTATACTTGCGTATGCAGCTTCCAGAAAGAGCCGTTCCTGCGGGTCCATAGTTTCGGCTTCTGCAGGAGAAATCTTGAAAAATAGCGGATCAAATAAATCGATTCCATCGATAAAGCCGCCTGATTTCGTATAGATGGTACCTCGTTTTCCTTTTTCTTCGTCAAAGTAGGTCTTCCAATCCCAACGATCTTTCGGAATTTCAGTGATGCAGTTTTTACCCTCTTTTAGGTTGTTCCAATATTCCTCTACATTACGAGCTCCTGGATAGCGCCCGGACAAGCCCACAATCGCAATATCTCTGATATTAGAGGAGTGCTCCTGCGGCTTCTCACCTTTACTGGCAGACGGCTTAAGGAAGCGTCCTTCCTGTGCAAACCTCATCGGGGCAATATCGACTACCTGTGGAGCAGGGACTTCTTCCACTCTGGAAGTTTCTTCGCTCATCTCTGTCTCCTTCATACCTACCAGCTTCTTCAACAAATCCTTTTGCGTTTGAAGCAGGTACGCTACCAGATCATCTATGGTGTTGTACTCAAAAAACAGGGTGCTGGCAAAATCCTCGATCACTTCACGCAAAACATTGGTGATTTGCACAACCAATATCGAATCGATCCCGTACTCTTCCAGGGCAACCGTAGAGTCGATGCTTCCCGGTTCCATTTTTAGGGTTTCGCCAAGTAAATTTTTAAAGTAGGCCGTACTTTTGCTGCGCAGCACATTTTCTGATTCCGCTGATTCCGCCTGTACTGCCTCTCTTTTGGGCTGAGCTGATTGTTTTATTGATCCTGCTTCAACGATTCTATTCTCTACCGATAGGGATTTTTGCTTTGGCTGTCGCTTTTGCCGAACCAAGCCATCGCTTTGGGCTGCAACGATCTGCTGGCCCCAATCATGCGCCTCCTGTGCCGGGAAAAACGCTGTGTGAAAGCCTTCTTTGGCCAATACGCTTTTCCATACGTGAGGATAAAGTCCAGGGCAGCCGGGAATACGCAATTCCGAATCCTCATAAGCCCACCAGCCATCCAGCAATCCGAAGGTAAGGTGGGTAAACACGCTGCTGCCCATGAGTTCATTTAATAGAAGCAGGCCGTTGCTTTTCAAAGCCGCTTTCGCATTACGCAATGCCTGACGAATATCTTTTGCCGTATGAAGTACATTGGCAGCAATGACAATATCATATTTACCTGCATCAATACCTTGTCCAGCAATAGGTTCTTCCACATTAAATATTCGATAACTAAGATACGGATTGTCTGGCCCATACTCTTTTTCCGCATGCATCAAAAAGGCCTTCGAAATATCGGTATAACAATATTCCTGAATGTGTTTGCGATATGGCCGTAACTTGAGGAATACGGCGCTGCTGGTTCCTCCGGTGCCTGCTCCGATTTCGAGAATTCTGATTTCTGCAGCGGAGTTGCTCATAATTCTCTGCTGAACATAGGCGGCGATCGTATCGGAAAGAACTTCATTAAAATAGTCAGCTACCAGACTGTCTTTATAAATCCCTTCCACTAATTCCATCGAGGAATTGGGGAACATGATTTCCGTTGCAGGACATTGGCCGGTAATAATTTCAGGCAAGGCCCGCAGCGTTGTCTCAGCCAAATGTACCCTCGCCCGCATCTGCGGATATTTTTGCCATGTATGCTTGTGCTCTTCCCATTCCTGCCAGACATCCTCTCGGTAAGCCGGGCTGGAAGCATTTCCATCTGTAAGAGCATCATTCAGCCGTGCCAAAATCTTTACACTCTCACCTAGCCATTTGCCGTATAACTCAGGCAGTCCATGCTTATGTTTGAACTCGTCAACAGACTGACGATCTGTCCCTGACAGCCCCACGGACCAAAGCTGCTCCTGCAACAGCTTGCCCAGAAGGTGTTCCAATTCCTCTTCCTGCAGGCTACCAGCATCCTCTGCCGCATAGTCCTCGGCAAACTGGTCTTTTGATTTGATCACTGCAGCAATATTTTCTTGTATATCCCGAAGATCGGGATCCGTGTTGTGCGGGTATAGATTGATGGCTTCTGCCGGATTAGTCCCTTCCAACTCCAAATGTTTTGTTGTTTTCATCAGTCCCATTTGACCCAGCGGTGAGGCAAGCAACGTCTCAAGTGCCTCCATCCCCTCGTGAGGCTCAATAAGTCCGACGCCGATCTGCGCTAGTTTTGAGTAATTATCGACTTCTTGCTGCCTGTCTTGGGAGGTATTGTTTGCGTCGTTCCCCCAGTATCCCCAGTTCATGACTTTCACAGGGCAATGCCATTCCTGTGAAAGCCGCTGCGCAAACGCATCCTTAAAGGTACATCCGGCAGCATAGCTGCTTTGTCCCGGATTTTTTACATAGGCAATAATAGAAGAGAAAAACAACACGAAATCCAGCGGTTCATTTTGAAAAACCTGAGCCATACGCACACTGACATTGACCTTTGCTGAAAGCCCGGACCGGAGCCCTTCCTCCGTCAAATCTTCCAACCCCTTCTCCAAAAAGGCAATGGCAGAGTGGACTACGCCGTTGATCTTGGAGTACCGCTGCTTTATCTCCTCATATGCCCCCTGCAGCGACCTTTCATCTGCTGCATCTGCCGTAATATAGTATGGAACAGGTCCGTGGCCTTTAAATTCGTCCAATTTAGCCTGGATGGACGCGTCCTTTGGCCTTCTGCCTATCCACACCATCTGGGCCTGATAGGTCGAAGCCATATACTTGCTCCACGCCACTCCGATGTTGCCTGCACCACCGATAACCACATAGATGCCTCCGGTTTTGTACAGCGTCTGTCCTTTTGAGCCTGGAGTCTGCTTAAACGGAATCAGCTGCTGGCGATACCACTGACCGCCTCTGAAAACCCACATCCGTCCCTGACGGTCTGAAGGCAACGTAAATAGTTCGGATAACGGCCAGTCATAGTCGGATTGCAGGTCTATGATACGAACCTTCCAGTTCGGATATTCCTTGGCCATCGTGCCTACCAACCCATGCAAACTAGCGTGGGCCGGGTGGACTGTATCGTCCTGATCGATCGACTGAGCCTGGGTGGTTATGGTGGTCCAGCCTAGCTTTTTCGTCCCATACCCCAGCAGGAGCAGCGCCTTGACCATTCTAAAGAAGAGCAAGACTCCGGGCTCCTGTTCCTCAATCAAGGATTCAGCAGTGACCGATTCGACAGAAATCGTAGGTGCAATCCACAGTATATGGTCAACGGCTCCATATTCTTCAACCTTTGAGGCAACCGTTTCTATGGAATCCTGCGCCTGCAGCTCCAAAAAATGCGCCTTCGGATAATATTCCCGGATGGCCTGTCTATCTTTGTCCGTACCACCTGCAATGACCATTCGGTCTGTCGAAGATGGGAAAGCTGATTCTTTTTTAAGCGCAACGGGGTCCCATTTTGGGATGAGCATGACAGCTCCTACAAGCGGATCGGCGGCATGATCTCCTGCAACTACGCCTTGTGCATGCTCAGTGCGGATATCTCCGTCCAGCGCTCGGGTGGATAGTCCCGTTATTCTGACACGAACGTTCCCTTCCTCATCACATAAGTCGATATTGAGCTTCTGTACCTTGTCCTCTCTCTTGCTGCCCTCGCTGTATTGAATCAACGACCACATATTCTGGGTGCATGCCCCATGGATTTCGATCTCTTGAAGGGCGAATGGCATAGAAGGCGTATTGGGTACTGTGCTGTCCGGCAGCTCTCCATCTTGACCCATGATTAATCCAATGGATGCATGCAAGGCCGCATCCATTAGGCTAGGGTGAAGAACAAAGCTGTCAGCCGAATCGGAGAGCACGGAGGGCAATACCAGCTTGGCCAGCATCTTTCCTGGACGTGTATACACTTTCTCCACACACCTGAAGGCTGGGCCGTAATCCATGCCAATTTTTTGGAAGATATCGTAGCAACGCTCCCCCTCAAATCCGTGTAGATCAAATTCTGCCTGTAATGCCTCTAGGTTAAGCACTGGCTTTTGTTCCACGTTAAACTGCACCGCATTGCCCTGGCTGTGCACGGTATGTCCGATATCGCTTCCTGCTTGCTTACTATATACCTCAAAGCTGATTTTTCCCGCGTCTTCCAAAAATAGGCCTGTGTGTACTGGGAATGGCTGATCTTCGACCACAATTGGCCGAATCCAGTTTACATTTTTCAACCGGATTCCTGTTGTGCAGTTGTCCTCATCTCCTATAGAGCGTTCCACAGCCGCCCGCACCATCTCAAGATAAGCGACGCCTGGTAGAATCCGTTGGCCTTTTACCGTATGATCTCTGAGGAAAAATTCCTCGCCTGTAAACGTTGAGCTGAACCGCTGCTTCAAGAAGTTTGAAGTGTTGTGGTGCAGTAAAGGCGACAAAAATGCAGACTGGCCTAGGGTGGCTGTCATACCATCGTTCTTTACCTGGTTTACGGGCACCCAATAGCTTTCTCTGGCAAAAGGATAGGTTGGCAAACTAATCCTGCGATGCTTCTTTTCCCCATAAAGCCTATTCCAGTCCAACAGCAGTCCCGTCACCCAAAGCTCGGCGAGCTTTCCATATTTACCTTTGCTCACCCATGCACCCACCATTTTAGCCATATCCTCATCGATTTCCTGAGTGACCAGCACTCCTTTGTTGCGCTTTACCTGGCCTCTATACAGTTCTTCTATACCTTCCTTTTCTAGCAGGAAGCTTTCCAATTTCCATTCCAGCTCTTGGATGGATGTGGCGATGATCGCAAGCCGTTCTTCCATCGCTTCTCGTCCGATCTGCAGCGTGTAGGCGATATCTGTGAGACCTATACGCGGGTCATTCAGCTCTCTAATGGCAGATAGCAATCTTTGCGCCTGCTCGTTCAGCCTTTCCCTGTTCTTGGCCGATAGCACAATCATGGCAGGATGAAGAGACGCAGGAGCAGCTTGCAGCTGACCAGTCTCTGCTGGAATGTACTCTTCAATTACCACATGCGCGTTAGACCCGCCTGCCCCGAAGGCCGAGACTCCTGCCAACCTTGGATATTCCTTGATTTCACCATCCATGGATACGACAGGTCTTTTCCATTCCTCTAATGTCTGCTGTACTTTAAAAGGACTATCACTAAAATCGATGTTGGGATTTAACTTGCTTGAATGCAGTGAAGGCACCAATTGTTTATATTTCAACTGCAACAGCACCTTTGTCACCGCAGCAATACCGGCTGCGCTCTCACAATGTCCGATATTAGACTTGGCAGACCCAATTGAACAGAACTGCTTGTCTCTGGTATATTCCCGGAACACCTTTTGTAAGCCTGCAATTTCAATCGGATCACCCAGAGGAGTTCCTGTCCCATGCGCCTCTATATAGCTAATGGTTCTAGGGTTGATTCCCGCCTCCTGAATAGCCTGCCCAATCACGCTAGCCTGTGCGTTAGGGTTGGGTACGGTATATCCATTGGTTTTTCCTCCGTGATTCACTGCAGTACCTTTTATGACGCCATATATCCGGTCTCCATCTGCTATAGCTTTGGCCAGCGGCTTGAGCAGCAAAGCCCCGACTCCTTCTCCTGGCACATATCCGTCACCCTGTCCGAAGCTTTCACACCGCCCATTGCTTGATGCAAAGCTTCCCTGTCCTAGTAATAGATATTTGTTAGGATGGACGGAAACGTTGACTCCCCCTGCAACCGCCAGTTCACATTCTCCATGCTGCAGTCCGTGACAGGCCATATGGATTGCTGTCAGTGACGAAGAGCACATCGTATCCACAGCGATACTTGGTCCATGAAAATTACAAAAATACGATACACGGTTGGCAACCGCCGAAGCATTCCCGAGAAGCCCGAGCATATTCCCTTTGGCTTGTTCCTGGGCTCCATAAAGCTGATATTCGTGATACATTACTCCGACATAAACGCCAACATTGCCTTCCATGCCGCCAAGTCCCCGGTCTGCACCAAGAGTTTCGCGCGTATAGCCCGCATCCTCTATGGTTTCATACACACATTCCAGGAAAAGACGCTCTTGAGGGTCCATTGTTTCCGCTTCTCTTGGCGAAATGTTGAAAAACAACGGGTCAAACCAGTCCACCCCATCGATGAACCCTCCCCACTTGCTGTAGGTTTTCCCGGGCTTCCCTTTAGTTTCATTAAAGTACAGGCTGTGGTCCCAACGCTCCTTGGGAATCTCAGTGATGGAGTCCTTCCCATCCCTTAGATTTTTCCAGAACTCCTGGATACCTGCTGCCCCCGGATATCTTCCCGATATCCCTATAATGGCAATGTCCAAGCCCTTTTCTTCCTGATGGGGCTGCGTACCTGTCGGGAAAGGCCATGTACGTCTGCGACTCGCAGCGATCGGAGCCAAAGGCTCTATTGCTGCTTTTGCAGGTTCGTTCGCCACTTTATGAGGAGCCGCATTCTTCTCCTGCGCTTTTAAAACGTCTACCAGCCGGCCATGGTGCGATTCAAGGAAATATCCAGTTAATGAGCGGAGATTATGATATTCAAAAAATAATGTCTTCGGCAGTGAGCCAAACGTTTTTTCCAATTCATTTGTGAGCTGCATGACCAATATGGAATCAATCCCATACCTGTCCATAGGCGCATTTACATTTATACTTTCAGCTGGCAGCTTGATTACAGCCGAAAGCAATGTTTTCAAATAGTCTTCAGCTTTTTCTCTAAGCCATTCTTCGCCGATAATCGAGGCTTCCCCATCTTCCATTCTGGAACGGTCTGAAATCTCCGTTCCTGAAGGCTGTCCAAGAATAGCCGTCTTAATCGTTTGAGGATACCCTTCGATAACCATGACTTGGCTTTTACCGGAAGACAAGCTTTGATACAAAGCCTTTATTCCATTCTCTGTTTCCATGGCAATCATGCCCAGACCTTGCATTGCCTTTTCCGTTTCCCGATCGACATGCATGCCCCCGTCCTTCCACAACGGCCAGTTGATCGACAGCGTGTGCCCCTGGCGCTGCTTGCGTGCCGCCAAAGCATTTCGATAAGAAGCATAAGCATCCATAAAGCCATTGGCAGCAGAGTAGTCAACCTGACCTACATTGCCAACACTTCCGGCGCCGGAAGAAAACAGGATAAAGAAATCCAGAGGCAGGGAGCTGCTGGCCTGATCCAGATGGATCAACCCTGAGACTTTGGGAGTCAGCACTTCTCTAACTTCTTCTATCGTCTTTTTGATGATGAAGTTGTCCCGTATCACTCCTGCTGTGTGCAAAATACCGTTAAGACCGCCATATTGCTCGACGATGCCATGAATTAACTCGGTGACCGCTTCCTTTTGACCCACGTCCACCTGTCTGTACTCTATATGACCTTCCAGCGCTTCCAATTCGCTTAACAAGGTCTGTTTATCCGCTGACAGAGGTGATCGTCCTACCAGTACGACGGTGGAGTTTTTCACATTGCACAGGATGTCTCTGGCAAAAATCAGTCCCAGGCCGCCTAGACCGCCAGTGATGAGATAGGTCCCTCCATCTTTCCATGGCTGGGCTGCATCTTCACGCAAGGTTTCAATTTCTTGCCACTTTAAAGCCTGTCGCTTGTCGCCATGATATCGTATCCGTTCGCCGTACTGGCCGTAACGGTTCTCTTGTATTTTTGCAATAATCCCCTCAGGACCATCCTTGGCATTAAGCTCTAGCAGTTGACCCATGACATTCGGGTTTTCTTTCTGGGCGGTTTGCAGCATGGCAAAGAACCCGGAATAAACCTGGTGGTCATTTCGGGCAGGGACTGCAATTTGCAGCAAAGTTTTTTGTTTGTGTATGTCCAGCATTATATTTTGCAATTCTTCAAATATCTGAATAGTGTAGTCTTCAAACCGCGCATCCAAGTCATTACTTGAGGACTGTAAAACAATGCAGCGAGTACCATCCATACGAGCTGCAATATCCTTTCTGGAAATACCTTCAAATTCGCACAGAATCACAATATGCCGTATATCTTTGAACGCGTTCTCTCCTGCAAGGACTGCCTCCTCCTCCCAGACCGGCTCCAGCATGAGTGTGCCCACATTCTCGACGAAATCTGCTTGCCCTGCTCCTTTTTCCAGTTCTCTGGATGAGAGCCCTTTGAGCTGCACACAAATCTTTCCGGTCTCGTCGCAGAGATCGATATGTACTATGCTCAATCCATTTAGTGTCTCCTCACTCGCTTGTCTGGAAATCCGTGCCCACATCACAGAAGTGCATTTTTCGAATATTTTCAGTTCCTGCAAGGCAAAGGGTACCGAGAGGTTGCCTTCAGACACATGTTCTTCTCGATCTATCACCAACCCGATTGTGGCCTGCAAGGCTGAATCCATTACAGCCGGATGCAATACAAATTCACTTTGGGTATGAGATACATTGGATGGAAGGGACAGCTTTGCCAGCACGAAATCCTTTCCCCGTAAGATGGTCTCGATCCCCCGGTGTCCCGGGCCATAGTCTATTCCCATAGCTCTGAAAGCTTCATAGCATTGGCTTGAAGATAGTGAACTGTGAATACATTCTGCCTGTAAAACACTCAGGTCCAGGTACTGCGGCTCACCGCTTCTCTCCAACACAGCTATCCCCTGGCTGTGTATAATATCTTCGGCGTCTTCTTCCCCGCCGCTGTATATTTCAAACGCAATCGCTCCATCGTCCTGAGGATATAGGCTGGTGTGTACCCTGATCGGTTTGTTAGCTACAACGATGGGCTGAGCCCATACTACATTTCTCAGTTGAATACGGGTCTCACTCTCCATGACATCCCCTGCTGCTTCTTCGACGGCCGCTCGCACCATTTCAAGGTAAGCCACCCCAGGTAATGTCGGTTGGTCCATAACTCGGTGATCCGCTAGGAAAAATTCCCGGCCTGTAAAGGTAGAGTCGTAGCGCTGCCCGGAGAGATCGGAAGTATTTTGATGCAGCAAAGGGTGAATTTGGGCGGTCATAGCCGGGTTTATATTCTCCTGGCCCATGTCTGTCTCAGACAACCAATAGTGTTCCCTCTCGAAAGGATAGGTCGGCAGACTGATTCGCTGGGGCTTGGTTGCTCCATAAAGTGCATCCCATTCAATAGTTGCGCCATTAGTCCATAATTTGGCTACTTTATCAATTCTTTTATTCTGAAGCCAGGTCCGAACGAGGGTTCCAGTATCTTCGTCAGAATCAAAAAGTTCAATATCGTCTCTAGCATCGTCCACTTGTCCAGTTAACACCTTGTCCGACGAGTTTCCATTCACAAAATGTTCCAGCTCATGGATCAGATTTTCTCTTGAATCTGTCAAAAACGCGAGGCGCCAGTTCATAGCCTCTCTGCCCACTTGCAGGGTATAAGTCAGGTCTGACAGCTTAGTGCTTTCGTGCAATTTAACAAATTCCATCATGTCGGCGGCATAGGATTTCAGGGCTTGTTCGCTTTTGGCAGAAAGTACAAATAGCACTGGGTTATCTTGATCGACTGGGTTCAGCTTCACCTCAGAGGCTACAGGCACATATTCTTCAATAACCATATGCGCATTAGTACCGCTAAACCCGAAAGCACTGACGCTTGCACGTCGAGGTATTCCCGGTTTGGACTCCCACTTTTGTAGCCCAGTGTTAATGTAAAACGGGCTTTCCTCCAAAGAAATATGTTCATTTAGGGATTCAAAATTGATGGTTGGCGGCAATTGCCGATGTTTCATGGCGAGGAGCACTTTCATTATGCCAGCTACTCCGGCCGCTGTTAGCATATGTCCCATATTGCTTTTCAGCGATCCCAGCGCGCAATAGCCCTTTTTGTTCGTATAGGATCGGAAAGCTTCGGTAAGCCCTTCCACTTCGATCGGATCGCCCAGTTTGGTACCTGTCCCATGGGCCTCTACCATAGAGATCGTTTCAGGATTAATATTGAACCGCTGGTAAACCTCACTTTCAAGCGAAATCTGTGAATTTACACTTGGAGCAGTAATGCCGTTGGTTTTCCCATCCTGGTTCATTCCCCATCCCCGGATAACCCCATAGATGGAGTCCTTGTCCCTGATTGCATCAGAGAGCCGTTTTAATAAAATAACGCCAACCCCTTCTCCAGGGACAAACCCGTTTGCACGGGCGTCAAAAGTAAAGCATCGTCCATCCTTGGACAGCATTCCTGCTTTGCTGGTCATGACATGCATCCCTGGCCCTGCCATGATCATTACTCCGCCCGCCAAAGCAAGATCGCTTGTTTCTAAAACAAGGCTGTTGCAAGCTTCAGCTATAGCTACCAGAGAGGAAGAGCATGCGGTATCAATCGCCAGAGAAGGGCCCTTCAAATTCAGCAAATACGAAATCCGAGCCGATAAAATGGAAGGCGCTCCTCCCATAAGAACCTGCGCATTCAACCCCTGTCCGCTCATGGACCTTCCATAATCACTAGCTGCACAACCTACAAAAACACCGCAACGGCTCCCTGACAGTGAGGCTGGATTCAATCCAGCATCTTCAATGCATTTCCAGCTACTTTCCAGAAATAGACGCTGTTGAGGGTCCATCATCTCTGCTTCCGCAGGAGATATATTAAAGAACAACGGGTCAAATCGATCTATATCCTCTAGCACACCCATCCACTTGCTATAGGTTTTCCCCTCAGCCTTGGGATCAGTATCATAATATTCATCAATGGACCAGCGTGTTGAAGGAATTTCCGATATACAATCCCTGCCCTGAGCCAGGTTATCCCAGAACTCAGTCAATGTCTTGGATTTGGGGAACTGACCCGCCATGCCAATAATTGCGATAGAATCCTTCTCCTGACCATGCGGCATACTGGGCACAGATTTTTTCATATCCGCCTGCTTGAGCAGTTTGTGCGTACCATCGCTATTCGGAAGTTGTCCGTAGGCCGTCTGAATCCGTTCCTTGACCTCTTGCTGATTCACAAACGTTTTGTCCTGCATTTTTATTTCTTTCTCAATCGTAGCCGCCAGCTTTTCTCTAATCGGCTGAGCCATATGGTTTTTCAGCTCAATCAATGACTCTCTTGGCGACTCGGACAGTTTCCTTGCCAGCTGCATTGCGTACGGTACCACTTCATTTCTCGGCAGAACAGGAAAAGGAGTCCCTTTGGACTCCAGTTCTGAACCGCTATATCTAGTACCAGTGAATAAAATTTCCTGCGCCATGCTAACTCCGAATTTTTCAGGAAAAATGAGGGTTGAGCCCGCACCGGGAGTAAAGCCGTATTTCATAAAATTAGTAGTGTAGATGCTTTCTCTACTCATCACGATAAAATCGCAAAACATCCCCATGCACCAGCCTGCGCCAATTCCATGTCCCTGCATAGCAGCAATGACTGGCAGCTTGCAATCCAGTGCAATCTTGTAAACATTGGTATCGCTATATTTCGCCTTTCCCTCATGAATGGCCAGCAATCCCTCCTGCGTACCCCCTGTGGCAAAATAGGTGTCATATCCCGTCAGAATCACAACTTTATAATTCTCGTTAGCCTGCACCGTAGCGAACGCCTGGTTCAGGCCCACAATCAGTTCATCGGAAAATGTATTTTTGTGCACGGTATCCTTCATTGTTAACAGGACAATGCCATGCTCAAATTCCTGCAATTGAACCACCGGCGGCACTTCCGTTTCGCCGTTGCTCTCCTTCTCCGGTCCGTGAAAGCTGTCCAATGGCTGTAGCGAAAGAGACAATTCCTCTGAAGTTGATTCCTGTGATCGGACTTCCAATGATTCTTCCAAAGATTCATCCGAAAGCCCGCCCATCAATTGGCGCAATCGTGCTTCGGCATCTTCAGAATTTATTTCTCCTGTTTGTACCGCACGAAAAATATCTTTTGGATCCATAAAAATGCCCTCCTAGCCGTATGAAATAGGACGAATATCGTGTCGGCAATTTACGAGTGTAATTGCTTGAACAACTGATCGGCCTGCTCAACATTTAATTCACCTTGCAGCACCTTCTGGATCAACGCTTGCATGGGCTGCGTAGAAGTTGACTCTACAGGTACTTGGTTTGAGGCTCCCGCCGATTTGCTTAATTCCTTTGCTAAATATTTGGAAAATTCTTTGATGTTAGGATAGTCATATACTCTGGTTGCTGAAATAGCCGTTCCAAACCGTTTATTCACGTCCTGTACCCACTCTACGCCTATAATAGAATCCAGTCCCATATCGATAAATTTATCGTCTCGGCCAATATCCTTTTCATCCATACTCAAGGATTTCGCAAGACTTTCAATTAGCTCTTTCTCCAACGCATCCACCCGTACAGCCGTAGGTCCGTTAGCAGGTCGCTTGGCCTCATCCCTGACAGCGGGCTGCGGTGTAGAATTGATAGGTTTAGGCTGCGGGGGAGCAGGCTTCAATTCTGCAGGCTTAGCTGCCTTTTTGGGTGCGTCGGCTACCTTCTCGATATCAGAGACTGAGCGCAGCAAAATACCCTGCGGCTTTTCAGGTACCTTTGCCAATGTCTGTACCTGCACATTAGCGTTGGCAGTAGGAGGGCTGAAAACAACGGGCTCTTGCTTTTGTGCTGGAATATCAACTACAGGGAGCTCCGTCTTGACTTCCTTGGACTGGCTTCCAAACGTAGAGATCCAATAGCTTTCCTTGGCAAATGGATAGGTTGGCAGACTCATCCGATGAGGTCTAACCTTTCCGTAAAGCCTGTTCCAATCGAATAGTAGTCCCTGAACCCACAGCTCTGCCAGCTTTGTATACTTGCTCTTGCTTATCCAGATATCCACCAATTGTTCCATGTCCTCGTCTGCTTCAAGAACCGTCAGAATATCTTTATTTTTCTTTGCCTGACCCGAATAGAGTCCGTCGATTTCCTCATTCCCCGCAAGGAAGCTCTCCAGCTTTCCTTCAAGCTCCGTCGTAGACTTAGCTATGACTGCTAACCGTTCCTCCATAGCTTCCCGTCCCACCTGAAGGGTAAATGCTATATCCCCCAAACTGGCATCCGCGTATTCCGGCGCTCTGAGTGCAGAAAGCAATCTTTGCACCTGCTCGTACAATCGCTCCTGATTTTTGGCTGACAGCACGACTATGGCCGGGTTTTGCAATATCCTAGGAGCTTGTCTAGTCTCCTGTACCTCAGGGATGTATTCCTCAATAAGCACATGGGCGTTGGAGCCTCCGGCGCCGAAAGAGGAAATACCTGCAATTCTCGGGTATTCAACGGTCTTCCCATTTATCGTGACGACTGGTCTTTTCCACTCTTCAAGCTCCTGCTGAACTAAAAAAGGACTATTGCTAAAGTCGATATTCGGGTTGAGTGTGCTGGAATGCAGCGAAGGTGCGATCTGTCCGTATTTGAGCTGCAGGAGCACCTTAGTCACTCCTGCAATCCCTGCTGCACTCTCGCAATGCCCTATATTGGATTTTGCCGAACCAATGGCGCAGAACTGGGTGTCTTCCGTGTATTCCTGGAAAACCTTTTGCAATCCAGCGATTTCAATGGGATCACCTAAAGATGTCCCGGTGCCGTGTGCTTCAATGTAACTGATTGTTCTGGGGTTTATACCAGCTTTCTTAAAGACCCTTCCAATTACACTAGCCTGCGCTTTAGGATTTGGAACTGAAAAGCCATTGGTCTTCCCGCCGTGGTTCACAGCGGTTCCCTTGATGACCCCGTATATGTGATCGCCGTCTGCTATTGCTTTGGTCAGCGGTTTGAGCAACACGGCCCCTACACCTTCACCCGGCACATACCCATCTCCGCCTTCTCCGAAGCTTTCGCATCGTCCCTTGCTTGATACGAATCTTCCCTGCCCAAGCATCAGGTATTTGTTCGGATGAATGGAGACATTGACACCGCCAGCAACGGCAAGCTCACACTCGTCTTGCTGTAAGCTCTGGCAGGCAAGATGTATGGTCGTCAATGAGGATGAGCACATCGTATCCACAGCCATGCTTGGTCCGTGGAAATTACAGAAATAAGAAACACGGTTTGCAATGGAGGCTGGATTCCCCGGAACGGCAATCATTTTGCCTCTAGCCTGCTCCTGCGCCCCGTAAAGCTGATATTCTTCGTACATAACGCCGACAAAAACGCCTACATTCCTTTCCAGTCCAAGCCCTTCCCGTGTATAACCTGCATCCTCGATCGTTTCATAGACGCATTTCAGAAACAAGCGCTCCTGTGGATCGATGATTTCTGCTTCCCTAGGAGAAATGTTGAAAAACTTCGGATCAAATTGATCCACGCCTTTGATAAAGCCTCCCCACTTGCTGTAAGCTTTTCCAGACTTGTTCCCTTCCTCGTCAAAGTATATGCTGTGATCCCAGCGCTCTTTGGGAATTTCCGTAATGCAGTCCTTTCCATTACGCAGATTGTTCCAGAATTCCTCAACATTCTCGGCCTCAGGATACATGCCTGACAAGCCGATAATAGCAATATCCCCCGTACCACCTGCTGCTTCCGGCTGCGGTTGGAGTTTTTTCTGATCCAGCAATTTTGCCTGAGCCGGCATTTCACGAGCTTGTCTTCGGCTGCTGGAAAGCGGCCTTTCCGGGTTCTCTTTCACAGTGGAAGACGTAAACGCTTGGACGGCGTTGACCTCTTCCTCCATTCCAAGCAGTTGAATCAGCTGCTTCTGGTGAACTTCAAGAAAATATTGGGTGAGTTCCCGGATACTCTGGTATTCAAAAAACAACGTTTTGGGTAATGTACCGAATGTTTTCTCCAATTCACGTGTCAGTTGTCTGATCATAATAGAGTCAATTCCATACTTCTCCATAGGGGCATCGGCTTCAATCTGCCTTGCTGGCAGTCTGATGGATGTTGCGAGCAATTGCTTTAAATAATTTGCAGCTTTTTCGACAAGCAGGTCTTGACCGATTCCAGGCTCCTTTCTGCTCTCCATGATCATAGAGGAGGCATCTTCAACCTGATTCAGGGATGGCTGCTGCAGGAGCGTTTCTCTGAGCTGGCTGGCATGCCCTTCTAATACCATGACTTGATCTTTTCCAGAAGCCAGACTCTGGTACAAAGCCCGCATTCCTGTGTCGGTCCCCATAGCGAACATCCCCATTTCCTCCATGATTTGTTCCGTTTCACTATCAATACGCATTCCGCCTTCCTTCCAGAGCGGCCAGTTGATTGAAAGCGTCTGCCCATAACGTTGTTTCTGTTCTACAAGTGTATTGCGATATCTGGCATAGGCATCCATAAAGGCATTGGCAGCAGCATAGTCAGCCTGTCCTATATTCCCAAGACTGCCTGCAACAGATGAAAATAGAATGAAAAAGTCCAGCGGAATATCCTTGCAGGCCTGGTCCAGATTCGTTAATCCTGTAACCTTTGGCGCCAATACTTTCTGCAATTCCTCTTCTGTTTTTTTAATCATAAAATTATCGCTGGTTACTCCTGCACCGTGAATAATCCCGTCCAGTTTCCCAAACTCTTCCCGAATATCCCGAACCAAATCCTCAACCGCTCTGTTATCGTCGACATCGGCCTGCCGAAATACGACTCTTGCTCCTAGAGCCTCTATTTCCTCAATCCTTGCTTTGATGTGACCACGGAGTATAGATCGTCCGACGAGAATTAACGCGACATCTTTAGCCTGTCGTGCCATTTCTTCAGCCAGAATCAAACCAAGGCTGCCGGTTCCGCCAGTAATCAAATAAACCCCTTTGTCCTTCCAAGGAATACGGTTCACTTCCTGCGAGGATTTGATTTCCGTCCATGCGGCAGCATATCGTCTGCCCCACTGGTAGCGGATATGTGAACTCATGAAGTTGCGGCTATTTTCTTGCAGGATATTTATAATACCTGCTGCATCTTCCTCCATATCCACTTCGATCAGTTGGCCCACTAGTGTGGGATTCTCAAGCTGTGCTGTTTGTAAGAGTCCGTAAAGTCCAGAGAATACCTGTCTGTGATCCTGTACCGGAATGATAAGCTGAACCAATGTTTTGTGTTTGGATTGGGTTTTGAGCACCTGTTGAATTTGCTCAAACACCTGTGCTGCATAAGTTCTAAAGCGTGCATCCATGCTTTCCTCTTCGGATTGCAGGATAAGACAATGCACCCCGTTCATCTGTGATTCAATCATTTCCCCGGAAATATGTGCTGGTTCACATAAAATGACCAAATGCTGCCGATATTCAGGTGCTGTTCCTCCCGAGACAAGGGCTTGTTCCTCCCATACAGGCTCAAGCATCAAAGTCTCAGATAGCGTCAATTCATCTGAGCCCCCTGTTCCTCCTTCTGCAATTCGTGATGAGAAGCCCTTCATGCTTACACAAACATTCCCCTGCATGTCGCACAAATCAATATCCAGCTTTTGCACTGGACCATCCTGTCTGCTGCCTTCACGATTACGGACCCAAGCCCACATCTCTGATGTGCAGCCACTAAACACCTCAAGCTCTTCCACAGCAAACGGTAAAGCCGGCTTTGACTTTATAGAAGCTTTACCGTCAGACATGGCAGCGCCGTATGTGTCCATCATCAGGCCTATGGACGCCTGCAAAGCGGAATCCATCAAGCTAGGATGCATCACAAACTGTCCCATGGTCTGGTAAACAGAGGTAGGCAAGGACAATTTGGCAAGTACCTGATCCACGCCAGTGTAGATCTTTTCAATTGCTTGATGCCCTGGCCCATAGGAAACCTGCATGGCTGCAAACGCCTCATAACACTGCTGGGATGAATAGGTACCCAGATTGCACTGCTCCAGCAGTGCTTCAATATCTATGGCAGGAATCTCAGCCAACGGAGCAATTGCTGCGCTGCCTTCGCTATGCACAACTAACTCTGTATCCAGTGATTCAGACTTGCTGTAGATTTCATAGACAATTTCTCCGTCTTGCGGGTAGAGCCCGATATTTATAGCAATCGGCCGCTCCCCAGCTACCACAGGCCGGAGCCATAATACATCTTTTAAACGAACACAAATCCGACTTTCTTCCGAAGATGTAGCGACTTGCTCTACTGCCGCTCGCGCCATTTCAAGGAAGGCCACTCCAGGCAAAAGCTTCTGTCCCTTGATCACATGGTCAGCGAGGAAAAATTCTCTTCCCGTAAATGTGGAGCTGAACTGAAGTCCATAAATATCGGACGTATTGCGCTGAAGCAAAGGATGAATGATGGCTGACTTCTCCTGCTTTGGCCCAACATCGTTTGCTCCACTCAGGTTATTGGTATCGGTTACGCAATATCGTTCTTTGGCAAAAGGATAGGTCGGCAGGCTGATACGGTTTGGCTTATGCTTTTCGTACAGCACGTCCCAGTCAAAAACCGCGCCTTTTACCCAAAGACGTGCGATTTGGCCATAGCTGCTTTCACTAACCAACGCCTCAATCGTCGTGCCTACTTCCTCTCGTGTTCCCCGGTCTCTATTTTCTTCTCTATAGCGTTTTGCCTGCCCTACATATAAGCTAGGGATGCCTTCCCGTCCTTCAACAAATCCCTTTAGCTTCTCCTCTAACCCAGAGAGAGACACCGCAGTGAAGGCCAAACGTTCTTCCATCGCTTCGCGCCCCATCTGCAGGGTATAGGCTATATCTCCCAGACTGCCGTCTGTGAACTGGCGCTCCCGGATTGCAGTCAGCAATTGCCGTGCCTGATCTTGCAGCTGTCCTTCAGTCTTGGCTGACAGTACAACAATAGCCGGCTTTTGGGCACTGAAGGTAACTGGCTCTTTCTCCTGATTTTTCGGAACATATTCCTCGATGATCAAATGAGCATTGACGCCGCCGAATCCAAAAGAGCTGACACCTGCTCTCCGAGGAATATTGTGCCCAGAAGCATCTTGCTGCTGCTTCCATTCACTCGTCTCCTGGACGATATAGAAAGGACTGTCTTCAAGTTTGATATAGGGATTAATGGCATCGCAATGAAGGCTTTTAACAAGCTTTTTATGCTTCAACTGAAGCAGAACTTTGATGACACCAGCGATTCCGGCAGCCAGCTCCAGATGTCCAACATTGGTCTTCACCGAACCTAGGCCACAATGGGGCTCTTTGATCCCGGGTCCCTTTGTACTCTCATATAGCTCTTTAAAGGCTGCTTTCAGTCCGTTGATTTCAATAGGATCACCCAACTCGGTGCCTGTCCCATGGGCCTCAATGTAAGAGACTGTTCTTGGGTCGATACCAGCCTTTGTATATGCATTTACCAGTAAATCCGCCTGTGCCCTCGGATTAGGTGCTGTCAGGGAATTAGCCCGGCCACCATGATTGACAGCTGTGCCTCGGATTACGCCGTAAATATGGTCTCCAGCCTTTTCTGCGTCCTTCAGCTTTTTCAGGAAAACCATGCCTACCCCTTCACCACGCACATAACCGTTGGCTTGATCAGAGAAGGTTTTGCACCGGCCATCCTCACACAGCATCCCTGCTTTATTGAAACTGATATGAAGCTCAGGTGTGATAATCACATTGACACCACCTGCAATGGCCATTTCGCAGCTTCCATCTTCTATAGCCTTTACGGCCCGGTGAATGGCCACCAGCGAACTGGAGCAGGCAGTTTCGACAGGCTCGCTCGGACCATGAATATTAAGGAAATAGCTCATACGATTGGGTCCTACCGACGGCGCCATTCCGCTAGAGGAATACGCCTCCACACCCACATCTCCCTGATAGATCATTCCGCTGTAGCCGCTGTTTGCGGTTCCTGCAAAGATACCTGTATGGGTTCCAGATAACCCTGCTGCCGGAATCCCAGCATCTTCAATTGCCTTCCAAATATAAGTCATCAACAGACGCTGCTGCGGGTCCATGAGTGCAGCTTCCCTCGGTGAAATTCCAAAAAATAAAGGGTCAAACTCATAGATCCCGTCAATAAACCCGCCCCACTTGATGTTTGTTTTATTGGTCTCTTCCGCAGGGTCACCGTAATACGCCTTCCAATCCCAGCGATCTTCAGGTATTTCAGTGATACAATCCCTGCCTTCCTCAAGATTTTTCCAAAACTCATCTACATCCCGGGCCATGGGAAAGACGCCGCTTATGCCTACGATTGCAATAGGTTCAGAACCAGCCTGGGTCTGTTGCGGCATAGCTAGCACATTCTCGTTTGCAAATCGGGAACGCTGGCGTCTACTGCGGATGCTGTCTTCCCTATCATCCTCTTCATTCTGCACGGCAGGCTCAGTCCGGGTCTGGACGACAAACTGCTCACCAAGCAAGGTGGCATATTCGTCCACTAAATACCTGCAGAAGTCATGAAGTGTAGTGTATTCAAAGAATACGGCAGGAGTCAGATCAAGCCGATACAAGTGATTGATGTTGTTGGCAAATTGCGTGAGCAAGATCGAATCGAAGCCATACTCACTCAGTTCTACATAGGCATCAATATCTTCAAGCTTGACTTTCAGCAATTTCGATACCGCCTGCATCATGGCGATTTGCACCTTGTCCTGCAGGTCCGGCGCGGCATTTCCGTCAGTCGTGGAAATGGCTGAAATAATTGCTGAAGCACCCGTCGCCTTTTCAAACTGTCCGGTTTCCGGAATATCTAAGCCTATTGCTCTTTTCATTTTTTCGAGATTGCCTTCCAGCACCATAACCTGATCAGCACCCGTAAGCATGGCACGGTACAAGGCCTGAATGCCGGAAGAAGTTGAAATACTGCCCATGCCTGTGTGCTGCTTTACCAGCTTCTCTGTCTCCTCATCAATATGCATCCCGCCTTCTTTCCATAGTGGCCAATTGATAGATATCGTTTGCCCCTGGCGCTGTTGCGATCCTGTCAATGTGTTCCGGTATCTGGCGTAAGCATCCATAAACGCGTTAGCGGTAGAATAGTCCGCCTGTCCCTGATTGCCCAGCCCTCCAGCAACCGACGAAAACAGAATGAAGAAGTCAAGAGGCAGGTGCTTGCTCGCCTGATCCAAATTCACTACCCCTAGAACTTTGGGTGCAAGAACCTCCAGCATTTCCCCGCTATTTTTTTGAAGTATGCGGTTGTCACGAATGACTCCTGCACTATGAATGATGCCATTCAGGCTTCCGAATTCTGCCCCTATTTCCCGAATTAAATCAGCCACCGCCTGCTCCCGGGTCACATCGGCCTGCTTATATGCTATTCGTGCTCCTAATGACTCCAATTTCTTTATCTCTGCCCGCTTGCCCTCATCCAGCGCGGAACGGCCCGTTAAAATCAACGCGACATTTTGTACTTTATTTACAATCTCTTTGGCAAAAATAAGTCCCAAGCCACCGGCACCGCCGGTAATGAGATATACTCCGTTCTCCTTCCACGGAATGTCCGCCGTTTCCAGAGAAAATGGAATCTCGTTCCAGCTGAAAATCCACCGTTTACCTTTCCCATACCGGATCTGGATGTCTCCAGGACTCCAGCTGTTTTCTATTAAAATATCTATGATTGTATTCGGGGCCTTATCCTGTTCAAGTTCTATCAACTGCCCCACCAGTTTTGGATGTTCTATTCTGGAGGTTTTTAAAAGACCTGAGAGCCCTGATACAAGCTGCTGCTCCTCCTGGTCGTTAGTAACAATCTGGATTAACACCTTGCCATGGTTTTTTTCTCTAAAAATTCTTTGTATTAGCTCAAGTATCTGAACGGCGTAATACTGAAACTGTTCCCCGATTCCGTTTTGATCAGGTTGCAATATTATGCACTTTACGCCGCTTATTTGAGCTTCTACTTGTTCACGAGAAATCTGGGACGGCTGGCAAAGGATCACGACATGGCGATCATATACAGGTAAATCGCCCTCTATGCTAACTCCCTGCTCTTTCCACACGGGTTCAAGCATCAAGGTACCAGAATTGGACTGCGCGTCTGTGGGAATAGAGTCTATATCCAGAATTCTTGATGAATAACCCTTTATCCTCACGCAGATCTCTCCGGTTTCGTCGCTCAGGTCAATATCTAGTTTCTGTGCCTTATCTCCTGCTGTACCATCTGCACTGTATCGAATCAGCGCCCACATGGTGGAGCTGCAATGTTTTATAATTTCAACTTCCTGAATGGCATACGGCAGAGCAGGCTTAATCTCGCGAGAGCCCAGCGTCAAGCCTATGGATGCCTGGAAAGCTGAATCAATCATGCTTGGATGCAGGACAAATTGACCGTGATTGTCAGAGACTGAGGAGGGCAAGGATAGCTTCGCCAGCACTTGACCCTCTCCGGCATATACCATCTCAATCCCCTGATGCCCAGGACCATAATCAATCCCCAGCTCTCTGAAAAGGTTATACAATGCTGCCGGATGGAAGCTTCTGCTGCATGTATCCTGCAAATCTTTAATATTCAATGCAGGAACCTCCACCGCTGATCTCCGAACCGCATTGCCGAAGCTATATACCATAAGTTCTGTATCATCGGCTCCGTTATTTCCATAAATCTCATATGAAATTTCTTGATCTTCATTCTGGAAAAGCCCGATATGCAGCTGTATTGGGCCATCCTCTACGGCAATAGGCCGTGCCCAAACCACGTTTTTAAGGCACATTCCGACCAGGCCGCCCTCATCCGTCCCTAGTGACTGCTCCACTGCCGCCCGGGCCATTTCAAGGGATGCGGCCCCAGACAGCACCTTGCGCCCATTCACCACATGATCCTTCAGGAAAAACTCCTGGCCTGTAAAGCTAGAACTGAATCGCTGCTCCGAAAAATCGGAGGTGTTTTGGTGCAGCAAAGGATGAATCGTTGCAGCCATGACAGAAGTTGTACCTTTGCCAACCTTACTGTCTAGCTCGGGCGCCCAGCACCGTTCTTTTGCAAAAGGATAGGTAGGCAGACTCATCCGGCGAGGCTTGATGTTCCCATACAGCTTGTTCCAGTCCATCGTTAGCCCCTGTACCCACAGCTCTGCAATTTTCCCCAATTTTCTCTTCTTGATCCAGGTTTCAAGCAAGGATTTGGCATCTTCATCTGCCTCAAAGAGCACGATCCCGTCCTTGCCCTTTTTCACCTGAGCCGTCAGGACTCCAGCTGGCCGTTGGTGATGAACCAAGCCATCCAGCGCTTGTAGTAGATTCTCTTTTGAATCTGCCACAAAAGCCAGACGGTGGTTCATCGGCTCACGGCTTACTTGCAGCGTATACCCCATATCTGTCAAGTTAAGGTTGGGCTGAGTGGCAATAAAGTTTCTCATGTTTTCGGCATAAGTTACTAGTTGCTGCTCATTTTTGGCAGACAAGACGAAAAGAACGGGACTATGTGACTCGTCGTCTGCTGGTGAAATTGCAGCCTCTGGACGATATTCTTCAATAATAAGATGGGCATTGGTACCGCTAAAACCAAAAGAGCTCACAGCGGCCCGCCTTTTGTTACCTTGAGAAGGTTGCCAGTCCTTCAATTGTGTATTTACATAAAATGGAGAATCATCGAAATCAAAATGTTCATTCGGGTTCTTGAAATTCAGTGTCGGTACCAGTTTCTTATGCTTCATGCATAACAGCACCTTTTGCATGCTTGCTACGCCTGCTGCTGCCGAAGTATGCCCGATATTACTCTTTACCGAGCCTATGGCACAGAACTTCTTCTGATCTGTTTTTTCTTTGAAAGCTGTGCATAAAGCCTCCAATTCAATAGGATCGCCCAGCTTGGTGCCTGTCCCATGCATTTCAACATAGCTAATACTTTCGGGTTCAATCTGATACTTATTGTATATCTCCTGCTCAAGCTCTATTTGGCTGTTCGTGCTTGGAGCGGTAATCCCGTTGGTTTTTCCATCCTGATTAATCCCAGTTCCGATAATAACCCCATAGATGTGATCCCGGTCAGCTTCCGCATCCTTTAGCCGCTTCAGAACCAGCACCCCTGCTCCTTCGCCTGGAACAAAGCCGTTGGCACTATTGTCAAATGTCTTACACTGACCATCTGGTGACAACATTCCGGATGCAGACATACCTATATAGGATTCAGGAGTCAGGTATAAGGACACACCGCCGACCAGCGCCATTTCAATCTCTTTATTTGATAAAGCCTGGCAAGCAAGGTGAGTTGCCACCAGCGATGAGGAGCATGCCGTATCTACGGATATGGCGGGTCCTTTCAAATTAAGGAAATAGGAAATACGAGCCGCTGCAATAGCGTTGCTGTTCCCGGTAGTATTGCTGAACTGTGCTTCATTTTTGTAGCGCATCATACTGTACTCATTATTTAAAATGCCAAGATAAACACCGCATTTTTTATTTCCCAACTGTGAGCCGCTATAACCTGCATCCTCAAAGGCTTTATAGGCTTCCTGCAAAAAGATGCGCTGCTGCGGGTCCATCCCTTCCGCCTCGGTAGGAGATATATTAAAAAATAACGGATCAAAATATTCTATATCCTTCAAGGCACCCAGCCACTTGCAATTTACTTTCCCCTCTTGTGCCGGACGCGGATCATACAACGGGTCTACGTCCCAGCGGTTCTTCGGGATTTCAACAATGGAGTTTTGACCTTGAGCGAGATTTTTCCAATATTGCTGTACATCTTCGGCACCAGGATATCTTCCCGCAATCCCAACAATTGCAATTGCATCTTGATTTTCCGAAGTTGCTGGCACTGATTCCTCTTCTGCTTTTACCCGACGCAATGGCACCGTTTCCTCCTTAGGGAGCTGCGCTGGAGAGCATTGGATCGTGTCTGGTCGCGGTAAATGGACTTCTGCTATAGGTTTGACCGTGTCCGAGACTGTGTTCAAGGGCTTCTGAACGAAGCTTTTCTTGCCCCCGTGCTTATTGATTTCTTGTGCCAAAAACTCGGTAAATTGCAGAATAGTCGGATAGTCGTAGACCTTGGTAGCTGCAATGGATGTGCCGTAGCGCTTATTCAAATTTCGAATCCATTCTACGCCTATAATCGAATCCAAACCGATGTCTATAAAGTTTCTATCTGCCTCAATCTCGCTTTGCTCCATGTACAAGGCTTCAGCTAGGCTTGCCGTCAGTTCTTTCCGTAATTGCTCTGTAGAGACACCAGACGGAATCGTGCCGAATTGCGGCTGCTTTTCAGGCGATATCGGCATTAAATTAATCTGAAGTGAGGCCTCTGTCTGCTTATCCGTTTCCAATGATACGAGCGGCGGTAAATGCTTTGCAGGCGCCTGATCCAGAATAGACGCAGCAGAAGACGGCATGATTAATTGGGCTACACGATTGCCCAATTCCTTTTCTAAAAATTTGCTAAACTCCCGTATGGTCGGATAATCGTAGACTTTTGTCGCTGTTATGGATGTGTCGTAATGTTTATTAATGTTTCGAATCCACTCTACGCCTATAATGGAATCCAATCCAAGATCAACAAAGTTTTTATCCTCATCGATCTCGTCCCGATCTATATATAAAGCTTGCGCCAGACTTGTTGTCAGCTCCTCCTGCAATATTTCTGACGATATGGATAGGGCAGGACTAGCAGGCACCTGCTCTTCCGTCTCGTTGTCATTATCTGACGTGTGCATTACCCCTTCCGGGGAAGTTAAAATAATCGGTGCTGTCTGCTGATTGGCAGACTTGCTAAGCTGCGGCTGACTGTCTGACAAATTCCGCAAAGAAATCCCGCTTGGTTTTTCAGAACTACTCGAAAAACTGGATGGCATTAAAGCTTCAGGAAGAGCAGACTGCATTACTTGAGACTGAACAAGAACTGCTTTTTCCTGAGATTCCATTTGAATTTTTTCTACAGATGGGATCGTAATATCTGTGACCCAATACCGCTCCTTTGCAAAAGGATAGGCTGGCAGGCTCATTCGCTGCGGCTTGGCATCTCCGTAAAGCATGCTCCAGTCCATCGCCAGTCCCTTCACCCACAGATCCACTATCTTCGCGTATTTCCGTTTCCCGATCCAGGCAGCGATTGTTTTCCCCATGTCTTCATCTTCTACCAGTGCGGATAGCGCATCTTTGTTTCGCTTGACCTGTCCTCGATACAGCTCGGAGATCCCCGTCTGGTCTTTCATGAATCCTTCCAGCTTTTCCACCAGCGCTGGCATCGATTCGGCAATGACTGCCAGGCGTTCTTCCATCGCTTCGCGCCCAACCTGAAGCGTGTAGGCTGCATCCGCCAGATTGCTTTCTGTGACCTCTCCTTTCTCGATCACGGACAGCAATCTCTCGACCTGCTGCTTCAGCCGTTCCTCATTTTTGGCTGACAATACGATAATCACAGGATGGTGAGCTGTCACACAGATTGGCGACTGCTCTTCCGGAACGTACTCTTCGATGATGACATGAGCATTGGCGCCTCCTGCTCCAAACGATGAAATCCCCGCCATTCTTGGGTATTCCCGTGTCTCTCCATCGAGCTCAACCACTGGCCGCTTCCATTCCTCCAGCTCCTGCTGGACGACAAACGGCGTCTGCTCAAAAGGAATGTTCGGATTCAGTTCCTGGGCATGCAGACTGGGAACCAGCGTCCGGTTTTTCATCTGCAGGACAATTTTCCCAATCCCTGCGATGCCCGCTGCCGCCTCCAAATGTCCGATGTTGGACTTCACAGAGCCCACGGCGCAAAATCCCTTGTCTGCCGTGTCCTTTCTGAAGGCCTGGGTCAGACCGGTTACTTCAATCGGATCTCCCAGTTCTGTGCCAGTTCCGTGAGCTTCGATATAGCTAATGGTCCGGGCATGTACCCCGGCTCGTTCCAAAGCCGACCGGATTAGCTCCCCTTGAGCAGTCGGGTTAGGCACGGTATACCCGTTGGTCTTGCCTCCATGGTTGATGCTCGTTCCCCGGATGACCGCATGGATCGGGTCCCCATCTGCTATCGCCTTCGACAACGGCTTCAATAGGACTACCCCCACGCCTTCTCCTGGGACAAAGCCGTTGCCTCCCTTTCCGAAGCTCTTGCACTGTCCGTCTACGGACAGCATCTGATTCGCACAAAGTCCGACATAACTCAGCGGATGCAGATACAGGTTCACTCCTCCTGCCATGGCCAACTCGCATTCTCCGCGGTACAGATGCTCACACGCTTCATGAATCGCGGTCAATGAGGATGAACACATCGTATCCACTGGCATGCTCGGCCCCTGCAAATTAAACAGGTACGAAATCCGGTTGGCTACTGAGCTAAAGGAAGTGTGAGGGAATATTTGCGCTCCCTTCCTCCACAGATCAAGACCATATAAATCAAATCCTGTTTTGGTAATTCCCGCAAACACACCTACACGGCTGTTATGTCGTACCGCAAGCTGTTCTCTGGTGTAGCCCGCGTCCTCCATCGCTTCCCAGCAGGCTTCAATAAACAGCCGTTCCTGAGGGTCCATGCTAAGTGCTTCCCGCGGTGCAATATTGAAAAACAATGGGTCGAATTCAGCAAATCCCTCGATAAAGCCACCCCACTTGCTATAGCTTTTGCCATGTGAAGCCGCTTCCTCTTTATCAGGATGGAAGAATCCTTCTAGTTTCCAGCGTTCCTGCGGGATTTCGCTGACACAATCCTTCCCTGCCTTGAGATTTTCCCAATATTCATTCATATCCCTCGAACCTGGATACTTTCCTGCCATACCAATGATGGCGATCGGCTCTCGTGTTTCCTCTGCGACAGACTCCGCACAACTTCGAACAGGCTTCACATAGCTACGGCTGGACTTCGTTGCCACCGTCTCCGCAATCGTTTGCTCCGCAACTGGCGTGCTTTCTTCTTCAGCGTACCGGGCTGTCGCAGCCGTTTCCTCTACCCGTTCCTTGTCCGTGCTCATTCCAACCCATTGCATGCACTCCAGTGCATATTCCGACGCCAAATATTCCGCCAGGGCACGCAAGGTCTGATACTCATAAAATAGCGTCTTGGATAGCTCGCCAAAAGACTCTGCCAGCTTGGCATTGAGCTGGGTAATCATAATCGAATCAATCCCATAACGCTCTAGCGGTTCTTGGGCTTCAATGCTACCGACGCTCAGACGGGTCACCTCTCCCAACAACGCCTTGAGGCGATATAAAGTTTTCTCGTACAGTAAACCCGCATCCAACTTCGGCACAGATGCCTGTATCGCACGGATACCGGCCTGCGAGACGGCTTTCGCCAGATAGGCCTCGATTTTCTCAGGCTCTCCTTCCAAGACCATCACCTGATCCTTGCTTGAGGTCAGGCATTGGTACAACGCCTGAATGCCCGACTCGGTCTGTAGAGGCGTAATGCCCATGTTCTGTCTCATGAGCTTTTCCGTATCCGCGTCAATCCTCATCCCGCCTTCTTTCCACAGCGGCCAGCGGATGGATAGCGTCCGGCCCCGCCGTTGCTGGGCTTCCACCAGGGTATTCCGGTATGCTGCGTACGCATCCATAAAGGCGTTGGCGGTGGCATAATCGGCCTGTCCCGGATTGCCCATACTGCCCGAGATGGAGGAAAAGAGCACGAAGAAGTCCAAATCCTGACCGCTGCTCACCTCATCTAGATGAACCAGCCCTTTAACCTTCGGACCCAGCACCTCGATAAATTCTTCCCTGCTTTTCTTGAGAATGAAGTTATCGTGAATGACCCCAGCGCAGTGGATAATCCCATGAACACGCCCGAATTCTTCCTGAATGCTTTCCAACAAGCTGGTAACCGTGTTCCTGTCGGTGATATCCCCCTGCTTGTATACTACTCTGGCTCCTGAGGACTCCAGCTCCTTCAGCCGGGTTTGTCTGTTGCCGTCCAGTGGCGAGCGGCCTGTCAGGATTAAGGTTGCTGCTTGGGTGCGCCGAACCAGTTCTTCGGCAACAAGCAGCCCCAGGCCGCCAGAGCCGCCGGTAATGAGATACACGCCACCGTCTCTCCATGGCAGCTTCTCTTCTGACCGAGATGGCTCCAACCTGTTCCAGCAAGCGGTTTTGCGTTGACCGCCCTCATAGCGAATCCATCCATCCACCGGACTGCGGCTGTTTTCCTCCAGCTTCGCCAGCAGGCTTTCCGCAGATTCTCCCTGTTCCACTTCGATCAATTGGCCGATGAGTTTTGGATTTTCCAGTCGGGCGGTCTTCAGCAGACCCGAAAGTCCTGAAAAGAGCCGCCCTTCTCCAGCCGCCGTCACGACAAGCTGAACCAGCACCCTTCCAGCAGGCTTGTCTTTGAGCAGGCCCTGGATGCTCTCAAAGGCCTGAACGGCATAGGCCTGAAACCGCTCATCCACCCGGCTCTTCCCGGATGAGAAGGCCAAGATCTGCGCTGCTCCGTTCAATCGCGCTTCGAGCCGTTCAGGTAAAGCCTTGTCCGGCTCACACAGCAAGATGATACGGCGGTCGTAGGTAGGTGCTTCCACCTCTGGCGATACGTCCTGCTCCTTCCAAACTGGCTCCAGCAGCAGGGTATGGGTAGCTGTAGCCACAGGTTTTGCCTCTGCTCTGGAAATCGTTGATTTGGTTTCACTTTCTATACTTATGCTTTTAGCCATTTGGGTTTCATTCCCAGGCGCCCAATACCGCTCTTTTGCAAAAGGATAAGTCGGTAGTGGGATTCTGCAATACGGTTCATTTGAAAACAAACGTTCAAAGTCTAACGGATATCCCTGAACATATAAATCCGCAATCGTAGTTAAAAGCTCCAAATACTCGCGGGCTTCACCTGCATTTTGACAGTTTTGAATACATTCATTTCCATATCTCTTCAATGACGTTTGAATGCGTTGGTCTTTTTCGTGTAGTTCAGAATAATAAACTTGAGAAGAATTGCCTTTTTCCAGCCACCTTTTAAGGGACATGACAAGCTCACCTTGATTGCGGGCAACACATGCAAGCCGATGATTGCAGTGCTTTCTCCCAAGCAATAATGTATAGCTCATGTTACCGCAGTCTGCCTCAGGCTCCTGTTCGCAATAGGCAATCAGTTGCTCCACCTGACGGCGTAATTGTTGTGAAGTCCGGGCGGACAGCGGAATGAAATAAGCCGGCTTTTCGCAATGTCTTCGTTTCGTATGTGGAGCCTCTTCGATGACCAGGTGGGCATTAGTACCACTGGCACCAAAGGAGCTGACCGCAGCACAGCGTCTGGCTTCAGGCTCAATCAGCCAATTCTGCAACTGCGTATTGACAAAAAAAGGACTGTCCGCAAACTGAATATTAGAATTGCCTGATTGGAAATGAAGTGAAGGCGGAATCTGCTCATGCTTTAATGACAATAACAGCTTAATTACTCCTGTGATTCCTGCCGCAATTTGCGTATGACCGATATTCGTTTTGATGGACCCGATCGCGCAAAATCCCTTCTTGTCCGTATACTTTCTAAATGTTCGTGTCAATGCCTGATATTCAATTGGATCTCCTAGCTTGGTACCAGTGCCATGTGCTTCCACCAATTGGATTTGCTCTGGATGGATATGAAAAGTATCGTACACATATTGCTCCAGTCGCTCCTGAGACTTCTGGCTTGGTGCAGTAAGTCCATTCGTGGTACCGTCCTGATTGATTCCTGAGCCTAAAATTACCCCATAGATGTGGTCACCATCGGCAACTGCTTCCTCAAGCCGTTTGAGTACAACAGCGCCAACAGCCTCTCCTGGAACCATTCCGTCTGCCCTGTCATCAAAGGTATAACAGTGCCCTGTGTGAGACAGCATTCCTGCTCTGTCACCGTATAAATAGCAACGAGGGGTTGTATGAATATACACCCCGCCAGCTAAAGCCATATCCGTTTCTCCAGACCATAAACTTTGGCAAGCAAGATGGGTGGCAACTAGCGAACTCGAACAAGCTGTATCTACAGCTATCGCCGGCCCATGAAGATTCAAGTAGTAGGAAATTCTGGCGGGAATCACGGAGCCCATATGTCCCCACAGTGCTTGCGGTGGCAGGTCTTCACCCAGCAATCGCTGGTAATCGCCTTCGGCACAGCCTACATAAACTCCGCACCGACGCCCATCCATCCCTGCACCCGCATAGCCCGCATCCTCTAGAGCATGCCATGCTTCCTCGAGAAACAATCGCTGCTGCGGATCCATGTAAGTTGCTTCCAGTCCGGAAATATTGAAAAAAAGCGGATCGAACTTATCAACATCCTCCAAAAAGCTTCCATAATTGCAGTAACTCGCATTTTTTTCCTGGTATTTCGAAAGATCCCACCGAGTTACCTCTTTTACTAAATCGTCGCCATTCTTAAGGTGATTCCAAAGCTCATCTACATTGTCAGACCCGGCAAACCGCCCGCTCATTCCAATAATCGCAATCGGCTCTCTTTGCGCCAAGCTTTTTCCTGTATTCTCCTGTTTAGGTCTTACTGGCTCAATCGATGCACTTGCCGTTTGAACCGGATTAAACATATATTCCTTTTCCTTAGGCGCTTGGGCTTCACGGCTTGTATCTTTCCCATCCTCTATTGGATCAGCATTGTGTCCCAAAACTGGTAAAACGATGTCGCCGAATTGGCCTAAAATGTATAACGTCAGTTGTTTGACCGAACTGTAATCAAAGATGTCTGTAGTCTGCAAATGAATGCCCAGCCCCTGATTAACATCCTGTACAAAGTTGACGCCAAGAATAGAGTCCAGGCCATAATCTGCGAATGACTCATGGACATCAATCATAGAAAAGTCCACATTCAAGGCCTCTGCCAACTTCTCTACAATAAGCTCCCTGACATGCTCTTCAGCCATCTCATTGGATACATCAGCAGCTGATTGAGTCCCTGTGTCACGCTGTTCTAATGGAGGCTTGCCCTGTTCAAGCTTCTGTTGGTCCCGAAGCATCCCATCGCTAAGCTTACCATCGCTTTCAGCCACAATAATTTGCTGGCCTATTTCATGCGCTTCCTGAGCGGGGAAGAAGACCGACCGGAACCCCTCGCTTTCCAATACCTCCTGCCAACGTTCAGGGTATAAACCGGGAGAGCCTGGAATACGCAGCTCGGGGTCATTATAAAGCCACCATCCCTCCAGCAGGCCAAAGGTTAGGTGGTTTAACAGCGAGTTTCCACTGATTTCATTGATAAGAATCAGGCCGTTTTTTCGCAGCGATGCTTTGACATTGCCTAATGTCTGCCGAATGTTCCTCGTAGCGTGCAGGACATTGGTGGCAATTGCAATATCATATCCGCCCGTGTCGATATCTTGTCCCACAGCCGACTCTTCCACATTAAAAATTTTATAAGTCAAGTAAGGATTTTGCGGGCCGTACTCTTTTTGCGCATGCAATAAAAATGCTCTGGATTTATCGGTATAACAGTATTCACGAATATGCTCCTGATAAGGTTGAAGCTTCCGGAAGAGCATAGCGCTGGTTCCTCCAGTGCCTGCACCAATTTCAATAATTCGAATCGACCCTGACGGGTCATGCTTAAGCCGTTCATTCAAGTAGGAAACTACAATATCCCCCAGCACTTCATTAAAGTAATCTGCTGCAGGACTATTTTTATATATACCTTCTACCAGCTTCATAGAGGACTGAGGAAAAACAATGTCAGTGGCAGGTATGTTTCCGGTCAAAATTTCCGGCAGCTTGCGCAATGTTGATTCTACGAGTACAACCCAGGCCGAGAGATCCGGATTTTTCAGCCATTCCCCTTTCTTCAATTCCCATTCCTTCCATACAGCCTGCAGATCAACCAAAGCTCTATCCGTTACGCTATAAGAGTCTCCTTTACGGTAAAAATAATGATTCCGCGCCAATACCTCTATGCTTTCTTCAAGCCAGCGATCATATAAATTCAGCAATGCTGTTTTGGTTTTAAAATCATTAATCATAGCTTTCTTGTCCATATGTGCATAGGGGCATAATCCCATCAACTGCAAATAACCCCATAGCAATTTGCATAAGACATCATTCATTTCCTTCATCTGTAAGCCTCCTCATCCGATTAGTCCCTCGCGTCGTCCCATCCTGTTCCGAGTAAGCTTGGTTGTCGACCATAGTCGAAGGAATTCTTTCGTATTCAGCCGCTAGATAAGAAATATCTGGCATCTTCTTCATTTTGACACTGGTGGAAATATGGCTCTGAATATTCTGGATATACGAAGGAATAGCTTCGGAATTTGGATCTTCGCTTTCTTTTCTATACTTTTGCGAAATATTTGCCGCTGTCTCAGGTGTTCTTTGATCAACAAATATATCTGTTGACTGTACAGATTTGGTAAATTCAATGGAAGCCTGCTTGGTTTTAATATCCGTGATCCAATACCGCTCCTTTGCAAAAGGATAGGCTGGCAGGCTTATTCGCTGCGGCTTGGCATCTCCATAAAGCATGCTCCAGTCCATCGCCAGTCCCTTTACCCACAGATCCACTATCTTCGCGTATTTCCGTTTCCCGATCCAGGCAGCGATCGTTTTTTCCATATCTTCATCTTCTACCAGTGCGGACAGTGCCTCTTTGTTTCGCTTGACCTGTCCTCGATACAGCTCGGAAATCCCGTCGTGGCCTTCCAAGAATCTTTGCAGCTTTTCCACCAGTTTCGGTAGCGATTCAGCAATGACCGCTAGGCGTTCTTCCATCGCTTCACGTCCTACCTGGAGCGTGTAGGCTGCATCGGCCAGATTGCCCTCTGTGACCTCTCCTTTCCCGATCACGGACAGCAATCTCTCGACCTGCTGCTTCAGCCGTTCCTCATTTTTGGCCGACAATACGATAATCACAGGATTGTGAGCTGTCACACAGATTGGCGCCTGCTCTTCTGGAACGTACTCTTCGATGATGACATGAGCATTGGCGCCTCCTGCTCCAAACGATGAAATCCCCGCCATTCTTGGGTATTCCCGTGTCTCTCCATCGAGCTCAACCACTGGCCGCTTCCATTCCTCCAGCTCCTGCTGGACAACAAACGGCGTCTGCTCAAAAGGAATGTTTGGATTCAGTTCCTGGGCATGCAGACTGGGAACCAGCGTCCGGTTTTTCATCTGCAGGACAATTTTCCCAATCCCTGCGATGCCCGCTGCCGCCTCCAAATGTCCGATGTTGGACTTCACAGAGCCCACGGCGCAAAATCCCTTGTCTGCCGTGTCCTTTCTGAAGGCCTGGGTCAAACCGGTCACTTCAATGGGATCTCCCAATTCTGTGCCAGTTCCGTGAGCTTCGATATAGCTGATGGTCCGGGCATGTACCCCGGCTCGTTCCAAAGCCGACCGGATTAGCTCCCCTTGAGCAGTCGGGTTAGGCACGGTATACCCGTTGGTCTTGCCTCCATGGTTGATGCTCGTTCCCCGGATGACCGCATGGATCGGGTCCCCATCTGCTATCGCCTTCGACAACGGCTTCAATAGCACGACCCCCACACCTTCTCCTGGGACAAAGCCGTTGCCTCCCTTTCCGAAGCTCTTGCACTGTCCGTCTACGGACAGCATCTGATTCGCACAAAGTCCGACATAGCTCAGCGGATGCAGATACAGGTTCACTCCTCCTGCCATAGCCAGCTCGCATTCTCCGCGGTACAGATGCTCACACGCTTCATGAATCGCAGTCAACGAGGACGAACACATCGTATCCACCGGCATGCTCGGCCCCTGCAAATTAAACAGGTACGAAATCCGGTTGGCTACCGAGCTAAAGGATATTTGGGGGAATATTTTGGCCCCCATCTTCCATAATTCCGGCCCATAAAGCTCGTAGCCCGTTTTGGTAATTCCCGCAAACACACCTACACGGCTGTTATGTCGTACCGCAAGCTGTTCTCTGGTGTAGCCTGCGTCCTCCATCGCTTCCCAGCAAGCTTCAATAAACAGCCTTTCCTGAGGATCCATGCTGAGGGCTTCTCGCGGTGCAATATTGAAAAACAATGGGTCGAATTCCGCAAAGCCTTCGATAAAGCCGCCCCACTTGCTGTAGCTTTTGCCATCAGCTACCGCTTCCTGTTTGTCAGGCTGGAAGAATCCTTCCAGTTTCCAGCGTTCCTGCGGGATTTCGCTGACACAATCCTTTCCTGCCTTGAGATTTTCCCAATATTCGTTCATGTCCCTCGAACCTGGATACTTTCCTGCCATGCCAATGATGGCGATCGGTTCTCGTGTTTCCTCTGCGCCAAGCTCCGCGTAGCTTCGAATCGGCTCCACGTAGCTTCTGGACTTCGCTGTCGCCTCCTCCGCTATCGTCTGCCTCGCAATTTGCGTGCTTTCTTCTTCAGCGTACCGGGTTGTCGCAGCCGTTTCCTCTACCCGTTCCTTGTCCATGCTCATTCCAACCCACTGCATGCATTCCGGTGTGTATTCCGACACCAAATATTCCGCCAAGGCACGCAAGGTCTGGTACTCATAAAACAGCGTCTTGGATAGCTCGCCAAAAGACTCTGCCAGCTTGGCATTGAGTTGGGTAATCATAATCGAATCAATCCCATAACGCTCTAGCGGTTCTTGGGCTTCAATGCTACCGATGCTCAGCCGGGTCACCTCTCCCAATAGCGCCTTGAGATGATACAAGGTTTTATCGTACAGTAAACCCGCATCCAGCTTCAATCCAGCTGCCTCTACCGCTCGAACATCGGCCTGCGAGACGGATTTCCATAGGTAGGCCTCGATTTTCTCTGGCTCTCCTTCCAGGATCATCACCTGATCCTTGCTTGAGGTCAGGCATTGGTACAACGCCTGAATGCCCGACTCGGTCTGTAGAGGCGTGAGGCCCATATTTTGTCTCATGAGCTTTTCCGTGTCCGCATCGATCCGCATTCCGCCTTCTTTCCACAGCGGCCAGCGGATGGATAGCGTCCGGCCCCGCCGTTGCTGGGCTTCCACCAGGGTATTCCGATATGCTGCGTACGCATCCATAAAGGCGTTGGCGGTGGCATAATCGGCCTGTCCCGGATTGCCCAGACTGCCCGAGATGGAGGAAAAGAGCATGAAGAAGTCCAGATCCTGGCCGCTGCTTGCCTCATCCAGATGGACCAGCCCTTGGACCTTCGGCCCCAGCACCTCGATAAATTCTTCCCTGCTTTTCTTGAGAATGAAGTTATCGTGAATGACCCCAGCACAGTGGATAATCCCGTGAACACGCCCGAATTCTTCCTGAATGCTTTCCAGCAAGCTGGTAACCGTGTTCCTGTCAGTGATATCCCCCTGCTTATACACCACTCTGGCTCCTGAGGACTCCAGTTCCTTCAGCCGAGTTTGTCTGTTGCCGTCCAGTGTCGACCGCCCTGTCAGGATCAAGGTCGCTGCTCGGGTGCGCCGAACCAGTTCTTCGGCAACAAGCAGCCCCAGGCCGCCAGAGCCGCCGGTGATGAGATACACGCCCCCATCTCTCCATGGCAGCTCCTCATCTGACCGAGATGGCTCCAACCTGTTCCAGCAAGCGGTTTTGCGTTGAATGCCCTCATAGCGAATCCATCCATCCAACGGACTGCGGCTGTTTTCTTCCAATTTCGCCAGCAGGCTTTCCGCAGATTCTCCCTGTTCCACTTCGATCAATTGACCGATGAGTTTCGGATTTTCCAGTCGGGCGGTCTTCAGCAGACCCGAAAGCCCTGAAAAGAGCTGTCCTTCTCCAGCCGCCATCACGACAAGCTGAACCAGCACCCTTCCGGCAGGCTTGTCTTTGAGTAGGCTTTGGATGCTCTCAAAGGCCTGAACTGCATAGGTCTGAAACCGCTCATCCACCCGGCTCTTCCCAGATGAGAAGGCCAAGACCTGTGCCGCTCCGTTCACTCGCGCTTCAAGCCGTTCAGGTAAAGCCTCGTCCGGCTCACACAGTAAGATGATACGGCGGTCGTAGGCAGGGGCTTCGACCTCCGGCGCTACGTCCTGCTCCTTCCAGACTGGTTCAAACATCAGGGTATGGCTAGCTGCAGTCGTAGGTGCTTCCGCCACTGCTCTGACCCTTGCTGCTCCAGCCTCAACCTCAGGAGCCCAACAGCGTTGCTGAGCAAAAGGATACGTAGGCAGACTGATTCTTTTCGGTTGGATATCGTAATACAGCAATTTCCAATCGATATAGAAGCCTTTGGCCCATAGCTCTGCCAGCTTGTTCATTTCACGATTTGAGATCCATTTGCTTACTAATTCCTTGAACACTTCTTCCTGTTCAAACCATTGCATTGAATCTTGCTGGTTATTTTCTCCCCTCCAGCAATTCTCGATATGTTCTTGTCCATTCGCGAACGAATCCAATTTTTGCACCAGCTCGCTCGTATTCCTGACGATAAACGCTACCCGACTTTTCATTGCCATTCGTCCTGTTTGAAGTGTAAAAGATACATCCGACAAATTGATTTCTTGAGAAGCTGTCAAGAAAGCCGAGAGGTCCCCAGCATATGCCTTAAGGCGCTGATCATTTTTGGCAGACAAAGGAATAAGATATTCAACAGCATCGTTCACCAAGCTGGATTTAGAGCGTTCGGGTGCATCATTAGCTACAAATTGTTCGAAAATAGCATGAGCATTCGTTCCGCCTATGCCAAAAGAGCTCAGCGCCGCTCGATGGGGGGCCGACGCTTGTTCCCATTTCCGCAGTTTATCAACAACATAAAAAGGCGATTCAGACAAATGGATATCGGTATTGGGTGTATCATAATTAAGCGTAGGAGGAATCTCATTATGGTATAAGCTTAAAGCGACTTTAATACACCCCGCCAAACCTGCTGCAGTGTCCAAATGTCCGATATTGGTTTTGACCGATCCAATACCACAAAACTGTTTTTTGGCTGTATACTGCCTGAATGTATCATTCAAGGCAGCAAATTCAACCGGATCGCCCAATTTGGTTCCGGTTCCATGTGTCTCAATATAACTGATCGTTTCGGGATGAATTCCGGTTGATTCGATCGTCTTCTGAATAACTTCAGACTGACCCTTAACACTTGGAGCATAAAACCCTAGTTTGTCAGTCCCATCGTTGTTCACGCTAACCCCTCGTAAAATCGTATAAATATGGTCACCGTCTCTAATGGCATCCAGCGTTTTTTTCAGTAGAACAACTCCAACCCCTTCTCCGCCAATCATTCCGTCTGCCGAATCGTCAAAAGCTCTAATATGGCCATCACTAGAAAAGTTCAAGCCAGGCTGATACACATAACCTAAGCTGTTGAAAGGAAAGATTGTTGACGCTCCAACCAAGGCGTATTTTGCTTCACCAGACAACAGGCTTTGCGAAGCTAGACGAAGTCCGACTAACGAAGAAGAACAGTTGGAATGCACAAATAAGCTGGGACCTTTAAATCCTAATTTATGAGAGATCATAGTAGGAATGGTCCCGCCTTGTGCCAAAATCCAGGTTACATATTCATCCGCATTCCTCAGGACATTAGGTGATTGCGATGCCAAATTAGGAATAAAGGCTTGATAAAAGCTGCTGCTCGCCGACATATACACGCTGGTTTCAGGAATCTCTTTGGAAACATAGCCAGCATCTTCAACGGCCTTCCATGCATGCTGTAGCAGCAATTTCATCTGAGGATCCATAAATTCTGCATTTTTCTGGGACAAATTAAAAAACTCAGGGTCGAAATACTCTTTTCCCTCAATCGTGCATTGTCCGGACACATAGTTTGGATGCTCGACAATCTCTCTCTCCAGCCCTAACTGGGCTAGTTCTTCCTCAGAAAAGTACCGGACACTTTCCACCCCTGCCCTCAAATTGCTCCAAAACTCAACGTGGTTTTTCGCACCCGGAAAATGGGATGAAATTCCTATGATTGCGATACTATCCTCATAATAATCAGGGTAGGATGGTTTATGTTCATCTTCCTCCGAGTCTAATCCCTGTGAAATGGTATTTTTAGCGGTATCTGTTTGTTCTGTTGCAGAAGCTGGTGCCTCACCTTTTACTTTCGTAATATAGGCACTAAGTTCCCTAACCGTTGGATACTTGAACAATGCTGTCACCGAAATATCACATTCCAGCTTGTCCTTGATCCTTCTAATCATCTCTGCGGCTGAAAAAGAATTTCCGCCCACGTCGAAAAAAGCATCATCCGTACTTAGATGATCGATATCCAGAAGCTTTTTCCATATTGTTAAAACTTGTTGTTCAACATCCGATTGCGGCAAATGGATTTTTCTTGTTGCTGTCGCCAGCTCGACCCTACGACCCATTAATTCCTTCCGATCTATTTTGCCATTCGGGGTCAATGGCAGCTTGTCCAGTTCGATAAAGAATGCTGGAATCATATAATAAGGCAAGAATGCTTTTAAATAATTTCGTACTTCTTTCGGATCAAGTGAGGATTCCCCGAACTGAGAGTTGTTGCGTAAATAGTAGGCGACAAGCTGCTTATCCCCTCCTTGTTCCTTGGCGATCACGACACATTCATCAATTCCCGGATATGTTCTGACCTGACCTTCAACTTCACTTAGCTCAATTCGAAACCCGCGGATTTTCACTTGATAATCCATCCGACCCAAATATTCAATGGAACCGTCAGAAAGCCACTTGCATAAATCTCCGGTTCTATAGAGCTTAGTTCCGGGCTTGAATGGGTTGTCAATAAACTTTTCATCCGTAAGCACCGGCTGATTCAGATAGCCTCTGGCCAAGCCATTGCCCGAAATGAAAAGCTCACCCGGAAATCCGATAGGTACAGGTCTAAGGAGCTGATCCAAAATATAAATCTGGGTGTTGGCAATAGGCTTACCGATCGAAATCGGCTTGTCGGCGGTAATCGTTTGAATTGTAGACCAAATCGTCGTCTCAGTCGGACCGAACATATTCCATGCGTCACCGTTGTTATGCACAAAATAAGATTTCAATGTTTCCGAAAGTGCTTCTCCGCCACAGAGCATTTTCATATTTTCTTCGTTCTTCCAGCCAGCTTGAAAAAGCATGGTCCAAGTCACAGGTGTTGCCTGCATCATTGTCGGTTTTATTTTTTGAATCTCCTGCTTGAGTCTTTCGGCATCCTTAGCTTTTTCAGAACTGCAAACATAGCATTGAGCGCCTTTAATCAAAGGTAGATATAATTCCAGTCCCGCGATGTCAAAGCAATACGTTGTCACTGCAAGCAGTTTATCCTGCTCTGTTATGCCTGGCTTTTCTGCCATGGAAAGAAGAAAGTTGGTCAACGCTTTGTGTGGGATCATGACCCCTTTGGGTTTCCCTGTACTTCCAGAGGTATATATCACATATGCCAAATGGCTAGGCTGCACTTCCCGTTTGAGTGTCTTTCTCCCCTTTATACTACTTGTAAGAAGATCCCAATCGTTATCAAGAACAATGCAGTTCACATGACTCCCTGCCAGCCGAGATACTTTTTCCAACAATCCCGATTGCGTAATGACAAGGGATGCATTGGAATCCTGCAGCATATACTCCAATCTGTCCTCTGGATAGTCCGGATCAAGCGGCACATAGGCTCCTCCCGCCAGAAGGATTCCCAACAGCCCAATGACCATTTCTAAAGACCGTTCCATGCAAATTCCTACCAGCGTATCAGGGGTAACGCCCTGATTTTGCAAATATAGAGCGAGTAAAGTGCTCTTTTCTTTTAATTCCCGATAGGTAAGCGATTGTTCTTCATACACGACTGCAATAGCGTCAGGCGTTTTCCTTGCCTGTTTTATGAATAATTCAGGGAAGCATTTATCTGGATAACTTATTTCGGTCGCATTCCAGTCATAAAGGACGCTGTTCTTTTCCTCTTGCAAAAGTAATGAATAGTCCTGCAGGGCAGCTGTAGGATTGCTCATAAGTGCTTCCGCTAATCCGATGTAACGCTCAGCCATCTGTACGATGGTTGATTCATCGAACAAACCGGAACGGTATTTGATATTTAATGTCAGCTCTTCTTCCTGCTCCAGCAGCTCCAATACCAGCTCATATTCACCTTCCTGGTGAATTTCCTCTACCAACTCAACGGTAAAGCTATCGCTATACGGCGCACAAAGCTGCTGCAAGCTTGAAGTTTGCAGAAAATTTTGGTAAGAAAAAACTGCCTGAAAAACAGGCGAGCTCGCCGGCAAACGTGGCACATTTAATGCTCGAACCAGAGCCGGAAAAGGATAAGGAGCATGATCCATCCCATTGACTACGGTGATTTGCAATTTTTTCATAAAATCCAGGAATGTCTCTGTTTCCGACACTTGGCTGCGTATTGGAAGCATATTGACAAAATATCCGATTAATTGGTCAAAACGCTCCTCTGGTCGTACCATAACTGGCATTCCAACGATGATGTCTTCTTGTTTCGAATACTGGTTAAGCAATATCACATACATACCTAACAAGACGGTAGACAAGCTCATATATTGCGTACGGGCGAAAGATTTTACCCGATTGACCCAATCAACTGGAAGCCGCTTGGTGTATGTTTGTCCTTCCATGCTCGGAGTCAGAAAACCTGAGCGGTTATATGGAAGCTCTAGAGTCGGTAAAGCATCCGACAGTTGTTGCTTCCAATAGGAAAAATGCTTTTCCCCTTCTGCACTCGCCAGCATCGTTTGTTCCCATTCCACAAAATCGCTATAGCTCGCGGCAGGTGGTAAAACGACTGGTCTCTTTCCTTGTCCCAAGTCCTTATATGCATCTAAAAAGCTTTGAATAAAAAGGATGAAAGAACTACCATCAAAAATAATATGATGGATGACCACCAGTATGAAATGTTCTTGTTCGGACCTGGACATCAGATAAACACGCATCAAAGGGTCCTGTTCCAGCGCGAATGGCTGCTTTGCCTTGCTCCGAATAAAGGGAATGATTTCATCCGCTTTCAAGCTTGAAATATCCTCTATCTGCATATTGAACGGCTGAGCAGACTCCAGCTTTTGATAAGGTGTCCCATTATCCTCTTCAATCACACTTTTTAGAATAGGATATTGCTCTAAAACGGTGTGGAAAGCCTGTTTAACGTTCTCTATCTCAACTTTCGTATTAAATCGGAGACATATTGGTACATTGTAAGCATTTATTTCAGGAGACATTTTATGTAATAGCCACAACCCTTTTTGAACTTCAGAAAGTGGATTCTGTTGCAAACCATGCAGGATTGTTTCGGTCTTGATCTCTACAACCGGTTTATCTTTTTCAATCTTTTTGGCTAAATAAGCCGATAGTAGTTGAATCGTTGGGTACTCTAGAATTTCTCTTGCATTAACCTTGATCGGATAAGATTTTTCAATGCCGCGTATGAGCTTCATGATAAGAATGGAATCGATGCCATAACCGTGAATATTTTTATTCAAATCCATTGCCTCGGACTCCAAATTCAGTTCCCGTTGCAAAAATTGCACCATATATTCCTGAATCTTCAGCTGTATCAACGAAACAGCGTCTACAGTAGCATCCGTTTCTCCAATACCCGAATGCGCTGTTGAGAGTGCACTCCGATATTGATAAAGTGCCCTAAGCTCTTGTTTGATGTAAGCATTACGGCAAACCTTTCTTTGAATTTTCCCGCTCCCCGTTTTGGGAATACTACCTTTTGGCAGCAAATATATATCATAAATCTCAAGTTGATGTGTCCCAGATACGGCATTTAACATCTTTTCGACCAGTCGTTTATATTCCTGCTCATGAAGGGACGTTTCAATCTCTTGTACGACGATTACCTTTTCCAGGCCTTTGACTTCAGAGGCAAATACAGCGATAGGCAAGGTCAACTCCGGCATATTCTTTTGGATGGTCCATTCAATATCGACAGGATGATGATTTTTGCCGTGAACGATAATGACTTCCTTCTCTCTGCCGATGACATAAATATGATTGTCTGCAATAAAGCCAAGGTCACCTGTACGGAAAAAACCGCCTTCTTGTGTACTGGAAAGTACCGCCTCAAAAGTGCTGTCCGTTTCTTGCTTCCTATTTAAATAACCCTCTGCCATCCGATCGGATTTAATCCAAATCTCGCCGATTTCCTCTGGCAGGCATAGCATATGACTTTCAGGATGAACAATCCGTATTTCTGTCGGAGCTTCGATCTCCCCGCAACTGACAACGGACTTCGATGGGTTCTTCTCATCTGTGTATTGGACTCTTCTTTGCTCCAAGCTAGGAATATCCAAATTAAGAAATCTCATCGACTGGCCCGGTTTTACACTGGTAACAGGACACAGCTCAGATAAGCCAAGAAGAGGACAAAATATATCTTCTTTAAGCCCTAATGCCCGGAAATGATGGACAAAATTTTCGTAACTTTCCTTCCGAATGGGCTCACCTGCACATATAATAGCTTGAAGATGGTGCAAAGAATATTCCTGTAGTGAAGCTACGTCCAAGGTGGAGCAGCAGTAATCGAATGCAAAGTTTGGCGCAGCCGTATGGGTAGCCTGATACTTGTCAATCATCTGAATCCAGTGCTCCGGATTTTTAGCAAAGCTTTCTGGCGGGAGAATAATGCTTGAGGCGCCATTCAATAGCGGTACCAAAATATTGTTTTGCAGTCCAAAAGCATGGAATTGCGGCATCCAGGAAACGATACGGCTATTTTGGTCAATTCTCCATTGCTCAGCCTTAACCTGATTCATCAAACATCTATGGCTGAGAATTACACCTTTAGGCAGTGATGTAGAGCCTGATGTGTACAGCAAAAGGGCCATATCTTCAGGTGCTGGCATTCTCATCTTTATATCTACGTGGGCGGCGCTCTCTTGAAGAATCTCATCAATATTTAGGATACGAAACGTTCTATACTCCGGTTGTGTTTGGAGAAAAGCTTTGAAGGCAGTATTGGTTATGATACATACAGCCCCGGAATCCGTTTGAATAGGCTTTATTTTCTCAAGCATTTTTTCATCTGGCTCTGCTGCTGTAATGGGTGTAGGGATGGCTACGATGTTTGCATAAAAACATGCCAGCATGCTGCTGATATATCCCAGACCCTGAGGAAATACAAGGAGCGCTCTTTCCTGCGCAGCTAGTTCTTTCATTAGAAAGTTGCCCAAAGTTTGCACTTGCAGCAAAAGCGTGGTCCCCGTAAGAACGTGAGGATGCTCTCCTTCATTCTCAAAAGTAAACAACTCTGTTTCAGGAAATTGCCGGCAAGTTTCCATAAAAGAAAGGATCGGGATATTAAAGTCTGATCTTTGATCATGTTTACGTGTCATTCATCCACCAACTCCTCAAACACAAAATTTAAATACAACATGAGCTAAATGCTTATCACGATGTCTATTTTGAGCTACTGTTTCACGCTTGAAGCGTTGCCTAACGAAAGTAGCAAAGAAAAAACGAGTGATGAGAAAGGCTATGCGCCCCTTTCACACTCGTTTCCAGATTCCCATGAAAAACCGTAAAAGCGTCCAACAAATATAAATAAATAAGGATGTGGAAAAGTTATTATTTTCCAAACAGGTTGATGATGCGTTCTTTAACCTCGGCTTGGTGAAAGGTCTTCTCATGCATAATCAGCTCTTGTTCTACGATTTTGGGAAGCTGAGCGCGGAGTGGAGCTACCAGATGATCCTTTAATGTGATTAATGAAAATCTGGGTTTCTCGGCCAGCTGTCTAGCAAGATCCAATCCATAGCTCATCACTTCTTTGCGAGGCAAAACTGGAAACGGCACTCCTCGCTTCTCCAGTTCTGCGCCTCGGTAATTCCCCCCATTTAACAATAATTCTTCTCCCAGGCTGAACCCGAGTTTTTGGGGAAGAATGAACGTCGCACCCATTCCTGGTGTAAATCCGTATCTCATAAAATTAGTCGTGTACATACTTTCCTTACTCAGGATTACGAAATCAGAAAATAGCCCCATGACAAAGCCCCCACCAACCGCATGGCCCTGCATAGCAGCTATCACTGGAACTTTGCAGTTCAATGCTAGAGAGTAAATATTTTCATCAGTAAACTTTGATGTTCCTTCATGTATAGCCAATAGTCCTTCTTGCGTTCCACCCGTGGCGAAGTAGTTGTCATACCCTGTTATAATTACGACTTTGCAGGTCGAGTCATCCTGGATCGTACGGAACGCTTCTCTAAGTCCATGAGTCATTTCAAGTGTAAATGTATTTTTATGAACTCTATCTTGCATTGTTACTTGGATAATCCCTCGCTCGATCTCAAGTAACTCAACCACAGATTGTGACATGATGATCTACTTCCCCCTCAGCATCCCGTCTTGTGGCAAACGCCCATCAGTCCATCCACGGAAATTGACCTGTTTCGACATATCGGAAAATGCCCTTCAGATTTTGAGCGTCTGAAAACACCTCTTGATTGGACGCCAGCGCCAGTGATTTATACTGACGCAAATCGCTGAGTTCGTCCATAAAGCGTTTGTAGCGTAAAATACCCGTTTTGGACAATCGTCTGAGGCGTAATAAATGCTTGCGCAGCACCGTATCACTCTGGGCATCATATGCATCGACTAATCCCCATGTAAGAGCCTGCTCAACCATAATCGGCTGTGTCATTAATGTCAAATAATTCGCTTTTTGGAATCCAATTCTGCGTACTAAAAAGGGCAGAACACAAGCAGGGAAAAGCCCAAATAACAATTCCGACAGACTGAACTGTGCTGTCTGATCTGCTATCACAATGTCGCTGGCAGCAATAAATCCAATGCCGCCAGCGTTTGCCTTTCCTCGCACATGAGAAATCGTGATATAGGGCCCTGTCGCCAGTTTTAACCACAGATCATATAGAGGTTCTGGATTCTGTGCATGCTCATGTTCATTTGCCATTTTTTCGTACATTCCTTGAAAATCCGCTCCAAGACAAAACACCTCCGGCAGGCCTTCCAAAACAACGATCGTAACCGACTCCTCACACAGTGCAAGCGCATGCATGCATTCCTCAATGAGGGTGTTATTAATCGTGTTATTTGCCTCTGGTCGGTAAAACCGTAAGTAACAAATCGATTCTTGAAACCGAACCTGAATTGTTTGATAATTCATGATTCCCACCGATATTTGCGGTGGAATTCATAGATTTCCTCCAGATATAATCGCTGTCTCCCTTTCCCGGAATCGATCACTCCAGGAACCAATTGAAAATCAAGTTTGGTGTTGCGGGTTCCAAAACGTACAGCGCCACTGCCTTTCAGCAAGGATTCATATTCATCCATGGATAATTGATACCGATCATTCAAATTACGCTCGATCTCAAAACGACGCAGATATTCCTGGCTTTGCGGCATCACTACCCCGCTATAAAATTCCGAGCAGCAGCCTGATCCATAGGAAAAGCAACCAATCCGCTTCGGAGAATCAAATGTGCCCTTATCAATCGTGCCTGCCAAGGACAGGTACAAGGTCGCACCCATAATATTGCCGACTCGTTGGCAATACTCCAATCCTGGCTTGACACGTTGTACATAATCCGCCTCAATCTCATTGGGCTTGGCCTGAGTAATCCTTCGCATCATCGTGCGATGAGCTCCTTTTACCATTCCACCGAATGGAGTATGGAAGGAAAGATACTGGAAGGTATCTTTATAGTCCACTCCTTGTACCCGTTTCTGGTATTCCAAAAATGCTTGCTCGCAGCAGTCCAGATAGGACATTAAAGACAAGTCCGCATCTCCGGCCTCGCTATCTGGTATCGGCCGGCAAGTATCCATCACCTCATAGCCATAATATCCATTAGCGCCCGCATCGACTTGGAATATATGAGGATTTTCACTAATGAGCATGGCCACAGCCCCTGCCCCTCCGCTTGGTTCAGCGTAAGACCAATCCTCACTCAAAACATCCCCGCCTTCAGCGGCAATAAATCGTGAGATATCACTGGCAATAACAAGCGCTTTGGCCCCTGGCGAGACTTGGGATAAAATAAAATTCACCGCCATTTGGAGTCCGGCAGTACCTGAATAGCAGGCTTGCTTGAGTTCAAATAGCCTGCAATTCCGATTCAGTCCCAAATAGTGGTGAATATATGTACTGATTGATTTTCCAAAATCAATTCCTGATTCTGTACAGGTGATGAGCATTTCGATGCGGTTTTTTTCCGCTTCAGAGAGGGCGTCCACCAGCGGTTTTGCCGCATTGACTCCAAAGGTAACCGGATCTTCATAGGGCAGGGCAACAGCCTTTTCTTTCATTAATAAATTTTCAAATCTCGCAGGGTCCAACTGTCTGTGCTGCGCTAATTGCATGACATCTAGATAGGCTGAGCCCCCAAAAACATTCATTGCTTCTATTCCTACCAATACCATAATGCTCCCCCTTTCTTAAATGCCCGACTCATACTTTTGCATACAGATGGCCGTATTGATCCCGCCAAATCCCATGCTCAAATTCATAGTATTGTGAATAACCGCTGGGATGGACTCATTTTTCACCCAGTTGCAATCCACTTTGATCGGCTCCTCCAAATTGCGGGTAGGATGAAGTTTCGACTCTTTCATTTGTAGAAGAGTAGCAATAATTTCAACCGTCCCGGCTGCGCTCAGACCATGCCCGATAATGGATTTGGTTGCATTGATGTAAGCATGTGATAATTGGCAATCCTGTATTGCCTTTATTTCGATCTCGTCCCCAATTACAGAGCCTGTCCCATGGGGATTAATATAATCAATTTTTTCCGGCGACAGTTTCGCTTTCTCTAAGGCCCTTTTAATCACTCGAACCTCGCCCTCATAAGAAGGATTGGGGTTCCGGTTCCGATCCATCCCCATATCCCAGCCTGCAAGCTTTGCATAAGGTTTCCCCTGCCGCTTCATTGCAAAATCCGACCGCTCTATGACGATAACTCCGCAAGATTCCCCGTATATAAATCCATCGTGCATCTTATCAAAGGGGCGACACGCCATTGCTGGTTGGTCGGCATATCGGTCGCTTCCCATGGCTCCCAAAGATCGCAATGCCTGGCATTCCAAATACGAAATATCCATCAACGCCCCCATCGCAATGCACACATCAACCCGATTTGCTTGAATTGCCTCAATCGCTTGAATGATGGCGACTTGTCCGCTCGCGGAAGCCCCGCCGACAGTATACGCTAACCCTTGAATACCGAATTGCTCAGTGCATAATCCGCACAAATCAGTATCCATAAAGGACAGCCCATAGGTCGGAGATACAAAGTGCATTTTTTCCCGATAAGCCTCATAGGTTTGAAATAATTCCCGTTGCTGAAAATTGGAGCCTCCAATCACCAATCCTATGCAGCTAGGGTCCACGTCATCCAATTGAGCATCATCCCAGGCCTCTTGAAGGGTAACCATTGCCACCTGTCCTGAAAATGATGCGGTTCGTAACATTCGTTTGGAAATGGTCTCCGGATAAGACAGAGATGGCAGCTCCGCACCTATAAATGAAGCTTCTCCCTTTCTGCCTGGACGTTGCATAACTCCAAATGCATGTTGCCCTTTGAACAGCGCCGAAGCAAAGGCAGTCTTCCCTTGCCCAATCGACGAAGTAACACCAACTCCCGTAATAACTAACTCAGGCTCTTTATAATTTGGCATAGAGCGCATCTGCCAACTCTCCTACATTTTTAACGCCAGATAACTCAACGCGCGGAATATTAAGAGATAATGCTTCCATAGACTTCATTACAATATCGGCTCGATCTACCGAATCCGCACCCAAATCTACCAAGCGATCGTCATACTGAAACTGGTGATCGTTTAATTCCGGTAGAACTTCACAAATACAACCTTTAACGATTTCGAATACTTCTTCTTTACGCATGTATATCCTCCTAAAATTGGGTTATTTACAAACAGCTTGGATGGAAAATCGGATTAAATTGCTCATACAATTGAGACATATTGATACTCCATTCCGTCTTCCTTGGCGCTGCAATAGTAAAGATGTAGTTACCCAACCGATACGACTGGGCGGCATATTGCGGAAAATGCGAAAATGTACTCCGAAAGCATCCACTATTAAATCTGATCTCGTTAATTTCAAGCACTTGCAATGATGCGGTAAAGCCTGTGCGCAATATTTTCGAAATCGCCTCCTTTACCGTCCAAGAAACCGTCAATAAAACAGAGTATTCCTCTACTCCTCGCACGGCTGCGATTCTTTCCCTTTCTTCCGTCGTCAATTGGCTTTCCATGGTCTTATTTCGGTTAGGACTTATCCTCTCAATATCAATCCCCATAGGATGCGCTTCTGGAAAAACAACAGCGGTCCCGATTTCATCACAGTGGGCAATGCTCACTTGGTAACCAGGGACTCCGGTAGTTCGAAGCAAGGGCTGGCCGAAAACACCTGTCTCCACGCTTATGTTGCGTAGGTTCTGCTCCCTTAACAGCACGGATGCTGCTTGTTTTGCACTTAGCCTGCCAAGCAGAAAGTTGGATTTTCGGCGCTGGAATAGCAGGCTCTCAAAGTAGCTACACTCATCTGAATGAAAAATCTCCGGATCGAGAGCAGCATCGTCACGGCAAACTGCATGTACAAAACTAACAGCCGCCTTCATCACGATATCTTCCCGCTTCAACATGAGCTGTTCCGTATACATGGTCACATGCATATCCCCCTATGAATAGGCAAGCACAAACCAAAAAAACCTTCAAATGCCTTAAGGGCTCTGAAAGCTTCCAAATGGAGAAGATATCCCCACGATTATTCTATTTAAACTTTACTAATAATTTCTAAAGCTACGTTCACTAGTCTGATATCACCCATAAATTCTAGCTGAATAACCGCCTGTCTTTTATGTCTGTCTATCTTCTTAACTATGCTGCTTCTTCCTTTAAGCGGCCCTTCTATGATACGTATATTGTCTCCTTCAATAATTCCAGTTGAGCATTCTATACAATATCTATCATTGCATAAACTCTCTAAAACTTGTCTCTCGCAATCTCGCATAGAAGCTTCTAACTTCGAATATCTCAATAAACGAATGATATCGCTGGAAGTATAAATCATTGAATTTGTACTTGTTACGAACTGCAAGTCAGGTAAGTTGGACTCAATAAACACATAACTGGGGAACAAAGGCGCTAATTCTTTCTTGACTGTTCCTGCTACTTTAAAAAGCCTCTCTTGGAGCGGTATAAATGGTTTGTAAACTTCAGAATCAAACCACTTATTAAAAAGTTGTTTAACCCTTTCTTCCCTACCCGTTCGCACAAAAAGCACGTACCAATTCACTCCGCTCATCTCCTAACAAAACATACTGCCAAAATCAACCCCTATAATGTCTGCTGCCAGTGTATGCATAGCTTCGCCCTTTCACTTATCCTGCTTGATAAGCTACAATCTCTCACGATATGTCCCTCATCAGTGGTTAACGTGACCCGCCAGCGATTAACCGCAAACAAGTTCCTTTATTTTTCATATAATCATATAATTGGAATAGTATATTTCCATTATAATCCTCTGCTCAAACAGTGTCAATTGCCATTTTGGCAACAACCCGGTCTATCTTTAAGGGGATAGAGGCCCCATCACCCTTTAGAACTGCCCCCTTTTACCAACTCATTTAAAATTGAATAAACCTTTTTGGTTGGGGCGCATTCTGAAATTAATAAACGGCTTCATGCTCGTAAATTGAAAATAAATATTTTCATCCATAAGGTGACTGAGTGGGAACCCAGGTGCTTTACCATATGAATGAGCAGGATAAATTTGAATGGAGCTATCAACCTCTCGCTTTATTTTTTGAACGCTATGATATAAGTCTTTCGGATCTCCTCCATTCGGATCACAAAAGCCACAACCTTCAATGAAAATGGTATCCCCCGTAAACAAGTGATTGGATAAAAGATAGCATACACTTCCCACGGTATGTCCTGGGGTCAAAAGACTTCTAATTTCTGTTTCTCCAAGTTTGATAATATCCCCATCTTTAACGGGATGTAAATTATCACATCTAAAATGGTAATAATCGATTTCTTGTATTGACATGAATACGTGCGGTCTATACTTTTCCAGGAGCGGATTTACCAAATTAACATGATCTAAATGTGAATGGGTTAATAGTATGACTCTGAGATTACCATTCAACTGTCGAAGATATGACTCTATTTTCGATAAATCCCATGACGGATCGACAATAGCAATGTCTCCTGTTTTCTTATCCATTACAATATATACATAGTTAATAAAATTCATAAAACAGACTCTTAACTGTTCCATATGGTATGTCAGACTCATATCAGCTTCACTGAACCCACCTTCCCATGGCCAAATCCAAATTTGTGCGTCAAATTCACAGTTCAAATGCGGCTGAATTGATCTACATCACTATGCGTTTGCTATGTTGTAGTCTTTGCTAAGAGTTCCTGAATAACAAGCATTTCTGCGCTTTTCGGGATAATTCTCGTCTCCGATGTCTTTCTGTCAAAAGTTGCTGTACCAATGATTATACCAACTTATGCAATAGAAAGGCTTCGGCCCTCTGTTACAAGATTTTGCTCTATAAAGTCGTAAAACTCTTTCTCGCTGTAATTACGTAACTAAAAAAAATACCGCCATACGGCGGTATTTTTGGTTTCTCTTAATATGAACACTATTATTCACACTTTCATAAACTACTAATACAAAATACATTTTTTACTGAAAGAGAGTTGGCTGAGATGAAACCTAAAAAAACTGGAAAAAGTACAGCTACTGTCCGTAGAGGGATGAATAGATCCCCTATACAATCTCAACCTCACGCATTGAAGAAGAAAAGAATATTGCCTACTCAGGCTGTTGTTAGAAACGGCGGCTTTGAAGATCAGGATTTGACACCTTGGATTGCAAACGTCAGCAACGTGACAGGTCAAATCTTTATTACCAGAACCAACCCGCACAGTGGCAATCAAGCCGTCAGAATCTCAGCTAACCCGGGGCACAGCGTCTCGCTTAGACAAACGATTTCCGATCTGAGAAGAGGAAGAAGATACCGTGTGACCTTCTGGGTACGTAATTTGATCAGTCCTTTCGGTGGTCGGCTTCAAATTAGTTTAGGAGAGCAAACCTACACGATCCAGCTTAACTCGCTACCTTCATCACAATATGAGAGAGTCTCCCGTACCTTCTCAATCTCAGGGAATTCGGGGACAGTCTCTAGAGATTTAGTGTTCCGCGTTACAGCACAGGATACTTTTGCAACCATTCTTTTGGATGATGTATCTATATCCAGATTAAGATAATAAATCATTTGGTAGCAGAATTATCATTACAAAACACAAAACTAAACTGAATTTTATAGCATGTAATTTTTCCAAAATTAAAGCGCCTCTTCCGCATATTAACGGTGAGGCGCTTCGTTGGTCCTGTGTACCTGCAGATACTGTAATCTATATAAAATACCAGAGTCTGTCCCCAATTCGTCTTTGTTCTCCTAACTAAAAGTGAAAATCTTAAAAAGATAATTATACTTTCACGTCAAAAGTAAAATTCTCCACCTCTTCTTCGGCTTCACGCATTAAATCCAACAAACGATCGGCGTATTCTCCAAGGGATTTCCTGCTTGCGTGAAAATCAAGCCATTGAATTGTAAGTGGCATCGGGATGGAGCCAGTTAAGCAATCCCATAATGCATCCAAATTTCGACCGTAAGTTTGGTCTAATCCAAGCTGGGCTTGAAGTGTGTCATGTAATTCTTCTTTTCCATGAATGTTATTTCCATTTATAATTACAACCATCATAAAGCCTCCTTCATTCTTTTAGTTGCTCAAACGTACGGTAATGATCAGTTGTTTTATAGATTAAGCCATCATTGGAGTAGAGAATTCGATCGCTCCCCCTAGTTCCGCCTGAGTAATTAATGTCTGCTTCGTACCAAATTCTCCCTTTTTTCTCAGGCAACAAGCCTTCTCGATTTCGAAATACATCACCGCCTATGCTTTTGCCTGGGGCTACTTTTTCCAAATTTCCTTCACTAGGCTCCCAGCCTAATTTTCTGGCCTCTTTCTTGGTTATATAATTCCCGGGAAGATCATTATGCTCCGAAATATATTTAGCGACTTCATCAAATTGCGTTAAAACAGAACTGCTGTGTGTCGAGTCCTTTAATGAGACCGTTTGGAGCGAACAGCCTGTAAACAGGATGGTCACTAAAATAAAAAGCAAGACACCTAAATATTTTTTAACATTCATTACATTTAATCTCCTTTGATAGTTACATCCTATGTTCAAAACTTATCAATCTCATTGATTTCTTTTATTCATTATTTTTTCTTTTGGTGTATAATAGTCACCTGTGAAAGTAAATCCAAATTGTTTATATAATTGAATTGCATGGATATTATTTTCATAAACACTTAAATAAATATGGTGGCCAGGGTACTCATTTTCTAAAAATGAAATAAGCTTTTCCATAAAATATTTGCCCAAGCCCATTCCCTGAAATCGCTCATCTATTAGAAACCGATCGAACCAGACTTCGTCTTCAAATTTACCGTACATAGCAAAACCCACTGGTATAGCATTTTTATACAGACCTACTGGTACAAAACGAGTATCCTCCCTAGCCTCTTGTAAACACTGTGAGATGGATTCTACAAACTGTCGCTGATCCTTAGCTATGCTTAAGGAAAGTACTTCTTTTTCATTCGAGCTCGTTACAACCCGAATTTCGCTAAACATAATAACAAAACCTTTCCATTTAGTTTGTTTACAAAACGATCATATGGTATATAGTAACTATACAGTCAAGGGAGGCACTCAAAAATGAATGAAAAGTACTTTACTCCGAGGGAATTTTCCGATCTATGTAAAGTTAATAAGCAGACATTACTCTATTACGATCAAATTGGCCTTTTTTCTCCGATTTACAAAAACGATAAAGGATATCGTTTTTATTCTATTCGTCAATTAGAATGGTTCAACGTGATTGAATTGTTAAAAGATCTTGGAATGTCACTCAAAGAAATCCAGCAGTATATGAAACACAAATCACCTGCCAGCTTTTTATCTTTAATGCACCAACAGAAAGAGAACATTGTTAAAAAAAGAAAAGAAATTGAAATGACGGAAAGGATCATTGACGCAAAAATAGAACTCATGGAAGAGGCATTGCGGTTAGATTTTCATCAGATTTCTCTTGAAGAACACGCAGAAGCAACACTTTATCTTAGTAAAAATATAAAAAATATTTCGGAAGAAGATTTTGTGAGAGTGGTTTCAGAATTTGTTGACGAATTATATGTATCATTTCTCGATACAGGATATCCTATTGGGGGTATTACAAAAAAAGAGCAAGTATTGAAGGGTGAATATACGAACTACAGTTATCTGTACATAAAGCAACCTAATCCTCGGGAGGACTATCCTTATTTGAAAACTAAGAAAGGATATTTTCTAACGGGCTACCATATTGGTGAAGAAAAGAGCATTCATGAAACCTATGATCGACTTTTTTCGGAAATGGATCGACTAAACTTATCTTTAGGAGATTATGTTTATGAAGAATATATATATGATGCCGTGGTAAAATACCGGGAAAAAGATTATATTACCAAAATTATGATGGAAGTCATATTAGAATAAGGGTAGGCTCCTACTTTACCTCAATCTCTCCTTCATCAGGCTACGAAAAATAATCCTCTAGCGGATATTAGTAACGAGGATAAGAAAGGCGTAAAGAGAACAGAAAAACTATTTTGAGGAAGAAGCAACCAAAGTTATTGATGCGTTAATCAAGAGCGACTCAGTCTGAAGACTTTACCTTTCCATAAAAAATGAAGCCTATGAGGTATGCAGATATGCATATAGAGGAAGTATCCACTCATGTCAAAGCTATGCGTAAATCCAAAAATTTGTCCCCAATCCGTCCCCAAAAGTGAAAATGGCACTCGCCCCTTATGATATGGGTTTTAGATCTCAACCCCTAAAAAAAGCAAAAAGCCCCTGATTATCAAGGGCTTCATGCAATAAACTAGGATGCCGAGGACCGGGATCGAACCGGTACGGTAGTCACCTACCGCAGGATTTTAAGTCCTGTGCGTCTGCCAATTCCGCCACCCCGGCAAGCATTTAGGAACGCTATTTTACACTTACTTGTTCTTGTCTTACAAGTATCTGAGAAGCTTACTTACTAAGAAGTGTTCTCGTTATGTAAATGTCGTTCATCTGGGCACCAACTTATAATACGATAATTTCATCAAAATGTAAAGGGGTTTTTAAAAAAAATATAAATTTTCTCTTTTTGTATAACTTGTGCACATTTGAACTACACTAATAAACGTCTTTCCAAACCACCAGAAGGGGTGTTACGAATGCGTGAAGGTATGATTCCAGCTGTTCTTGGGACGGTAGTATCGGCTTCAGGCGCTGTGTTGCTGAGCAGTAAGTACAAACTTGCAGCTACAGGCATTCTCGGTTTCGGACTGGCTCATGTTGTTCTGGGAGCGATTGATTTGATTGAGCATCGCTAGTTGTTTGGAAAGTACCGGGCGGGATTTATCCTTCCCGGTTTATTTTATAAGCGTTTAATATGGAGCATAAGCGTTTATGTAAAGTGTAGAACTGACCATGCCTAAGAAGGAGCGTGTAATGTGCTATGAAAAAACATAATTCCGAAAAAAAGAGTCTTACTGACGATCAAATCGAATATAAACAATCTCTGGATAAGCGTGAACCAGGATTTGATCGGATTCCTGACCCTGGTGCCGATTCACCTGCAGCTACCGATATGATTGATGAAGCCGTAGGCCGTGGAATAGACAAACTACGTAATGATTTTACAAAATAAAGCATGAATGATAAGTCACAGGTTTTTGTTAAGCATCACTTGAAGATAAGCATGATCCAACCAATAATTGAGATCCACAGCACAATGCTGATGAAGAGTCCACACAAGAGACCAAAAGAGAAATTACCTTCACTCTTCGGCATAGCACTGCCAAATTTCAATCTAAGCTTCATTTGATTCCAGTTCATAGAACCCCCTCCTTAAGTTCTATTTCGGAATATGAAGCTTATTTTTGTAGACCTATAGTCATGTTTTCAAAAATAAAAAAGGGGTTTTTGTCCTATCAACCTGAGCGCGGCAACAGAATTACAGCTATGCCTACTAAACAAATCAATCCACCAATGAAATCGTACAAGTCAGGTGTCTTTTTATCAATCCACCAGCCCCATGCAATGGAAAGAACAATAAAGACACCTCCGTATGCTGCATATACACGCCCAAAGGAGGAGAAAACCTGGAAGGTGGCAATGACTCCATAGACAGCTAAAATCACTCCGCCGCAAAGTCCGACATACCATGTCTTGCCTTCTCGCAGCCACTGCCAGATCAAATATCCACCTCCGATTTCGGCGATGCCAGCCAAAATAAAAAGTAAAGCTGCCTTTAACACTCCATTTCACATCCCTAATCTTTTTGACTTTTCAGTCATCTCATTAAAGTAATCGGCCTATAATAATAATCAATGCAATTACGCCAACCAGAATAAGCAGATTACTAACCTGACGCCAAAGGCTTGAAGCTCCCTCGGAGTGAAGCTTCCGCTGATTGGCATCAAAGTTTGCTTTGGTTCCCTCAGCATCTGCTGGACTAGAAAATGGTCTGTTTTCTTCATTCATATGAAAACCTCCTTTGCAATCCACTTTAATCATACCAAACTTTTCCGTCGATTTCGCGTTGCATTTATGCTTATACTTTACCGCCATTTCCAAACGGAGCTTCATATGTACGTAGTGTACAAACCATATGTCGATATTTCACTGAATATAAAGTATGATGGCGAATCAAGGTAGAGTGGGTATTTAGACGCCTTTCATTGCAGGACGGTAGTTATGGTATAATTTAGTCAACTTGTTCAAGATCATAACCAGAGCACAACAGTTACTCACCCTGTCCTAAAACTTGCATCTAAGAATCCACATCTGCGGTTACAACCTGCATATTCTGTTTGTAGACCTAGGAGGAGGATACGGATGTCCCCTATTTTTATAGCTAGTTTAATGATAATGGGTATATTTTTATTTCAGGCAGCCATCATTTTGGGCATCATACATTGGGTTTCTAAACGTACCAAGCGTCCAGCACAAACCAAAATGTACCTTATAGTGGGTTTGCTTGTTTTTATATCAGGCTTCCTTGTGTGGGACAATTGGATACAATCGCAGGAACTCAATGGGTGGACTATGATTAGTCTGATAATGATCATGATTAGCGCCTACATACAACTTAGAAAACACAAAGAAAAACACTAATCCCATTACCAGCATCAAAGGAGGAGCGCCATGAAATCTCACTCAACACGCTTTTGGTTACAGAGGGTGCTACTGCTAATGCTTGTTTTACTCTTTAGCGGCTCTCAACAATCGTTCATTGTTGCCGATGCCGCCCCGCCAATTAATGCTCATGCCTCTGCCAAAGCCAGGCAATTACTTGCCTATTTAACTAATGTACCGGATGGTATGCTAATTTCTGGACAGCATGATTATTTAGAGGCACCGGATGAACAAAATAACAAGCTGCAACAAATCAGCGGACAATACGCAGGACTTCACGGCTATGAGTTTGGTGGGTTGGCTAATCAGTCCCGTACTGCTTTACGAGAGCAACGTCAGCGCGTTGTGAATAGTGCTATTGAATGGAGCCAGGACGGCGGAATCGTAGCTATCACCTTTCATCAGGCGTTACCGGGCAAGCCAAAAACGTGGAAAAACGTACAAGCAAAAATTACTCAAGCTGAATTTAATCGTTACATCACGCCGGGTACCCCGCAATATAAGCAGCTCATCACTGATTTGGACGAGGCGGCTCTGTCCCTTAAGACCTTACGGGATGCGGATGTGCCAGTTTTATGGAGACCCTATCATGAAATGAACGGCAACTGGTTTTGGTGGGGGAACAAACAAAATTACGCTAAGCTGTGGGATCTAATGTATGATCGGTTCGTACATGTCCATCATTTAGATAACCTATTGTGGGTCTGGAGTCCCAATGCCCCGAACGCATACAGCACGCCCTATAATCTGTCCTTTCCAGGCATTAACCGGGTAGATGTGCTTGCAGCCGATATCTATAATAATGATTACAAATCCTCCTACTACACTGAATTGCTAAAGCTTGCACAAGGCAAGCCTATGGGAATCGGAGAAAGCGATATTCTGCCAAGTGCGAAGGTGCTACAGAATCAGCCAGCCTGGGCCTATGCCATGACATGGGGAAAGGAACTGTCGGCAACCAATTCGCAGGCAGCCATCAGACATTTTATGAACCAAAATAATATTATCACCCGAGATCTTCTTCATGAGTCCCTCCGCTGAAAGAAAAAAGCTTGTACTTTGCTCCTAGAGCGAAATACAAGCTTTTTTCATACCCAGTCAAATGAACTCTCTAACTATTTCTGATTACCTCTTCAAGATCAAGATCGGCATACGCCTCTTCACCAAGATGTACGGATACAATGGTGTAGATCCGCTTGGTTAATCTAGACATCAGCCGATCACCTGGTGCTACGGAATATTCTTCCCGAAAATCCCCAATCTTGTGAAAACCGCTGGACATATGGATGTACAAGTTGCCCCTACGTGTTTTACCATGTACCAACATCAAATCTCCTCCTGCTGTGTGACCAACCTAATTTCCCTGTTATATCTATATCGGTCAGGACAAGATAGGATATAAGTCCCTGGTCCCTTCTTTCGTTTCACTCGTTAGTGCACATAAACGAAACGGGCCTGTCAGTGGTATGACAGACCCGTCTTTGTAAAATTCACTTTTCGAATTAGAAAAAAACTATTATTGATAGGATTCTGCAATCGCATTGGCTGCGATGATTGCATTATACACATCATCAGGACTAACCGGGAACGGCATGTTGATCATCGTATCATTTGCTGCACAAGCAGCTTCAGCCACCTGGCGCCATTCAGCCTCAACAAATTCCTCTACACCCAGGTCACGAAGCGTTAATGGAAGACCTACATCCTTAACCAGCTTAATCACGGTCTCCAGCTCTTCTTTTGGTGCGTTTTCCAGCACCAGCTGAGTTAACAAGCCGAAAGTAACTTTCTCACCATGCTGTGCTTTGTGAAGCGAAGGAACAGCCGTCATGCCATTATGAATGGCATGTGCCGCTGCCAATCCACCTGATTCTGCTCCGACACCACTCAGATAAATAGTCGCTTCAATCGTATCCTCAACCGCACGAGTATACACTTTACGATCCACCGCGCGTTTGGCCTTCACAGCATTTTCCAGTAGTGTATCATAACAAAGGCGAGCCAGTCCCAGACCTGTAGTGGAAGGCTTGTTCAGCACCAGATTGTCCCCATTGGCCTGATAGCAGGCACGAGCTTCAAAATAAGTGGCCAGTGCATCACCGATTCCTGCTGCAAAGAAACGTGCAGGCGCCGCTGCCAAAATACCTGTATCCGCAAGTACTACATCTGGATTCGTAGGCAGGAACAAATATTCGTCAAAAGAGCCATCCTTCTTGTAAATAACCGCAAGCGCGGTACAAGGAGCATCTGTAGAAGCAATCGTTGGAAAAATAACAACAGGCAGCTTTTCATAATATGCTGTTGCCTTGGCGGTATCCAGCGTTTTTCCCCCGCCAATCCCTATAATGATGTTCGAACCATGTTTGCGTACTAATTCACGGTTACGATCAATCTCTTCTTTTGTACATTCATATTGGAATTTCTCAAAGACCACCTGGTTACCAGCTGCTTCAATCGAAGCACCTGCCTCCTTTTGGGCTCTTTCAAGGATAAACTCATCGCAAATAACATAAGCCTTATCGCCATAATCCTTGATGTAGTCATTTAACGACGAGAGTAGATTTTGTCCAGAAATAAATTTCTTGGGTGAAGTAACGGACCTTACAACGTTTGCCATGTAAATTCCTCCTCAGCTTTGACTCATACTCAAATTAATAATGATTTGGGCATGTGACCCCTTAACTATAAACCTCTTTTAACATTATTAAAAGGCTTATTATGGAATATTTTATGAACAAATTGTGTATCTATTATTCTTGAAGAGTCGAAATCCATTCAGAGTACAGGATGCCCATCATAATACGATCATAGCTGTTGCCATCACGGAGAACAGCGGAACGAACTCTACCCTCCAGCTGGAACCCTGCCTTTTCATAGGTACGGATCGCTTGTGTATTGTACTCAATCACATCCAAGCCGACCCGATTAAGATTCAGCTCATAAAATGCATAACGAAGAATGAGACGTATAGCTTCCGCTCCAAAACCCTTGCCACGGTAGTCTGTATTACCTATACCTACTGCCAGCTGCCCGCAGCGATTATTCCACTCAATCCCATGAATAGCAACAAATCCGATCAAGACATCGTCTGCCAATGTTCTTAACCGAAAATAGATCTCGTTAGAGCTAGGAGATCCTTCCGATTCCATCTGTTTCAACGTGTAGGGGAGTGCCAAATCCGTATCTACATTTCGCAAATACTTCGCATCCTCACCCCATTTGAACATCAGTTCAGCATCTTCTTCCCTGACTGCGGCCAGTTTTATTCGTTCCCCGTAAAACAAATTTTTGATTTTAATAACCCTTCAGCTCCTATTATGAATTGTGTACGATGTTTTCCGTCATCATTGTCATGTTATCCAATGTCCGCAATATGAGCTCTCCCTTATGAATTCAATGTTTAAATTTTACAAAATAATCACCCCTAACACAACCAAATCATTACAATTATCATGGTGGGAAATACAAAAAGACCTTGCAGCTGCAAGGTCTTCGTATTCCTAATATTTGAACAACATAGCAACCAGTTGATATCCAGCTCCGATCGTCCAGAATAGCACATGATCGCCACGCCGGATACGACCTGATCCAATACCTTCATATAGAGCAATGAACGGGCTGCTGGTACCTGTATAACCATAACGATCACCCACATAAATCATCTGATCATCCTCTAGCTCCAAATGATCCTGGATCTTCAACACATTGGCCAATGAAAACTGCGACAGACAATAAGCCCGCACATCCTGAGGCGTCAGCCCATTCTTTTTTATAATGCGTTCAAGCAGCTCGAATGTTGGAGGCAGGGCCATATTGGCGTCGAACGGAAGCCACTGAATATATTTTCCGGGCGCGTTCCTTTGGAGTGTCGCCGCTAACCCCTGAGCCGGGTACAAAATTTTATCTATATTGACGGGGTCCGTAAAATACAGGGAATCTATGAATCCAGTTTCCTCTTCAGTACGCTCCAAAATAACTGCGCACGCAGCATCCCCATAGTTCGCATAAGTAATCTCATCCGCAGGATCGGAAATGAGCGAATTATAATCTGAGCCGATAATAAGCGCTGTCCGCACATCGGGATTAGATAACATCGACCGACTGGCTTGATCGACAGCTACTGTCATCCCTGCACAATTCGCATTGGAATCCATCACTACCACATCATGTCTGGCCCCAATCGCCTGGTGAACAAACAAGGCATTCATCGGAAACAGCGACTCAGGAACTTGAGTGGAGAACACGATCATATCCACATCACGACCTGTCATACCAGCTTGCTCCAATGCTTTTTGCGCAGCTGCTATCCCCATAGTTAGACCGTTTTCGTTGGGGTCATCAATGATATAGCGGTGTTTTCTTCCCATATGCTCCATGAAGCGTCGAATATCTTTTCCCCGCTCGTCAAAATGGCGAATATAATATTCGTTATTCAACGAGTGGGACGGATGATACACTCCCAGTGCTTTTATTCTGATATGGCTCATCAGGTTTCCCCCTTACTCATACGTCAGCGCATTATTGTACTACAATATCTACGTTGTTTAATCCTGCTTCACGTGCTACGCGACCAAGCTGCATTTTAATAATCGTTTGCTGGAGGCTGATAACAAAAATTATTTTGGCAAATCCAGTTTCTTTATAACGTGCAAAAGAACCCTTCAGTTTCTCTACTTCACCTGGTCCCAAAAGTGCCATTTGGGTGCAATCTACCCTGAGTGTAAAGTTCGATGCCTGAATAGATGAAGTTTTGGCGATATAATCCTTTACAAAGCTGTCATACTCCTCTTGGCTAAAAACTCCATTCACTGCCATATGTACCGTTTTAATGACTTGATCCACTTCGATGGTATAAGGATGTTGACTCATTTTAGAAAGACTCCTTTGATTTCATTTTTTGTCTATTAAGAGTATCGGAATAATAGGTAGAATTTTTAATATAAAACGAGATACATCCCCCCTAATATATTACAAATTTGTGAATACACAAAAAGCCGTCACCACTTCTAGAAGAAGCTACTGACGGCTGAAAAAATTACAAATGCTCATATGGAATTAATTCGTAAATGTATGACGACCAAGTGAGATGACAGCCGGACGGCTTTTACTCCATTTGGCTGTGGCAATCGCTGGGTTGTAATAAAACAAGGACCCATTGGTCGGATCAGCCCCATTAAGTGCCTGTCTGGCTGCTCGGTACGCAGTCTTGTTGGGCTTCAGGCGGTATTGACCATCCTGTACAGCGGTGAATTGACCCGGCTGTAAAATAACGTCGGGAATCGAGCTTGGAAACTCGCCGGACTGCACACGGTTTAATACGACAGCGCCAACAGCTACTTGTCCTTCAAACGATTCCCCACGCGCCTCGGAATAAATGATCCGTGCCAGTTGATCCAACGCGGTTACGCGGACCTTTCCGAACGAATCCAGCTTGGCCTGTGTTGCCGCTCCCGCTATACCATCAGGCGTCAGACCGTTATCCCGCTGAAAACGAGCCACCGCTTTGCTGGTCAAAGAGCCATAGTATCCCGTAAAACCAGCTTTGAAGTAACCGAGTGAATGAAGCTGCTGTTGAAGCTCCAGCACCCGTTCGCTTTGAATCCCTTTCTTTAAAGCTGACGATTGTGCCTGTGCTTGTCCTGGTGCGACTGATAATACAGTAGCTAACATGCATGCGCAGGACAGGATTAAAATAGATAATTTTTTCATATTCCAGACAACCTCCTCTTTCATGTTCTGTCCGGTGCAACCATTCCGGCCTGTACAACTCAGGGACGTTTATCCGATGATGCTTCTTTTGCCATAACTTATGACTAGCTGCGGAAATGACGCGTGGCTATATATGGAATCGGATATTGATGCATTCACACGTCCGTTGCAGTATACCACAAGCCGCATTTACGTATCATCCGGCTCTGGTCCTAAGAATAACTAAGCTAATAAAACACCATTCCTAAGGGGCTGACGTGTATGAGAGGGCAATAGACCACATTTCGACTACACTTGAATACGTGACTTTTTTCGCTATTTTTCGATTCAATCTACCCAGGACCTGAATCTGACATTTGCTTTTTCAAACCACATTTTGTGCACATAAATATAGGCGAATGCATAGGGTAGCGTACGATCATTCATTTCGAGTAACAGAAAGGCAGGAAAGGACACGTGAATTCATATATGGATTACACCTCTCCCACTGTACAGTTCACCTATGTTTTAAGCGACAATATTTTGTTTCAGAAAGATGCTCAGAACTCAATCAACGAGCTGTCGATCCAGCAGCTGAATACATTAGCAAATGTATCGCTACTGGATATCCGTCTCAGCACTGCTAATGTTGTAGAGCCTCACTACCATCAAAATGCCACAGAACTAATATACTGTATTTCTGGAGCAGTGACCGTGTCACTGCTTAATCCCTTTACCCGCGAGTTACGACATTTTCCGATTACACCTGGACAGGTGGCTAACGTCCCTCAGGGATGGTGGCATTATCTAGTCGCCACGGTGGACAACACTCACTTGTTGGCGATTTTTAACGCTCCAGTCCCTGAATTCATTTTAGGCTCCGATGTTTTGCGGCTAACGCCGAGTAACATTATGGCTCATACTTACTGCCTGGATGAGAAAAAGGTTCAGGAAGCGCTCGCCCCTATTAAAAAACCTGTCATCATCGGTCCTCCCAATGACTGCAAGCAGCAGCCACCTCGAAAACCAGGGATTTATGTAAGGCTAAACGATACTTCATCACATCGTCAGATCGCCCCCCAAAGAGGTTATACCTATACTCATGAATACCCTGGCTTTTCCTTTAATCCCTATCAAGAGCAAGATTAACCTTAGTCAGATCTTAAGTACGACGGAATCCCCCTTCCCTGTATGTTCGCCGTTACCATAAGGCTTTCTCTCTCATAAAATGCCAATGTGTATAAGAGGGGGTGATGGAATGGACGCTTACTACAACTGTTTGAACTGTATGAATAAAAGGGTGCGTATTCTCACCATTGATGGAAAACAGTACGAAGGAACCATTACGGATGTGGATCGTAAAAATGTGTACTTAAAAACCGAGCGGAACGGACGTGTACAAACGTCTGCCTTTTATCCTTACGGGTATGGTGATCAAATCTTAACTTTGAGCCTATTTACCCTATTAGCGATTGCTTTAATTTAATCCTCATCCATCTCCCGTTTCGGCTTATTGATGCCAAACACCTCATTTGACAGCTACCCAGCCCCGCACAGTTGTGTTGGGCTTGTGCGCTGTTATTTGGGGTGTTTTATCATACAATCCATTCTCTAAAACACTTAACCCCCCACCGGTAATATACCAATGGGGGGTTAAGCTACTCAATTGAATTTAGATCCAAAAAGACTTTGTAATGATAACGAGCAGAATGAACAATACCAGAATAGCTCCTGTCGATGTCCAAACGCCTGGGTAGCCCCCTACCGAACCGCCACCGCAACCTCTTTCACATTCACTCATGGATCATTGCCTCCTTTAATTCAAGGTACAACATAGCTTATGTATGGAGCTTTCCTATGGACCGGGCTTTTTGGCAATGTTATGAATATTTTCACGGATGGGCATTAGCCTACACCTTTCCTAGGCAGGAGCATAGGATATCACAACTAATCCTGAAGGAGTGAAGCAATTGAATTCAAATCAAATGTTTAATTATAATGTTAACCAACCTTTTCCTCACCCTCCTACCTCCCACCATGTCGTGGTACACCCCGTAGATCCATATGTCGTAGAGACATTAAAATCAATGATCGGCAAGTACGTTGTACTTGAAACAACACGTGGCAGAATTGATGGATGTGTAGTAGATAGTAAGCCTGACCATGTCATCTTGGATGTATACGGAAAAAAATTCTTTGTTCGAATCAGCGAAATCGTTTGGATCATGCCCAACTAAACAAATCAGACATTAAAAATCCTCGCAGATCCTATCCGGATTCGCGAGGATTAACCATGACATGAACCTTCTAATCAAGCGAGCCTGCCAATGAAGCACGAAGTTCATCTATCGTTCCATTGTACTCATCTAGATCGACTTGGCCGCTAATACCTGGAACACTGCCTGTGCTACTGTATTGCCAAGCCCACCAGCTATTCCAAGCTGGAACTGCGGTCGGCTTTTGCGTAGTGCTGTATCGCGCTACCCACAATTTATACATAGAAAACGTAGGATCAAACTTGGAAGCAAAGACATTTCCCGTGTATACGATCGGCTCACGTCCGGTAAGCTTCTCCATTTCATCCAAAAATGCATGAGCCACTTCACTGATCTGTGCGGAAGTAAGACCTTTAGGATTATTTTCATAATCCATCACAGGGGGCAGATCCAGCCTTCCTCCTGCTGAATCTAGAGCCCTGGCGAAATTAGCTGCTTCCTGGCGAGCTCCATCTACGGTAGTTGCGTTTAAAAAGTGATAAGCGCCAACCAGGATGTTAGCATCTCTGGCCCCCTGAACATTTGCAAAAAATTGATTATCTTGATACTTGGTGCCCTCTGTAGCTTTAATAAAAGCAAATGTCTTGCCTGCTGCCGCCACCTGCTGCCAATCAATATTGCCATTATGGTGCGAGACGTCAATCCCCTGCGCGTGTCCGTCAGAAGAAATCGTAGGCTCAACAGGTATAGTAGATATAACAGTATCGGTAGATGCTGACTCCTCCGAAGCCTGATCCAACGCTATGACAACTTTACCATCATCTGCATTAATAAGATGAAAGGGTGTGCTGTGATCAAGATCAACCACAATACGTGCCGAGGCTGGGTTTGTGCTAAACATGGAGTATCTTACCTTGGAAGCATCTAGATCTTCTGTGACTAGAAAGCTTCCTTGTCCACCATTGTTAATCGATTGCGAAGCTGGAAATTCCTCGCCAAACTTCGAATCAGGTATATCTATAACAATACGATCTGGTTGAGTCAATGTGGTTACTTTGGGGCTTACCTTTCCATCCACCGTTATCATCAATTCGTGATTGTTGAAGTTAATTTGGTGTATAGCTGTACGCTCACTCTCTGTAGCATCACTTGCAGCTTGAGTAGCAGAGTGATCACGGGTGGTCACGCTGTTTCCGCTTGAAGCAGACGGAGTCGTCAAAAATACGGTTTTAAGTTCGTTGTTCCAGACCACTTCAACTCCTGTCTGTTCAGATACAAAACGAAGTGGAACATAAGTCGTCCCCCCGTCCAGCAAAGGAGCTACAGCCAGCCCCATCGGTTGATCATTAACTGAGGCAATGGGATTGTTGACCTGAAGGCTCAGGTTGAGATTTTGTTTATGTATAGTTATGGTACCTGTCTTGGATTCCCAATTCACACGATAACCCAATTCCTCTACAATAAGACGGAGTGGAACCAGCACATTGCCCTTTACTTCCTGAATCTGCGCACCCTTGCTGACACTTATATCTTTACCGTCCAGCTGAATATGTGAATTTGAAGACGCAGCGTGACTTTCTCCTGGAAATGCTAATAGAAACAGAAACAAAAAAGCAAATAAACTAATTTTCTTCATATGTACCCTACCAATCTCTAATTTTTCACTATGAAAATTTTACATTTTATGCACCTCTGAAGCCTCCATTTTGATAGACGCGACTCCTATGTAAAAAGTTACGATTCATTCATTATATATTTCAGCCTTGTAATACGAAAGCACTAAAAAGCTCCGCCAGCTATACGCAAGCAGAGCTCTTTCCAGTTTATTAATCTCATTTGCTACAATCTCATCACAAGCACATACTTCCAATTTATACAGTTACAAACGTTAGCCCTACAAGAATGATCGAAGTAACAGACAGTACAAGTAAGGGCAGCATTGCTTTCTCTCTTAAAGTCTTAAAGCTCACATTCAGCCCCATGCCTACCATAGCCATCGTTAACATAAAGGTAGTAAGCTGAGAAAGTTCGTTCATTAGATTAGGTGGAACTAAAATATATTTTCCAAAAACATAACTTCCCAAAATACTTGCCGCAATAAAGCCAATGAGGAACCAAGGGAACTCCACTTTAGTACCTGTACGAATCTTTCCGGTTCGTTTCATCCAATACATTAAAATAAAGCTAAGCGGTATGAGTAAGAAGACACGCCCCAGTTTGGCTAATAAACCCATGGCAAGAGCATCCTGTCCGGCAGGCGCTGCTGCTAAGGCCACATGTGCAATTTCATGTAAGCTGATGCCCGACCAGATTCCATATTGCATATCCGTCAGAGGAAGCCAAGGTCGAAGTACTGTAAACAAAATAGCAAATACCGTTCCGACCAAGGCAATGAGTCCAACTCCTATGGCTGTATCCTCATCGTCGGACTTTAACAAGGGAGATACAGCTGCTATTGCTGCTGCACCGCAAACTCCTGTTCCAATCCCTAGAAGTAGAGAAAGCGAAGCATCTGCCTTACATCGTTTGGCCAGCCAAACCGTAAAAAAAATGGCGAACACCACAGTGCCTACATCACGTAAAAGCAACCCCAGCCCCTGATGAATAACAACATCCATATTCAGCTTCAGTCCATACAACACAATAGCTCCGCGCAGTATTTTCTTAGCTGAAAATTCAATTCCTGAGCGTACAGCTTCAGGATATCCCCACAACTGTCGGTATAGTATAGCGAGAAACATCGCACAGGCCAATGGACCTACATAATGAAAGCCTGGTACTTCATTCAGGACGTATCCCGCCAGTGCGAAGATCATCGTTAGCACAATGCCGAATAAAAACCGAAACAATCGACCTTTGTTCAATAAAAGTTTGCTGTGTTTAATATGACTTTTCATGCTGATTCCCTCCAATTCTACATGCATACAGCTTAATATGTATTTTGTCATAAGAAAAATAAATCATTACAATAATGATAATAAGTAAATAGCATGATTAAATTGGAGGAATAAGCTTTGGATCAATCTTTAATCGTTTTTGTTAAGGTTGCGGAGAAACAAAACTTCACACGAGCTGCTGAGGCACTACATATGACCCAACCTGGGGTAAGTCAATATATTCAAACATTGGAACGCAGTGTAGGAACCCGGCTCTTGGAGCGAAGTAATAAATATGTGCGTTTAACTAAAGCAGGTGAAATTGTGTATCATCATGCCCAGGAGATTATCCGACTCCATACACGTATGCAGTACTTGGTGGATGAGCTAATGCATACGGCAAAGGGTAACCTGTCTATTGGTGCAAGCTACACGTATGGTGAATATGTATTACCACATGTAATTGCGCAAATGAGAATTCAGTACCCACTCATTCAGCCTTCCATTACCATCGGCAATACATTGGAAATTGAAAAGCTCGTGATCCATAATCAACTGGATGTGGGCATTATCGAAGGAGAATTTCAGCATGACCATTTGCACATTGAATCCTTCGCCGATGATGAAATGGTTATTGTCGTTCCGCAAAATCATCGTTTGGCCGGTAAATCTCAAGTGGATATAAATGAGCTGCATGAGGACATCTGGATTCTGCGGGAAGAAGGCTCTGGAACCCGGGAGGCGGCTGAAAAGATGTTTGCACAGCTTCGATTTTATCCTTCTCATATGATGAATTTTGGCAGTACACAGATCATCAAAGAGTCGGTAGAAGCGGGCTTGGGGATTTCTTTGCTGTCCCAATGGGTAATTCAAAAGGAACTTGCTTTGGGAACATTAGAAGTATTGGATATTCTCAATCTCCCGTTCATTCGGAAATTTTCTTTTCTGACCCCTTCTGCAATATTTGAGACGAAAGCAACCACTGCTTTTTTGGAGATTTTGCGAGATTATAATGTGAAAAGGTAATGTGCAGAAAAAAAGCACCGATTAAGGTGCTTGCAATATAGTCAGTATTATATTTTTTATGAGGAGAGATGGTCCTTACCATAGTATAAGAAATGGGAAAAGTCAGCGTAGCTCCCTTGGAATTGTTGCATATCATGAGCAGCAATACCTACAAAATTCCCTGTAAATCCTCCCGACAAAAAGCTGATATCCTGTATTTCAAAAAGTCGCTTCCAGGAAGGCTCATCTCCGACTCCATAATAAAATTGTGCATAGGAGGCATGGACCTCTACAGCCAAATGTACAGGAAGATCATTCTGAAGTGCAATCACTTGCGGAACTAACGTAAATGAATTAGCTTCACAGCGCATCATGCGCAGCACTTTTCCCACTCCCTCTTCATAGCTGACATACGTATACAAATAGTCCTCTTCATTGAGATACAGCAAAAGTCCCGCCATTTGCAAATAGCTTGTTGGCTGATACTCCAGTGCTGTTTCTACCCGAAAATGATGATCCGTTTGCCGAATGGCAAGCACGTGATGCTGGAACAGACTTTGTATGGATTCTCCAGCATGAATTCGAAGGTAGCCTGGGCGCTGACTTAATGAACACCAGCTATCGTCCGCCAGGATACGCAATGTGTTCCACGATTTATCAATTGTGGGGCCCTCGAAAAAGTCTTCGAAAATATACTCCTGCTGCTCTTGCTTAATCGAAACTGTCCCTTGAGGCGCAGGCACCTCCAATTGAGGTGTATGGCCCCCGGCGGTTAATCGCAGCCAGCCTTCATCATTCCAATAGACTTGTTGCAACGCTGTCTCGCGCCCTAAAATGGCGTATTTCCCCTCCACTGGACGTGTGCATAAATGGGCCATATACCATTCTCCGTCCGGTGTTTCCACAAGACTGCCATGTCCTGCGCATTGTAAAGGGAAATTCAGCAGATCACGAGACGTAAGCATCGGGTTATGCGGGTCTACTTCATACGGGCCGGTTATCTGCTTGGAGCGTGCTACGGTAACTGCATGCCCCGTACCCGTTCCACCTTCCGCTGTAACAAGATAATAATAACCGTTCTGCCTGTAGATGTGGGGCGCTTCTGTCTTCTTCAATGGAGTGCAATCAAAAATTTTAATAGGCTCACCAACAAGCCGCTGTTGACTGCTGTCATACTCCTGCATGACAATACCCGATGACTTATTGCTTTCCAACATGCGGTAATCCCACAACGCGTTCAGCAGCCATTTGCGTCCATCCTCATCATGAAATAAAGATGGATCAAATCCACTACTATTCAGATAAACGGGTTCCGACCACGGTCCGTTGATCGTGGGTGCCGTTATCACAAAATTATGAACGTCCTTGAACGGACGCTTGGTGCTTTTCACATCCGTATAGAGCAGATAAAAAAGGTTATCCGCATAGCTTAATTGCGGTGCCCAAATGCTGCAATTTTTCGGGTTCCCTCTCAAATCAACCTGGTCAGTCAAAATATCCGTGCAGTGCTCCCAATGAGCCAAATCTTTGGACTGATACACCCGTACTCCAGGCAGCCACTCAAATGATGACACTACAATATAGTAAGTATCTTCGACTCGCGTAATACACGGATCGGGATTAAAGCCTTTTAATATAGGGTTTTGGATCAACATGAGACATCACTTCTCCTTACTTTCCAAAATGTGACTCCCTCAAAAACCTGCTCCTTGCTCCATGCTTTTGTCCTCGCTTCAAAGCAATCCGCCCACGGAACACGCTGCTTACGTAATAAAGCTATTTCATCAGATCCGCCATATTCCTGATAGCAGACGGTTTTCTCATTCGCGACATTGTCCCAATTGTCCCAGCCGCGCGGGTCGATATGGTCGCCCATTTTACAATCGACAAATACGGTTTTGGCATATTCCCGCCATGGACGGCCCAAAAAAACAGGAGTAATATCAGGCTCTGCGGTTAAATAGCAATGATCGAATACATAGCCGTACGTTTGTCCTTGCGGTGTAGAGGCGGCTGTAACGTAGCTTGTATGGTTCTTATGATGACGCAAACTACGAATCTCGCAATCTTCAAAGTAAGCGGTAGCCCCGCCAAAAATGAAATCTATCGTACCCTCGATGTAACAATGCTGATAAAGCTGGCGATAGTGTGGATGGTGTTCTTTCAAAGGAATTCCACCAAACTTTAATCGTTCTTTGGGTGCAGGAGGCAGAGGGCCTGTAAATAACGTGTCCTGGTACCCTTTAAAGGTGCAGTTTCTAAAGACGGTTTGATCACAATGAGCGTATACCGCAACGGCCTGCCCAATGTGTTCTCCCTGTCCGGCCGTGTTGGAAATGATGAGATTTTCCAAGATCAGATGGCTGCCGCCTATAAATAAAGTCGGTGTCGCAAAGGTTCCTATTTCCTCACCTGCTTCATTCCGCTCCTTGGCATACCGGTCCATACGAATCTCTACCTGCCCGATGCCTATGATATGTAGATTTGAACGGTAAATCCGCACTTCTTCCTCATAGGTACCCGATAAAATAGTTAACGTTTCCATTTCGTTGGAAGGCGATTGCTCCAATACATGAATCGCCTCCTGAATGGTGTGGAAATCACAAAAGGATTCTTTTCCGACTAGCATGGTTACCCCAATCCTTTCATTTGATTTACAAGTGTTCAGCTAAAAATGACTGCCAAGCCGTTCGCATTTCCAATGTCTCCATATGGCCACCGCCCGCAATCACAGGCTGCCAATGCTCAGGGTGACCTGCTTTCTGATAAGCTTCCAACAACCCCTTGGCCAAATGCTCGACTCCTTCTATAGGACACATCCGATCATTTTGACCTGTTATACTCATCCGTGGACGAGGTGCGATCCGCTTTTGAATATCCAGCGTGGTGAAATGCTTCAACAAGCCGGGGACATAGGAATAGAAGCCATGATGATCCAATCCCCTTTTAGCGATCAGCGTATGGGCATCTACCTGTCCGCAGATATCCACCGTGACCTGTATTCGTTCATCTAAAGCAGCCATCCACCATGCCATAAGTCCACCCATCGACATACCGATCGTTGCGATACGGTAAGCATCAATGTCCTCACGCTGACACATATAATCTACCAAACGACGGTTATCATACAGCATCATGCCCCACAGCACCTGACCCTGCCAGAGCATTTCTTTTACCAGCTCGCTCTCGGTTTTGCCTCCACGCTCGTTGAAGCCCCACATGTCGATACAGCACACGCAATACCCCATGTCTGTCAGAACTGTAGCAAACGAGGGCTGCTGTAGGTAAGAACTGCTATGAAGCAGTTCCTTACGTCCATTCGTATAGTTGCCCCCATGCGAATGGTTAAATACGACCAATGGGAACGGACCGTCCCCTTGTAAGGGTGTAGCTACATAAGCGGGTACAGACTCGATCCCGTTCAAGTCCAGCAGGAGACACTCCAGTCGATAACCCTCCCGCTCTTCTTGATTCAGTAGAGTCGCCGTTATAGGGCGATCTGCCGGAAGGTCTCCCAACAATGCTTGCAACTTATCCACGTTTTATGCTCCTTTCATCCCCTCCTATTTCACAACATTTTGTTCAGAAGGTTGTATCGTTACTTGTTCTATCAGCTTTTCAGGCTGAGCTGTATTCTTCGAATGACAACGATTGATTTCAACATCTTTCCCATTTTCAATGTAAAAGGCAGGACCTTCATGATTTTCAATCGTAACCTGTTGAAAACGAATATCCCTCACATTACCTAGATAAAAACCACGGTTATTCATATCTTCAATCCCTGTCATCATGGCCGGACGACCGGGAATCGCATTTTTAGCCATAGATATATCAATATTGGAAAATGTAATTTCAGCAATATATTGTTCTGCAAGTCCGTATAAGAAACCAGCCGCCGCATGAACCTGACGTGCCGTGATATCGGAAAAATGGATTCTTCTAAAGCACGGAGTTTCATCAGTAATTGGATAGGGATTTTTATCCCACACATATTTGTCCTTGCCCCGAGGTCCGCAGAAATAATACAGGTTTAGAATAAATGGACAAATGACCTCCTCCATCACAATGTTGCTGATACGAATATCCTCGATGATTCCACCGCGTCCCCGTCTTGATTTCAGACGTATGCCCCGATCCGTTTGCTTGAACACGCAATTGCTGATCGTAACATTACGAATATCTCCGCTCATTTCGCTTCCCAGTACGACAGCACCATGACCATGCACCATTGTACAGTTGGTAATCGTAATATTTTCACAAGGAATCCGCTCATGGGTATCTTCGGTTCCTGCTTTGATCGCAATACAATCATCGCCTACATCAATATTGCAGTTGCTAATACGAACATTGGAACAGGATTCGGGATTAATACCATCCGTATTGGGAGAGTCGGCCGGGTTAAGAATGGACAAATTGTCAATCGTAACGTTATAGCAAGCAATGGGGTTTACAGTCCAACTGGGGGAATTTTTTAACATGAGGTCTTTAATGGTGACCCGTTGACAGCGGTCAAAGCTGATTAATTTGGGTCTTGGATACTGCAACTCTTCAGGGTGATTCCGATGCTTTTCCCACCACGGTTGACCATTTCCGTCCAGTGTTCCGCTGCCTGTAATCGAAATATTCTCAAGGTTCTCTCCATAAATGCACGATGCATGTACTTCCCGCTGAACGCCTTCCCATCTGGATTCTACTACAGGGTAATCTGCCAGTTCCGTACTGAAGGAAAGAATTGCGCCGGGGCTTAAATGCAGCTCAATGTTACTTTTCAGAATAATAGCACCCGTCAGGTATGTTCCAGACGGGACAAAAACGGTGCCTCCACCAGCATTACTTGCTGCTTCAATGGCAGCCGCAATCGCCTCTGTCGCCATCGTCGTACCATCCTGAACTGCTCCATAATCTACAATGTTATACAATTGCATTTCGTTCTCTCCTGTCTTTATTTTTTGTGAATAAAACGCAGTAGGCGGAATGGTGCTGGACAAGTGTCAGCGATGTTAAGCACCATCCGCCTGCGTAGTGACAATTCATGTACACTAATGTTCAGCCTATATCTTTATTTTTTCGTTTTCTTATACGCTTCTTCATACTCAGTGGTAATTCGTGCTCCGCCTGACTTTTTCCAGTTTTCTACAGCTGCTTTAAATCCGGCTTCATCAATTTCACCCATAATAAATTTGAAGGAGGCGTCGGTAATGATTTTCTCCAGCTCTGTTCCTTGTTCATTAGCGGTGGCTGAATCCAGTGGCACTGTCGGGTCCAGAACAGCAAATTTATTATTTTCTCGCACTAATTCATTAGCCATTTCCTTTTCCGGATTGGCATCCTTTAAGTTATAGGTCACTTCACTTGGTCTGGAGCTTGAAAATGGCTGAACGTCTGCTTGCCACAAATCTGTATTCGTAATTTTAAAGGAACCATCTTTTTCGATTTTATAATGAGTACCTTCAATACCACCGGTCATGTACATATATACATCTTTGTCAATTAAATCATCTACAAATTGCAGCAGTCTCTTCAACTCAGCTTCTGTCTTTACTTCAGATTTCGGAAATGCCAGCAAGCCTCCTACCCCGCTTCCTTCAGACCATACGTGATATTGGCCATCTCCATTAGAAATCTTGTTAACAGGTACCAGCTTCAGCCCTTTTTGTAAGCCTTGAGACAAGGTTCTAAGGTTAGAGATATCGATCATGCCTGTATAAATCCCTGCTTTACCTTGTGCAAATTGTTGTTGCTGGTCCGTTTTAGCGGTTACGGCAAAGTCTTTGGAGAGGTATCCGTTTTTGTATAATTTATTGGAATACTTTAAGGTCTCCAAATATTGAGGAGTATCAAATTCCGGCGTAAACTTGCCGTTTTCATCTACTTTCCAGCCATTAGGTGTCCCAAAGTAGGAGCTTAATGTTTTAAAGCTGCTGTAACGCAGATCCGATCTGTCAACAAACCCAGTCGTATCATTTTTTCCATTGCCATCTGGATCATCTTCTGTAAACGCTCTCGCAACTTCATACAACTCATCCAGTGTGGTCGGCACTTTCAGTCCTAAGCGATCGAGCCAATCCTGACGAATGACCAGACCCGCCCGAGCCAGATTTTTCTGGAACGGAACACCATACAGTACCCCTTCAATAGAAGCAGCTTCGCGCACTTCAGGCGGGATCTTCTTCAAATTTTCATAATCATCCAAGTATTTGCCTACATCCCAGAATAGTCCTGATTTCAATGAACTACGCACTGATGAATTTGTCATCATCGTCAAAGTCACCATGTCTGCCAATTCACCAGAAGCCAGTGCGGTGGTAATTCTCTCTTCCTTGGAAGCATCCGGCACCCAGTTGAACGTAATTTTGGAATTGGTGTATTCTTCGATTTTGCTTTTAATCGTTTCTGTAGGCGGAGAGGCTGTATGCAATACGTTTAGCCAGGTAAATTCCAGTTTGGATTTGGGATCATAGGTTTGGCTGGCTTGATCCTCAGTCCCTTTGTCACCACAAGCAGTTAGAAAAACACTCATGACCATAAGTCCGGCAAGAAGACCCGATACTCCCTTTTTCATCGCGGTTCTTTTTTTCATCGTGTTTGCTCCTTTTTCGTTTGTATATTCATGCCATATCTTCCTCTTTCACCAGAACCTCTCGCTCTATTTTGCTGAATACCTGATGCGTCATCCACATCACGAGATAACCGATGATGCTCGCTCCGGCAAAAGTTAGAATTCCTGGGTACAAGCCTAGAATCAATGCATAAAGCACGACAATAGCTACAAAAAGAACAAGTGTATATTGTAAATACGAAAATCCAATTACGATCGACATCTTGATCTTCAGCTTGATGCCTTTCCAAGCATAGTGAGCCAGTAACGGAAAAATGTATGCCAAAGAGATCAGATACAAAAAGGCACCCATCAGTGTCACCACACGAACATACCAGGATGAGCTGTTGACGATATCCACGTAGAGCACGTAACCCACAAGGCTGTATAGCCCGCCAATGATGGCTGCTTCCTTAAAGCTTTCTTTAAAGTAACGTACAAACGTCGAGAAAATGGCGACTTCCTCATTGCCCCGAATCCACTGCCTTAAAATACTAAGCATAGCAACGGTTGCAGGCCCTACACCTATAAAACCCAAGCCCAGGATTGTCGCAATCGTCCACAGCAAGTTAAGGTAGACCAGGCGTAGCAGGCGCATGCACCATTTGTTCATGTTTTCTACAAACCGTACCATTTTGCATCCTTCCCGTCGTCATTAGTAAACGCCGTCTTCACCAAATTTCTTAGCGAGTCGATTGGAGAACATAATCAGAATTAAGCCTACTACACCTTTAAAAAGTCCTACTGTCGTACTGAAACTTAATTGTCCATTCTTTAAGCCCGCAGTATAAATATAGGTGTCAAAGATTTCGGCAACCTCGCGGTTTAATGAGTTCAATAGCAGGTACATATGTTCAAAGCCCAAATCCAGCGTGCTACCGATTTTCAAAATTAACAAAGTAATAATAACCGGGCGGATCGCTGGCAACGTCACGTGCCATGTCTTTCTCAAACGCCCAGCACCGTCCATTTCTGCTGCCTCATACAATTGTGTATCCACCACTGTAATTGCAGATAAATAAATGATGGTAGACCAGCCAAGTTCCTTCCAAATCACTTGCCCGATATAGACCGTTCGCAGCCACTGCGGTGATGTTAAGAAGCTGATCTTCTCACCACCTAGTGCGGCAATCAGTTCATTCAGCACACCGCCGTCCACCGTCAGGAATACATAAGAAATCGAAACGATGATAACCCATGACATAAAGTGCGGAATGTAGATGATGGTTTGAATTATATTTTTGAAAAACATCTTCCTAACCTCGTTCAGCATGAGCGCCAATATAATGGGCAATGGAAAAAAGATTACAATATTCAGTGCAAATAAAACCAGCGTATTGCGAAGCAACATAAAAAACGTAGGCTCTGTAAACAAACGAATAAAATGCTTCATTCCTACCCATGGACTGCCTGTAATTCCCTGAAAGGCTTGATAATCCTGAAATGCAATTACCAATCCTCCCATAGGGAAGTACTTGAAAATAATGAAGTACACCAACCCGGGTAAAACCATCAGATAGAGCAGCTTGTGTTTCTGCATTCGTAAAAGGCTTTCCGTCGTTCTTTTGTTCTTTTTCATTTTCATCTTCATGTTTGGTGCGGGGACACTTGAAACTTTCATTAATTCGACCTCCTTCAAACGTTCCTGTATACGCTTTCAAGAGTACGTTATTTTCGTCATTCCGCATATAATCATCAAATGATAGCGTTTACAAAAGTAGGCGAACAGCCTACTTTACAGCCTTTTCACCTTAGCTAATGATTACTACACAACTTAATGATCATCCTCTTTTTTCCACGCTTAGAGAACACCTCAAGATTTGATTATATACGGAATTCTTTCCTCTTGATAAGGTTTAAATGTAAACGATTACAAGGAGGTCACCCACATTGGAACAACCATTAATCAAACCAAAATCACGAAAAAAAGAATCACTGGGCAGTCGTATTTTCAACATTGTAAACAGTACACTTTTGATTCTCATTGCCCTCACTTGTCTCTTACCTTTTTTGAATATCATCGCCAGCTCATTTGCTTCAACTGAGGAAGTAGTGGCCAAGAAGTTCATTTTATTCCCTGTAACTTTTTCACTGGATGCTTATCGCTATATCCTATCCACTCCAACGATTTTTAGAGGACTTGGGGTTTCAGTCGGAGTAACGATCGTGGGTACAGTTGTAAGTATGATTTTTACCGCTTTTATGGCTTATGGGTTATCCCGAAAATATCTGCTTGGCCGCAATACGATTAACTTCATTGTCGTGTTTTCTATGTTGTTTAGCGGGGGGATGATTCCGACATTCCTCGTTGTCAAAAGCATGGGACTGATCAATTCGTATTGGTCCTTGATTCTGCCCGTAGCTATTAATGCATTTAACCTGATTATCATGCGTAACTTTTTCAGGCATTGCCGGATGATTTGGAGGAATCGGCCAAGATGGACGGGTGCAACGATTTTGGTATCTTCTTTAAAATTATGTTGCCATTAGCCCTGCCTTCTATTGCAACCATTTCTTTATTCTACGCTGTTGCCTACTGGAATACGTATATGCACGCCATTCTCTATATCAATGACTCTGCCAAATGGCCAATTCAAGTCTTACTTCGCCAAATTGTTATCGTCTCCAGTGGTATGCAGGCAGAAGGAACTGCGGTAGATGTCATCCCGCCTGCGCAGACGATTAAGATGGCGGTCATTGTTATAGCGACCGTTCCGATGTTAATCGTGTATCCATTTGTGCAAAAGCACTTTGTCAAAGGAGCCTTGCTGGGGGCGGTTAAAGGTTAATTGGCTTGCTTCATCTTTCGATAAGCCCCTGGTGTAACCTGTTCTTTTTTTCGAAAAGAGCGGATAAAGTTTTGCGAATTATGATATTGCAGCCGCTCGGCGATTTCTTTAATCGTCATATCTGTCTCAACGAGCCATTTCTTGCTCATTTGCAGGCGATAGCCCATCAGATATTCACTAAACGTCGTTCCGTATTCTTTTTTGAAAATACTGCTTAAATAATTCGGATTGTAATGCAGTCGATCTCCAATGAGTTCTAATGATAATTCCTGGTCATATTCAGCACGGATAATCGCGGCAATTTTCTCTGAGAGACAGCGGAATTGCTGGTTGGTCTTCTCCTTCATGCTTTTTACCATGGGGAAAATAACCTGTTCTAACAGCATGCGTTCTATCTCCTCCGGGTTACGGATATCCAGCAAACGGTGATACAAGGCATGATTGTCTTGCGTTAGCAGTACTTCAATCCCTAATAGCTGCTCTAATTGGATGAGGTTATTGACAAAGCGTACCAGCAGCACTTCAAAGTTCATGGAATGGTTGTTCTTTGTCATCATTTCCACCAACAAAGAGTGCACGGTATGATATACCTGCTCTTCATCTCCTATGCGGATGGCATCAAACAGTTTGGATTCCAATTCCGCAGGATAATGCAGCAGAACCGGACCTGAAATGACCATGGAAATATCCTCATAAAAAATAATCGACTCTTTACCTAGGTTTAAACGGTGATGCAATGCTTGCTTGCTCATCTCACAAGCTTCTTTACTTTCTAATAAGTTATCATACGCTGTGCTAATACCGATGCTGATGGATACATTCAAATACTCTTTTACATTCTGAATCAAAAGGGTCGCATGATCCAGCACTTGCTTTCTCATTTCCTGTGCACTCTTACCTGCCAAAATTAATATGGTAGCCTGGGTGTTATCGTTCAAAATGATCGGAAGCATACGCTGCTGCTCAGGAATCGTTTCTTCTACGATTTTGTTAATAGCCAGCAGTAAAACATCTTTATCCGAAGGTTCTCGATCTCCCAGATTATCCAGTTGAACCAACAAGGTAATATACATTTGATTCTCGATCTGCGGGTAGCCCAAGCGTGGCATTTTTCGTGCCAATTCCTCTGCGGAAACACGTTTGCGAAACAGGTTGAGAATCAATTGCGTTTCCAACTGTGGCATTTCGGACTGAATGAGACTTTCCAAGCTTTCCTTCTCTGTTACAATGTTGTCGATGGAATTAATAATCCACTCAATTTCATTTTTAGAAGGTTCATTTTTGAAAGCGAAATTGGGATTTTTCGGTAAGCTGCGTTTTATTTGCTGGAATGGCTTGGTAAAGTAAATGGCAATGATGTATGCCACCACCACCATTAAAAGCGTTAATACAAGGCCCATCATGATAATCCCAAATTTGGTCGTTTGAAACGCGTTTGCAATCTCTTTTTTATCTAATACCGTTAAGTAAGTCCAATTGTTGTAAGCAGATTTAGCATAAATGATTTGCCGCGCTGGCTGATGCTCCGTTTTCTCCAATGTCAGCATGCCCGTGTTGTTTGATTTAGCAGTAACCTCTGAAATGTGCTGAAGCTGCTGAGTAGACAATAAGGGAGTAGCAGGCTCAGTTTCGTACATTAAGTCGCCTTTTTTATTCAAAATAAACACAGGCATATGATCCTCTGTTTGAATGGTATGGCTTAACGTCTGCGACGAAATATCAGATAGCGCGATGGCCTGTTTCTTTTTGGAAAATACAGGCAAGGTATTCACAAAACGGATTCCTTTATCTGTTTTAATCCAGAATAGTCCCTTATCCTGGTGGTCGATATAGGTACTAATCAGCTTTTCTCGTTCCGTTTTCGTCAAATAAGACAGGCTTCCATTGGAGATTCTCCAATTCTGATTTAGACTTATTAGTGAATACTCGGTTCCTTCTAATCCCATCGTAGCAATATAATTGAGCTGGGTATTTACATTCCGATACGCTACAAAATCTTTTTCTGTAATGGGATTTTTGACAACTTCATTAAAGGAACTGGTCGTGCTATACGTATTAAAAGCGTATTCAATCGTTTGGATTTTCTGTTCCAGGCTATTTCTGATCTGCGCCATGTAGCTTTGCTTGGTATTGGAAACTCTCTCCACAACGGAGCTAATTGTTGTAAAATAGATATAGCTGCCAAAGCTGGCCACCAATCCTATTCCCAAAACCAGAATCGTAATAAAAATAGTGTAGAACATTCTTCCTTTTTTCATTGCGCTCCCCCTTTGGTTCTTGGTATCACACCAAATTATAGCGCTTTCATAACAAGGTTTAAATCATTTTTTTCACGTGTGCATTATTTTTTACATCCGTATCATTCCAATTTAAGTTGATTTAATTTGGTTTAAGGCAGTTAAAAAGAAATTTGGAGGTCTCTTATGTTACATGTCCTTAGTTCTAAAGAACAGATTGTAAAAGAAGAATTTCCGTTAGACACTTCCTTTCTCTCCCTCTATCCCGTAGCGGTCCGAGAAGCTCGTCCTTTTGTATTGGTATTACCTGGCGGTGGCTACGAGCATTTGGCCTCACATGAAGGAGAGCCGATCGCCCGGTGGTTAAATGATCTAGGTATTCATGCGGGTGTGCTGGAGTATCAGGTCGGCGATTTCGAGATTACCTCCTTGCTGGAGGATGTAGAACATGCCCTGCAATGGATTCGCCAAACACCGCATGACTGGCTAGTGATCCCTGATCAAGTGGGTCTCATCGGTTTTTCAGCAGGGGGTCACCTGGCCTCCATTGTCTCCACGATCGGAGCGAAAAAACCAAATCTTCTAATGTTGGGATACCCTGTCATTTCATTTCATGACCCTTATACGCATCTTGGAAGCCGTACGCACTTTTTAGGGGAACAGCCGACCCTGGAGCAGCTTCAAGCCTTTTCATCCGATCGGCAAGTGACTGCACAGACACCTCCGACTTTTATGTGGACAACGGCCAATGATGGCGCTGTACCGGTAGAAAATAGCCTGTTGTTCGCTTTCTCATTATCCAGAGAGCGTATTCCGTTTGAGCTGCATGTATTTGAGGAAGGACGACACGGATTGGGACTATCCGAGGACAACCTTGAATGCAGACAATGGCTCGACCTGGCGGAAAAATGGCTACAAAAACATGGATATGCGCACGCAAGACAGCAGATGACAACTCGACTGTTTATCGCAGGGGACTCTACTGCAGCTCAAAAAGGAGCAACCGAAAAACCGATGACAGGCTGGGGCGAACATTTGCAAGCTCATTTGGACTCTACTGTTCATGTGGACAATCGTGCCGTCAATGGACGAAGCACCAAATCTTTTATAGCAGAAGGGCGATTAACTGATATTGAAAAAGATATTCAAGCTGGCGATTATCTGTTTATTCAATTTGGACACAATGATGAGAAAAAAGAAGACCCCAATCGCTACACCGATCCTGATGGAGAGTACCGTCTAAACTTAATTCAATACATTCAGTCCGCTCGGGAACGTGGCGGCATTCCAGTGCTGTTAACCTCTGTAAGCCGCCGTCACTTTACTGCAAACGGTGAACCTGACCCGCTGGCTGTAGGGGCTTATCCCGCTGCCATGAGGCAAGTAGCCAAGGAAACCCAGACACCGCTGCTCGATATTTTCGAAGCATCACAGCAGCTTTATCGTTCCATGGGTGAAAAAGAGTCCGAGCTTCTATTTATGCATTTGCCCGAAAAAGTACACCCTAATTACCCAGCTGGTGTAGCAGATAATACCCATTTTTCTGACGAAGGAGCAAGGCAAATTGCCCAGCTGGTAGCAGAAGCGATTCGTCAAAATACGGAGCTGTCTGCATTAAAACAACGCATGGTCGAAAGAAATCTAGATAGTAGCAAGAAGCTTGCACATCAACTTGTCAACTGATATTAAGTGCCATACATGCACATACGAAAAACGGATCTCGGACGAATCACTCCGACGTCCGTTTTTATTTTGTGTTATGCAAAGATGGCCCAGCTATAGAGAATAACTCAAAAATACAGTATATTAAAATTAATTTCTTTAATTTTCATATTTTAATTATTTTGTATATTATAGGACTTTAGAATCGTTTCATTGTATTATTTTGACAACATTTGTCGAATGATGTGAAATCAATAATTTTACATGGTATATTTTAGGAGCCCATATCATACATAAGGAGGATTTTTTAATGAATACTAAGAAAATATTATTATCAACAGCTATGTCTTTGGGACTCCTTGGAAGTATTATCGTTCCTAGTGCGTCCGCATCAGTAGGCCCTTCTCCAGTAATTACACCTATTGTAGAAGTTAATGGAGTATACTACAGAACGGCTACGTTGCCACGTAATTATTCCTATGCGCTGTCAAACTACCCAGGGGATACTTATAAAGTGGCGAGCGGAAATGTCACCGTTTCCGCTTCCGGCGTGGTAACTACCACCACTGCAACGAATGCAAGAGTTGAGATTTACGCCGGTAACGGTAAATTGAGAATGGTGTATACTGTTAAGGTAAACTAACTATTTAGCTGACAAAGGCCTTGGCACACTTGGTCAATGATTAACAAGAATATCATTGCATTTTCTGAAAAATCCCCTGCCATTATTGCAGGGGATTTCAATTTATTTAGAGTATTCACTTACTTCAAATGTGAGAATCTTATCAAAGATTACATAATCCTTTCGACTGCTGAATGGACCTTTGTTGTTATTGTGTTTATCGATTTTATAATATGATTGACCACGGCCGGCATCTTTTGCATCATACCACGCTATAAAGTTGTTAACTTCTTTCATACTTAAATCAAATTCCTTCTCAAAGCCATTGGTCATAGTTACTACAAGAATTGCTCGATCACCTGTCGGTTGAGCTGGCTCAGATGGTTCAGGATTAGGTTGAGATGGATTTTCGGTATCGGAATCTGTTTGCTTTTCTCCTTGTGGAGTAGCTGAAACCTCTTTAGAAAATTCACTTTCGCCATTATTACTTACTGCTGTAACTACGTAATAGTATGTTGTTCCATTGACCACAGATGTATCAGAATACGATGGAGTTTTGACGTTGGAAGCAATTGTATCATACGGTCCTGCAGAAGTAGTGCTTCGTTTTATAGTATATTCTGTTTTATCGGGGCTTGCTGTCCAGCTTAAATCCACCTTGGCGTCTCCTGCCTTTGCAGATAGATTTGAAGGAGCACTGATTTTAGGATTTACTAAATATCCAGTCTCGTTGATATCTAAAGCATCAAATTCGAACAGATTATAAACGTTTGAGTTGCTTGCACTTACTTCTACGGAATGTAATTTATTTTCTAAATTCCTTTTTTCAAATAAAAGGGTAGTCACTTGTGCTTGACCATTTGCTGAGTAACTATAATTCACACCATCAATATTTACTTGAATAGATGTTTGTCTATCTCCGCCTCTATAACTAATTAATCTTAGATCCGTACCCCAAAATTGAAATTTAACAGTATGTAGAGATGAATTAAGTGTAAACTTTTCACTTCCTCCAGAATAGCTCCCCGCAGTTGGCGTTTGCCATCCATTTCCTTCAAAGATGAAACCAGGTGCAAGCTCTTCATATCGTTGCCACCCACTCTCTGGAGTAGGTAATGCCTGCCCAACTGATGCTGCTGCATACGTTCTTAAATTTGAAAATACGATTAGTAAAAACAATGATGCGCTGAACAATATAAAAGTTTTCTTAATGAGATTCTTTTTCATAAATATTCCCCCAGTAATCTATCTCTTGTACAGACACTAAGGTAACATGTTCTTCAAAAATTATCTAAACATAAACTTACTGACTTATAAATATTATCCATATATTAGAATAAATATTTTTTATTGGATACTAATAACGATAAGACTCAGTAAAATAGGAAACAGTTTTAATAACCTACATAAGCTAGAACGAAGTTACATAAGGTCTAGGTCCCATTAAAGAAAGGTGTAAATTTTAGAGTACTTATCTATTTAAAATGTCAGAATCCGATAAAGAAAGCACCATGACCAAAAGGTAAGCAATTAAGTTTAAGCAACTACTCTCCATTCTCTTATAATACAGAAAAAACAACAAAAAAACCCTTGCTAAGCAAGGGTTTTTGAGGAAATGGGCCCTGAGGGACTCGAACCCCCGACCAATCGGTTATGAGCCGACCGCTCTAACCAACTGAGCTAAGGGCCCTCAAAAAAATATGTATATTCACGCTACATATTTGTAACAGCAACGTTAATTAATATACAACATTTTCTTGTGTTTCGTCAATAGTTTTTAGAAATTTTCTTTTTAAAAATTATTTTTGTAAACCTATGGAATAAATCGGACACCATAACGACCTTTGCGCGAGCGGTACACCTCCACTGCGCGGGGATCATTGTAGCCGTACATCCAGCCGTCATGCTCAAGCCTTTTTGCCAAACATCCTGCCTGAAATTTAGTCGTGTACAGTCTGCCATAGTAAACCCAATACATCCGAACTCCCTCTTTTCACATGATGGTAGGAGTTAGTGTAACCGGATCGAATTCGATTTACACAGCTTGATTTCTAACAATCTGCACTGGATGTCAGTGAGTCTGTGGCGCACTACTTATTGACTCCGTTGTCTCTTTAATACTCAGCCTTATTTGCCAAAAGAAGCTGGGTCCTGACGCCAGGAACGCAGCAGTTCTATCTCTTCCTCCTGAATGGTTCCTTCACGCAAGGCAACCTCCATCAAGGCGGTGTAATTGGACAAGGTTTGCAGCTTCACACCTGCTTCTTCAAAAGCTTGAGTAGCTTTGTCCAGCTGGTAGCTGAAAATAGCCAGTACAGCTAACGGCTGAGCGCCTGCTTGCTCTACGGCCTGTGCTGCTTTAATGGAGCTTCCCCCGGTAGAGATGAGGTCTTCGATAACCATAACCTTTTGTCCGGCGCTGATACGGCCTTCGATTTGGTTTTCTTTCCCGTGTCCTTTGGCTTTGTCTCTGACATAAGCCATTGGCAGATTTAGCTTTTGTGCCACCCAAGCGGCATGAGGAATCCCTGCTGTGGCTGTGCCGGCAATAACCTCGGTTTCAGGGTATTGTTCACGGATAAGAGCCGCAAAAGAGTCTGCGATTAGTTCACGCACCTCCGGGTAGGACATGGTCAGGCGATTGTCACAGTAGATAGGGGATTTTATACCGGATGTCCATGTAAAAGGCTGCTGTGGACGCAGTGCCACTGCCTGAATGCGTAACAGATGGGATGCAATTTGCTCTGGGATATTGTTTAATGTAGTCATACTTGTATCATCTCCTCAATAATATGTTTTGCTGCGGCGCGTGGGTCTGGTGCCGCCGTGATCGGCCGTCCAACGACAATGTAGCTGCTGCCCTGGGCAATGGCTTGTCCGGGTGTAAGCACACGCGACTGATCACCTGTAGCACTGCCTGCCGGGCGTATGCCAGGGGTTATAGTTTTAAAGTCAGATCCGCATACTGCACGAATCGCAGGCACTTCTAATGGGGATGCGACCACACCGTTCAGTCCAGCCTCACGCGTCAATTGTGCATAACGAACGACAGCATCCTGTACTGTGCCAGGAATGCCTAACTCCGTATTCATAGTCGTTTGATCCGTGCTGGTCAGCTGTGTAACTGCAATAATGAGCGGCATGGCAAGTGAGCTGTCTGCTGAAATCGCTGCTTCAGCTCCGGCTCTGGCGGCCGACATCATACTGCGGCCTCCAGCAGCGTGTACGTTAAACATATCCACCCCTAGACGGGTAATGCTCTCTGCCCCTCCCCGTACGGTGTTAGGGATATCGTGCATTTTCAAATCCAGAAATACGGAGTATCCTCTTGATTTTAATTGTTCTACAAAAGCTGGCCCTGCGCTATAAAACAGCTGCATCCCCACTTTTATATAACAAGGAATTCCCTCCAGCTGCCGAATTAACTGCTCTGCTTGTTGTGCATCCGGGTAATCTAGCGCAACCATCAGCCGTCCTGCCATCTGCTGAAATGCTTCGTTCACCGTTCTACCGCCCCTTTTCACATCAATTCGGGTATATTTGCCCGTGATAAAGGACATCCGTCAGCAAATGCTGATGAATGTCCTTCCCATTACCACTTATTTTGCTTATCTATTCATAAGGCGTTAGTTGCTCAGAACTGGCATCGATTCGGATGTGAAGTTAATCGTCTCCAGCATTTTTAACAGAGCGCGCACTGTATCCAGCGAGGTCATGCAAACAATGCCGTTTTCAACTGCTTCGCGGCGGATGCGGAATCCGTCACGCTCTGGCGTTTTGCCTTTGGTGAGCGTGTTGAAGACAAAGTTGGCTTCACCTGTACGGATCATATCCAGAATATTCGGATTGCCCTCACTTAGCTTATTAACAGTGTTCACTGGAATGTGGGCCTGTTCCAAGGCTGCTGCCGTTCCACCTGTAGCAATAATTTTGTAGCCCAGTCTATAAAAGCCCTGCATCAGCTCGACCGCTTCTTCCTTATCCTTATCCGCTACTGTAATGATGATCGCCCCAGTAGATGGAATTTTCATACCTGCGCCTACGAGTCCTTTGTACAATGCTTTCGCATACTGGATATCGCGTCCCATAACTTCACCTGTAGATTTCATTTCAGGCCCCAGTGTTGGCTCTACACGACGCAGCTTGGCAAAGGAGAATACAGGAACCTTAACCGAGACATAATTACTTTCAGGCCATAGCCCTTCTGTATAGCCTGCATCTTTAAGCTTACCGCCCAAAATGGCCTGTGTCGCCAGGTTAGCCATCGGAATATTCGTTACTTTGCTTAGGAAAGGAACCGTCCGTGAGGAACGAGGGTTAACCTCGATGACATACACCTCATCTTGATGAATGACGAACTGAATGTTTACCAGACCAATCGTTTTCAATTCCTTGGCGATGCTGATCGTAATGTCCACGACTTTTTGCTTCAGCTCGTCAGACAAGTGTTGTGGCGGATACACTGCGATCGAGTCACCTGAGTGAACCCCTGCCCGTTCCACATGTTCCATAATCCCTGGTACTAGGACCGTTTCGCCGTCACAGATGGCGTCAACCTCAACTTCTTTGCCCAGCATATAACGGTCGATGAGCACAGGATGTTCCGGATTGATTTTAACCGCTTCTTCCATGTACCGCAGCAATTCCGTATCTGAGTACACAATTTCCATAGCGCGTCCGCCCAGGACGTAGGATGGACGTACCAGAACTGGGTACCCCAATGCTTGGGCAGTTCCTACCGCTTCATCTACCGACGTGACCGTATTGCCTTTAGGCTGGGCGATAGCAAGGCGAGACAGCAGCTGTTCGAACTTTTTCCGGTCTTCTGCTTCATCGATACTTTCCAGACTCGTACCCAAAATATTCACGCCTGCCGCACTAAGTGGTGCTGCGAGGTTAATCGCCGTTTGACCGCCGAACTGGACGATGACACCAATCGGTTTTTCCTGCTCGATGACATTCATTACATCCTCGAAGAAAAGTGGCTCAAAGTAGAGACGGTCAGATGTGTTGAAGTCTGTAGATACAGTCTCCGGATTGTTATTAATAATTACCGCTTCGTAACCCGCTTTTTGAATAGCCCACACCGCATGCACAGTGGAGTAGTCAAATTCAATCCCCTGCCCGATTCGGATGGGTCCTGAGCCGAGTACGATGACTTTCTCTTTGTTAGATGGAATCACTTCGTTTTCCACCTCATAAGAGGAGTAGTAGTACGGAGTTGTGGCTTCAAACTCGGCCGCACACGTATCTACCATTTTGTAGACAGGACGCAGGTTTTGATTTAGACGGAATTCACGAACCTCGGGTTCGGTTGTCATACTCTTGCGTTGACCCATACTGCGAATCTCAGCAATGGAGCGGTCAGTAAATCCTTTTCGTTTGGCCTGATAGAGTGTTTCATAAGTCAACTCAGACTCTTCTGCGATAGTGGATTCAAATTTGACAATTCCCTCTACCTTGTCGAGGAACCACCAATCAATTTTAGTTATATCCTGAATATCTTGTTGCTTCCAGCCACGACGGAATGCCTCGGCTACCAAGAACAAGCGTTCATCATCTGCTTTACTCAGACGATCCTTAAGCACCTCATCAGATAGTTGATCGGCACCCTTTAGATGCAGGCGATGTACACCAATTTCCAGAGAACGAACCGCTTTATGGATTGACTCTTCAAATGTACGTCCGATGGCCATGACTTCACCGGTTGCTTTCATTTGTGTGCCAAGTTTGCGGTTGGCAGAAATGAACTTGTCAAATGGCCAGCGTGGTATTTTACTCACGATGTAATCCAATGTCGGCTCAAAGCAAGCATACGTTTGTCCCGTTACCGGATTCACAATTTCATCCAGTGTGTAGCCTAGTGCAATTTTGGCCGCCATTTTGGCAATCGGATATCCGGTCGCCTTGGAAGCCAGTGCCGAGGAACGACTCACCCGTGGGTTGACCTCAATCACGTAGTATTGATAGCTGTGCGGATCCAGTGCAAACTGTACATTACAGCCGCCTTCGATATTGAGGGCGCGGATAATTTTGAGAGAAGCGGAGCGCAGCATCTGATACTCACGATCTGACAGCGTCTGGCTCGGCGCTACGACGATACTGTCACCAGTGTGCACGCCGACCGGATCGAAGTTTTCCATATTGCAGACCACGATACAGTTGTCATTGCCGTCACGCATGACTTCATATTCGACTTCCTTCATACCTGCGATACTTTTTTCCACTAAACATTGTCCGATTGGACTGTAACGCAAGCCAGAGCTTACGGTTTCACGCAATTCTTCTTCTGTGGCGCAGATCCCACCGCCTGTACCTCCCAGCGTATAAGCCGGTCGAACGATAATGGGATAACCGATTTCGTTAGCAAATTCCAGCGATTCTTCCAATGTCGTTACAATTACACTCTCCGGCACGGGCTGTTCCAACTCACGCATCAGGTCGCGGAACAAGTCCCGGTCTTCGGCTTTTTCAATTGAATTCAGTTGAGTTCCCAGCAGCTTAACGTTTTCGCGCTCCAACACCCCTGCGCGAGCCAGTTCCACTGCCATATTCAGACCTGTCTGTCCTCCCAGTGTAGGAAGTAGACCATCTGGACGCTCCTGACGGATAATCTGTGTTACAAAATCCAGTGTAATCGGCTCGATATATACTTTGTCTGCCATATTGGTGTCTGTCATGATGGTTGCCGGGTTACTGTTAATCAGTACTACCTCGACGCCTTCTTCTTTGAGCGCTTGACAAGCTTGTGTACCAGCGTAATCGAATTCTGCTGCCTGACCAATAACGATAGGACCGGAACCGATCACGAGTATTTTTTTAAGTTCTGTATTTTTCGGCATATTAGCGCTCTCCTCTCACTGCGGCGGCGATAGCAGCCTGACGCGGTTGCTTTGGTTGATTTCTTTTGTGTTCACGAATCATATCCAGAAAGCGGTCAAACAGGTAGCCATTGTCGTAAGGGCCAGGTGCAGCCTCTGGGTGATATTGCACCGAAAACGCAGGATATTTAGTATGTTTAAGACCCTCGATCGTTTTATCGTTGTTATTAATATGCGTCACTTCAAGCTCAGTTCCTTGGATCGAATCCTCATTCACTGTGTACCCGTGATTTTGTGATGTAATGAAGCAACGGCCGCTCTCCAGTTCTTTCACCGGATGGTTACCACCGCGATGTCCAAATTTCAGCTTTTCCGTATCTGCTCCCGAAGCTAAGGCAAACAACTGGTGTCCCAAGCAAATCCCGAAAATAGGGTATTCTCCTAGCAGTTCAGCCACCGTACGGACAGCATGTGGTACGTCTTTCGGATCTCCAGGACCGTTGGACAGCTGTATACCGTCTGGATCTAAGCGACGAATTTCTTCGGCCGTCGTATCATGCGGAACGACAACCACATCGCAGTCCCGTTTATTCAGTTCGCGCAGGATGCCGCTCTTGGCACCATAGTCAATCAATACGATCCGTTCTCCGTTGCCAGGGCTGCTGTACGGATGAGGTGTAGAAGTCAAAGGAACCTGATTACGCAGTTCTTCTATGGTCATGTCGGACATCATTTCTTTTAGTTCTTCCACCGGCTGGGAACCAGTCGTCAAAATGCCCTTCATTGTGCCGTGATGGCGAATAATCCGGGTGAGCATGCGGGTGTCGATGTCGCTAATGCCAATGATGCCATATTCCTTCAGCAAATCGCCCACGCTGTATTGAGCACGCCAGTTACTTGGCGCCGGCTCGTAATGTCGAACAGCAAAGCCATGAACATAAGGCCGTACCGATTCAAAATCATCACGAGTAATTCCATAATTACCAATCAGCGGGTAAGTCATGGTTACGATTTGTCCGCAATAAGAGGGATCCGTCAGCACCTCTTGATAGCCTGTAATCCCTGTGTTGAAAACGACCTCGCCTGTTTTTTCACCTTCCGCACCAAATGATGTGCCTGTAAACAGCGTGCCGTCCTGAAGTAACAATCTTGCCTGCATCCCGTCTCACTCCTCTATTTTGTTTCCTGCTATAAGGTTCTATTTTTTAAGTAGTTGTGTATTATTTTGCTTCGTCAGCAGACCATACCAGTTTGCCGTCTACCCAAGTTTTCACCGGCCAGCCTTTGAGCTTCCAGCCTGTAAAAGGAGTGTTGCGTCCTTTGCTGGCAAACGTTTGTGGATCAACTACCTGCTCCTGCTCCAGATCAATCATGGTCAGGTCAGCGGGTGCTCCCTCTTCCAGACGTCCTGTATCAAGGCGGAAGACACGCGCTGGGTCAGTCGTCATACGGCGCACCAGAAAGTCCAGTGTCCATTTCCCAGTAGCTACGAATTTGGTGTACAGCAGTGGAAAGGCCGTTTCAAATCCGACGATTCCAAATGGCGCCAGCTCCAACCCTTTTGCCTTCTCTTCCTCGCTGTGTGCTGCATGGTCAGTTACGATGATATCAATCGTTCCGTCCTCCAGCCCCTCGATGCATGCCTGCACATCACGCGGGGAGCGTAGTGGAGGATTCATTTTCCAGTTAGCATCTAACCCAGGAATGTCCTCATCGGACAGTACCAAGTGATGCGGGCATACCTCAGCAGTGACTTTGATGCCAAAAGATTTCGCATGGCGAATCAACCGCACCGATTGTTCTGTGCTGACATGGCATACATGATAATGTGCCCCGGTTGCCTCGGATAGCAGGATGTCACGCCCAACATGGATCGCCTCGGATTCATTGGGGATACCTTTGAGTCCGTGACGCTTGGCAAATTCACCATCCGTCACCGCTGCTCCTACAACAAGTGTGTTATCTTCACAATGTGCAATGACTGGCATATCCAGCGCTTTAGCTTGTGACATGGCATCTTTCATCATCTGTGCACTCTGCACTCCGACTCCGTCATCAGTAAAGCCGATTGCACCTGCTGCTTTGAGCGCTTCAAAATCCGTCAGTTCTCGTCCCAGTTCGTTTTTCGTGATGGCTGCGTAAGGAAGTACCTTGGCCAGCCCAGCCTCTTGCCCCTTTTTCAGCACCAGCTGAACCGTGTCTACATTGTCCGTAACCGGACGTGTGTTCGGCATGCAGGCAATCGTGGTAAATCCACCTTTCACCGCAGCGCGGCTACCTGTTTCAATGGTTTCTTTATATTCAAAGCCAGGTTCTCTCAGATGCACATGCATGTCGATTAGACCGGGGATGACCAGTTTTCCCTGGGCGTCGATTTTTTCGACATCGAGCTCTTGCCCAGATGCCCCTTCTTCCACAAGTAGGCTAACTCCGGCATCCGCATTTGCGATAGCTAAAATTTTCCCATCGGCAATAAGGATGGATTTCAATTCAGCCTCGCCCTGCTCGTTCAATACGCTTGCATTCATAATTAATTGTTTCATCTGAAATATTCCTCCGCTCAGGTTTTTTGCAACTTTTTCCCTACGATCCTGCTGACAGCTTCTACAGCTTCATTGCCCGTTCCATAACCGCCATGCGGATCGGAACCCCGTTGGCCATTTGCGGAAAAATTCGCGATTGCTCGCTTTCCACAACTGCACTGTCGATCTCCACGTTTCGATTCACTGGAGCCGGGTGCATGATAATTGTTCCGGACTTAAGGCTTGCTGCTCTTTCTTCTGTCAAACCGTACTGCTCTCGGTACTCATCCGCTGAGCGCAACATTCCTTCGGCATGCCGTTCCAGCTGGACCCGCAGCATCATGACTACGTCTGCCTGCAATGCTTCTTGCATCGGCACATAAGGCGCGTACGTTGCAAGATCAGATGCCTGCATATTGTCTGGTGCACAGAAGCTAACCTCGGCTCCGAATTTTTGCAAGGCCCACAGATTCGAGCGAGCTACACGGCTGTGCAAAATGTCTCCTATGATGGATACTCTCAAGCCTTTAAGCTCACCGAAAGTTTTGCGCATGGTGTAGAGGTCTAGCAAAGCCTGCGTTGGATGCTCATTGTTGCCGTCTCCCGCATTAACCAGCGGAACACTGACCTTCTCAGCAAGCTCTTGCAGCACTCCTGCTGGCTTTAAGCGAATGACTCCAGCATCAATGCCCATGGATTCAAGCGTACGCACAGTATCGTAAATGGACTCCCCTTTTTCCACACTGGAAGCCGCAGCGGAAAAGTTCAAAACCTGAGCGCCGAGCCGCTTCTCCGCCATTTCAAAAGAAAAGCGTGTGCGTGTACTATTTTCAAAAAACATGTTGGCCGCGAAGCGTGACTGTAGGACTGGAATCAGTTTTTGCGGCTGTGATTCCCAATACTGAGCACGATCCAGAATCGACTCAATTTCATTTCGGCTAAGTTCTTTTAATCCGAGCAGGCTACGTTCTCTAAGTTGACTGGCTGTTGTGATCATACCTATTCCCCCCGGTTCTGAATGATCGTCACTTCGTCCTTACCGTCCGTCTCCTGAAGTGCAACTACGATTTCCTCAGATTTGGAGGTCGGGATGTTCTTGCCGATGTAATCCGGACGAATCGGAAGCTCACGGTGTCCGCGATCTGCTAGCACAGCCAGCTGGATCATTTGCGGTCGTCCGCAGTCCATCAATGCATCCATCGCCGCGCGAATAGTGCGGCCTGTGTACAGCACATCGTCAAAGAGAATGACTTTCTTATCATGAACCGATACGTCAGCGGGATTCATCAAAAGCTCTTTTCCATTTCCTTTAGCCTCGGCAACGCTGCTCCGGTCATCGCGGTAGGCTGTGACATCTAGCTCTCCCCATGGAATTGGTGCGCCTTCAATTTCAGCAATTTTTTCAGCCAAGCGCTGCGCCAGATGAACTCCGCGTGTTCGAATACCTACGAGTACGCAATCGTCAATACCCTTGTTTTTCTCCAAAATTTCATGTGCAATCCGCGTTAATGCCCGACGAATCGCAATTTCATCCATCAGTACATGTGTTTCAATACTCATGCTTCCAGCCTCCTCAGGTGATGTTCCCTTCAGACCTGGTCCCGTGTTCGGATACAAAAAAGACTCCTTGCCCAAGTTTGGCAAGGAGTCTCGTATGAACAGTCTTCCACTGTTCTCCGATCTGTCGGACACACTGAAGACATACCGCCGCAGCGGATGCACTGATCAGTGATCCATTCACGTTACCTTGCCAGCCTCACGGGACTGATTTAAAGGTGCTATTCAGGATTTCCTTTGTCCTGTTTCTCATAGTGTGAGATGGTTAACCATCTCTCGGACAAAGTCCATCGCAACTACAAGAAGTATGACAGATTGAAAATCTCGTGTCAACACCCGTTCAACCGGAACCACCGGAAGCACTTTAATAATTATACATCCTAATTGTATAATTATCCATAGTTGTTTTTACCCATTCCTATTCAGACAATAAAAAAACCGCCATTTAGGCGGTTATACTTAATAATTTATTCAAGTTTTTGAATAGGAAAGCAGAGCAAATCATCATTATTTTAGCGACTACGCAAGGACGTTAATACGTCCTCCATATCAGGAGGGATCGGTCTGCTAAATTCTAAGTACTCTCCAGTAGTTGGATGCTTAAATCCCAGAACCGCTGCATGCAGCGCTTGGCCATCCATACGAACCCCTTTACTGCGTCCATACATAGGGTCGCCAACCAATGGATGTCCAATGAATTTCATGTGAACACGAATTTGGTGTGTCCGTCCTGTCTCCAATTGAAGTTCAAGCAGGGTATAATCACCTAACCGTTCAATGACGAGAAAATGGGTAACTGCATGCTTGCTGTTGCGTTCCGTAACCGTGAACAATTTACGGTCACCTGAATCACGACCAATCGGGGCATCTACGGTTCCCTGATCGTGACTCAAATGACCGTGGACCAATGCTATATATTTCCGAGTCACGCTATGATCCTTCAGCTGTGCTGCAAGTGATGCGTGGGCCTGATCATTTTTAGCTGCCATCAGCAGTCCTGATGTATCCTTATCAATACGGTGAACAATACCAGGACGTAATTCCCCGTTAATGCCGGAAAGGTCATGGCAGTGGTACATCAGTGCGTTGACCAGTGTTCCCGAGGAGTGTCCTGGTGCAGGATGCACAACTAGACCACGTTGCTTGTTAATGACAATAACGTCCGAATCCTCGTATACGACATCTAGCGGAATATTTTCCGGCATAATATCTACACTTTCTGGTTCAGGTACCGATAGTACGATATGATCTCCTTCAGCCAGCTTGTAGTTCGCTTTGACCGCCGCACCGTTCACCAGTACCCGACCATTCCCGATCCACAGCTGGATCTGGGAACGAGACACTTCCTTCATTTCTTCGGCGATGTATTTATCTATACGTGTTTTGACATCCTCTGAATCCGCTGTCCATTCCAGAGATTCACCCTCCAGTTCGTCCTCATAAGACAGACCTATGGCTTCGCCGTTTTCATTCACTTCGTTCATGCTATGACTTCCCTTCAACGCTATCATTGCCATTCCCTTTTTCCCGACGCGATTCCAGCAATGTATCCAAAATAATCAGTGCAACACCGATGACAATTGCCGAGTCTGCCACATTAAAAATCGGGAATGTGTAGCTTCCAAAATTGAACTGTGCAAAATCAACTACTTCTCCAGAAATAGCTCGATCCAAAAAATTACCAACCGCTCCCCCAAGCACCAAACTTAGCGCAACAGGAAGTAGTTTTTGCCCAGCTCTGACCGTTTTTCTCAGGTACCATACGATACCGATCACAACTACAATTGTAATCACGATAAAAAGCCAGCGTTGCCCTTCCAAAATCCCAAAAGCGGCTCCGCGATTACGATGAGAGGTGATTAAAAAGAAATTGCCGATGACTGGTATTTGCTCGTACAATTCCATCCGCGTAGCCACCAAATATTTGACACCCTGATCAATCAAAAAAATAATTAGCGCAATACCAAAATAAATCACAGTCCTTCGTCACTCCGATCCGCTTATATCCGTTGTCGAACCCATTTATTGTAGCATAAGCCTTCTCAGATCGTCCACGAGTCCTGCAGGCTATCGAGCATAGTCCTTAAATGGAATGAACTCAATCACATTTGATTAGAATTTCCTATGTAAAAGAGGTCTTCCCGGTGCACACTACAAGGAGCATACCTGACACATTGCATGCATGTAAATCTAGAACAAGGAGAGGATTCCATGTCCCCATTGACGGAGCAACAATTGCAGGGCTTGCGTAACGAACTGCTGGAACGCAAAAAGGAAATTGAGCATCGTTTGCAAAACAACGACCATTATGGACTCGGCGATTCTCAACGCGACCAAACCGGTGAGCTTTCTCCCATCGATAACCATCCAGGCGATCTAGCTACCGAAACCTATGAGCGAGCCAAAGATATTTCCTTACTGGAGCATGACGAGTTTCAATTGGAACGTATCAAATCAGCCTTGATGGCTATGGATAAGGGAACCTATGGCATTTGCGCCGCCAGCGGCAAACCCATCCCCTATGAACGCCTGTTGGCTGTTCCCTATACCATTTATTGCAAAGAATACAGTCCTGAAACAGAAGTATCCAACAACCGTCCGGTGGAGGAAGAATTTCTCGCTCCCGCGTTCGGTAGAACAAGCCTGGATGAGCGTGAAGAACAAAACGGCTTTGACGGTGAAGATGCTTGGCAGATCGTTGAAAATTGGGGAACCTCTAACACCCCGGCCATGGCGGAAAGTGGTGAAATCCACCGCTATGATGATATGGAAATTGAAGCTGGCGATGATAATATGGGCTTCGTAGAGCCATATGAAAGCTTTGTCGCTACTGACATTTATGGCAGAAATGTATCCATTGTCCGCAGTTCTATTTATCAGCGTTATATAGAAGATGGCGAGGGTGAAGGTCTGCTGGAGCCGGATTTGCACGAGGACGAATCGGAAGCTTAAAAGTGAAACGCCCTAGTAGGTAGTAAGCTCTAATTGTCGCTGTACGATCCGTACAATATCAGCGATATAATCACCGATAATCGGCAAATTCAACGCTCCGAGCACTTGCAGCACATAAATTATGGTAGCGGCAAAAAAAGTAAATCCTAGCGCAATGCCGATTCCACGGGAAACACCTGATATTAGGTTTAGCCAAAGTAATCGCCAAGGCTTATTCAGCAGCAAAGCGTAATCTGCAATACGTGTTCGTTCCATCTGCTCTGATACAGCTTGCACCAGCTTTTCCACACGACTTAGTTTCTCTGCCTGGTCACCTGCTATTCCCTTATCTGAGGCTATGGCGGCCCCTTCTCCGTTCATCCCTCGGAGACTCCTTCCCAGTCTGCGCCTTGACCGTGCTGTCATATGCACAATCCCCCTTTTCCGATGGCTGCCCCGAAAGCAGCAAACGAGCCGAAGCACGTAACGGAGGAAACCCGTTTCCGATGCTTAGGCTCGTTTTTATATGCTGCCTGTTATTGTATTATGGGACAGGGGGCTTGTAATTATTCCCCAATATGAACGCCGATAGTTTTGCCATTCACTTCTACATGTTCCGCTGGTTCGGCTTGACCAAATGTCACCGTGGTTACCAATACGTTCTCACGCAACACAGAGTCGAAGCTTTCGATCGCCTGACGCAAATCGTTGTCTACATCCAACGTCAATGCTACATACTTTTCAATCGGCAGATCCAGCTTTTTGCGGTAGTCTTGTACCGCACGAACCACTTCACGTACCCAGCCCTCTTGCTCAAGCTCCGGTGTAATGTCTGTGTTCAACGCTACCGTTAAGCCATAGCCAGAAGCAGAAGCGAAGCCTTCTTTCGCTTTTTTCTCCACCAGCAATTCCTCAGCTGTAACTTGCAACTCTTCTCCTTCTGGAGAAGCCACGTTCAGTACCCCTTTTTCTACAACAGAACGAGTTTCTTCAGCAGACATTCCCTTGAAAAGATTTTGTAGGAATCCGACATTTTTGCCGTATTTCTTGCCTGCCACTTTCAAATTCAGCTTCAATGTAAAATCTACAAATCCGCTATCGTCCGTCTCAACATGAATATGCTTCACATTGATCTCATCTTTGATGATTTCCTCATAGCCACCCAGGTCAAAATCCTGATCCATAGACAGAATCAACTCAGACAACGGTTGACGTGTTTTCAAACCCGTTTCGTTACGGACATTACGTGCTAATTCAACGACGCGACGTGCCGTTTCCATATCTCGCTCCAGTTCCAGATCAATTAAGGATTCATTGGCAGACGGATAGTCATCCAGATGAACACTTTCCCCATTGCTCAGGTTGAGGTAAATATCCTCAGCAAGCAGCGGTGTGAACGGTGCAAGCAGCTTCGCCGTCGTTAACAGCACCTCCGTCAGTGTGCGGTACGCATCCAGTTTATCTTCTGTAAGCCCGTTACCCCAGAATCGATCACGTGAACGACGGATATACCAGTTACTCAGTTCATCCACAAACGACTCAATCGCTTTGGCAGAGTTCAGGAAGTCATTGACAGACAATGCTTTGTCCACAACCAAAATTAAGCTGTTCAGACGGGACAAAATCCAGCGATCCAATTTGTGTGCCGATGGCTTGAACGGATGCTGTGCCGGATCAAATCCGTCAATATCTGCATACAAGGTCAGAAATGCGTGTGTATTGACAAGCGTATCTACCAGCTTCGATTTAGCTTCGCCTACGATGCCTTTGGAAAAACGTTTGCTATTCCATGGTGCGCTATCGGAGAGCAATGCCCAGCGGAAAGCGTCTGTACCGTACTCGTCAATTACTTCCCACGGATCGATAACATTGCCCTTCGATTTGGACATTTTCTGACCCTGCTCATCCAGTACATGGCCTGTTGCCATGACAGCTTTGTAAGGAGCTTTGCCAGTCAGCATCGTCGAAACCGCAAGCAAGCTATAGAACCAGCCACGAGTCTGGTCAATCCCTTCACAGATCATATCTGCTGGAAATTGCTGCTCGAACGTTTCATTATTCTCAAAAGGATAATGATGCTGTGCAAACGGCATAGAACCGCTATCGAACCATACGTCGATGACTTCCGGTGTGCGAGTCATTTCGTATTTACCGCATTGGCTACGAACCTTGATATCATCTACATATGGTTTGTGTAGCTCGATATCCGCCGGCACGTCCCCAATCGCACGTTCTCTCAACTCAGCAATACTGTGGGGTGCGAACTGTTCTCCAGTTTCCTCACAAACCCAGATATTAAGCGGTGTACCCCAATAGCGATCACGACTGATGTTCCAGTCCACCAGTTCCTCCAAAAACTTGCCAAAGCGTCCTTCGCGTACATGACCTGGGTACCATTCAACTTCGCTGTTGTTGGCAATCAGTTGATCCTTGATCGCAGTTGTTTTGATAAACCAGCTGTCCATAGCATAGTACAGTAATGGAGTATCGCAGCGCCAGCAGAACGGATAGCTATGCTCGTATTTTTCCTTGCTGTACAGCAAACCTTTTTCGGATAGCATTTTCACAATATCTACATCGCAATCTTTCACAAAACGGCCTGCAAAATCAGTGATTTCAGCTACATAGTTACCTTGAAGATCCACTACGTTGATAAACCCAACACCATTTTCACGACATACGCGATAGTCATCCTCACCATGTGCCGGAGCCATATGAACGATACCTGTACCGCTGGAGTCTGTTACGAACTTCGCACCCAGAATTTGGTTACCCTTTTCCACCTGAAAATAAGTAAATGGCGGGGTATAGGTTTGGCCTACCAGTTCAGAACCCGATAGTGTGCCAATCACTTCATGATCACCTTTAATTACGGTCTCAACCAGATTTTTAGCAACGATGTATACACCATCTTCTTGCTTCACACGTGCGTATTCCAGCTCAGGGTTGACAGCGAGCGCCACGTGGCTCGGCAAGGTCCAAGGTGTTGTCGTCCAGGCCAGTACATATTCACCACTGCTATGCAGCTTGAATTTGGCCGTGGCACTCAGATCCTTTACATCTTTGTAGCCCTGTGCTACTTCATGGGAACTTAGCGTCGTCTGACAATCCGGGCAATACGGACTCACACGATGACCACGATACAGCAGGTCTTTCTCATGAATCGTCGCCAAAATGTTCCATACGCTCTCGATATAGTTATTGTCCAAGGTAATGTACGGGTGATCAAGGTCTGTCCAGTATCCGATCGCTTCGGTTAAATCGCGCCATTGCTGCTCGTATTCAAACACGCTCGCTTTACATTTTTTAATAAATTTCTCAACACCATATTCTTCAATTTCAGGTTTGTGGGAGATCCCCAGTTGCTTTTGCACACCCAGTTCCACCGGCAGGCCATGCGTATCCCAACCCGCCTTCCGTACGACACGATATCCCTTCATAGTCTGATAGCGGCCGACGAAATCCTTAATTACGCGACCCAGCACATGACCGATGTGTGGTTTGCCGTTAGCTGTTGGTGGGCCCTCATAAAACACAAAATTGGGCTTTCCTTCACGATTGGTAATGGATTTACGGAATGTGTCCTCCTGTTTCCATTTGCTCAGGATGCGTAGGTCACGTGACCGTGCTTTTTCTTTAACATCCACTCTGTTCATAACGTTATACTTCCTCTCTGCTCATCATTGATTGTTCTAGCGCACTTAAAAAAGCAACAAAAAAAGCCCCATCCCTGTAAAAGGGACGAGACTGTGCTCGCGTTACCACCCTGATTCCGTAAATAGACCAATCTAAAAAGACGATCTTGTCACGACTCTCTGAGCCCTACTCTACTTCAGCAGGGCGCCATTATAACGCATGGCAAACGGTGATCGCTTACACACGCCCCAAGTTTAAGCGCTTCAGCTCACTTCTCCGGGAGGATCTTCAGTCATGTTCTGAACGTTGGCTTGCACCGGTAGGCCAACTCTCTGAGGGACAAATCATGACGTACTCGTTCCCATCAACGAATTAAACATGTTAAATTCATCGAAATCTTAAATCAGCAACATCGTTGCCTTGAATAACAACCATCAACCGATAGACGGATAATCGTTGAATTCAGTATAGTATTTACAGTTATAGCCTGTTTAAAGATAAAAGTCAACCCTAACAAGACCTAATAAAAGCTTGTCAGAAATCAAAATTAGTAAATTTCTTTCATTTCACGCTCGCGCTCCAGCACTTCGCGTTCACGGTTTTCAAGTGCTTCCCAGCCATCTTGGCTTAACAAGTCGAGCTGCGCTTCCACCAATGTACGAAACCGTGCTCGGTAAATTGAAGCCTGTTTCTTCAGCTCTTCAACCTCCAACGCGATTTTACGGGATTTGGACAATGCTTCGTTCACAATACGATCCGCATTTTTTTCCGCTTCCTTCACGATCAGTTGAGATTCTTTCTTGGCGTTGTTGCGAACTTCATCAGCTGCTTCCTGCGCGACAATAATTGTCTTGCTCAGTGTATCCTCAATCGTCGCGAAATGATCGAGCTTCTCCTGTACGTTCAACAACTGGGTGCTCAATTCTTTATTTTCACGGATAACGCCCTCGTAGTCCTTGATCACCTGATCCAAAAATTCATTAACCTGATCCTCGTCATAACCGCGAAGCCGGCGGGCAAATTCCTTATTATGTATATCCAATGGCGTTAATGGCATGCCGTCCACCTCCTATAAGATTGACAAAAAATTCATTTTCCGCGTCACGACGCTCAATATCATCTATCGGTCATCATACCCCGTTTTGTGAATACTGTACAGAGCAAAATCGTTCCAGTTCAACGCTATAGGTTAATTCTTTCGACAGAAATCTCATGAATCCTGCCTTCAGCTATACAAACTTACCAATTTTGACACGGAATCTACCTTTTTTTGTCATCCCGTCTGTTTCAAGCACTTTAAAACGCCCAAATCCCTGCATGGAAATAACGTCCCCAACTTTAAGTGAAGTCGATGGATTCTCCTCCACCTTCCAGTTTACCCGACATCGTCCCGCTCGAATCGGTGTTAATATTTTACTGCGGCTCAATTTGTAGACGTCACTAGCAATCCCGTCCAGACGCAAAGAAGCCACCGTCAGATCCATCGCCTCTAATGCAACTTCCTTCGTTCGGAGACTTGCTACTGGCAACAGTTCTGTCCATACATGAACACGATGTACCTGCTGCAAATGCATAGTCATAAAATCTCCAATCTCTGACGCCACCAATACATGACACCCATCATCCAGCACGTGAATGTCGCCGATTTTGCCACGCTTGATTCCAAGCCCCAAAATGGCACCTAGATAATCACCGTGCTCAAGGGTATTGATTTTATGATCATCAGAAGTGATGGAAAGGACCTGAATTCCCATTTCCTCATCGTCCAAATACGAATAATCGGGCGCAATCAGCGCCCGCTTTCGTTCCGAAGCCATGTATCCGCCATCTACCCTAATCGTGACCTTGTCTTCCTTCGAAGCAAGTGTCTCCAATATGTACTGTTGCCGTGGATCCAAAAAATCAGTCAGCTTCTGCTCATGATAAGCTCCCGCATGACTGATCCATTCGGAAGCACGATCCACATAATCCCGTTCATCCGGGTGAAAATGCTCATAAATCTCAGTCCGCATAAATCCTCCTAGACGAAATTGCCGATTAAAGAAATCAAACCGTACGATGCAAAACGCAGAGCAATCAGCGCTACGATAGGTGAAATATCAATCATCCCGAAGATTGGCGGTATAAACCTGCGGAAAGGAGACAAATATGGCTCCACAAACCTGGCAAGTAAATCACCGATCACACTCTCTCTGGCATTAGGAAGCCATGACAGCAGGACATATGCAATGATCATGTACGAATAAATCTGAAATAGCCAGTAAATTACCTCGATCAAGAAAAGCTCACCTCATTCTGTTAAGTTCTTGTTCAGTGTCAGCCAGTATCTCCGTAATGGAGCCTTGAATTTCAACCGTATCCGGTGTGCACAGAAAAATATTGTTACCGACCTTCGAAATGCCACCACTCAGTGCGTACACGGTGCCACTCAAAAAATCAATGATGCGTAGCGCCTGATCCTTGCGAATTCGTTGCAGGTTAACCACGACGGTGCGGTGGGAACGGATATGGTCGGCGATTTCCTGTGCTTCATCGTAAGAACGCGGCTCATACAGAACAACTTTCACATTTTTTTGTGAATGGATGCTGACAACATTCGTGCCCTTCTGGTTCTTACGTTTATCAAAGCTTGGGGTTTCAATTTCTTGATCTTCCGGCGTATTCATAACCTCTCGCTCTATAACTTCCTCTTCTTCCTGAAGGCCCAGAAAGTTCATGAACTTATTCATTACGCCCACTGAAAATCCTCCTCTCGTCCGACCAGTACGGAACCAAGCCGCAACCAGGTCGCTCCTTCTTCAACCGCCACTTCAAAATCATTGGACATCCCCATAGACAAGTGAACGATAGGTTCTCTAGTCAAAGCTTGTCCATTTAACCGATCACGCAGTTCACGTAATCCCCGAAACACAGGTCGAGTATGTTCTGGGTTTTCCTCATGAGGAGCCATGGTCATCAGGCCGATTACATCCACATGTTCCAACTCGCGAATTTGCTCTAGGAAAGGGGCAACTGCCTCGGAGGATAAGCCGTATTTTGAAATTTCCCCAGAAATATTGACTTGCACAAAAGCTTTGACTCGCAGTCCCAAAGCGGCTGCCTTCTTGTCCAATTCCTGAGCAAGCGATAAGCGATCAAGCGAATGTATAAATTTAAATTTTCCAATTACATCTTTAACCTTATTCGTTTGGAGATGACCAATAAAATGCCACGTTCCCCGATCACCCAACTTGCTCCATTTATCCGCAGCATCCTGCCAGCGATTTTCGCCCACATGCTCCAAGTCGTTATCCAATACGGATGCCATTGCCGCCGCCGAAACATATTTCGTGACAGCGATCACATTTACTTCATCACGCGAACGTCCGCTACGGGCACATGCCGCTTCGATACGGGCGTTAACTTCTTTAATTCGTTCCTCCAAAGACACGGGAGGACTCACCTCTCTTCCAGACCAATCCAACTCGCCATTCTTCCTGTAACGCCGCCTTCCTTGCGATATGAAAAAAATAAATCGCTGCGGCTACTCGTGCACAAGGTAGTACATTCGATATGGCTCGGCAATATTCCTGCTTTCATCATAATGTGTCGATTGCATTGTTTCAAGTCGAGTAGTGTTTTTCCACCGGTTAAGGGGAAATAAACAGAACCTTCCCATTTATCATTACCCGGGCAATCATGCTCTAAAACCCGAATTTGGTTCATCACATGCTCATCTACCTCATAGGATTCAGGACCAATAGAAGGACCAATAGCTGCTAGTATATCGGACGGCTGAGATCCATATTCAGTTTGCATGGTCTGTACCATTTTCAACGCAATCTCCGCAACTGTTCCCTTCCAGCCTGCATGCGCCAATCCAATCACACGATGCACGGGATCACAAAAATATAAGGGTACACAGTCCGCATAAAAGGACGTCAGCAAAATGCCTGGTATATTCGTCACAAGTCCATCTGTGTCCTGAAAAGCTGATGCACGATTCATAAAGCCTCGCCCACGATCAGCAGCGTGGACAACAGCAACATGATTACCGTGGACCTGTTCGCCGCAAGTCCACGCTTCAGCCGCAAAACCAAGCTGCTCAGCAATTAATTGGCGGTTGCGAATGACTTTCTCCGGGTCATCCCCTACATGAAACGCACAGTTCAAACTATCGTATGGCGCTTCGCTGACACCGCCATGACGCCCTGTAAACCCCACTGTTAATCCCTGAACCTGCCGCTCCCAAGATTGGATATATAACAACTCTGGCACGGGACGTCCGCCATCTTGCATGGGCGTAGTCCCTCTAGCCTCGGTATTCACTATAAACGGTTCCATTTCGTTCTCACCTCTACTGCCCAGTGTACCAAAAAGCCGCCGCTGTGTCTTCACAACATACTAAATTACGTGTACTTGCTGTTCAAAAGCCCCGTCGGTCATTCCGTTCCTGACGTTCGATATAAGACTTTTGCTCTCTCTCATCCGGTGGCTCATGCAATCCCTCCAGTCGAACAAGCACAACATCCGAACCAATTTTCACAATGTTGCGCCACGGAATAACCAATTCGCTTCCCCCTCCAAACCAACCCATGAATCGGCTGCTGCCCGGAACCACGATAGCTTCAATTTTCCCTTGTCGTACGTCAATCTCCAGATCACTGATTTGTCCTAGACGTCGTCCATCTACAATGTTAATGACATCCTTGGTTTGAAACTCGGAAATTTTCATGGCTCTTACTGACGTTTCCGGTGCATTCACACGCATCACATCCTTTATTTCACTATATGAGTGGGAGAGCCCAAAAAATGTCCTGCAAACGCAAAAACGATCCGCACGGGATCGTTTTTATCACTGAATCATTCAAGCATTCATTTCATTAGGACTTTACATGTTTTTGCATTTGCTGTATAGCCGACTTCTCTAATCTCGAAACCTGGGCTTGAGAGATAC